>JAIOIH010000031.1 GCA_019912395.1 Flavobacteriales bacterium | reverse complement strand
TGAAAGTCTTCCGGTGTTCAGCCGCAGCGTATTGATGCCCAGGGCCAAGCTGTGCTGTTGAACCAGCACCGTACGGCCCGTCGCGTCTATCACCGACACGGGCACGGTTCCGGAGCCCCTGTTGTTGAAGGAGATGTTCAGTTCATCCTGCGCCGGGTTGGGCCATAGGCGGAAGTCCGCGATGGTCGGCCATTCGTGAATGCCCGTGGGCAGGGAGGCGATCACGTTCAGCGTGAAGCCGTTCGAGCGGCTTTCCGTAGCGACGTGGAGGCCATCGAGCATCATGCCGTTCAGCAGCCCGTCCGCATCGATGCTCACCGTATCGCAGTGGGTGTCCGTACAGGCGCCGCTGCTGACGGTAAGGCAGAGTTGCCAGGGACCGGGACCATCGTACACATGGGTGGGATAGGGCTCGGCGGACCCATCGCCATCACCGAAGTCCCAGGAGTATTGGTCGATGCCGTCGGCCCCGCTGCTGAGGTTCCATACCCAAACCTCGTTGGGGATCGGTGCCAAAAGGCCGCCGCCACTGGAGGTGTCCGAATAGGCTTGGAGCACCCAGAAGCCGGCTTGGCAGGGCAGCGAGCCCGGCGGGTTGATGGTGCCGTCCGCACCGACGAACACCGTATCGCACGCTACACTGGAGCAGCCCGTGGCATCGGAGACCTGCATGCACACGCCGTATGCGCCGGGCCCACTGAAGAGGAAGGTGGGGCTCGCATCGAGGCTGAGGGTGCCGTCGGGCATCAACCAGATGGTGGTGTACGGTGGTGCGCCGCCACTGCTGCAGCTGGTGAACTGCGCACTGAAGGGCGTTGTGCCATCCTGTGCCACCGTAACGCAAGCTTGGCAAAAGCCGGAGGCAGCGCCTTCGCAGGAGAGGTCCAGGTCCAGCGTGGTGGAATCGATCGGATTGCTGAAGGCATACGCCGATGAATCCCCGGTGCTGGTGCCGTTGCTGCACAACGAGTAGGCAAAGACCCCGCCGGTGGGGGAGAGGAGGCCGAGGTTCGCTTGGAAGTCACAGTTCCCGTCCGTAGGCACCGCCACGGATTGTGCGGGCAGCGTACCGGGCAAGGTTTGCACGGTCACCATCTGGCCGGGGACGCATTCGGCGATGTGGCCGTTGACACGGACTTGGAAGGGCGCTTGCGCCAGGGTAGCCCCGAGGATAAGAAGGGTGGATCCAAGGACGAGCGGGCGTAACGAGTTTCTCATGGGATCACAATTTCAGGGTTCGATCAGAAAGGAACGCACCGTCGAAGGTAAGTCGTTCGGCGAAGGATGTGGGAATGACTCTGCCACATCCGCCGAATTCTATACACGTCCAACTTCGTCCCGCAGGATCCCCTGTTTACCAGGGATATTTCTTTGAGATGCCCTGCGTAGGTCACAAGGTAGCAAGGCGGTTACACGAGCCGGTGTACGAAGGCGATCCGGAACCACTGCTGCCATATTTCCTTCTCCCGAAGGAACCACATCCACATGACCTCCATTTCCACCTTCCTGGAGGCCGGCATCACCCACGCGGAGGACAAGCGGAGCTGGTCCATGAAGCCCAAGGGCGTATCCGTGTACGCCCGGACCATGATCTCGGCCTGGTTGCGGAATCCACGCGTCATGAGGTGCTTGGTCCGGGCAAAGGGGATCTCGTACTGGACCAGGGCACGACAGCGCAAGGTGCCGAAGCTCTGGGACGCGGTTTCCCCGTCCGAGGAAAAGTATTGTTGCCGCCATTCCACCCTCCCTCGCAACAGCAACCTGCGATCGAGGGAGCGTGGACGTGTGAGCAAGGTGACCTGTGGACGCCATTCGAACATCTCGACGAGTTGTTGTTCGTCGGTATTGTACGCACCCACTGCGCCAAATCCCACGGTATGCACATCGTTCAAGCGCCGTTGGAAGTCGCTCCGGAACAACCACTGCGTGAAGCCCCATGTATTCGGAGCCAGTTCGGTGCGGAAGTCGGGGTCCATTTGCACGGTCCAGTTCGTATCCAGCGGAATCCGAAAGGAATAGCGAAGCCACAGGCTCGTTTGGTCCTGCGCTGCGGACCATTGACTTACCACGAGCGTTACAAGCAGGAACGCGGCACGCATGCAGCCATGGATCAGTCCAATGAGCCTTCGATCAGTGCATCCTCCGCTTCCTGCGCCACGGTCACCTTCAATCTCGGCTCGCGCTTCATCGCCTCCTGAATGCTCCACTGCGCGTTCGGATTGCGTGCCCATGCGCGGCGTGCGATGCCGTTGTTCACGTCCCAGTGCAACATGCTCTTCAGTCGGCGATCACTGTCCGCGCTGCCGTCCAGCACCATGCCGAAGCCGCCGTTGATCACTTCGCCCCAGCCTACGCCGCCGCCGTTGTGCAGACTTATCCAGGTCGCGCCACGGAAGGCATCGCCCACGAAGTTCTGCACGGCCATATCGGCTGTGTAGCGCGATCCGTCGCGGATGTTGCTCGTTTCGCGATACGGACTGTCGGTGCCGCTCACGTCATGGTGGTCGCGGCCCAGCACTACCGGCGCGGAGATCTCGCCGCTCTTGATGGCGTTGTTGAAAGCTTCGGCAATACGCATGCGTCCTTCGGCATCTGCATAAAGAATGCGGGCCTGGCTGCCCACCACCAGCTTGTTCTTCTGCGCTTCGCGGATCCAATGCAGGTTGTCCGCGATCTGCTGATGGATCTCTTTGGGAGCATCTTTCAGCATCGCTTCCAGCACATCACCGGCGATGCGATCGGTGGTGGCAAGATCCTTCGGATCGCCACTGCTGCATACCCAGCGGAACGGCCCGAAGCCATGGTCGAAGCACATTGGTCCCATGATGTCCTCTACGTAGCTCGGGTAGCGGAATTCTTCGCCATGCAAGCCGCCGATCTCCGCTCCGGCGCGTTTGCTTTCCAGCAGAAAGGCGTTGCCGTAATCGAAGAAGTACATGCCCTTTTCCGCGAGCGTGTTGATCGCTTTCACTTGGCGCTTCAGGCTTTCCTCCACACGCTGCTTGAAGGCTGCGGGGTCCTTCACCATCAAGGCGTTGCTCTCCACGTAGCTGAGCCCCACGGGATAGTAGCCGCCAGCCCACGGATTGTGCAAACTGGTCTGGTCGCTGCCGAGGTCCACCGCGATGTTGCGTTCGGCCAGGCGTTCCCACAGGTCCACCACGTTGCCGAGGAAGGCGATGCTGTGTGCTTCGCCTTTCTTCCGCCAAGCCAATGCGGCATCGATGCAGGCATCCACATCTTCGATCACTTCATCCACCCAGCCTTGGCTTTGGCGCTTGTGCGCTGCGGTGGCATTCACCTCCGCGCAGATCGTCACCACGCCGGCGATGTTGCCCGCCTTGGGTTGTGCGCCGCTCATACCACCGAGACCGGCCGTCACGAAGAGCTTGCCTTTGGTGGTCTTGTCCGTGCCCTTCAGCATGCGGCAAGCGTTCAACACGGTGATGGTGGTGCCGTGCACGATCCCTTGCGGACCGATGTACATGTAGCTGCCGGCGGTCATCTGGCCGTATTGCGAAACGCCCAACGCGTTCATGCGCTCCCAATCATCCGGACTGCTGTAGTTCGGGATCACCATGCCGTTGGTCACCACCACGCGCGGGGCTTCGCGGTTGCTGGGGAAAAGGCCGAGGGGATGGCCACTGTACATCACCAACGTTTGCTCCTCGCTCATCTCGCTGAGGTACTGCATGGTGAGCCGGTACTGCGCCCAGTTCTGGAACACTGCACCGTTGCCGCCGTAGGTGATCAGCTCGTGCGGATGCTGCGCCACGGCAGGGTCCAGGTTGTTCTGGATCATCAGCATGATGGCTGCGGCTGGCTTGCATTTCGCCGGATACTGATCGATCGGGCGCGCATGCATCGGCTCGCTCGGCCGGAAGCGGTTCATGTAGATGCGCCCGTGCTCCTTCAGCTCCGCTGCGAATTCCGGAGCCAATACCGCATGCTGTTCCTTGGGGAAGTAGCGCAGTGCGTTCTTCAGCGCGAGCTTCTTCTCTTCCGTGGAAAGGATGTCCTTGCGGGTGGGGGCGTGGGGTACCGAAGCGTCCAACGGTTTGGCTGCTGGAAGTTCAGCGGGAATGCCTTCGCGGATGGAGGCTTGGAAGAGGTTGAGTAGGATAGAGGGTTCGGTCGGCATGCCGCAAAGTTCGCTACTACGGTGATCTTACCGGGCGATCACGAAGCGCTGGGGTCCATATCCGTCCATCCGCATCAGATAGACACCGGGAGCCAGACCGCTGACAACGATATGTTCCGGTGTTGATGTGGTCATCTGGGTCAAAAGCACATGACCCGTCAAGTTGAGGATGGAGAAGGTTGTGCCTGGAGCAACGGATGTAAGGAGGAGGTGGTCATCCGCAGGGTTCGGGTGAAGCGTGACGGCAGGTGCCTCGTCCGGATGCTCCTGAACGGACAGGAGGAACGAGTCGGAATGCACTGTGCCAGAGGTGTCCCCATCAAATACATAGCCTACGAGGTGTCGACGGGATCCTGCGATGATCCCATCCCTGATCTCTTCAACAAGCCCGATCCCCTCGCCGAACGTGGAGCTCAACCACCAATTAGTATTTGCCTGCATGAGGATCGAACTATCCTGATCGCTCGAGCAGAACAAGTTGGTATTCGATGCCACATCGAATGCAGACCCCATCGTTGTGCGTCCGGTGCTATCAAGGCCGATGGTCATCCATGTGAATAGACTGTCCGTGGCATAGAGATAGTCTGACAAGCCAACTGCTCCAGGCCATGTGCCAATGTGCAGGTCTGGATTGAAGTGGTGTGTGCTCATCATCGATCCACGAGCGATATGTACGGTAACCGTGTCGACCCAGGCGCCCTGCCAGCCGCCGCAAGGGTGCGGTGGCCCAGGAATGGTGAACCCATACTCGTCCATTTGCTCAATGGTCTGATAGGTAAGTGCTATGGTGTCCGGCAAGTCTTCCCGTTGCATGCATATGTACTTGATCCACCCGTAGGTGTAGTGGACACAGCTCGCGTCCTCATAATGACCTTCCTTGGCGAACTCGAACACGTCCCCGACCTGATGCGCGAAATAGTCGCCAACATCCGGAAGATGCATTCCTAATTGCAAGGTCCCGTCCAGACCGATCAACATTTGACCAAAGTTCGCGTCGTTCCATCTCGCTACCAGACCGAAAGACTTGGATATGAGCAACGTATCGCCGTTGCTAAACGCGATCGATTTTACGCTATCCACCCCACCGAACAGGGACATGGTGTCCGCATCGTAGAGCCAGGCCGTCCCACCCAGGGGAGAGATCCATGAAGAGCCTACACTGAGATGCGGCTTTATCAACATGCTTCCAGCACCAGCAATGATCCAGAGATCGGTTCCGAGGAGGATTACGTTGTTCCCAAATACATGCGGAATTCCGGTCCTGATCATCGGGGCTTGTAACCCGTAGCATGGCGCAGAGTACTGCATCGGGTCGCATGTGAGGCAATGCCCTGCTACATCAGAAGTCAACTCATACCGAAAGCTGTCCACGCCCAGCGTATCAATTTGCGTCACGAAGATCTGGTCGCTGATCGTATCCGTGCCGTCGTTGCTGTAGTTGTACTTGTAGTCCGGGTTGATCAAGGCCCAGTTCTGTGCGGAAAGCAAACCGCAGATCAGAGCACCGCAAATGAGCATGAGCTTGCGCATGGTCGCTCGTTTGATCAACAAGATAGGGTGAGCGGCTTAAACGTTGCCTGAGCAGGTTGCACTTTTCCAGGCTCATGTGGCCTTACACGGAAACCTGCGGGAGGAAATGCTACTGGAAAGCCATCGCGCACACTACAGCGTGAACACCACGTGGCTGTATATGTTCCGGCCCATGCTGGGGATGCCGGACCAATCGGAGAACGTGGTGTAGTACCGATCCGTGATGTTGTTCACACCGAGGTTGACGGTGAGCCTGTGCTTTTTCAAGGAAAACTCACGGGAGACGGACAAGTTGCCGATCACGTAGCCCGGCTTGCTGGTCTCGCCGAATTCCGCGCTGTTGCGGTTGCGGGTGCTGCCTTCCACGGAGGCCTCGGCCACATACTTCTTCTTCCCGTACCGCAGTCCGGTGCGACCTTGCAGCGGCTGGATGAGCGGCAGGCGCGTGCCATCGCTGCCCTCCCCATATCTGTACGAGGCGCGGCCGAAGAACAGCCAAGGTTGGTTGAAGCGGTACTCTGCGCCCAGACCGGTGTTGAACAGTGTGGCGTAAGGCAATTGCTCGTAGACCTTCACGCCGGAAGCGGTGATGTTCATGGGGAACAGGTCGGGCTGCGGCTTGCCGATGATGTAATCGATGATGTGGAAGTACGAAGCGGTCCACTCCAGCATCAGCCTGCCGTGCTTGTAGGTGCTGGAGAGTTCTGCGGAAACGGAGCCTTCGTTGCGCATATCGGGGTCGCCGATGTAGTCGTAGTTGTCGTTGGCGTTCAACAGGTAGAAGCCGTAGCCCTCGGAGACGGAGGGTGCGCGCTCGCTGTAGCCGAGGCCCACCCGCTTGGTGAAGCGGCCGCGGTGATGCGCCAAGGAGGCACCGGCATTCACCAGCACGCGGCTCGTGGATGCGGGCACGTCCACATAAAAGAGCTCCAAGGAGCGGCGACCGAATTCGCTGCCGATGCTGTTCTCATGGAAGCCCAGCCCGCCATACAGCGTCAGATCCAGTTTGGGGCTGAAGCGGATGCGGTCCTCCACGTTCAAGCCGCTGTACAGGGTGTTGACATCCGGCCAGGTGAGCATGAACATGCTGGGCTCGGCGGGGTTGTTCGGGTGCATCGTCATTTCCGCCAAGGAGTTGTTGCGATGGCCCGCCCACGTGGCCTTGATGTGGTGCTTGCCCGCCGATGCATACAGCTTGGTGTAGAAGCCCTGCGTGGTACTCCAGCCGGGCATGTCCATGCGGATGGGCACTACCGACCGCTGGCTGTCGTCCATCACGTGGGTGATGGTGTTGTAGTACACCTTGGTTTCCCACAGGCTGATGGGGCCGTTGCGCGGCAGGTGGCGGTACTGCACCGAGCCGATGAGTGCCTGCGCCAGCGATACGTCCATGGGCAGGCCGGGGTAACCCATGTCGGTGGCCTTGTCGAAGATCAGCGAGGCCTCCAGCTCGTTGCCTTCGCTCAGCTTGTATCCGGCGATGGCGGAAAGGTTGTACTTGGTGAATTGCGAGTGCTCCACCTCGGAAGAAGTGCCGGAGCGATGGCCGGCCTTGTAGTTGGAGGCATCGCGGGAGGTAATGTCCAGATCCGTGTAGAAGGAGGAGCTGGAGTAGTTCAGCGCGGCGCCCAGGATACGCTGGTTGTTGTTGGCCTCGAACCCTGCAGAGGCGGAGCCGCCGAAGCTGCGTTTCGCCTTGAAGCCGGACCTCCGACGCTCCAGGTCGATGGAGCCCGCGATGGTGCTGCCGTGCTCGCCGCCGGAAACGCCGCTCTTGATCCGTGCACGGGACAGGTTGGAGGTTTCCACGTAGGAAGTCACCGGATCCATCTTGTCGGTGCAGGCGCCGTAAATGCGCATGCCATCCACCGTGATCACGCTGCGCTCCGTGGACATGCCGTTCAGCATGGGTTCCCATGCGTAGCATCCCCGCCGGATCATGTTCACGGAATTGGACTCGGCCAAGTAGTTCTCCAACGAGCCCAGTGGCTTGTCGCCATGCATGTGGCAGCTTGGATCGGTGGGCAGGATCACCACGTTCTCAAGCTCCAGAAAGGACATCGTATCCCGCGAAGCCTTCACCAGACTGTCCAAGCGGGACTGGCCAAACAGCGCGGTACCCATGTGCAACAGGGTGAACAGGAGGACCAAGTGCCGCACGATCATTGCGATGGCCCTTCAGTGCTTCTGGACCTGAAGCCTATGAGTGCCGTGCAGCGGATCAGAATGACACTTTGAAGTGAACGCTGCTTTCCAGGTTGGTCTCCGTGATGGCTTCCCCGCAAAGTGCGGTACCGGAGCCATCCTCCACGATCAGGTTGATCTTCCAATAGCCGGTCATGGAAAAGCCGACCTGCCCGTGATAGAACCCATCGGCTCCTTGCGTCAGGTCCACATTGCCCGGCGCGGTATGGTTGCCCATGCCCGGCATGCGGGAGTCCACGCGGATGATGTATCCATCAACCACCGGGAATTCCGTGTCGTTCACCCTTTTGTACAGTCCAACGATCATGTCATTGGCTCCTTGGTCGGGGTTGCTCGGCTCTACCATGGCCAACAGATAGGTCACGCCATCCGTGCCGATGGACGAGGTGTATCGCTTCTTGAAGTCGCTGTCCGAGGCCAGCACGTTCACGGACATCACCACTTCGTGGGGGCCGCTTCCGGTGTCATGGGTCACGGTCATTTCCCACTGGCCCATGGGACCGCTGGCCATGTTGAAGACCACATCACCTTGGAAGAGTGAAGGGTCGCTGGACGTGGATGTGATCGCCGAGTAGGGGCAGCTGTGCTGGTGCGTGCTGCCGCCCATGGTCATGGTCATCATGGGCATCCAGCTCAAGCTGGCGTTGCTCACAGCGCTTCCGCCATGCTTCAGGCGGACGAAGATCGTATTGTGGCCCACACGCAGTTGGCCGGTCTTGCTGTAAAGCTCCAGCGTATAGGAGCCGTCCGTAGCGGACTGCAGCAGTTGCAGATCGGTGCCGGCAGGTGCTGGCGGAGCGGGTTCTTCGGCCTCCTCTTTCTTGCAAGAGGAGAAGGCGGCCAAGGCGAACAGGAGAAGCAAGGAGCGTGTCAGGAGCTTCATTCAGTTGGTGGGTAGGATGGCAACAGTTGCTGGTTGCGGGCAAACATATCCCGAAGCGATGGCTACTGAGCTGAGGAAGGTCAGGGGAAATGCGGCTGTTGGCACAGTCTGCGATAGACCTCCTTTCCGGCTGACCGAATACTGTATCTACTGAGGAAGGGCTCAACGGGCTACCACGAAGCGCTTGGCTTCATTTCCGGGCATCGTCCTTAGGAGATAGATGCCGGAAGCAAGGTCTCGAACATCGAGGTCTTCGGATGACGTTGAGGAAACAGGTAAGGACCGAAGAAGGCGGCCGGAGGCATCGTGCAGGAGCAGGACCTCGGTCGCAGCTGTAAGGCCATTGACGGAGATCCGATCGACCACAGGGTTCGGAGCGATGGTGAAACCTGAAGATGCTGTAAGGTCGGAAACGTTGAGCAGGATGCTGTCATCCGTGATCGATCCCAACACCGTGTCTCCACCCAGGATCAGTCCACGTAGTAGATAGTGCTCACCGCGTTCGAAATAGTTGCCGTTGAAGCCGGTCATGCCCACACCTTCCACATAGCTCACCCCGCATACGTCTCCCCCGTCCGGATAGCACCAGTCCTCGGGTCCATTCAAGAGGATCGTGCCCGCAGGACCGGCTTCCATGTTGGAGAAGAAGAAATACCCCACCTCCTCATTCCGCTCGAATGCACGGCAGCCGATGGTATAGCGTCCGTTTGCATCCAGTGCATGTTCCGCGATACAGAAGTCCGGCCCGGCATTCGGAGCCATCTGATGCAAACGCTGGACAAGCTGCCCCGGGTAGGAGGCCAGCAGTTCTGACCATGGCAACTCCGGCGGCCCGGCTATCCATTCTCCTGCGGCGTTCGTGTAATCGTGGACGTACTGAGTAGGTGAACCGATCCCGCCCAATTGGAAATACCACAGGTGATGGGCGCTCATCCAACCGGAGAAGAGGATCGCGCTGTCGGTCTCGATGCTCTCGCCAACCGTGAATTTGAATTCCCTCGACCTTCCCTCGCATCCACCGATCCCATCACAGCCGCCATACCAGGTCTCATACTCCAACACATCGTTTGCTTCATACGGAAAGAACTCCTGCAGCGTAGGGATCGTGCGGCCAACTTGGGGTCCGTTGATGCCGATCAATGTATGGCCACTGCTCCATGAGAGGATACCGTGATCGCGGCTTATCACGATCGCTTCGCCGTTGTCGAGCGTGATCGCCCTGTGCTGGTCGGGAAGCCCGAACGTTGTTATATCAACCACCGGCCCCATCTGCGCCCAGATGGTGTTCAGCGTATCATACAACCAGAAGCTTCCGTCCGTAGCAAGAGGTAGAATGACCTGGGAACCATTCCCCGTGAAATGCCATTCATCCGCAACCACACGCACGGTGCCGCCCAACCACTGCGGAGCGTCCGGCCACACGGCTACTTCCCAAACATCCGCACCACAAGTGTCGCAGACCAGCGGCACCCGGTTAAGTGTGAGCAGGCGGTCATCCGGTCCCAGCGTATCGATCGCCGCTACGAACACTTGGTTCGTGATCGTATCCGTGCCGCCCAGTGAATAGTTGTACTTGTAATCCGGGTTGATCAAGGCCCAGTTCTGTGCGGAAAGCAAACCGCAGATCAGAGCACCGCATAAGAGCATGAGCTTGCGCATGGTCGCTCGTTTGACCAACAAGATAGGGTGAGCAGGCAAAACGCTGCCTTCGCCCTGGAACGAGGCGCTTATCCACAGAAGATCGTGGTCACTTCGCTTGAAATTACGGCGCTTCCCGTAGTGCGGGTTCCAGAGTTTTGCCCACAACCAAACAAGCGCACATGAAACTCATTACATCCATTGCCAGTATTGCCTTATTGCTTCAGTCACCGCTCTCATCAGCACAATCCCCTACGCTCGTCAGGGATTTTTACCCCGGGGAGGTGACGGCCACGATCCTGAACCACGGAAATCCGAACGGCTTCCGTATCCATAACGACCGCTTGTTGCTCTTCGCAAATGATGGGCCTACTGCGGGAAAGCTCTTTGCCTTGAACGATCTGTCGGGCAGTGTGGAGGAGTTGGCCCATGTTGGCGGAGTTGCGGGATACACCACCACCAATGGCGGCATCGTTACCAGCGGCGACAACATCTACTTCTTCACCCCTAATGTATTCGACTATTCCCTGTATGTCGTGCGCAACGGGACAGTCGAACTGCTCGGTACTTTTCCCGGAACTCTCGTGTTCTACTTTGCCGCCATCCCCCTTCCCGACGGGAAGTTGCTCTTTCCCGGCCATAGCGAGGCGAACGGACACGAACCTTGGGTGACCGACGGTACCCTGGCGGGCACCCACATGGTGAAGGACATCATGCCCGGGTCCACCACCAGCTTGGGTTCTCCCTTCCCGCTTTTCCAAGGTTTCGATTTTCAAGGAAGAGCCTACTTTTTGGCTCAGAATGAGACCAATGGCATGCAGTTGTGGGTGAGCGACGGTACCGAGGCGGGCACCACCCAATTCGCCGAGGTCAATGAGCAGGACGAGACCGGCGCCATCAGCTTGGAGTGGTCCAAGAACGAAGATCACTTCATCATAAACACCCCGGATGGCGTTCTGGCTTCGGATGGGGCCACCACGGAATTGATGCATCCCGCGACTACCGTGTTCGTGAAGATCCCAGGTCTCACGTATTCCGTTAGCCCCGAGGGTTGGATGTATTTCATAGTTTCGCAGAACGGTGCGCGTTTGTACAGGACAAAGGGAACCACAGCCACTACGGAAGCTGTTTTGGATGCCAGCGTGCCTAATCAGGCCTACCCATATTTGACGGAAGTGAACGGCGTATTGTACGCGCTTTCCACCACCGGCGGGGTCAATACGGCTCTTCTACGGCTCGATCCGGCCACTGGCCAAGCCACTACCATAAAGGCGTTCGCTCCTATTACCAATAGTTCCGGTAGCAACCAGAACTTCTATGGCTTCCGTGAACTCGGTGATCATTTCTACTTCTTCGGGATCGAAGGCGACACCCACCGTCAATACTGGCGCAGCGATGGTACCGCCGCAGGTACGGTGATGATCAGCGACTTCCATCCCACCTACATCAACGGTGGACCGAATCCTTCCTCGGCTAACATGATCGCTTTCCAGGATCATTTCGTCTTCACCGCCAATAGCGAGGTCGTGGGTTCGGAGCTGTTCGCTGCGCAAGGTGTGGTGGGCATAGCAGAAAGCGCCAAGGCCAATAGCACGATAAACGCATGGTGGGATGGAAGTGGTACGCTGGTGGTACAAGGCACCATGCAACTGGGCACGGTGCGCGTGCTGGATGTGACCGGGCGAGAGGTGGCACGCAAGGATAATGTGCGTGGCGAGCAGGTGCGTATCCCGCTGGGCCAACAGTCCGCAGGGCTGTACCTCATCCGCAGCGAGCACAAAGGCCAAGCGCGCCAATCGAAGTTGATGCTGGATTAACCCGCTATCCGGTTTCAGGAAGGCTCTGCGGGATCTATCCGTGGGGCCTTCTTTCGTTTCCTATCCTCCGGCGAATTTCCGTACGGGCAATGCCTACAGCCGCTCTGGCAGCAATAGCCGCGCTTCAGGTGGTAGGCCTCGGTCCACGCCACATGGCCTTCGGGGGTGAAGTAGAAGTCTTCCAACGCATAGCCCAAACGCAGGAGCTGCTTGGTGCGCGGGTCGTCCGCAGGCGGCTTGGGGTGGGAGGCCATGGAGGGCACGAAGTTCGGGGTAGGCGCGTTTTATTCACAAATGCCGGTGTACAGCTCTGTGGGCTGAATGTGTAAAAGCCCTTGGAAGCCCGGTATTTTCGGCCCTTGCGGAATTCTGCGTGATTAATAATGAAGATCCAACAGGTGTTGAAAACCTTCTTGGCATGGGCATTGATCGCCGTGCTGGCCCCGGCTCAGGCACAAGCCGGCAATGCCGACCAGACCCCGGAACAGTACATCGCCAAATGGAAGGATGTGGCCGTGAGGAAGATGAAGGAGCACGGCATCCCGGCCAGCATCACCTTGGCGCAGGGGCTGTTGGAAAGCCGCAGTGGTAACAGCATCCTGGCCACCCAGGGCAACAACCACTTCGGCATCAAATGCACCCCGGACTGGACCGGCGGAAAGGTGTTCCACGATGATGACAAGAAGAACGATTGCTTCCGCAAGTACCGCAGTGCCGACCAGAGCTTCGAGGATCATTCGAAATTCCTGATGCGCTCGCGCTATGCGCGATTGTTCGAGCTGAAGCCCACGGATTACAAGGGTTGGGCCCATGGCCTTAAGCAATGCGGCTATGCCACCGACCCGCGCTATCCGCACAAGCTGATCGACATCATCGAACGGTACAAGCTGGATAACCTGGACCGTGGTGTGGATGTGAGCTATGCCAGCAAGGGCGCAGCACCAGCCAAGACCGCGCACAAGCCATCAAAGCACGCAGGTGGTCGCAGCGACGACAATGTGGTCACCATCGGAAATGCCCGGCCCGTGGAACTGTTCGACGGGCGCATCAAATTCGTGCGGGCACGGAAGGGCGAAACCGTGAAGGACATCGCGGACGAGATCCAACAGATGCCCGGTCTGGTGGCCAATTGGAACGACATCGCGAAGGACGGCCACTTGGAGGAGGGGCAGGTGGTGTACATCCAGCCCAAGCGCAATAAGAGCAAGCAACAGGAAAGCTGCATCGCACAGCAGGGTGAAACGCTCTGGGGCATCAGCCAGCGGTACGGCGTGAAGCTGAAAAGGCTGGCGAAGTACAACGACATGGGTATCGCGGACCCGATAGTGGCTGGACAGAAGGTTTGGTTAAGGAAGCCGAGACGGTAGCTTTTTTCACCGCAACGGCGCTACGACTGCGCAACGAATGCAATTTTCCGGATATCGCGAAAAAGAACGTGGTGCCATCCATGCCCGTGGTACGGCGGTTCATTGCGGTTAGCCTTCCTAGGAATGCTGCAAAAGAACGTGGCGTTATCGTTGCGCCGTTGCGTCGTTGCGGTCAGTCTTTCCCCGAGAATTCCACCGAGAACCCTGCCTTTTTCAGGTCCTCCCAAAACCCCGGATAGGACTTCGCCACCACCACGGGATCCAGGATCGTCACCTGCTCGCAGACCAGTGCCAGCGGGGCCAAGGCCATGGCCATGCGGTGATCGCCCTGCGGATCGAACGGGGGAGGCGAGAGGTTGGTGACGGGCCCGCGAAGCGTGAAGGTGCTGCCGCTGTATTCCGCCAGGCAACCCAAGGTTTTCAATGCTTCGGCAACGGCTCTCAGTCGATCGGTCTCCTTCAAGGCCAAGTTGTGCAGGCCGGTGAACTCGGCAGCGCGGCCTCGTGCGGCAAGCGCGAAGGCCAGCGGCTGGAAGAGGTCCGGTGTGTTGCTCAGATCGGCTTTGTAGCTGGACTTTTCACCGTTGGAGGTGGCTTCCAGATCCACTCCTCCTTTGGCGGGAGTTGATCGTACGAGGTCCTCAAAAAGCTTGGCGACGATCTCATCCCCTTGCAGGCCATCCGGTTCCAAACCTGCGAGCAACAGCTGTGCATCGGGAGCCAGTGCGGCCAATTCAAACCAGAAAGAGGCCGCGCTCCAATCGGCGGGAATAGGGGTTTCAACGGGCTTCAAAGGACCGGGTGTGACATGGATGGAACCGTTCTTCTCCCTGGCCTCCGCACCGAAGCGCGCCAGCATTTTCAGCGTCATCCGCACATAGGGTCCGCTCAGGCGCGTGCCGGTCCAGTGCAGTTGAAGGCCCTCGCGAAAACACGGTGCCACCATTAGCAATGCGCTGATGAACTGGCTGCTTTCGGGGGAATGGAGGGTGATCGTTCCCCCTTTCAAGTTGTTCCCGCGAACGCGAAATCCATTTTCCACTTTCTCTATGTCCGCGCCCAGGTCGCGCAATGCCTTCACCAGCGGAGCATGCGGCCTTTTAAGTAACCGTGCATTTCCGGTGATGATGCGTTCTTCCCCGTCCTGTACGCACGCCCATGCCAAGAGGAACCGGAACGTAGTGCCGCCATCCCCGCAGTGCATTTCCTCGGGTCGCTCCCCCAGCAAGCGATGCAGGATACGCGTGTCGTCCGCGTTGCCGAAATTCTTCACGCAGTGGATGTCGCCGGCCAGTGCTGCAAGAATGAGTGCGCGGTTGGCCACGCTCTTGCCGGGCGGCAGGGCGATGCGTCCGCGCACCGGCCCTTCAGGTCTGCGGATGGTGACGGAGGTGCGCATCGGGCGTCAACAGGCGATAATGCTCCAGCGCCTCGGCCACCTGTGCGGCGTTGATCGGGACGTCCACGCGGGCTGAACCGATGCCGGTAAGCAGGGTGAACCGGAACTCGTCGCCGACATTCTTCTTGTCGTTGCGCATCAGTTCAATGATGCGGTGGCTGTCCGACTCCTGCAGTTTGAAGCGCGGAAAGAGGCCCATGAGGTGTTCCTCCACGGCGTTCATGCGATCGCGGTCCAGCAGGCCGGTCCGCCAGCTGAGCCACGTGGCACAGACCATCCCGATGGCCACGGCCTCGCCGTGCAGGAGCGAGCGTTGCTGGCTTTCCAGTGCGAAGGCCTCCAATCCGTGACCGATGGAATGCCCGAAGTTGAGCAGCTTGCGCGGTCCCGCCTCGCGGGGATCCTCCATCACCACTTCGGCCTTGATGGCGGAGGAGCGCATGATGAGCGGTGCCAATGCGTCCAGGTCGTGCAGCGGGGCGCGGCGTACCTCGTTCCAGTGCGCCGCGTCGCGCACCAGGCCGTGCTTCACCATTTCGGCCACGCCGTTGAGCACTTCGCGCTTGCCAAGCGTGCGCAGGAACGGGGGATGCACGTAGGTGCCTTCCGGATCGGCGAAGACGCCCACGAGGTTCTTCACACCGTTCAGGTCGATGGCGCTTTTTCCGCCGATGGCCGCATCCACCATCCCCATTACCGTGGTGGGAACATGGATGAAGCGGATGCCGCGCTTATAGGTGGCGGCCACGAAACCGCCCAGGTCCGTGACCACGCCCCCGCCCAAGTTCACCAGCAGGGTGCTCCGGTCCGCGGCATGTCCGGCCAGGTGCGCCCACAAGGCGCGGCAGACCTCGAGGTCCTTGCTGTCCTCACCGCTCCGCACCTGAATGGTCTTGGCCTGCCGCAAGCCCGGCACATGGGCCAGCAGTTCCGGAAGGCATTGGTCCAAGGTGTTCTCATCGCCCAGCACAAAGCGTTGAGCGCCCCGTGCGTGTTCCGCCAGCCAGAGGTCCAGGTGGGCTAAGGCATGCTCACCCATCAGGACGGGGTGATCGCCCATCATTATACGCGGGGCCTGCGGAGGGATGGAAGCCATGTCTACTTTTGGCGGCCTTCTCCTTTTTCGGTGTTCACCGGAAGAAAAGGCGCCCAAAGGAACGAACTTCAAGCACGCAACGCCACATGCACCAACAGGCGACCTCTTCCCCTACGGTGGACTTCTCCCTCCCCGACCTCGGCAACACGCGCACGGCCTTCGCGCACAAAAGCGACCGTGACCTGTGGCAGGCGCAGTGGCTCTTCCGCATCATAGGCACCGCGTGGCTCACCAGCGTGGGCAGCATGCTCACCAAGGTGGCCCTGGCGCTGCACCTGCCCGTGAAGGGCATCGTGAAGGCCACCATCTTCAGGCAGTTCTGCGGGGGCGAAACGATCGATGAATCACTGGTGGCGGCCCGGCGCTTGGCGGAAAAAGGCGTGGGCACCATCCTGGACTACAGCGTGGAGGGCGAGGATGACCAAGGCGCGATGAACGAGACGGCGGAGGAGATCCTGCGCACCATCGCCGCCGCCAAGGGCGATCCGAACGTTCCGTTCTCGGTGTTCAAGCCTTCGGGCGTGGTCCGCACCGATGTACTGGAGAAGGTTTCCGCAGGGGAGCAGCTCAACAACGAGGAAGCGGCTGCCTGGCAGCGGGGCCGCAGGCGCGTGGAACGCATCTGCCAGGCGGCCCATGCAGCGGACGTGCCGGTGCTGGTGGATGCGGAGGAGAGTTGGTACCAGGCCGCCCTGGATACCCTGGTCACCGAGATGATGGAGCGCTTCAACACCCGCCGTGCCGTGGTCTACAACACGGCACAGATGTACCGGCACGACCGGTTGGCCTTCCTGCGTGAACAGCTGGAGTTGGCGAAGGCCAAGGGCTACCACGTGGGCATGAAGCTGGTGCGGGGTGCCTACATGGAGAAGGAAAGGGAGCGCGCGGCGGAGAAGGGCTATCCGGACCCGATAGGTGCGAACAAGGCTGCGGTGGATGCCGACTACGATGATGCGTTGCGCTTTTGCGTGGCCCACATCGATCGCATGGCGGTGCTCAACGGCACGCACAACGAGGCCAGCACCTTGCTGTTGGCGAAGCTGATGCACGAGGCCGGCCTGGCCAAGGATGATCCGCGCATCCACTTCGGCCAGTTGCTGGGCATGAGCGACCACATCAGCTTCAACATGGCCGGTGCCGGATACAACGTGGTGAAGTACGTGCCCTACGGACCCGTGCGGAAGGTGCTCCCTTACCTGATCCGCCGGGCAGAGGAGAACACCAGTACACGCGGGCAGACAGGCAGGGAACTCTCGCTTATCATCGCTGAGCGCAAGCGGCGTGCGGGGGCGAAGCAGTTGTCAGTGAGCAGCAGGTAGCAGGCAGGTTGCTACTCCTTGGTCCGTGCCAATGGGCGAGTGGTGCCAGCGTTCAAGAGCGGGACGCGCAGCCTTGGCCAAGTGCTGCGCGTCCCTGCGCCAGCCCCGACAACGGGCACCAGAGAACTGACAACCGAGGAACTACCTCGTGATCACCAGCCGCGCCGTCCGCACCACGGGTCCTTCAGTCCTCACCAGGTAGATGCCGTTCGGCAACGTGGCCACGTTCAAGGTATTCTGTCCGGCGGGAAGGATGCGTTCCAGCAGCGATCGGCCTTGCCCGTCCATAATGCGAACTAACGCGGCTTCCGGCAAGTCCATTGTGAGCGTGTTGCTCGCCGGCATGGGGTAGAGCAACAGGGCGTCCGAAGCTGGCGTTGGCTCGTTCACTGCGACGGTAGCGCCGTGACAGTCCAGTACTTCATCGCAGACCACGCTGGCCAGGAACTGGAACACGAAGTTCAGCGAGTTCACGGGGTCATAGTCCAAATAGCCCACATGCCCGGTCCCGGGATACTCCAAGTAGCAGTTGGGCACGCCGATGTTCTCCATGCGGACATGGATGTCATGATCTCCGGAAACGATGATGCCGGTAGGGAAGCCCAGGGCATAGGCCTGCTCGGTATAGCAGGGCACCACGCCGTCGCCGGTCTCGTGGATGCCGCAGAGGGGCTGGTCGCCGGGGTGGATCCACGTGGTGTCCATCAGCGCCCCGCTCATGCTGACGCAGGCGATCACATCGCTGGAATACCCCAAGGGACCGCTGAGTCCTTCCATGCCGCCCAGTGCGGCGCTGTCGGCCACAAGGGGAGCGGGCAGCTCGGAAGCTTCGTTCATGTACGTGAGGTGGAGCGCGCCGATGGCACCGGCGCTCACGCCGCCCACGATGATCCGGTCGGGATCGATGTTGTAGGGGTTCCCGTCCTCGGCCACGGTCTTCCGCAGGTATCGGATGCTGCCCTTCAGGTCATGCACGCAGCGCTGCACGGCATGCATGGTGGTGCTGGCGTTGGGGAAGAAGAAGCCCACGCGGTAGTCGATGGCCACGGCCACATAACCCATTCGCGCCAGAAGACCGCACATGCCGGCCATGTTCGCGCGCGATCCGGTGACGAAGGATCCGCCGAAGGCCAACACCACCACGGGGCGGGCTTGCAGGGGGTCGCCAGCGGGCGCGTAGATGTCCATGCGCAAGGTTTGGCTGCTGCCGTCCACGCCCGTGTTGGTGCCGAAGACCACGCCGGGGATGCTGTCGATCTGCGGGAAGTAGTTGTAGGTGCTGTATCGGCCGGTCCCGCATTCCTGGGCGGAGAGGGTAGCGGCGATGATCAGTACAACAGTTGTGGTCAATACTTTTTTCATGGAGCAGGGCAGGTTGGCGGGAAAAGTAAGCCACGGGATCACACTACGGTACTGCCATGCATCGATCGCAGTGCTGTTGAAGTGTGGACGGCGGGGCCATTTCCCTCATCGCCCTTTGATGCCGGATACGGTGAATACCGTAAAAAGCGGGCGATCAGTTGTTCATTTGGATGCCGGGTGCATCTTTGCGCAAACCATCAAAACAACTCACATCAATGAAGAGGCAATTATTGGCGGCAGTGGTCATTTTGGCCAGCGTGGCCAGCACGGAGGCGCAAGCACAGTATCGGCCTGCGGGCGGCGAGAAGAACTTGGAATTGATGGTCGCCCCATTGGGAGGCAGCCCGATCACCATGGCCGGGATCAAGTACCGCAAGTTCAACTCGGCCACCAAGGCCATGCGCATGGGCGTTTTCCTGGGCTTCGACAACAAGACCACCATCACACAGGACGAGAATAGCGAGACGAAGGCACTGGAACTGAAGAAGAAGGAGAGCAGCATCACCATCACCGTGCAGCCGGGCATCGAAAAGCACATGGCCGGTACCGAGCGCCTGTCGCCCTATTTCGGAGGTTATCTGGACCTCAGCTATACCACCAAGAACAAGAAGGACGAGACCGACCTGGTCCTTACGAACGGCAACCACGAACTGGGCTATGACCAGACCAAGAGCGGCAGCTTGGGGATCGGCCTGAACGCCGTTGCGGGCTTTGACTACTACTTGGCCAAATCCATTTACCTGGGCACCGAGCTCGGCTTCGGACTTTCAACGACCATGCCCATGGCGAACAAGACCGAGAGCGTGGTCCCGAATGATGACAATACCGGCACCAAGACCGTCAGCGGGGATGGTAAGAAGGACAACGTGAGCAAGTTCCAGGTCGGCCCCAACGTGGTGGGCCAGCTGAGGCTGGGCTGGTTGTTCTGACCACTGTTGGGTCCACTTGAAAAACTGCGGCAATGAAGCGAAATATGCAGATCACTCGAAAGCTGATGGGGCGGGTACTACCGCTGGCGGCGACCGTTGCCCTGTTGTTCACCTCCTGCAGCAAGGAGCCGGTCGGCGGGCCGAACAACTACGCGCCTGCAGCGGTTACGGACGCCCGGACGCAGGGCAAGGTGATGGACATGGCCCGGAGGCTGCCCGCAGTGGGGATCTACAACCGGACGATGGACGAGATCCTGGTGTTCCGGGCCAAGCAGGACGGATCACGGAGCTTTGACTTTACAACCGCGCCGGCCTCAAGCATCAACTTCGCCAGCAGCAATGGCGGGCAGTGGGTATGGACCGAGGACGGCGGAATGGTTGTCCTTACGCAGCCCCAGGCCGGTCTGGGCGCCGGGGGAGGTACGGTCGCGGCCGGCAACACCGTTCTTAACATCAACCTCGCCGTATGCTTCGCTACCGGAGAGGATGCCTTGGGGGGCGGCCTTTTCGGTCCCGACATGGGGGAAGTGGCCGGTGTGATCGGTATATCGGGCGACTTTGATGCGTTGCAGAACGGGGATTTTTCCGACGGAAGCGACCCGTTCCAGTATTTCCATGGCTTCGCGTACTACTTCGTCTATGCCGATCAGCTCAGCAATACGGATTATGACGTGCTGAATTGGATCGATGACCTCGACCAGCCTGCAGAGGACCTCGATAACTTCAGTTTCGCGTTCGTCATCAGCTTCCAGAATGAGGGAGGGATCTACCTCTCCAAGGATGGCGGCATCACCGTGAACGGAGGCACCATGGAATTCAACGGCAACTACTATGCGGTTGAGGGCGTGGGCTTCTTCGATGAAGATGAAGGCGACGGGGACGGGTCCTTCTCCGTGGTCAGTGGCTATGGCGCCATGGGCTGCCAGTAGCAGGGCAACGAACAATATGGGAAGGCCGTCACCATCGTGTGACGGCCTTCCTTGCATGGGTCTTACCCTTTTGGTCGATCGTTCCGTATACCTGAACATTATCGCTCTCCACGGCCTTATGGTGATCGATTTTCCTTATCTCCTGTGATCACTGTAATGCGCTTCACCTATTTTGCCTGGATCGAACTTGAGCACATCATGCGCCATGCCCGTGCGGCTTTCGCACTTCTTCTTGCTTGCACGTTCTCGCTCCTGGGGGGGGACGCCAGTGCGCAGGTGGTGGCGAATGCCGGGAATGATGCGACCATTTGTGCGGGTGGCCCGATCACTTTGGGCGGCAATCCGGCGGGTTCCGGGGGGCAGGGGCCTTATCAGTACAGTTGGTCGCCCGCCACGGGGTTGAACAATGCGAATATCCAGCACCCTGTTTGCACCACTACCGGAACGCAGGTCTATACGCTTACCGTAACCGATGCGTTGGGCGAGGAAGGAACGGATCAGGTCACCATTTCGGTGAACGCCTCGCCGGCGATCAACCTCAGCTGCACCAACGCCACCACCAGCACCTACGGAGGGGTGCTCACCTTCAGCGTTTGTGGCCTGGGTGCCAATACCTACGACTTCCAGTTCACGGATGCGAGCACCGCCCTGCCCGGAGCCGTCTTCAGCATCGACTGGGGCAATGGCCAGACGGCAAACCCCGGCGGTCCGGGCTGGGCCGATACCCAGCAATATCCCTTCGGCCTCACATCGGGGACCTACACGATCCAAGACCCCGGGCCGAACGGATGCACCCGCACACTGCCCTTCAACGTGTTCGTTGGTGAAGTGCCCCTGGGCGGCCTCAGCGTGGTCTCCAACTCGTCCATCTGTACCGGCCACTCCATCAGCTTCGAATGGAACAACTTCGAGACCAACCCGCCGGGTACGCTGTACATAGTGGACTATGGCGATGGAGTGGTGGATACCCTGCCACAGCCACCGCAGGCGGCGTTCTCCCACACGTATATCAGTTCCTCATGCGCCGTGGGTGGGGAGTTCTCCATCGCTTGGCGGATCACCAATCCGTGCGATACCCGAACAGGCCAGATCAACCAGATCCGCGTTTCGGAGTCCCCGGTGGTCAGTTTCACGGTGTCGCCGAACGATACCGTTTGCACCAACAGTACGGTAACCTTCACCGACAACAGCTTGGGCGCACAGGCCCCTGCATGTACGGACCCCAAGCACATCTGGAGCATTACGCCCGCTGCCGGGTGGACCGCCAGCGGCGCAATGGGGAGCATCAACTCCCAGCCGACGAACCCATCATTGTGGATCAGCGGCGCCACATCACTGGGTGTCACCTTCACCACGCCCGGCACCTACAGCGTGATGGATGTTACCGGTAACATCTGCGGCATGGATACGCTGGTGCGTACGATCTGCGTGGAAGCGCCACCGCTGCCAGCGTTCACCCTTTCCCCAACCACCGGCTGTTCCCCGCTGGTGAGCACCACGGACAACACCAGCGCCAGCCCCAATAGCTGTTCCACGCGCTACAACTGGCTCACCACCGTGAACAGCGCGGCCTGCGGAGGGAGCGCCACGGCGAATTTCAGCGGCGGTACAAACGCTTCCAGCTTCGAGCCGCAGTTCACCTTCACCGGTGCGGGCAGCTATACGGTCACCTTGCAGGCGATCAATTCCTGCGGCACCTTCCCCGTGAACGTGCCCGTTACCGTGGGTGCGCCGCCACAGGTGGCCGTGAACCCGGTGAGCGGTATTTGCGAAGGGCAGAGCGCAAGCCCCAGCGCGGTGTTCACCCCGTGCGGATCGCCCATTACGGACTACGCATGGACCATGCCCGGCGGAGCGCCTGCAAGCGCGGGCACGCAAAGCCCCGGGAGCATCACCTACCCGACGTCCGGGAATTTCACCATCACCGCCTCGGCAACCAGCGCTTGCGGCACCACCACCTCCAGCACGCCCTTGTCCGTGACGCCTTTGCCTGCGGCTCCCGTCGTGGGTGGCCCCATCACGTTGTGCGTGGGCGAGACCCTGGACCTGGGGGTCACGCCCGTTGCGGGCACCACCTTTCACTGGACCGGTCCCAACGGCTTTGATTCCTATTTGACGAACCCGAGCATCCCCAACATCACGCTGGCCGGCCAAGGGGTGTATATCGTGACCGCCTCGGACGGAGGGTGCAGCGGACTGCCCAGCACGGTCACGGTAACCGTGAACCCCGCGCCGGTGGTGAGCATCTCGCCCATCGTGCCCTCGGTTTGCGCCGGGAATGCAGTGACCCTTACCGCGAGCGGCGGAAGCAATTACCAATGGACCGCAGGAGGCGTGAACATCGGGAGCGGCACGCCGTTCACCTTCACGCCCAGCACCACCACCACCGTGGTGCTGCATGGTGATGCCGGAGGGTGTACGGGTTCGTCAAGCACCTTGGTCACCGTACATCCGCTGCCGGTGGTGAATGCCGGTCCGGACCGCGTCTTTTGTGAAAGCAACCAGGCCCAGACCCTGAGCCCCATTACGGCGGGCGGCCTATGGAGCGGTGACCCGAACGTGACCGCAAACGGCCAGTTCACCCCTGCCGTACAAGGGTCGCATCAACTGATCTATACCGTGGTGAGCCCGCAAGGCTGCGCGAACACGGATACCATCCAAGTGACGGTGGCCCCACCGGCCACACCGGCGGATGCCGGGCCGGACACCTTGGTTTGCCAGAATGCCGCGCCAGTACAGCTCACCGGCACACCTGCGGGCGGTACGTGGACCGGTGCCATTTCCAACTCCGGTCTCTTCACCCCGGCAGGCACGGGCACCTTCGTCGTTCATTATACAGCGGGCGCGGGCAGTTGCTCTTCCGCCGATAGCGCCACGGTAACGGTGGTGCCGGCCACTGCGGTGGACCCCGGCCCGGACCAGCAGCTCTGCATCGATCAGCCGGCTTTTGCGCTGGGCGCGACCCCGGCGGGAGGCGCCTGGTCCGGGGACGGCATTGTCGGCAGCGATTTCGATCCCGGTGTGGCCGGGGCTGGATCCCACGCGCTCACCTACACGTACAATGACCCGAACGGATGCATCACCACGGCGGTGCGCACCATCATTGTACACCCGTTGCCGGTGGTGAGCGCGGGGAACGATACCACCTTCTGTGACCAGCCCTTCGCCCAAACCCTCACCGGTTATTCCCCGGTGGGCGGTACGTGGACGGGCACCGGGGTCACTCCCGGCGGATCGTTCACGCCCAACGGGCCGGGCACTTTCCAGCTCACCTATTCCTACACCGATGCGAACCTCTGCTCGGCCAGTGACTCGATCATTGTTACGGTGATCACCATCTCCAACCCGGCCATCGCTGGCAATGACACGGCCGTGTGCGTTAATGGCGGCACACTGCAACTCAGCGGAGGCCCGGCGGGCGGAACGTGGAGCGGGCCGCATGTGGATGTGGCGGGTGCGTTCGATCCCGTAGTGGCGGGCAACTTCACGCTCACGTATGCCGTGGGCGCCGGCTCTTGCGTCACGCAGGACCAAGTGGAGGTCACCGTGCATCCGTTGCCGGTGATCGACATCACCAGCGCGGTGGACGTGTGCGTGGATGCCGGGGTGCAGACCCTTGCCGCCACGCCGCTCGGAGGCACCTGGAGCGGCACCGGGATCACCGATGCAGCGTTGGGCAGCTTCGATCCCGCAGTGAGCGGGGACGGGGTCTTTTCCGTACACTATGCCTTCACCGACGGGAACGGTTGCAGCAACATCGATTCCGTGGACGTCACGGTGAACCCGCTTCCCACGGCTGAATTCTCGAACGACCCCACGGCCTGCTCGAACGTGCCAGTCTCCTTCACGGACGGGAGCACGGGTGCGAGCGCATGGACCTGGGACTTCGGTGATGGGGACAGTTCCTTTGTGCAAGACCCGTCCCACGTGTTCGCCATGGCGGACACGTTCACGGTCACGTTGACCGCCATTTCCGCTGAAGGCTGCACGCATTCGATCGCGCATGATGTGATCGTGTGGGCCGGGCCCGAGATCGGCTTCGAGGTTTCCCCGGTGGAAGGCTGTGCACCCTTGGTGGTGACCTTGAACAACCAAAGTACCGGCGATGGGGTGAGCTATGCCTGGGACTTCGGCGACGGTACCGCGTCCATCGTGGAGGATCCCGGTCCACTTACGTACCATGCGAGCGTGATCGGCGACACCACCTACACCATCACGCTCACGGCCACCAACTTCTGCGGCTCCGTGGATTCCGTGCGGACCATCACCGTCCATCCCGAACCCACGGCGCTCTTCGGCCCCGACTTCGACTCCGGTTGCTCGCCATGGCCCGTCACCTTCAGCAACGTCACCATCGGCCAGGCGGACAGCTACCTCTGGGATTTCGGTGACGGCCTCACCAGCACCACCACGGACAGCCTCGTGCAGCACACCTATTACACCGGTGCGGAGGATACCACCTATACCATCACGCTGGTGGCGGCCAATGCCTGCGGAAGCGATACGGCCACCTACACCATCACCGTGCAGCCCAACTCCATCACGGCCTTCTTCAATACCGACACCACCAGCGGCTGCACGCCCTTGACGGTCAACTTCACCCAGTACAGCATCGGCGCCACCAATTGGCATTGGGACCTCGGTGAAGGCAATGTGAGCACGGCCCAGAACGCCACCGCCACCTACGATACCGCAGGCGTGTACACCGTCACGCTCTTCGCCGACAACGGCTGCAGCTACGACACGGTGAGCGTGCAGATCACGGTGCAGGCCTCGCCCCCGGCGGACTTCGACATTCAGCCGGGCCCGCATTGCGCGGGAACGCCGGTGCAGTTCACCAACAACACGCCCTCGCCCGCCGGGCTGACCTGGGACTTCGGCGATGGTGGCAGTTCCACTCTTTCCGCGCCGACGCACAGCTATGCCGCCGCAGGCAGCTACAACGTCAGCCTGTCCGTGGCTTCCGCCTTGAACGAATGTCCGGCCATCCTCACCCAAACAGTGAACATCATGGCCACGCCCGGTGCCACCTTCAGCGCGGGCCCGTTCAGCGGCTGCATCCCGCTGAACGTGCAGTTCACCAACAGCAGTGCGGACGCGGACTTCTACCAGTGGGACTTCGACGACGGCAACACCATCGGGGCCAGTGACCCCATGCACACCTTCGTGGCCGAGGGCACCTACCATGTGCGGCTGGTGGCGGAGAACCTCAATGGCTGTACCGACACGGCGTTCGCGACCGTGGTGGCCTTCCCGCTGCCGGTGAGCGCCTTCACCATGGCCAGCGACCAAAGCTGCGATTCACCGTTCGACCTGCAGCTCTCCAACGCCTCCACCGGCGCGGTGAGCCATGCCTGGGACTTCGGCAACGGGACCAGTTCGCTCTTGAACGATCCGGTGGCCACGTTCGGCAGCCCCGGCACCTACACCATCACGCTCACCGTTCTCAACCAGTATGGCTGCACGGACATCAGCACGGATGAATTCACCGTGCATCCCACACCAGTGGCGCAGTTCGTGCCGGAGCCGCAACCCGCCTGCGCGGGCTATCCGGTCACCTTCGGCAACACCTCGATCAACAGCATGGGCTATCAATGGGCCTTCGGCGATGGCGAAGGCTCCACGGAGGAATCGCCTTGGCACATCTATCCGGAAGGCGACTACACCGTGACGCTGATCGCAACCGGCGCCGGAGGCTGCACGGACACGCTGGTCGTACCGCATGGCGTACAGGTGAACCCGAGGCCCACCGCAGCTTTCAGCTACGTGCCGATGCAGAGCACCACCTACGCGCTGCAGTTCCACAATGCCAGCACGGGCGCCACGAGCTGGATCTGGGACTTCGGTGACGGCGAGCATTCCACGGAATACGCTCCGCTGCACCTCTTCCCGGCCGGGCCGAACAATTTGTACCCGTTTTGCCTCGTGGCCATCAATACCTTCGGATGCCCGGATACCCTGTGCCAGCCCGTCTTCGCCGAGAGCGACCCCGCCATCTATGCGCCCAACGCCTTCACGCCGGACCAGGACGGGGTGAACGAGAACTTCCTGCCGATCCTCAACGGCTTCGAGGATTGGCGCTATCACTTCTACGTCTTCGACCGCTGGGGCGAAGTGATCCACGATAGCCGGGACCGTCACACTCCCTGGGACGGCCGGTACCACGGCAAGCCGGTGAAGAGCGACGTGTACGTCTGGAAGGTAGTGCTGAACCGCAGCGGTGATGAACGCGTGTACTACGGGCACGTTACCGTGGTGCGTGGGACGGAGTAGGGGCTGGCCCTCTTTGGCTGTTTTCCTTGGCTTCTTGGCGCATTTCGGCGGGTTTCGGCTTAGGCGGATTCGGGCCTTTTCATTTGTTCAGGTTCTTCAGCCATTCGGTGTATTCGGCGTTCAGGCGGTTCCAGGTCTCTTGGTTGTTCAGGCCTCCAGGCATCAATGCTATTCAGGCGCGGTCAGCCTGACAACTAGCAACCGACAACTGGCCCAGACGGTTCCAGGCCTTTTGGTTTGTTCAGGCCTCTGGGCTCTTCAGCGTATTCAGGCTCTGGGCACGGTGGTGGCGGCATGCGCAGGTGGGTGAACGCTCGCGTGCGACCATGGGCATCCCACGCCCACGCTAGCTTTGGTGAGTTGAGAAGTATGAAAAACGCAGCCTACCATTGCATAGATGAAAGCATCTGACTGGATAAACTTGGTTCAAGCTCTGGCTCTTTCAGGAATCGGCATCTTTTTCACAGTGCGACTGGAGAAGATCAGGAAGCTCTATGCACGGAACCTGAAACGCTATGACCTACTACACACCGCCCGCTTCAATGCATTGGAAGCTGCGGATGATTGCTTGGTACGAGTGCAACAGGCTCAGTTCGAAGCGTGGCGGATCCTTCAGGGAGAGGGCTCCAGATCCGATTACATTAGGGAGAGGACAGACGACCTCGTTGAGCATTTACACGATGCCATAGTTGCATCTGCCATTGCCAAGGTCAAGTGCGAAAAGTACTTTGAAGGCGGATTCAACGCCGAGTTTGCGGAATTGATGAGCAAACTCCAGCACAGCGAGATGTGTATTCGCGACGTGAGAGATATACGCTCAGTTGCGAATGCGGCCCAACTGAGATCTGAAAAGGACAGCAAGATGAACGCTTCGTTGATCATCTCAAAAGAAGCGATCCCGGCTTTCAGAAAGCGCATGGGTGAGCTGATCCAGCAAGATGTGGGTGAATGATTTCCATCGGCCAGAGGTTAACCTGCACTTTATCCTAACCGGGAAGCCGAGTAAACACTACTCCCCGGCTGGTAGTAAGCTCCATACACATGCTCAAACAACCGGTCGCACTTCTGCTGGTACAGCTGCGGTGTGTATGCTCTTGGCAGGCTGTTGTCCAGCAGGTCCTCGATGGCCATCTTCACTTTGGCGCGGGAATCCGTGCGGTCCCGCCAATCCAGTGTGAGCAGTTCCTTCAGTTTCATCAATAGCTCGCGGGCTGCCTTCTTCACGGTGTCCTGTTCGGCCTTGTTCAGGTCCGGACCGGGGCGGGTAAGCAGGTCGAACACGGTGAGTTCCTCCTCACTGAGGTTCTCGCGCACGTGGCGTTGTTCCTCGGTGCTCATGTCCTTCATCATGTGCAGGAGCGCTTCATACAGTTGCTGCACGTTCCTGCTTCCGGCGTTGTAGGAATCGACCAGCTCTTGGAATTTTTCGAGGTAGTCCGCCCGCGTCGGGTTCAGGCGCACCATGCGTTCCAAGCGTTGGCGGATCATCGCCTTCAGGCGTTCGATGTCCGTCTGCTTGTGCCGCGCCTTCTTGAACTTTTCAGCGAGGGCCTCGAAGTCGATCTTGGAAAGGTCGATGGGCTTATCCGTGTTGCCTTCGATCACGAAGCCCTCGGAGGCGATGGAGCTATCCAACAAAGCGTTGATTCCGTCGAGCACCTCACTGATGTCCGTACTTGTGGCGCCGGTCTTGGAGCGGATCTCCGCAGCGATGGTGGCAAGCGCGGATACTTGGTTCAGGAATTGCGCGGCGCGCCTATCGGGCTTTACGGCCTTGTAGAGTGCTTCCACCAACTTCTCGTGTGCAAGGAAGGTCTTGCGGATGTCGTCCGGGGCGATCAAAGTTTCTATCGCATCACGCAAGAGGTTGAGCCGGTCCATGTGTACGGCCTTTTGGAACAAGGCCAGGTCCACACCGAGCGACGCGCAGAAGTGCGCGGCATCAGCGAGTGTCTGCTCCAATTCGTCCACCAGCTTCTCCTTGTCCTGCACGGGGGGCGCACCGCCCTTGCCGTGGGTGTATATGGCCAATGCCCTTTCCAGCGAGGCGAACACGTTCGCATAGTCCACGATCAGGCCGCTGTGCTTGCCAGGGAACACGCGGTTGGCCCGCGCGATGGTCTGCATCAGCGTGTGGTTGCGCATGGGCTTGTCCAAGTAGATGGTGGAGCAGCTGGGCGCATCGAAGCCGGTGAGCCACATGGCGCACACGAACACCAAGCGGAACGGGTCCTTGGGGTCCTTGAACTTCTCGTCCATCTCCTCCTTCACCATCCGCATGCGGTGGGGCGTGATGTCCAGCCCCTGCTTCTTCATGTCCTCCACCTCGTTCTGTGCGGCGGAAACAATGACGGCCATTTCCGTTGTCGTCAATACTTCTAGGCGTTGCAGCAGGTCGTTCAATTCCTGTTGGGCTTCCGGGGTGGTGGGCTTTTGCCGAAGTTCCGCGATCTGCCGTTCGGTGCGCACGAGGTCCTCCTTCCAGTAGCGTTGCACTTTGTCGTGCATCTTCAATGCCGTGGCCTTGTCGATGCTCACCACCATGGCCTTGCCTTGGAAGCCGCGCCCGAGGAAGTGCTGCACGATGTCGCGTGCCACCGTGTTCAGGCGATCCCCGCGCGTGATCAAATGGTATTGCCGGCCTAGTTCGCGTTCCAGCTTTTTCTCCGCCACTTCATCCAGCTCCGCCGCTTCGATGAGCTCGTAGATCTGCTCGTTCAGGTCCGGGTTCTCCAGTTTCAGCTCCGGGGTGCGGTTCTCATAGAACAGCGGCACTGTGGCACCGTCCTCGGCGCTTTGCTGGTAGTCGTAGATGGAGACATAGTCGCCGAAGACCTCGCGGGTGCGCTCCTCCCCGGCCAGCAGCGGTGTTCCGGTGAAGGCGAGGAAGAGCGCATGGGGCAAGGCCCCGCGCATGTTCATGGCCAGCGTGTCGTACTGGCTCCGGTGCGCCTCGTCGGTGAGCACGATGATGTCCTTCCGGTCGTTGAGCACGGCGCTGTCCTGGAACTTGTGGATCAGCGTGAAGATGTAGCGGTGGTTGCCGCGCAACAGTTCGCGCAAGTGCTCGCCGCTGGTGGCATGGCACACCTTGCTTTCCGCTTCGCTCACGGCACCAACGGCCTTGAAGGTGGCGGCGATCTGCTCATCCAATTCCTTGCGGTCGGTCACGATAACGAAGGTCCAGTTGCCGGGCATCTTGCGCAGGATCTTCTGCGCATAGAACACCATGCTGAAGCTCTTGCCGCTGCCTTGCGTGTGCCAGAACACGCCACCGCGACCGCTGCCGCGTGCGTAGGCCACCATGCTGGCTTGGATGGCGTGGTTCACGCCGAGAAACTGGTGGTTCTGTGCCAAGGCCTTGATGGTGCCTTCCTTGTGGTCGCTGAAGAGGCTGAAGTTCTCCACCAGGTCCAGCAGGCGCGCCTTGTCGCACAGGCCGCGCAACAGCACTTCCAAACTCACACGGCTGGGTTCGTTCTCCTTTTCGATGCGCTTCCATTCCGTGAAGCGTTCCCAATTGGCGGTGAGCGAGCCCACCTTGCTCTCCGTTCCGTTGCTGGCGATCAGCAAGGCATTGTGCGCGAAGAGCGAAGGCACCCCGTTCTGCGCATGTTTGTAGCTGGTGAGGTTGTCGTCAAAACCGCGTTTGGCAGGTACGCCGGGCTTCTTCAGTTCGATCACCACCCAAGGCAGACCGTTCACGAAACCGACCAGATCCGGGATGCAGTTGTAGAGCACACCGCTCACCTTGAACTGGTTCACCAGCAGAAAGTCGTTTTCCTCTGGAGCATCCCAATCCACCAAGCGCAGGCGCTGCTGCTTCTGACCGCCGCGCTCCCGGTCCGGAATGCTGACCAGCAGGCCGTCGCGCAGGAGCTCCGACACTTCGCGGTTGGCCTGCACCAAACTCTTGCTCGTTCGGTCGCGCACCAGCTCATCCACCGCCAAGGTGATCACCTCGGGCCGTTGTTGGGGGTTCAGCCGTTCCAGGGCGGCGCGCAAGCGCGGCACCAACGCCACTTCGTGCTGTGTGATGCGCCCCAGCGTGCCATCGGCGCCGAATTCCTCGTCCTTGGCCGTGAGCACTTCCCAACCCATCTCAGCGAAGAGCTGCATCGCGGGCAGCTCCACCAGTTCGTATTCGCTATCGATGGCGGGGGACATAGACCAGAGTGTGCCGGACAGATCGCTATGGATTTGACGGGTCAGCGTCACCAATCTTCTTCAATGCCTCAACTCGCTTGAGGTTCAATGGTACGTTGAACTCCTTCGGGTTCTCTCGAATTTGTTCTTCCAAATCAGAAATTAAGTCCAGAGCAAATCCACGTTCACTTGCAAAGCGGTCAGCACCAAACTCCCCCTCGGAGGGATGAGCAATGTGCCCAAGTTCGTGAAGAAGTATCGCTACAGCTTGCCTTGGGGGCCGCTTGCACAATGCATTTACGTCGAAGATGACCAAGTGACTGTGAGCTGGTATCTGATGATTGATTTTGGCATGAGAGGCTGGCGAATAGAGCGGACAGAATTTGATCACATTTTGACCAAGGAAATTGTAATCCGACTCGGACAAAGCGTTTATCAATTCGCGCCAAATCCCGTTGGCCGCCAACTTCTGAATGGCCTGTTCCGTGATGAAGTACGACTTCATTCGCTCATACTTCATTTTGATCTCGTCCTCTTCCATCAATTCATCGCTTTGGCATAAGCCTGTTTCGCAATGTATGCCGCATGCGCAACATCGTCCAAGTCATCCAAGCTGAAGATGACGCCACCACTTGTTTGCGCAAGCGTGACAAATGACCAATCATTCGTGTTCTGTGCCTTGCCACTCGGGTCGTCCAGCTCCTCGAAATCGAGGTCGAAAAGAATCGTCAAGCGTCTGCTGCGCGGTATGATCTCGAGGAAAGGATCCAACACATGGAAAGTCGTGCTTCTGCGATGATAGACTTCCCGAATATTTTCGCCTAAGGCAAGAACTGCATCGCGCATTGCATCGAACAACTCTGCGGTCACTTCTCCCATTTCGAGGGTGCTTCTCGAATACCGTGCAGTGCGCTGTTCAAGTTCTTCAAGTTCAATGCGTTTTACATCTCCGGTATCCACTTTCAGTGGAGGCCATTCCAGAAGTGCCTTGGCTGCAAGTTGCTTGCCGCGCTCCTCCATTTCGTGGACGGTCCACTTATTCTGTTTCCCGATGTATTGGTTCAAGCGCAGTGGACTCTCATTGAAGCCGCCCTCACAGGTCTTCTTCACCTCGAAGGGCTTGTCACTATACGTGCTGTTGTAACCCGTCAGTGTGAGATTTCCCAAGCGGTGTATCCATTCGTTCTGGATGTCCTTCCAACGCTCACCTAGCATGGCCTTCCATTCCGGACGCAGCGCTGGATTCTGGGGCAGAACATGCTCGATGGTATAATCACTCATGTTGCTTCGCTCTTGACTGCCCTGGTCCTCCAAGCGCTCCAGCAGGATGGACAAATACCGGTTGCCGTAATGGCTGTTGGCCAACAACGCCTGCTCGAACTCCACATCGTTTGGAAAACGCTGCCCATGCCCACGGCGGGCCAAGGCAACTTTGAAACGAACAAGTGGCCTATCTCGGGTGAGACTATTGGCAACGACGCTCATGATGCTACCCAAGCCTCTGGTCTGCTCCCCGCCAACCAAGCGCCTGAACAAATAGCTCTCCAACAAGACCAAGGCTTCCTCGAACTCGGCTTTAGTAATGGCCTGCTGCTCGTAGAGGTCATACAGTCGCATAACAACGGGAGCAGCCACAGCCACGAGGATCTTCACATCCTCCATCCGGGGTTTCAGAACCGCATCGGCTTCTTTGCCAAGCATAAAGCGCACATAGTAGCGAGCGAAGCGCTTGACCCGTTCAAGTTCCTTATCCACAGTACCCTCAAGTAGCATCTCTTGGAAATGCACCTTGAAGCGAGGATAGACCTCATCGGCTTTGATGGGCTTGGTCTGGCCGGTGTGCAGCACCAAGTAGTGATTGAGGAATGTATCAAAATGGCTCTCATAGTCACCTCCGAAGTCGTTCTCGATCGGCTGCCAATAGGTATTGTATAAGCGTGTTTGCTCTTCCTCCCGTTCACGCATCAATACATAGTTCCGCACCAGATCGCCGGGGTTAAGATCAAGGCCAGTACTGTTCAGACTTTCGAAGATCAACTGAGGGTCATCCTCGCCATGTTTAAGCTTCACCTCCACGACATCCAGCTTTTTGAATCCATCAAAAAGCACGTTGATGTCAACCTTTTCGAGCCGTTCACGGAAATCGAGGTAGTTTTCATAGACCCGCGCGGATAGACCTTCCGGTACATGCTGGTCGTTAAGCTCTCGGTTCAACAACCAGTGAAGCGTTTCATCGTCACGCCTGCGTAGAAGCAATTTACGACGGCCTTCATCCCTATTGTGCCGGTTGATCAAGAAGCGCTCAGTAATGGCAGATGCAGTGACCTCGTGGCCCTCGGTTCCGGTTGCCGAGAAATGGTCACGAAGCGCAATCAATAGTAACATGAGCGTTGTGAGCCGCTGTTGCCCATCGATCACCAGCCAGCGTGGTAGCGCAGCGCCTGATTCACCCTCGGCGATATGTACCACTGAACCCATAAAGTGATTGGACCGGTTCGCATCGCGGCCAACACGTAGGATATCTTCCCATAACTGCTCACATTGCCCATCCTTCCAGCGATAGTCTCGCTGGAAAACAGGAATGATGAATTGCTTTGTTCCTTCGAGAAATTGCCAAAATCGCACGTCTTCCGCCTTCATGTACTTTTAATTTTTATGCATCAACGTCAACCGCCCCTCCTGGATGATTGTGTTGCATACTTTCAGGGTTTATCATTGAGCGTGTGCAGGTTTCACGATGATAAGCTCTCTTGCATCGAAACCCTCCCCGCAGAATAGCTCGGGTACATCCTCTTCAGGTATACCCTCCAGCATCAAAGCAGCCTTCGCTTGGTCGAAGGCCTTCTTCACCGAATGACCAAAGCCGATCGCAGAATAGAATTGAGAGGAGAAGATCCGTGCTGCAACGTCCCCAATCGAGGTGTTCATCCCGATGGCAGCGGGTATATGCTTAACGACCGCCTCCGCTTGGGCCTTGGAATAGCAGGTGTTGAAGAAGACAAGTTTGATATTTTCTGAACAGGTCGCGAGAGCAAAGGCCATCGCCTCCTTAGTCACCAGCTTGCTTTCTCCATCATTGCCTTGCATCACCATCTCACCTTCTTCCGAGCCATGGCCGCTAAAGTGGACGATGCTGGGGTCGTGCTCGTTCACGGCCTGAAGGATATCCGGTGGCCGTGCTGCCCAATGCGATCGGAACTCCACGGAATCTCGATGCTTGGCTTTCCGTATCATTTCCTGTATGGCCCTTGCCTCCTCGTCAAGACGGAGCTGTTCCTGGTCCAGTGGGTTGGCAGCAACGAAGAGCACCGTGATCTTCTCAGGTAGTTGGGACAGCCTATCTATAGCATCCTGAGTTAGCCGATGCAGCTGCCCGTGGTCTTGTAGTGTATAGCTGATGGAATGCAATTCGCTTTCGTGCTGCTGGGCTGCATTCTCTAATCGTCGCGCCCGATCCTCCTGTTCGCGCGCAAGCCGTAGTGCCATTTGTTGTGCCAGTGTCGCTTCCTTTTTCAGTTCGCGTTGAAGGTTCTTATCGGCGCTATCCTTTCGCTTCATTTCATCCGTGAGCTTGTTCTCGATCTTCGAGAGCTCCTTCTGATGCTTTGCATACTCCTCTTCGTAGCGCTGCGCCTCCTTCAATTTGGATTGAATGGTGCTCACTGTTTTGGTCCTCGCGGCAGCCTGTTTGGCAGCGTTGGCTTTCATTAGCGCACCAGAAGACTTGGTGACACATCGGCTCTTCTCGTTTTGAAGTTTACCGATCTTCTCTTGATAGGATATCACTTGTCTGCGGTAGGAATCGCTGCTCATCCCTTCTGTTTCGCTTGTTGATAGGCATATGTCTCAAAAAGAAAGTCAGCCAAAGTCTTCGCCGCGTTCACAGCCAGCTTCGCGTGGCGCTTTGACGGTTTGTACCCGGCATGCGCATCGCTCATGTTATTCCGCATGCCAGCGAGGCCGTTTACAATGCTCGAAAGACCAGTAAGCACCTGCTTGAGGATTTCGTTGATGTCTGTGCGCGAGGGCGCCAAATTCAAGCCCTTCTGCACCCGCTTATACAGTTCACGAACCTTGCCATCGTAGTCGGTTTCCTTTCCAGTCTGAAGTTTCTCTAGATCAAGTAAGACTTTCTCAAGTAAAGTGTGTGCGTTCGTGATGGCTCCGTCATAATCACATTCAGCGATTTTCTTCTCGCATTTGGCAACTTGCTCGAAGATATACCCCTCGTCGACCGTTGGGTGCGGTGCGGCAGCAGCGAACTTGACCGCAACACCACCAATCGCGCGGACCTTGTAGTGATCACCATCACCGGCCAGCTCAAACTTGTCGAATTTCAAATACTTGTTCAGATGTTCTGCTGCCGCATGCGGAAGGCTCGGGTGGTTGATGAAGTGTCTAGGGTCGAAGGCAGCATTTATCACATTCCGCAGTTGATCCTTGCCGTTCATCTGCTTCAACTTCTCGAAAGCAAATACCCAGCGGGTAGGAAAACCACTATTCGGATAGTGGTCGTTGAACCCATGTTGGTTGAAGAATTGAATGAGCTTAGGTCCGCTTCGATAGGGCATTGATTGATCATCTCCAGCTAGCATTTTCGCGAACACTTCGAGCGTGTTGAGTCCAAGGTTCATTAATTGTTGGTCAAGCGAAGTTGCTATCAACCCAATCGTTCCCGTGAATCGCCGCACCCGCTCGAGGCCCCAGCTCATCCATGAACTGACTGGCAATTGTGGAGTCATGCGGTCCGATCTGCGCACCAAGCTTGTACGCGAGCGCTCTTGGAAGACTCGTGAACGAAGAGAGCACCAGCACCTCCTTTGCCCGAGTCAGAGCCACATAGAACAGTCGGCGCTGTTCAGCCATGTGCTCCGGCATTTCTGCAAGATCGAGCTCATCGTCCACATATGGAATGAGACTATGGATACAGCCGACGATGATAACGATCCGCGATGTGAGCCCTTTGGATTTATGCAAGCTCATGATGCGTACGAAGTCGCCATCAGAAGGCATTTCAGGCTGGGTGAGCTCACCGCGTATCAAGTCGAGTAGCTGCTTCGCGTTCTCTAGGTCCCCCGTCTTACCGGTCAAGAGTTCGCGTATGGGATCCGACCAAGCTAGGCGGCGAGGAAATAATTCATTGAATAGCTCGGTCGTGGTTAAAGGTCGAAGTCTATCTAATTCGCTAACAAGCGCTTCGAATCGTGCCATGACCTTGGGGACGCGAGCAATCTCAACATGGCCGTTATGAACTCCGAATAAGGCTGCATAGGGTGAAAGGCCCTCTTTTTCACAATAGGCCCTAAGGCGAGCGTACTCAACCTGAAAGAAATTGGCATTGCCATACCCGAGCCAGTACCTCAGTGCGATTCGATCCTCTTGGTCGGTTAAAAGATGGAGCAGGGTCAGAGCGACCTGAACCTCTTCCGGCTCCATTAGCTTGTCGTTGTAAAAGCTGTGTACCTCGATACCTTCACTGTTCTCGCTCAAATTTCGTTTGATCTCCGCAGCGATCAGCCTTCGAGGTGATAGAATCAGGATCTCACCCGGTTCAGCTAGTTTACTTTCAACGAGATGGGCGACATAGGCCGCCACGCCCACTGCTTCCTCCTCAAACGAAGACCATTGCAGTACACGGATCGTAGCCACGCCATCCGGCGAGGTCAACGGTCTTAAACGATGGTCGACTGCGGCGTCGTAGTTGTGTATGATCACGTTGTCCGCCACCTCAACGATTTCTTGCCGGCATCGTCGACAGACATCCAAATCCCAATCTTCGGTACTCGGATGCCTGGTGATGAAGTCTGTGATTCCTTCAGGATTCGCATGTCGGAAGCGATAGATGGATTGGTCAATGTCCCCTACGATAGATAGGCTCTTCCCCTTGGCCAGAAGGTCGATGAGTTCCTGTTCAGCTCGGTTCAAGTCTTGGTACTCATCAACCACAATGTGTGTGTACCGCCCAAGGACTGAGCTTGCGGGATTGTTCCTGACGAAGCGGAGTGCCTCTGGAACGAGTTCTCCAACCAGCATACCCTCATGGAATGTCAACCAATCGCGCAAAGCGCGGTTGAACTGTTTATCAACTGCCTCTAATGGCCAACCCGGCGCTTCGTGTTGGAGTCGGGCCCATGCTGCCTCAAAGGCTAAAACACGCTTCGACATGTCCCGCTTACCTCCGAATTTCCCCAGTGGCTTGATATCCTCAAGCATCGGTTTTAGTTCGAACTGGTACACCTTGCTTTTAGCGAAGGTTAGCACTCCACGTGGTACCCGGCCGATTGCATCAAACACCTCCTGCTGCATCAACAATTTAAAGCAGAAGGCGTGCAGTGTTCCGGCGGCGATTTTCTCACAATTCGGAATCCCCATGCTGTGCAACTCATTCTTCAGGTCAGCAGCGGCAGTGCGTGTAAATGTTACAGCCAAGATTTTGGCAGCATCGACCCCTTCTTCTTCAACCAGCCGGGCAATCCGACGCTTCATCGCGAAGCTCTTTCCCGTTCCTGGCCCAGCCATCACCCGAAGTCGGTCCGCATTTGACTTGGCAATCTCCAAGTGGTTTCCAGTTAGTCCAGTATCCCAAGTCATGATGCAATCTTGTTAACCTCCACCCGCCCACTCATCAACCGCGGCAACAACAGGTCGCGCGTCCGGCGCAGGATATTGGTTGACTCTTCCAAGACCTTCATCTGTTCGTGCATGGCACCAGCGATCTCCTGAAATTTGATTTGTAAAGACATGGGAGGAATCGGCATTGGCAATCCGTGTATGTCATTCCGATTCAATGAAGGCACCGCCGCACCAGCGTTGAACTGCTTCAACTCTATACCACTGAGTGTATAGTATGCGAAAAGCGGCACCGACTTAGGAAAGGCTTTTGACCAAAGGCTTGTGTTCAGGGGCCAGTAGTCTTCTTGGATATAAAGGACCTCTCCAATTGTTCCAGACCTTCCTGTTACTACACCTGGGGCTTTCACCCTTGCTTCATTGTGCCACCCGGTAATGCCGGTGGCTGCAATGATCGGTACAGTTCCATCCACACGCTGTGCTTTGGGTAGATCAAAACCCCGTTGGAGCGTGACAACATCCTCAAGTATGCCGAGTTCCCACCCCTCCGGCAGTTCTGAACCCGGTTGGATTCGAACCCCTGGCGCCCCCACCTTCGCTGAAGCTTCGGCGGGGAACCGGAAATACACGAACCACTCCCGATACAGCGCCCGCGCCATCTGCTCCAGCACCGCGATACGCCGCTGGTTGTTCGCGATCAGCTCGTCGTACGCCGAGAGGATGCCCGCGATGCGGCGTTGGGTGGGAAGTGGTGGTAGTAGCAGTGTCAGATTACAAAAAGCTGACTTATTCAATATCGGCGTTCGGACACCAGTAGAGGCGCCGAGAGAGAGAAACTCCTGCTTCCTAGTGCGCAATGAATAATAGAGAAACGATGAGTCCACATCAACTGAGGGAACGATGGTGTTTATCTGTTGATTAGTGAAGGACGGCCGAGCCGTCAGGATCGTCTCGCCCATCTGCCAGCCAATACATGAGACACATACAGCATTCGCCGGCAATTGTATGCGCTTCAACAAATCAGCGCCCTCCTGCGAAAGGCCACGTTCAGCATGGAGTGCATATTTTCCTTGACGCATATCCCCAGGTGTGATGAAAGGGTACTCGCTACCATAGTAGGACTTCTTATGGGTTGGCGGCGTACGCCCAGTGAAGACTTCTCCTAAGTCTCCAATCTTAACTTCAGGCCAGTGGTCCATACTCTTAGCCATTAGGATAGTAACTCCGCTAGGTTGCTTGCTACGGTCTCCTCCAACTCCCGCGCCTGCGCATTCAGCATTTCCAATTCCTCGTTCAGTGCGTCCAATTGCTCGCCAAAGTCCTCGTCGCTGAGGTCCACGCCGGGCACCACACCCACGTAGCGGCCGGGGTTCAGGCTATAGCCCTGTGCTTCGATCTCGTCCAATGTGGCCACTTTGCAAAGCCCGGCTACATCGGTGTAAGCGGGCTTCTTCCCGAATACCTCCTTCAGCATCACATCTGCTTCGGCCCCGCCGTAGGTTAGATCCACTTCTTCCCCCCGGTACAAGCGCACGATGTTGACGAGGAAACCCACCTGGGCTTCGGTCCAGTCGCGGTGTGCGCGATCGATCTGGCGGTAGATGTGGCGGGCATCGAGAAAAAGCACTTGGTCCTTGCGCGGCGTCTTGCGCTTGCCCTTGTCCAGGAACCAGAGGGTACAGGGCAGCGTGACGGTGTAGAACATGTTGGGGCCTACGCTCACCATCACGTCCACGGCACGGTCCTCCAGCAGTTGGCGGCGGATGTCCTGTTCGCTGCTGCGGGCATCGCTGGCGCTGTTCGCCATTACGAAACCGGCACGTCCCTTCTCGTTCAGTGCGCTGTGGAAGAGCTGGATCCAGAGGTAGTTGGCATTGTCCGTGCGCGGCATGCCGAAGGGATAGCGGCGGCCGGGTCCGGTCATGGTCTCCAAGCGTTCCTTGTCCACCTTGTTCACATTGAAGGGCGGGTTGGCCAGCACGAAATCGAAACGTCCGGTGGCCTCGTGCGGATCATCATAGTAGCTGATGGCCTGCTTGATGTCGCCCTCCAGCCCGTGCATGGCGAGGTTCATGCGGCAGAGGGCCGTGGTGGCCTCCTCCTTCTCCATGCCGAACACGCTCAATTTGTCACCGGGTGCGCCTTGGTGCTCGCTCACAAACCGTGCGCTCTGCACGAACATGCCGCCGCTGCCACAGGCGGGATCGAGGATGCGACCGTGGAAGGGTTCGAGCACTTCGGTGAGCAGGCGCACGATGCTGGGCGGCGTAAAGAACTCACCGCCCTTCTGCCCCTCGCTGCGCGCAAAGGCGCCGAGGAAGTATTCGTAGATGCGGCCGAAGGCATCGAACTCCAAGCTCGCCGGTATGGTGCTGATGGTCTTGATGAGGCTTTTGAGCGCGGCGGGATCGCTGAAGCGTTCGTAGGTCTTGGGCAGTACACCGCTCAGTTGCGGGTTGTCGCGCTCGATGGTGCGCATGGCCTCGTTCACGGCCTGCGCCAAGCTCACCTTGCCTTTGCCGCCCTCGGGGTATTCCAGCAGGTAGTCGTAGTGCGCGGTGCGCTCCAAGTAGATGATGCCCTTGGCGTGGTAGGCGGCGGGTTCATCCACCCGCGAACCGCGCCGGCTGCTGGCACCTTCCTTCTCCAGTTGCTCCCGTGCATGGGCATAACGCACCTCGGCAAAGCGCAGGAAGATGAGGCCGAGCACGGGGTTGCTGTACTCGCTGCTCTTGAGACCGCTGTTGGCGCGCATCTCATCAGCGGCATCCCAGAGCTTCTTCTCCAAGCTATCGCGCTCGGCATCCCGCTCGCTGGGTGCGATCCAGCTGCCGGTCCAAGGGCCGGGAGGGGCTGGGCTTTTGGCTTTTTCGGCGGCGGAGCCGTTGGCTTTTGGTTCAGAGGCCTTTGGCTTTTTGGCCTTGGGCTCTTTGGTGGCTTTGGTCATGATCGGGTTCGGGAAGGAATGCGGGTGGGCATTCTTGGGCAAAGTAGTGTTTGGGGTTGATATGACGATTCAGTTGTCAGTTGTCCGTTCTCAGTTGTCAGGCTTGGCCGCGATGGCTCCGCTTGGCCCAAGGCCGATGAGCCAGCTGGCCTGAATGCGCCTGAAGGGCCGAACCAACCAAAATGCCTGGAGTGCCGCGTATACCGCCGGTCCCACATAGCCTGAGCCAAGAGCCAAGAGCCAAGGGCCAACGGCCGAAGCCAAGGAACGCACGGCCTGAATACGCCTGAAGGCCGAAGACCAAAAGGCCTTTCGAGCATCGGTGATCCGTCTGCGGGCCACCAGCCGTTAGCTTCAAGCCACAAGCCTTACCGCTCCTTCAGTACAAAGGTCCATTCCGCATGGCCGGAGACCGCGTGGTAGTGTACCTGCACGGGTGTGAACACCACCGGGCAGGCCAAGTGCCACGGGCTGGCGTGCCATTTGAAGCGCTTCACGGGGCAGGCGATCATGTGCCAGGTGCGCAGGTGGGCGCTCCAGTCCCTTGGCCAATGGGCGGCGGCGGGGCGGTAGGCGCCGCTCCAAGGGAGGCGCAGGTGAAGGTGCAGGCTGTGGCCGGGCCATAGCTGGAGGCCGCTGGGCGGGTGGTGGCGGTGGGCGATGGCACGGGCACTGGCGGGTCCGGCCATGGGGGCCGGTGGCTGGCTGAAGAGCAGGTGCCGGAAGCAGCGCTCGGGGTGGAGCGAGAGCGGAGCTTCCTTGCAGGGTTGCAGGAAGGAAGCATCGTGGCGCAGGCCGTTGCGCACCACATACAGCATGGCCACTTCAACGGCCATTGGTAATAACCAGCCTACGCCATGTAGCCACATGCAGCGAACAGTTTGGTGGAACGATACCTCGGCTCATCGGCTTATTGCCTCCTCGGTGGGTCGCCCTTGCTACCTTGCAGTTCACACCCCAAACCACCTCCCATGCTGCGCCCCCTGCTGTTCTTGGCCATGCTCTTATCCGTCCTGCATGTGCAAGCAAAGGAGCCGGACCGGCTGGATTCCCTTTGGCAGGCCCATGGTGATCCGCAGGCTACCACCCATGAACGCCTGCTCACCTTGCACGAGCTGGTGCTGGCCATGCGCTCGGTGGACCAGGACAGCAGCATGGTGCTGGCCCGGAACCTATTGGCCCAGGCCAAGGATGCGCGCGATACCTTGATGATCGCCTTGGGCTACCGCGACATCGGGCTGGCCTTCCTGATGATGCGCTCCAGCGTTCCGTCACTGACCTATTTGGACAGCTCGCTCGCGTACTATTCCAGCCGGAGCGATAGCGCCTACCTGGTGGGGGCCGGTGCGGTGGAAAGCAACATGGCCTTCGCATACAGGAAGTTGGGCCGCATGGAGGAATCCATGGAGCACAACCGCCGCAGCATCGCATTGCACCGGCGTGCCAACGATGAGGAGGGCATCGTGTACTGCTACAATGGCATGGGCCTCACGTTCCAGTTCCAAGGGCAGCCGGACAGTGCCTTGGTGTATTACCAGAAATGCGCGGACCTCGCGGAGAAGCTGGGGATGGAGCAGATGGCCGGCGGAGCTTACGGCAACATGGGGAACGTTTATGCGGGCACGGGGCGCATCGGCGAGGCGATCGACATGACGTACAAGAGCTTGGCCATATTGGAACGGGCCAAGGACCAAGCGGGCGTGGCGGCCTGCCTCACCACCATCAGTGAACTGAAGGCCACCACCGGCGATAACGAGGAAAGCCTGCAACTGCTGCTGCGCGCTTATGCGCTCTACGAGGCGGCCGACCACCGGCAAGGCATGATGACCGCCGGTAGCAGCATCGGCGGCCGGCTGATGGAACTGGGGCGGCCGGATAGTGCGGTGATGATGTTGGAGAAGGCCTTGGCCCTTGAGCGCGGGGCGGATGTGAAGGACCTGATGGGGCGCACGCTGTTGTCCTTGGGTCAGGTGTACCGGCTCACGGGCCGCACCGCCGATGCCTCACGGGTGCTGCTGGAGGCGATCGCCTTGGCGCAGGAGCTGGATGATGCCCCAAGCGAGGCCATGGCCCGTGCCGCTTTGGGCCGGGTGGAGCTGGATCGCGGAAAACCGGAACGGGCGCTGAAGGAATGCACAAAGGGCTTGGCACTTTCGGAGCGGAACCCGATATCCGCCGAGCGGCAGAACAATTGCGAATGCTTGTACCTCGCCTATAAGGCCACCGGGAACGGCATGCTCGCGCTGAAATACCACGAGACCTTCGTCAGCATCAACGACAGCCTCACGTCCGAGCAGCTGCTAAAACAGCTCACCCAGCGGGACATGATGTACACGTTCGGGAAGAAGCAACTTGCCGACAGCCTGCGCTTTGCGGGGGAACGGAAGCAGCTGGAAAGTGAACGCACCATTGAGGCACTGCGCGCGGACACGAACCGGAACCGTGCGCTGGCCACGGGTATCGGCGGGCTGATGCTGCTGGGAGGCAGCGGTGCTTGGTTCGTCGCGGACCGCAGGCGCAGGCGGGAGCGCTTCGAGAAGGAGGCCGCCACCTTGGAGACGCAGGCCTTGCGCAGCCAGATGAACCCGCACTTCATCTTCAACGCGCTCAACAGCATCAACGCGTTCGTGCAACGGAACGACCAGGACAGTGCCAGCAGCTTCCTCGGCAAGTTCGCCCGGGTGATGCGGCTGGTGCTGGAGAACAGCCGCCACGCCGAGGTGCCGCTGAAGGATGACCTGGAGGCGCTGCGCGGCTACCTCGATCTGGAGCGCATGCGCATGGGGAAGAAGTTCGATTTTTCGATCACGGTGGATCCCGAGCTGGACCCCGAGGATGTGATGGTGCCGCCCTTGGTGGTGCAGCCTTTCGTGGAGAATGCGATCTGGCACGGCATGGCGGGTAAGGAGGGAGGGGGCCACATCGATCTACGGGTGGCGAAGCACGGTGGGCAGCTCCGCTGGACCATCGAGGACGACGGTTCGGGCCGCAACGCCCCCAAGGCACCTCCCGCGCCGGATGCGCCAAGGAAAAAGACCTCCTTGGGCACGGCGATCACCCGCGCCCGCCTGGACCTGGTGCAGAAGCAGCATGGCGGCAAGGCGGGATTCCATTACACGGACCTGGCGCAGGGCACGCGCGTGGAGGTGGACATGCCTTTGCTTTCGGCGTTCGGGTGAAGGGATCGCAAGCGACCGATATTGGGATGATCGCGCCTATCGGCGCGCTTGGCTCTTTTCTGAGGAACCACGGATGGACACGGATGCACACGGATAAATGCCTTGTGCTTATTGATGAACGCAGTGTACGGCACGCCCCAGCCGTTATTGCGACGAGGCTCTGCGAGGAAGCAATCTCGCACTGCGCGGGTAGCACGGAATGCTCACGTGCAGTTGAGTCCGTCATTCACTCCTGCTTTTCCAACGCACTGGCCTACCCGCAGACAAGATTGCTTCGTCGTCCCGCACCCTCCGGCTGCGGAACTCCTCGCAATGACGTCACGAAAGCTTTGCGACCATCGCCCCAACCGTCATTGCGACGAGGCTTTGCGAGGAAGCAATCTCGCACTGCGCCAGCAGCACGGATCGCCAACGTGCTGATGAGTCCGTCATTCACTCCTGCTTTTCCAATGCACTGGCCTGCGCGCAGACGAGATTGCTTCGTCGTCCCGCACCCTCCGGGCTGCGGAACTCCTCGCAATGACGTCACGAGAGTTGTGCTGGAGTAAGGGTTACCAATATCCGCCACTTATCCCCCAGCTCCCGCCACTTGCTCAATGGGGCTATATCCGGGGTCGGCAGCACCGCAGTTTTGTATCGTCAACAACGGCAAACAACCCTTCCAAACCAACCGCCCCATGAACTTCCAGCCCCACATCAAGCGCACTTTGATCCACGCCGTAGTGATCGCGGCCGCCCTCTGCCTCTCCGCTTATGCCAACGCACAGGACGTAGTGGTCTGCAAGGGCCAGGTGTTGCGCGGAAAGGCTTCCGCCACGCCCATCTCCGTGGTCATCACCAACGGCTCGGACACGGTGAACGTGACCATCGCCGAGAACGGCAGCTTCTCCTTCGTCGCTCCGGCAGGCCAAGCGCTTTGGGTACGCTTCGGCACGGATGGCCGCACCACGGGTGAGGTGATGTTCGCCGGACCCGACCACGCACCGGTTGCCGCCCGCTCCACCTTCCTGGTGGAACTGAAGCAGTCCACCTCGGAAGAAGTGCCGAGCACCGTTTTCGTTTCCGGGAGCTTCTCCCGCACGGCAAAGGGTGGTGCCGTTGCATCGCTCCCGCATGACGGAACCTCCGTTCCCGCCTCGGCCAGCGCATCTCGCTGATCGATCCCCCTCTTTCAAAGCAAGGCCGCCAACGTGCGGCCTTTCCCCTTTTCGGGGGATATGCGGTCCCGGTCCGTGGCTTTCCCCTACCTTTTCACCAACATAGGACCCACGCTACCATGAGCACCCTGAATGCCGTGATCGTTGATGATGAGCTCCATTGCCGGGAAGCCCTCAGCGGCCTGCTCGCACGCAGGCACCCGGACATCCCCCTGCTGGGCATGGCCACCAACGTGCCCGAAGGCACTGCACTGGTGGGCAAGTTGAACCCCAAGATCCTCTTTCTCGACGTGGAGATGGGGAAGCAGACGGGCTTCGACCTGCTACAGGCCATGGGCCCCGACAGGCCGCATGTGATCTTCACCACCGCCCACGAGGGCTATGCCGTGAAGGCCATCCGCTTCAGCGCCTTGGACTACCTGCTGAAGCCCGTGGACCCCGACGAGCTGGAACAGGCCATCGGCAAGGTGCGCCAGGCCGAGCGCACGCCGCAATCGCCCGACCAGTTCCTGTCGCTGCTGAAGAACCTCTCCCAGCCCAAGGACCCCGATCGCCGCATCGCCCTGCCCGTGGCCGAGGGCCTTGAAATGGTGGATGTGGCCAACATCAGCTACTGCGAAAGCGACGGCAACTACACGGTGGTACACCGCCACGAAGGCAAGCGCCTGCTGATCAGCCGCACGTTGAAGGAATTCGAGGACATCCTGGACCCCGCTCAATTCGTGCGCGTCCATCACTCCTTCCTCGTGAACGTGAAGCACGTGAAGAAATACATCCGTGGCGAAGGCGGCGAGGTGATCATGAGCGACGGCACCAACGTGGCCGTGAGCCGACGGAAGAAGCAGGAGCTGATGGATTGTTTGGGGCGGTTGTGAGCGAGGGTTGGCAACCGCGATCTTCAGTGCTCCCTCCCCGGCCAGATCTCCGTCAGCGTGGCGGTGCTGTCCGTGCGGAAATCCCGGAAGGTGGCGGCCATGTAATGCACTTGCTGCCCGCGTACGGTGCCATACACATAGTACACGAGGCTGTCCTTGCTGCGCTTGCTGTCGCTGAAGTCGATGTCGCAACTGTCCATCGCGGTGCGCAGGTCCGCCAGGTCGAGGTGCAGCGGCGCGAGCATGGCCTCCGCCTCGGGCGTGGCCTTTACGAGGGTGTTCTTCAGCCGGAGCTTCACGCGGTGGTTGGGCATCCAGTCGGTGTTCTCCAGACGTTTGCCGTAGATGGCCCATGCGAGCAGACAGCCGAGGCCGGTGCCGAAGCCGAAGAGAACGAGGCGGCGAGTGAGGGTCATTGGGAAAGCTGAAACTGGAAACAGAGTTGCTTGACGCTTATGGCTTGTAGCTATCAGCTAAAAGCCTCTGTGTACGCTGTGTCTCTGTGGTGAAACTCAAAATGCAGCAAGCATGATATCCAGGTCCTTGAACGGCAAGCGGTACGCTTCCGAGAGGATCTCGCTGGTGAGGGCTCCGTTGTACAGGTACACGCCGTGGCGCAGGCCGAGGTTGCGCTTGATGACGTCCTCGAAGCGGCCCACTTCGCCCATGGTGAGCAGGATGGGGGTGAAGATGTTGGTGAGCGCGTAGGAGGCGGTACGGGGCACGCGGCTGGCGATGTTGGGCACGCAGTAGTGTACCACGCCGTACTTCTTGAAGACGGGGTCGGTCAAGGTGGTCTGTTCGCTGGTCTCGAAGCAGCCTCCGCGGTCGATGCTGACGTCCACGATCACGCTTCCGGTCTTCATTTGGCCCACCATGTCCTCGCTCACCACCAGGGGAGTGCGTCCGTGCTCGGGCCGAAGGGCACCGATGGCCACGTCGGCCTGGAGGAGCGCCTGCTTGAGGACGTCCGGCTGGATCACGCTGGTCCAGATGCGCTGGCCGAGGGTGCTCTGCAGGCGGCGAAGCCGGTAGATGCTCTTGTCGAACACCTTCACGCTGGCGCCTACGCCCAGAGCGGCACGTGTGGCGAACTCGCCCACGGTGCCCGCGCCGATCACCACCACTTCCGCCGGGGCCACCCCGCTGATGCCGCCGAGCATCAAGCCCTGGCCACCCTTGTCGGTGCTGAGGTGCTCCGCCGCGATCTGGATCGAAGTGTTGCCGGCGATCTCGCCCATGGCACGGATGATGGGGAAGATGCCCTCGCGGTCCTTGATGAAGTCCCATGCCACGGCAGTGACCTTCTTCTCCATCATCCTGCGCAGCGATTCGCGGTGCTGGCCGCCCATCTGCAGGGCACTGACGAGGATCTGCTTGTGGCGCAGCATGGCGATCTCCTCTTCCACGGGCGCCGCGACCTTCAGGATGAGGTCCGCCTCGAAGACCTGCTGCGCGCTGTCCGCCAGCTTGGCACCGGCCTCGCTGTAGTCGCTGTCCTGGAACTGCACGCTGCTGCCCACGCCACGCTGCACCACGATGTCGTGCCCGCGCCCGGTGAGCACCGCCACGCTGGCGGGGGTGAGGGGAACGCGGTGTTCCTGGGAGGTGACCTCCTTGGGGATGCCGATGAAGAGGTTCTTGCCCTTGCGCCCCACCTCCATGGTCTGCTCCTGGGGGAGCATGGAGACCTCGCGGGCCAGTTGCTTCAACAGTTCACTGCTGGTGCTCATGCGAAGTGCTTGGGTGCGGTGGGGGAAAGTTGCAGTTCAAGGGAGCGCGTGCCGTCGGCGGCCATGCGCATGTTCACGTTCACGGTGCCGGGCGGGTAAAGGTCGCGGCCCAGCTCCGGCCACTCCACGAAGCAATAATGACCGCTGTCCAAGTACTCCGTGAAGCCGATGCCGTCCAGCTCCTCCGGCTTGTTCAGGCGATAAAGGTCGAAATGGAAGACCGTGTTCCCGTCTCGGGTCCGGTATTCGTGTACAATGGCATAGGAGGGACTGGCCATGCCCGCTTCCACGCCGAGCTGCTCGCAGAGCGCCTTGATCAGGGTGGTCTTGCCCACGCCCAGCGGCCCGTTGAAGGTGAACACCCGTTGCTCCGGGCATGCCTTCAACAACGCCTTGGCCGTTTCCGCGGCATCCTCCGGCCGGTGGAGCTCAAGGATGGTGCTCATGCGTTCAGCGCGGTTTCAGGTAGACGATCGGCACCAGCATTTCTTCCAGGGAAATGCCCCCGTGCTGGAAGGTGTTCTTGTAGAAGTTCACGAAGTGGTTGTAGTTGTTCGGGTACACGAAGTAGAGGTCCTTCTTGGCGAAGATAAACGAGCTGCTCACATTGGCACGCGGCAGGAATCCCTGGGCGGGGTCCTTGATGGCGAGCACGTCCTTGGCCTCGTAGGTGAGGTTGCGACCGTGCTTGTAGCGCAGGTTGGTGTTGGTATTGCGGTCGCCGATCACCTTGCTGGGCTGGGTGACGCGCACGGTGCCATGGTCGGTGGTGATCACCACGCGGCCGCCCTTCTCGGCGATGGTCTTCAGGATGTCCAGCAACGGGCTGTGCTGGAACCAGCTGAGGGTGATGGAGCGGTAAGCGGCCTCGTCCTCGGCGAGCTCGCGGATCATCTCCATCTCCGTGCGGGCATGGCTCAGCATGTCCACGAAGTTGTACACGATGGCGTTGAAGGGGTTCTCCATCAGGTTCCCCACGTTCTCCGCGAGCTTCTTGCCGGCGGCGAAATTGGTGATCTTGTGGTAGCTGCTCTTGCCGCGCTTGCCGAGGTTCTTCAACTGCTCCTGCATGAACTCCTCCTCGTAGGCGTTCTTGCTGCCCTCGTCCTCCTCGCTGCGCCATTTCCCGGGGAAGCGCTTCTCGATCTCGCCCGGCATCATGCCGGAGAAGATGGCGTTGCGCGCATACTGCGTGGCGGTGGGCAGGATGCTGTAGAACTGCCCTTGCTCCTCCACCTTGAAGAGTTCGCTGACGATGGGTTCGATCACGCGCCATTGGTCCAACCGCAGGTTGTCGATCAGTACCAGAAAGAGCGGTCCCTGTTTCTCATCGATCAGCGGAGCGATCTTCGTCTTGAAGATCTGGTGGCTCTGGAGCGGCACGTCGCCGCCCTTGTTGTGTACCCAGTCCACGTAGTTCTTTTCCACGAAGCGGCTGAAGAGGTCATTGGCCTCGGCCCACTGGCTGCGCAGGATCTCGGTCATCCCTTGGTCCGGGTTGCCGCTGAGGTCCAGCTCCCAGCGCACCAGTTCGTCGTAGAGCTGTTTCCAGTCCTCCGTGCTGAGGCGGTCGCCGAGGCGCATGCTCAAGCGGCCGAACTGCTGTTGGTAGCTGCTGGTGGTCTTCTCGCTCACGAGGCGGCTGCCGTCGAGGTGCTTCTTCAGCGCGAGCAGGATCTGGTTGGGGTTCACCGGCTTGATCAGGTAATCGCTGATCTTGCTGCCGATGGCTTCTTCCATGATGCTCTCCTCCTCGCTCTTGGTGATCATGATCACCGGGGTGCGCGGGCTGATCCCTTTCACCCGGGTCAACGTCTCCAAGCCGCTGAGGCCGGGCATGTTCTCATCGAGGAAGATGATGTCGAACTCCTGCTTGCCCACGGCATCCACGGCGTCCAGGCCGCTGTTCACCGTTTCCACCTCGTATCCCTTCCCTTCCAGGAAGAGCACATGCGGACGCAACAGGTCGATCTCGTCGTCGGCCCAAAGGATCTTTACGCTCATACAGGTATGCCGGTAGCGGGGGCAAGGCCGTGGCACTGCATGCGCCGGGCCGTTCCGCTTACTTTCGGACCGTGAAATTACGGCTCATCGGGGGAAGGGCTGGAAGTAGGACCACAAAGAACGCAAAGGGAGAGGTATAATGGGGTTTGACAAAAATGACTGGTACCGGGTACCGGGTACCGAGTACCGGGTACCGAATGCCGTGGACGGGCACCGCACTCGGCATTGTACTCAGTACCCTGTACCCGGTACTCAATACCAAAACTAGTGTCCACCAAGATCCTCAACGACCCCATTCATGGCTTCATCACCGTGCCGCACCCGCTGTTGCTGCGCTTGATCGACCATCCGTGGTTCCAGCGGCTCCGCTACATCAAGCAGCTCGGACTCTCCCACCTGGTCTATCCGGGAGCGTTGCATACGCGCTTCCATCACGCATTGGGTGCCATGCACCTCATGGGCCTCGCCATCGAAAGCCTCCGCGGGAAAGGCCATGCGATCACCGACGAGGAAGCCTTGGGCGCGCACATTGCGATCCTGTTGCACGACATTGGCCATGGACCCTTCAGCCATGCGCTGGAGCACAGCATTGTGGACGGCATCAGCCATGAAGGTGTGGGAGCCTTGGTGATGGACAAGCTGAACGCGGATTTCGAAGGTGCCCTGGACCTCGGCATCGCCATCTTCCATGATCGCTATCCGAAACACATGCTTCACCAGTTGGTGAGCGGACAGCTGGACGTGGACCGCATGGATTACCTGAACCGTGACAGCTTTTACACCGGCGTGAGCGAAGGCGTGATCGGCGGCGACCGAATCATCAAGATGCTACAGGTGGTGGACGACCGCCTAGTGGTGGAGGAGAAGGCCGTCTACAGCATCGAGAAGTTCATCGTGGCGCGCCGCCTGATGTACTGGCAGGTGTATTTGCACAAGACCGTGCTGGCCTGCGAGCAGATGCTCGTGCAAACGCTGAGGCGGGCCAAGACACTCGGGTTGGAGGGCGCTCCACTTTTCGGCTCACCGGCGCTGCTCGGTTTCCTGCGGGAGCGCAGGGATCGGGCCTCCTTCAATGACCCCAAGGTATTGGCGGATTTCATGCGATTGGATGATCACGACATCATGGGCGCGGTGAAGGTGTGGGCCGATCATCCGGACCGGTTGCTGGCGCGCTTATCGGCGGATCTGTTGGACCGGCGCACACTACGCATCCGCTTGCAGAACGAAGCTTGGCAGGAAGCCCATGTAAGCCGTGTTCGCAAGGCCTTCGCCGAAGAAATGGGCATCACGGAGAAAGAGGCCGGGCTTTTCGTCTTGTCCGGGCACATCGTGAACAACGCTTATGATGCCACGCATGATGGCATTCAACTGTTGTACAAGGACGGCCAGTTGAAGGATATCGCGGAGGCGAGTGACAACCTCGGTATCGCTGCGATGAGCGGGGTGGTGGAGAAGCACTATCTGGCCTTCCCAAGGTCGATGGGGAAGGAGTGGTTCGAGGGGTAGTGCTTGGAATTATCCATTCGTCCGAGTTCCTAGGCCCTATGCTGATGCCGCGAGCATCGTAAGTCTGACAAAGGACAGGGCCCACCTGCAGCCTACTGCGCCAATGACAACGGCTTGTCCACGAAGTACATCTCCAACTCCCCCTTGCCTTTCGCCTGCACTTTGCCGCGAGGGGTGAACGAGAGCCCCGGTTCGTTCTTCACCAGTTCGTAGGTGCTCTCGCTGATGTTCACACGGTCTACTTCACCGCTGCTCTCCATGCGGCTGGCGGTGTTCACCGTATCGCCCCAGATGTCGTACTGGAACTTTTTCACCCCCACAATGCCCGCCACCACGGGCCCGGTATGGATACCCACGCGCATCTGGAAGCCGGGCAGTCCCTGCGCATCATGCGCTTTCTTCCTCCCCGTCATAAAGTCCTGCATCTCCAGCGCAGCGTGGATCACGGCGGTAGGAGAGCTGGTGTTGGGGTCGGAGAGGCCCCCAGCGCACATGTACGCATCGCCGATGGTCTTGATCTTCTCGATGCCATGTCGGGTGATGATGGCATCGAAGGCCTCGAAGCAGGCGTTGAGTTCCCGGAGCAGGGCATCGGCGCCCAATTGGGCGGCCATGCCGGTGAACCCCTTGAAGTCCGTGAAGAGCACCGAGACCTGATCGAAGTGCCGTGCCTTGGCTGCACCCGTGGCTTTGAGCTCCTCGGCCACTTCCGCCGGCAGGATGTTGAGGAGCAGTTCGTCGGAGCGTTCCTTCTCCGCGCTCAGTTCGGCGGTGCGTTCCTTCACTTCAAGGTCCAGCTCATCGCGTTGGCGGGCCACCAACCGACCGTGGTGCGAAGTGCGGATGGCGAGGAACACGGCCACCGATACGGGCACGGCCACGCCGGAACAGTATTCGCCCAATGTTTCCAGGAAGGAGGAGAAGCCCATCCCCAACAGGTCCACTGATCCGAGTGTTTTCAGGATAAAGGCAAGGACGCTGGAGGCCAATGCTCCGGCCCCCACCCAGCGCGCGTAGCCCGGGGTGCGCATCAGTTTGATCCCCAGGCGGATCACTTCAATGATGAACCAGACGATCACTGCGGCCAAGAGCAAGCCGAGAAAGAGCACCGCGATGACCAGTGCGATAGCGGGATCCTCCAGTGTAAAGGTGATCCCGCTGCTCCCGGTAGTGAAGTCCAGCCCGTAGTAAAGGATGCCGCCGGCGAAAATGACGCAGACCACGGAGGCCGTGATGATCGAAATGGTGTGCCATTTCCGCCGTCGCCTACCGACATTGCCATGGAGCGTGCCTAGCGTCATGATCAACAGATACATCGGCCACGGTACCAGGATGAGCTGCACTGCTGCTACAATGCGGGAGGCGGAGCCCTTCGGGTCCAATAGCCCCATGTTCCCCGTCAGGTCGCAGAAAATGTCGAGGGCGGAAACAAGGGACAACAGCGCCAGATAGATCCACTGGCGTTCGCGGCGCTCGAAGCTCCAGATCACGAGGGCGAGCAGCAGGATGATCCCGTTGATCCCGATGAACACCCCGAACTGCGTCATTTCCCGCTGGTTCCGGAAAGCCATGTCGGCCGCGTGCAGGGTGCACGCATGTGCGAAGGTCCGGGCGGTCCTTCCGTCAACGCTGTCCAACCGGATGGCGATCACTTCGGGCCGCCCATCACAGCGCAACGTGAACGGAATGACATAAGGAGCTGGAACGCTTTTGATCGTTTCCCCGTGATCGGCTACTGCATAGGAACTGAACAAGGGGCTTCCGTTGAGGAAGATCTCCATTTGTTCATTGCCGCCGAGGCCTAAAAGGATGGTCCTTCCCTTCAGCGAGGAGTCCGGCAGCAGGCGAAAGCGGAGCCAATGCACACCCGTTCCGGGAAGGAGGGTGTCCGTGGAGGAACGGAGCTTCTGCCAAGCGGTGTCCACAAGGTCCCTCGAAGCGTAGGCCGTGCCATCGCCGAACTTGAGCCTGCCATGGCCTTCCCTCACAAGGTTCACGCCGGGCAGATCATCCCCCATGCCGGGCACCGCCGAGGAGAGGTCGGAGAGGTCCCGTGCCTTCAAGACCGATGGTTGTACGGGGACGCTTTCCCTCTGCCCCAGCACGAGGCTGGAGAATACCAGGGCCGCTGCGAGAAGAATGAACTTGGCGGAACGCATGTCGGAAATGTAGGCGCTGTTTCCCGGAATGGAGATCCGATGGCGCGTTGACGCTTGTATCCTGAAAACAGGAAGGGCCTCTTGCGAAGGTCTTCCCGATTCGGGAACACGTTGGTTCATTGCCGTACGATCACCTTCCTCACTTGTCCTTGACCGTTGCGGGTGGCCGACCGCTCTATTCCACTCTATTCCACCACCACCGTGGATGTCAGTCTATGTTCCTCACTTTCCACGATCACGAGGTAACGCCCGGTCGCCGATGTTGGCAGGGCGATCCGCTGGATCATGCCCGGACCCCTTTTCGCGGTATGGCACAAGCGGCCTGCAGGGTCCATGACAACGATCCGGGCGTTGGGTGATGCATCCGGGGGGAGCTCCAGCGTGAACCGGCCACGGTTCGGGTTGGGGTAGATCCGGAGGGTTCCCACTTCGGCCAGCTCCGTGGTCCCGGTGATGACCAGGACATGGCTGTCACTGAGCACGCAGCCCAGCGCGGTGGTCACCGTCACGCTGTACTGCCCGCCGGTGGCGGCCACGAGGAAGGGGTCGTCCGCGCCGGGGATGGGCGTGCCGTTCAAGCTCCACGCATAGCTCGCAAAATCGCCTTGCACCAGCAATACGGTTCCATTGGCCTCGATCGTGACGGATGGGCACACCACGATGGTGTCGCTGCTCGCGGTGCAACCGTATGCGTTCGTGGCAACTCCCCACCAGGCTCCAGTGCTGTCCGCCTGCACGCACGGGCCGTTCACGCCGTGGATGGTGTCGCCGTCGTTGAACCAGGTGTAGACGAGCTGCAGGGTGTCCGTGGCGCAAAGGGTGGCGCTGGCCGTGTCGTATGTCGTGGTGAGCTGCGGGGCCGGAAATACGCGCACGGTGTCGCTGTCCGTGAAGACCTGCTGCGGCTGTAATGCGATGGTGAGGCTGCCGTAGGTGCCATTGCCCAAGGCGAAGGGCACGTTGCCGTTGCTGCCTGAAGGGATGTTGAAGGTGCCGAGGTCATCGTCCTGGCTCACGACGTCCTCATCGAAGAACTGGATGGAGTAGGGCGGGGCATCCATCAGTCGGTCCACGTTGTTCCAGGTCCGGTTCGTGCTGTTGCTTCCGCTGCTGCTGGTGAAGCTGTTGCCGCTGCCGTCGGTGAGCACGAAGTAGAGGTCGGGGGCCCCCGTGCAGGCCCCGAAGAGGCTGGGTTCCTCCACGTCGCCGCACCAGTTGTCGCTCACGCCGCCGAGCACCACGTCCGTGAGGACGAAGCCGCCGATCGTGGTGGTGAGCGAGACCGGATAATCGCCCGGCGCATCATAGTTCGTGATAGGCTCCACGAGGTCGCTGGTGCCGCCGTTGCCGAAGTCCCAAGCGTAGGTGGTGGGTGATGCGCCGCCGTCCAGCAAGGCGCTGAATTGCACCTCCGCGTTGCCACAGCCGCTCGCGGGGGTGAAGGAAAAGCTGTTGTTCCCACCGGTACCGGGCTGTACCACCAGGGTGATGCCGAAGGTCTGCGGCACGTTCAGCGTGAAGCCGCTCGCCTCCACCTGCGCGATGATGTTGATCGCCACGGTGTACGTGCCGCTGCCGATGGGCGTGCCGCACAGCCGGGCGCAACCGAACTGGTTCTGTGGCGGGTAGTAGATCCCCAGCGGGTCATTGGTCGTCAGCTGCATACCGAAGGGCAGGCCGGTGACGCCGGTGATCGTCATCTGCAGGAAGTCCACGTTCATGCCGGTGCCGGGATCGGTGAAATTCGTCGGCATCCAGAAGGTGATGTCGCTCTCATAGGCCTGCCCCGCGATGGCATCAGCGGGTTGCAAGGGGCAGAGCGTGGGATGGGCCGGTACCGCACCGCATGAGAAGTCGATGGTGCAGGTGGAGCATTGGGCCTGCGCGCCGATGAACGCGATCAGGGCGAAGGCGAGGGTCATTGGTCGGAGCATGGGGGGCGGGTCGGGAGCGAATGTCGGTGATCGGCGCGAAATTTCCCTGTGATCGACGATCGGAACATGGAGGAAATGATCGGGTGTTCCATTCGTTCCTCGGCAACCTCCGTAACTTCACCATCCAACTTTCCCTCAAGATGAAAGTGCTGAAATGGTTCCTCATCATCATTGGTGCCTTGTTGGTGCTTGGTTTCGCAGGTTTCAAGGTGATGCAGCACCAGACCAAGAAGGCGAGCCCGGAAGGCACCGTGGCCTATGCGAATGGGGACCTGAAGATCGATGTCTTCCATAACCGCCCCTACAAGAAGGGCCGGGTCATTTTCGGTGGTCTCGTACCCTACGATGAAGTGTGGCGCACCGGCGCGAACGAGGCCACCACCTTCACCACGAACCAGGACCTTTCCATCGGCGGGAAGCTGCTGCCTGCGGGCAAGTACACCTTGTGGACGGTTCCGCATGCCGATAGCTGGCAGGTCTTCTTCAACAAAAGGATGTACAACTGGGGGGTGAACATGGACGGTGTCGCCAGCAGGGACCCGGCGGAGGATGCCGTGGAGGTGACCGTGCCAGTGGAGGTGCTGCCGGAGGTGGTGGAGCAATTCACCATCAGCGTGGAGGATGCCGAGGTTCCCACATTGGTCCTGGCATGGGACAGAACGAAGGTTTCGGTGCCCCTGCGATAGAAGCGGTTACCTTCGCGGGATAAACACGATCAACATGAACGGCAACTGGGCCAAGATCCTCCTCTTCAGTCTCATCTTCGGCATTCTGGGCTTCATTCTGGGGCGCATGTGCGGCAGCTGCGGCACGGACAATTGCGGTCCCGGCGGAATGCGCGGTGAGGCTTGCATGCATGAGGGCATGAGGGGCGATCGCGGCATGCACGGAAAGAAGGGCAAATGCTGCAACATGAAGGGCGAAAGGGCCATGGGCCGTCAGGGCATGGCTGATGACGGCATGGATGCCCCGACCTCGGCGGACAGCGTGGCTGTCGCCCAATAGGCCCCGGATGTCCTTGCGTTCCCTTTCCGTCCTGCTGGCCGTGCTCGGGGCCTTGTGCTGTGCCACGGCCCAACGGATCGAGAATTCCTCGCGCAGCACCATCGGCTACTTGAACGCCGATGGCCGTATCGAGAACAGTTCGCGCTCCACGGTGGGCTACATCGCGGAACGCGGCTCCGGATGGGCTATCGAGAACTCCTCGCGCAGCACCATAGGCTACATCAACGCCAGGGGCGATGACGGGTTCGCGATCGAGAACTCCTCGCGTTCCACCGTGGGTTACGTGCAACGCAGCGGGGATACCTGGCGGGTGGAGAACAGCTCGCGCAGTACGGTGGGCTACATCAATAAGGAAGGGCGCGTGGAGGACAGTTCGCGCAGCACCTTGGGCCATGCACCGGGACTTCCGCCAGCATGGGTGGCCGTCCACTTCTTCTTCTTCCGGTTCCCGTAGTCGGGCCGCACATTGGTTCCCGTGGTCGGGTCCGCACATTGGAAGGCCGGGGCACCTATCTTCGCGGATCCGCATTGGATCTGACCAACGCGGCAATGGCATGCAATTCACCGCAGGACAGATCGCCGAATTCCTCCATGGGGAGGTGGACGGCAATGCGCAGGTTCTGGTGCATGATGTGGCGAAGATCGAGGAGGGCCGCTCGGGCACCCTGACCTTTTTGGCCAACCCGATCTACACTGAGCATGTGTACTCCACTGCGGCAAGCGTGGTGATCGTGGGCCGCGATTTCCAGCCTTCCAAGGCCATCCCGAAGCATCTCACCCTGTTGCGCGTGGACGATCCGCGCGCGGCCTTTGCCCGCTTGCTGGAGATCCACGAGGCGCAACGCTTCGACATGGTAGGCGTGGAACAGCCCAGCTTCGTGAGCCCGCGTGCCAAGCTGGCCATCGATGTCTACGTGGGTGCCTTCAGTTACATCAGCGAAGGCGCGGTGGTGGGCGAGGACGTGAAGATCTTTCCCAATTGCTATATCGGGGAGGGCGTGCGCATCGGCAAGGGATGCCGCATCCATGCCGGGGTAAAGGTGCATGCCAATTGCGTGATCGGCGCACACTGCGTGCTGCACAGCGGCGTGGTGATCGGTGCCGACGGTTTCGGCTTCATTCCCAATGGGAAGGGAGAGCAGGAGAAAATGGCCCAGATCGGAAATGTCATCATCGAGGACGATGTGGAGATCGGGGCCAACACCACCGTTGACCGCGCGACCCTGGGCCACACCATCATCCGCAAGGGGGCCAAGCTGGACAACCTGATCCAGGTGGGCCACAACGTGGAGATCGGAGCGCACACGCTCGTGGTGGCGCAGACGGGCATCGCCGGCAGCACGCATGTGGGCAGCCATTGCCTGATCGGCGGGCAGGTGGGCATCGCCGGTCACCTGCACATCGGCGACCGGGTGAAGATCGCGGCGCAGAGCGGCATCGGCTCCAACATTCCGGACGATGCGGTGGTGCAGGGTTCGCCCGCGTTCACCATCGGCGAGTACAAGCGCAGCTACGTGCTGTTCCGCAACCTGCCGGAGATGAAGCATCGCCTGGACCAATTGGAAAGGAACATAGAGGGTGATGCGGCGACCGGACACGGCGAAGCTTCCCCTTCAGCCCCCGAGGTTGAGAACAACAAGCAATGAGCGACAAGCAACATACCCTGAAGGGAAAAGCGGTGGTGAAGGGCGTGGGCCTGCACACCGGCGAACCGGTCACCCTCACGCTATGTCCAGCACCGGCGGGGCATGGGCTGAAGTTCCAACGGACCGATCTGGAGGGGCAACCGGTGATCGATGCCGATGCTGACCTGGTGGTGAGCACTGCCCGCGGCACCACGCTCGGCAAGGGCGATGTGAAGGTGAACACCACCGAACATGTACTGGCAGCACTGTACGCACTGGGCGTGGACAACTGCCTGATCCAGATCGATAGTGCCGAGGTGCCCATCATGGACGGCAGTGCCATGGAATTCGTGAAGGCCATTGACAAGGCGGGGCTTGAGGAACAGGACGCGCCGCGCAACTGGTGGGTGCTGAAGGAGCCGATCTGGTTCGAGACCGAGGAGCGCGGCACCGAGATGCTCGGCGTGCCCGCGCCGGGGGGCGAGTTCCGCCTTACCGTGATGGTGGACTACAACAGCCCCGTGCTCGGCACCCAGCATGCCAGCATGTACAACAGCGGCGAGTTCCGAACGGAGATCGCGCCCTGCCGCACCTTCGTCTTCCTCCGCGAGATCGAGCAACTGGCCAAGGCCGGGCTGATCAAGGGCGGCGACCTGGACAATGCCATCGTGCTGGAGGACCGCGAGGACATCACCAAGGAGGACCTCAAGGCCCTGGCAAAGAGCATCGGCCGCGAATACCAGGACGTGGAGATCCGCCGAAACGGAGTGCTCAATACCACCGACCTGAAATTCCTCAACGAACCCGCACGGCACAAGCTGCTCGATATCGTAGGCGATCTGGCGCTGGTGGGGCGGCCCATCAAGGGGCATATCCTCGCCGCGCGCCCGGGCCACTTCGGCAATACCAGCTTCGCCAAGCGCATCAAGGACAAGATCAGGGAGGAGGAAAAGGACCCCCGGATGTTCTTCGACCTGGGGGTGGAGCCGCTGTTCGACATCAACGCCATCACCAGGATGCTTCCCCACCGCTATCCGTTCCTGCTGGTGGACAAGGTGCTTACCATGGACGCCACCAGCATCGTGGGGGTGAAGAACGTGACGATGAACGAACCGCACTTCACGGGCCACTTTCCGGACAATCCGGTGATGCCCGGTGTGCTGCAGGTGGAGGCCATGGCGCAGGTGGGAGGCATCTTCGCCCTGAGCCAAGTGCCCGATCCGGAGCATTACACCACCTATTTCCTGAAGACCGACGGGGTGCGCTACCGGCGCAAGGTGGTCCCCGGCGACACCCTGGTGTTCCGCCTGGAGCTGATCACCCCGATCAGGCGCGGCATCGTACACATGAAGGGCATCGGCTACGTGAACGGCCTACCGGCCGTGGAGGCGGTGATGATGGCACAAATAGCCCGCGACAAGGTTTCCGAGGGCGAAGCGGACCCCGCACCCACCAAGGCAACTACCAACGCATGAGCATTTCCAAGCTGGCCTCCGTACACCCGGATGCCCGGATCGGGAAGGATGTGGTGATCGAACCGTTCACTTTCATTGCGGCCGATGTCACCATCGGCGACGGCACGTGGATCGGTCCCAATACCACCATCATGGACGGTGCCCGGATCGGCAAGCACTGCCGCATCTTCCCCGGAGCGGTGGTCAGCGCCATTCCACAGGACCTGAAGTTCGCCGGGGAGAAGACCACCGCGGAGGTGGGCGACCACACCACCATCCGCGAATGCGTCACCATCAATCGGGGCACCTCGGACCGCCATCGCACCGCCGTTGGCAGCAACAGCCTGCTGATGGCATACGTCCACTTGGCGCACGATTGCCTGGTGGGCGATAACGTGGTGATCGCCAACAGCGTGAACCTCGCGGGGCATGTCACCATCGACGACTGGGCCATCCTGGAAGGGAACGTGGCCGTGCAGCAGTTCATCCAGATCGGTGCGCACAGTTTCATCGCGGGTGCCTCGCTGGTGCGCAAGAACATACCCCCTTACGTCAAGGCCGCACGCGAGCCGTTGAGCTTCGTGGGCGTGAACGTGGTGGGCCTGCGCCGCCGGGGCTTTGCGGATGATGCCGTGACACGCATCGAGGACATCTACCGCGAGATCTTCGTGCGCAACACCAACCTGGAACGCGCCGTGCAGAACGTGGAGCAGCAGTTCAAGGACTCGCCGGAGCGTGCGCTGATCGTGGATTTCATCCGCAACAGCCCGAAAGGGATCATGCGGGGACTTACCGAGTGACCCTGCCCGGAATGCCGGACCCCCTTTCATCGCCCGGAGCTGGCCTGCGCGTCACACTGACCAACGTGGCCAAGCAATTCTCCCGGGAGCAGGTCTTCACCGGGGTGGACCATCTGTTCGAGGCCGGCAGCCGCACCGCCGTGCTCGGTCCCAACGGAAGTGGCAAAAGCACCTTGCTCCAAGTGGTGGCCGGGGCCTACGTACCCACCCGGGGAACCGTGGAACATGCACGGGCAGGCCGAAGGATCGATCAGGAGGACGTGTACCGCCTGGTCAGCATCGCCGCGCCCTACCTCGATCTCTACGACGATCTTTCCCTGGAAGAGACCTTGGCCATGCACGCCCGGTTCAAGCCCTTCCGGCCGGGCATCGCCGTGCCGGACGTGGCCGAGGCAGCCTACCTGGAGCCGCACATGGCAAAACCCGTGAGCAACTTCAGCAGCGGCATGAAGCAGCGGCTGAAACTGGCATTGGCGATCCTCAGCGACACCCCGCTACTGCTCCTGGACGAGCCGGCCACCAACCTCGATGCCGAAGGCATCACCTGGTTCCGCAGCCTGCTCATGGACCATCTGGACCAGCGTACCCTACTGGTGGCCAGCAACCGCCAAGCGGAGGAGACCTTTGCATGTACGGCGTCGGTGGAGATCGGAAGGTGGAAGTGAAATAGTAGATGTCCGTTGTCCGTTGTCAGGTCGGACTCGTCGTTCCGTGTGTTTTGGCTTGTCCCTCGCCTTGCTGACGCTCGCGTGTCGCGAGTGTCAGCAAGGCCCCGTCAATTGCATTGCACCACTGGTCCGCGCTTGCAGCGCGGTCCGATACGTATCGGACCATTCGAGGTCAACGCTTGGCTTCCCTGAGCCCATTGAACTGTTGCGCCCCCGGCGCGACCAGCGCCCTACCGCAACGGCTCCAACACCTTTGCCCACCGCTCGATCCCGCCGAACATTCCCGTGGCAGCCTTCGTCAGTATCTCATTCGGAGTGAAGACCCCGTCCTCCCCGATGAAATTGGCGAAGAAGGGGATAGGGACCTCACCCGCAACCGTCAGTTGAACGGCTGTAAGCACCGGCTTCAACAACTGCGTGGCCCGCAAGCCGCCGCTCACTCCTCCGTAACTCACTAACCCAACGGGCTTATTCCTCCATTCCTGGAAAACGAAATCCAAGGCATTCTTCAAGGGAGCGGTATAGCCAAAATTGTACTCAGGCATCACGAAGATGAAGGCATCGGCGCTCTCGATCGTAGCGCTCCACGCCTTGGTGTGGGCGTGCGTGTACTGCTTCAGCCGGGGGTGGTTGGGCTCGTCCATGAAGGGCAGGTTGACCTCCGCGAGATCCAGCAATTCCACATCAAATGCACCGTGCGCCTTTGCGGCCTCCACGATCCATTGGGCCACTGCGGGGCCCTTACGTCCTTGGCGCGTGCTGGCGAGGATGATCTTTAATTTCAGCATGGCTCAAAGATGCGCATCGCACAGACAGTCCTGGTGATTTCCAGGACCGGTCAGTCGCCTCAAAGGCATTCCATCATCTGATCATCTGATGTTCTGATCGTCCGATCAGGCCCACTCTACGCGATATCTGCGATGCATGAAGGAGTTCTGTACCGCATTCCCCGCAAACCCTACCTTCGCGCCCCAATTTTCCTTCCCATGGCCAACACCGGCGACATCAGCATCGGCTCCTACATCCGCTTCAACGACGACATCTGCCAGATCATGGAATGGCAGCACCGCACGCCGGGGAACTTGCGCGCCTTCTACCAGGCGAAAATGCGCAACCTGCGCACCGGGAAGCTCAACGAGCATCGCTTCCGCAGCGGTGAGAACATGGAGCTGCTCCGCGTGGAGGTCCGCGATATGCAGTACCTCTACCGCGAAGGGGAGTTCCTGGTCTGCATGGATCCCTCTTCCTATGAGCAGATCCACGTGCCCGTAGCGCTCTTTGGCGATGCCATGGGCCTGATGAAGGAAGAGATGATGATGCAGGTGGGCTTCGAGAGCGATGTGCCCATCATGGCCCGGCCGCCCAAGGTGGTGGAACTGGAGGTGACCTACACCGAGACCGCCGTGAAGGGCGATACCAGCAACAAGGTGATGAAGGCCGCCACGTTGGAGACAGGCCAGGAAGTGCAGGTCCCTTCCTTCGTGGAGATCGGGACCGTGGTACGGATCGACACCGAGTCCGGAGCCTACATGGACCGGGTGAAGAAGTGATCGGTACCCACGGTGCTCGATCGGCTCGCGCCTGATCTGCCCTGAGCGGGTCGAAGGGCGGCGCTCGTCTTTCTGAGGAAGCACGGTCCGTGGTTCAAAACCGCTCGGCATCCCCTTTGGTGCTCCCGGCTACCTTTGTCCTAGGCGGCAGCTCATTCGCTTTGCCCGGCCCCACCACTAGAGCATGGAGTTGAAGGAACCACAGACGGCCGCCAGCTTGGCGGCGATCATTGAGGCCAAGGCCTTGGGCCATGTCCAGCGGCTTGTTACCGGCATCAACGAGATCAACCGTGTGCGCCCCGGCGACCTGGTGTTCGTGGACCACCCCAAGTACTACGCCAAGGCGCTCCACAGCGCGGCCACCACCATCCTGATCGACAAGGCGGACGTGGAGATCCCCGAGGGAAAGGCCATCCTCGTCAGCAACGATCCCTGCGCGGATTACAACACCTTGGTCCGCCGGTTCATGACCCCGTTCGCATGGACCTCGGAACTGCCGGCCATCGGGGAGGACACCGTGGTGCATCCTTCGGTCGTCATCGGCACCAATGTCAACATTGGCAACGGATGCACCATCATGCCCGGGGTGGTGATCTATCCGAACACCACCATTGGCGACCGGGTGATCGTGCATGCCAACGCCGTGCTCGGGGGGGACGGCTTCTACTACAAGAAGCGCACGGGCGGCTATGAGAAGATGGTGACCGCGGGATCCACCGTGATCGAGGATGATGTGGAGATCGGTGCGCTCACCAGCATCGATCGCGGGGTAAGTGCCGATACGCGCATCGGGGCGGGAACGAAGATCGACAACCACGTGCAGATCGGCCACGACACCCTGATCGGCAAGCACTGCCTGATCGCTGCCCAAGTGGGCATATCGGGAGCTTGCGTCATCGGCGATAACGTCACGCTCTGGGGCCAAGTGGGCGTGCCCAGCAAGCTCACCATCGGCGATGGTGCCACGGTGCTGGGCCAAAGCGGGCTCATCGGTGACCTGGAAGGAGGGAAGACCTACTTCGGTTCCCCTGCCGGCGAATGGAAACAGAAGATGCGGGAGGTGGCCAGCCTCGGCCGATTGCCGGAACTGGTCAAGAACTGGAAAGGTTGAGCGCATGCCCCGGTTGAAGCGATTGACGGAGCGATTGAACTTGAAGGAGTTCCAATTGCGGGCGCTGTTGGACATCACCAAGGCGATCAACAACAACGAGGAAAAGGCCGAGCTGCTGAAGTTGTATGCCGGGATCATGCACGATGAACTGGGGGTGACGCGCCTGATGTATTTCGAAAAAGTGGAGAAGTGGGAATGCGTGCAGGCCCTCAACGACGGGGGTGTGGATGAAGTGCCGGACGTGGAGGCCTTGATGGAGAACTGCCGCGACATCCAGTTCGTGGGCTCGGAGGATGGCCAAGGGCTGGGGCGCTTTGATATCGCCATTCCCGTGTTCCATGAGGAGCGTGCCCTGGCCCTGCTGCTCATCGGCGACCTCGATGATGATGAGCACCGCATGAGCCCCACGGTGAAGCACCTCAACTTTTTCCAGACCCTCACGAACCTGATCGCGGTGGCGTTGGAGAACAAGCGGTTCGCCGTACGGGCCTTGGCCCAGGAGCGCGATCGGCGGGAGCTGGAACTGGCCGCGGACATGCAGATGATGCTGGTGCCGAAGGACCTGCCGAACGATGAGCGCGTCCAGGCCGCCGCTTGGTACCAGCCGCACCGCCAGGTGGGCGGCGATTACTATGACGTGATCCGCACGGGTCCCGACGAACTGGTGCTCTGCGTGGCGGACGTAAGCGGCAAGGGGATCGCGGCGGCGCTGTTGATGTCCAACTTCCAAGCCACGCTGCGGGCCTCGGTCCAGCGGGAAAGGGGACCCTTGGACCGCCTGGTGCGGGAGCTGAACGCCAACGTGCTCGAGCGTGCACGGGGCGAGCGTTTCATCACCTTGTTCATCGGCCGGGTGAACCTGGCCGAGGGCACCATGGAGTACGTGAACGCGGGACATAACCCGCCCATGTTGGCCAAGCGGGGCGGAAAGGTGGAGGAGCTCAATGACGGGGCCATCGCCCTGGGCATGCTTCCGGAGCTCCCCTTCGTGCAGGTGGGGCGATCGGAGGTGAGGAACAGCGTCCTGCTCTGCTATACCGATGGCCTGGTGGAACAGGAGGATGCCCAAGGTACCGCGTTCGAGACGCAGCCGGTGCGGAAGACCTTGGAACTGCTCTCGGGCGCCGGCCCGCAGGCCATCAACGATGCGCTCATCGCCACTTTTGAGAACCACCGCAGCGGCCTGCCCTACTTGGACGATATCGCCTTGCTCACCTGTCGGTTTCTCTGAGGGGACAGTTGTCCGTTGCCAGTTGTCAGGAGTGTCTCGGGGTCCTCTGTATGCGCTCGCGGCACGCGAGCGCATACAGAGGGCATTGCCGACACGCGCGGCACGCGAGCGTCGGCAATGCGCGCCAGCAGCTCGCGCCCCGACAACTGACAGCTATTCAATGACCTCTGCTCCAGCTGCCTTCCCCCGGTACTTCAGGTCCAGCACCACGATCATGGCGGCGAAGCCCCAGAAGGGTACGCTCGCCTTGTCCAGATCGAGGTAATTGTTCAGGAAGCCATGGACGAAGTAGGTGACCAGCCCCAGAAAGGCAGCCCCGACAAGCCGCCGGTCCACGCCATCGGGCAGCTTTGACCACAGGCGCAAGGCGGTCCAGGTGATGGTGCCGATCACGAGCAGCACCAGGACCATCCCCGGGAGGCCTTGTTCGGCCAAGGGGCCCAGGTACTCGCTGTGCGAATTGCCGTTGAGGCCGAAGTTGGTGCTGATGACCGTTCGGTCGCGCGCTGCTTGGAACGGGGCGTATTGGAACATGTAGGTGCCCGGGCCCCAGCCGGTAACGGGCTTCTCCTCGAACATCCGCAGTGCGGAATTCCAGCGGTTGATGCGTTCGAGATTGCTGGCGTCGGAGCGGATATTGCTGATGGAGCTCACGTGCTTGGCCAGGTCGTCATTGCTCTCGGTACGGTTGTGCTCCAGCGCGATCGTGATGCGGTCCAGATTGGCCATGGCCACCGTGCCCGAGACCACCACCACCAGCCCGATGGCCCAGGCGGGGATGCGCAAGCGCATGACGATGAAGACCCCCAGGGCACCCACCACCCCCACCCATGCTGCACGGGTATAGGAGAACAGGATGCCGGTGGTCAGCAGGACGAGGAGGAACAACGCCACGCCTCGACGGGTACGGGAGTAGCCGGGCAGGGCAACGGCCGTTACCGCGAACGGCAGGAAGAACGCGATGATGGCCCCGTATGCCGTGTGGTCCTTGAAGAACGGGTACATCACCCAGTGCGCGGGATCCTCGGCGAAATCATAGCGGGCATGTTGGATCAAGGTGTAGGCCACCACAATGGACAAACCGGAGAGGAACACCCAGAAGAACCGGTGCATATTGCGCGGGTCCCGGAAGAGCCGCGTGGCCATGAAGTACATGGTACTGACGAACCACAGCCGGGCCAGGAGGAACTTGAAGGAGACCACCGGCATGCTGCTGGGCATCACGCAGATGGCCATCCAGACCAGTTGTGCGATGATGGCGATGGTGACCGGGTGCCTCCACACCTTGGGGTCGATGACGCCTCCCTCCAAGGTCAACTTCAGGAGGAACAGCAGCATCAGCGCCACCATCAAGGGTTCCGTGGGGAGGGCCACGCCTATTCCGCCCAGCTCCAGTTCCTCCAGGTTGATCGAGAGGGGAGTGGCGAAGACGATGAACAGCAGCACCTTGTCCGCGGCGACCACCAGCGCCCAGCCGGTCAACAGCACCACCGGGAGCAGGTTCAGCCAATAGATCTCCTTGATGGTGAGCACGGTGTTCAACAGCACGAACACCACGCACACGGCGGGTATCCAATTGCTCTTGAGCGCTCGTACCATGGGTCAGTCTCGCGCTGCGGCAGGTCCCGCTCCGCGTAGTTGGTCACGAAGGAAGATGAGGATGTAGCAGAGCAACAAGGCCATGGCCGTGGATGCCAGCACGATCAGCCAGCGGACCGGGTAGACCTTCTTGTCGGACACCTCCGGATAGACGACCATGTTGGTATAGGTAAGCTCCTTGGAGACGTCCATCAGGGCCTGGCGCTCCTCGGCCTGTTTCCTGCCGAACTCGTCGATCAGCATATAGTTCATGTGGGTCAGCCGCTGGAATTCGCCCCCGCTTTGTTCCAGTGCATGGAGCATGCCGGCGATCTCCTCTTTCTGGGCCTTGCTTCCGTTGCCGGCGATCGTCTTCATGTATCCCTTGGTCAGTTCCTTGGTTTGTGTGCCGTAGTCGAGGAGGCCGCTGCCTTGGCGCAATTGGTTCAACCGGTTCTCCACGCTGTCCATCCTGTAGCGGGTGCTGGCAAGGCCTTGCCGAATGATCGTCAGCAATTCCCCGGAGTTTGCGCGTTGGAGCCGGCGGGCCAGAAGATTGGTCTGGTCCAGGATGTCCATCACCATGTCCCGGGCCATCACCGGGTCTTCGTCTGTCACCTTGATATTGACGCTTTCGTAGAGGGTCTTTTCGATGGTGACGCGCTCCTTGTACATGTTGTACAGCGCATTGCGATCGCCACGGAAGGTGGTATCCATCCGGTAGTGTTCCGCAAGCCGGTACTTGGCGATGATGCTGTCGCGGATGGAGTTGCTCTCCAGCAATTGGAGCAGCTGGTCCGCCCGGGTCTCAATGGAGTAGCTGTTCAGGTTCACCGGATACACCACGGCTTGCGACCGGTATCGCGGCTTGATGAAGCGCGGACCACTGAACAGGGCGGAGAGCACCACGGCCAGCACGCCCACCACCATGAAGGTGCGCCAGTGCCGCCGGACTACCGAGATCGTTCGTGTGAAGCTCATTTGTTCATCCATGGGTCGTTCGGATATGACGGATAATTCGGAGGTTTTCCTGTGCCACGATCAGCAACAAGGCCAGCACCAGCGTGCCGAATGTGCTCAAGGTGATCACCAGCCACCAGATCGGGTAACTCCTGCGATCGGCAGGGAAGGCGCGGTTCACCGTGAACTTGTGCGGCAGGTCACTGCCCAGGTCGGCCTTGGCCTGCTCCAGCTTCATCCGTAGCATGCTCAGCCGCTTCATCTCGTTGAATTGCTTGTCCTGCAAGGTAACATACTCCCCCCCGTGCTCGGCCAGGACCGCGAAGCGCCGTTCAAATTCGTTGATCGCGCGTTGGTCACCCTTCACGATCGCGGCACCGAGGTATTCGTTGAAGCGCTCCGCCTGGGTGTGGTAATCCTGCACCCCGAGGGAGCGCAGCACCGCCATGCTATCCCCGATCTGCTGGATCTCCCAGGTGAGCGCATCCACGTTCTCCTGCACGATCCGGTACCCCTTGAGGGCACGTTCGTGCGCCATTTCGTTCCACACACTGTCCACTTGGGCGCTCATGAAGTTGGCCATGTCCGCAGCGCGTTGCGGGTCCGCGTCCAGCACTTCCACCCGCACGCTGCCGAACTTGGTGTACACGAACTTCACGTGGTTTTCGTAGGCATCCCGCAGTTTGGAGTTCTTGTGCTTCCCCTCCGGGTCGATCCGGTACACCTTCATCAGGTTGAAGCGCTCCGAAGTGCGCTCGCGCACTTGGTCCGAGTTGAGGATCTGCAGCAGCTGCTCGGCATCCTCCTCGTCACCCAAGGCGAGAATGTCATCCCGCCCGGTGGATTGCTCGCTCAATAGGGCCTTTGAAACACTGTTGGTGATGGCGGGGAAGAGGATCACCTCGCTCCGGTACAGCGGTGTCATGGCCAGCGTCGCCACAATGCCGCCCACCAGGCCCAGAAGGGCCATGCCCAGGATGAACCGCCGCCTCCGCCATAGAAAAATGGCGAGATGGAACGAGTGGTCTCCATTCTGTTCTGCTCCGTACGCCATGTGCTGTTCCCCGTTGAGAAACGGTCGGCAAAAGTAGCCCGTTCAGCCCTGATTCCGCAGAGGCAAGAGCGAACGCAGCCCGCGGACGGGTACCAGCCCGGTGGCCAAGGCCCCCGCAGCGGCTATCGCCGCCAGTGCCGGCGCGGCGATCAGGAGTTCCGCCCCCGCCTCCCGGAGGGCAAATGCAGCGCCCAAAAGTACCCCGAGGTAGGCACCCAGCCCCAGCACGTCCCGCAGCTTGGACGAGAGGGAATACCGGCGAGCGGCCACCACCATTTGCGCAACCGCCATCGCCCCTTGCGTGATCAGGCTGGCCAGGGCCGCACCGTACGCATGGAATTGCGGAATGAGCACCAGGTTCAGGCCGATGTTCAGCACCATTCCGCCCGCGGCCAGCTTGTTCAAGGTCCTCAGGTCGCCGCTGGCCGTAAGCAACGTGCCGAAGATGTAGGTGATGCAGACCCCGACAAAGCACCAGATCAGCACCGCGAAGGCCGGGGCGGAAAGGTCCGTGTGCTCCGTATAGCGCAGGTCCATCACGGCCTTGGCGTAGAAGCTTCCGATCACGGCCACTGCCAGTGTTCCCGCCAGCACCAAGCGCAATGCCAAGCCCGTCAGCGGGCCCACATCCTCCTTGTTCTTCAGCATGCGGCTGTACATCGGCAACAGCAGACCGGCGAAGAGGAAGCCCAGCATATTGAACGCCTCGAAGAAGCGGAAGCCCTGCGCGTAAATGCCCGCTTGGAGGTCGCCGTCGGGCAGCATCCGTTCCAGCATCACCGAGTCGGTGCGGTAGTAGAAGCTCATCAGCAGCACCAGCAGGGCGAAGGGAAAGCTCTGGCGAAGGATGCTGAAGGTGAACGCGCGGTCCCAGCGTGGCCGCAGCCCTCCCGCACGGTGTGCCACCATGATCAAGGCGATCACGGCCGTGGTTCCATAAGCAGCCGTTTGCGCCCAAGCGAACCATTCGATCGGGAACGGTCCCGAATACACACGGCCCCAGAGCAGCCAAGCGCAGATGCCGATCAGCAGCACCCGGTCCAGCACGGAAAGCAGGCTATCCTGTGCAAAGCGCTGCGAACCCGCAATGTTCGACCGCAAATAGAGAATGGTGGAGACCAGCACTTGGTTCAGCACCAGGATCGCGAGCAGCTCCAACTGCCCGCCGCGGTAGCCCAAGATCCAAGCTGCCAGGAAGATCCCCACCGAATAAAGCACCGCCAGCAACGAGCGCGCCGCGATGATGCCGCTCACATGCTTGCGCATCAGCTGCGTGTGCTGCGCGATGTTCCGGGTATTCCAATTGGTGATCCCGAGGTCCAGCAGGATGTTCAGCAAAAAGCTCAGGCTCAGCAAAGCCGCATAACCACCGTAGGCGGCAGTGCCCGCACGCACCTGCACCTCCGCGTCGATGCCGAAGATGTAGAACGGCTTCACCAACAGGTTCAGCGCCAGCACAAGGGCCAGGTTGGTGAGGAATGTGCGTTGCATGCAGGGGCCGAAAGGTCGCTCACAAAATTCAAGCTCCAAGCCCCAGAGCTGCAAGCTTCAAGCTGATCTGCGTCTATACCTTCAGCTTATTCATGAAGGATTGCAGCATTTTTTGTTGTTCCTCGATGGAACGGAGCACTTGTACTGTTTCATCCTGCGGAGCCCAATGTCTGCGCTGAAGGATCAATGTCCGGGTCTCGAGTTCAAGGGAGGAACCCAATGCGATCTCCATGAAGCGATGCTTGTCCTTTTCACTCCGGCGTGAATTGCCCTCCGCAATGTTCGACGGGATGGAGATGGCGGACCGGGTTGCCTGCCGCTTCAACTCTGACACTTGATGCCATGGTAGCCCTTCATAAAGATCAAAGACAAGATCGGTCAGGTTCATGGACTTTTGCCATACTATGTGTTTCTTGAAATCTTTCATGGGTTTTGTTTTTTCGAAAATAGCGGATAGTATCCAACCCAAGCTCAAGCTGGAGGCTTGAACGCAACGGAGGTCAGCCTGCGAGCTGCGGGTTCAAGTTGGTGTGTAGAAGACCCGAGCTTACGGCTTGCGGCTGGAAGCTTGCAGCCAATTGATCCCTGACTTCCGGATTCAAGCTGGAGGCTTGTATGCAACGGAGGTCAGCCTGCGAGCTACGGGTTCAAGTTGGTGTGTAGAAGACTCGAGCTTACGGCTTGCGACTGGAAGCTTGCAGCCAATTGATCCCTGACTTCCGGATTCAAGCTGGAGGCTTGTATGCAACGGAGGTCAGCCTGCGAGCTACAGGTTCAAGTTGGTGTGTAGAAGACCCGAGCTTACGGCTTGCGGCTGGAAGCTTGCAGCCAATTGATCCCTGACTTCCGGATGTTATTCATCTTTACGGCATGCGAATCGCCGTAAACACCCGCCTCCTGCTTCCCGGCAAACTGGAAGGGATCGGCTGGTTCGCGCATGAAACGCTCAAGCGCATCACGGCGGCCCATCCGGAGCACCAGTTCATCTACTTCTTCGATCGGCCCTACGCAGGGCAGTTCGTCCACGGACCGAACGTGACGCCTGTGGTGCTTCCGCCGCCCACGCGCCATCCCATGCTCTATCGCATCTGGTTCGATGGCGTATTGCCCCGGGCCCTGCGCAGGCACCGCGCGGACATCTTCCTCTCGCCGGACGGCTACCTCAGCCTGCGTACCGACGTGCCCCAGCTACCTGTGATCCACGACCTCAACTTCGAGCACTTCCCCAAGGACCTTCCACCCGCATACAGCCGCTACTATCGCAACCGCTTTCCGCGCTTCGCGAAGAAAGCCGCGCGCATCGTCACCGTATCGGAATTCTCCAAACAGGACATCATCAAGACCTATGGCATACCGGCGGAAAAGATCGATGTGGTGTACAACGGCATCGGCTCCGTGTTCGCGCCGCTGGCGGAAGGGGAGAAGGGCATCGCCCGCAAGCGGTTGACCGGCGGCCTGCCCTATTTCGTCTGCGTCGGTTCCTTGCATCCACGGAAGAACATCGCACGCTTGCTGGAAGCCTTCGATCAGTTTGCGGAAAGGCAAGCGGACGCACGGCTGGTGATCGTGGGCGAGGCCTTCTGGTGGGATGCCCGCATGAAAGCGGCCTGGAAACAGATGCGCCACGCCGACAAAGTGACCTTCACCGGCAGACTGGAGCAGCAGCAACTGCGCGAAACCCTCGCCGATGCCTTGGCCTTGGTCTTCGTTTCCTATTTCGAAGGCTTCGGCATTCCGGTGGCCGAGGCGATGAAGTGCGGCGTACCGGTGATTGCCGCCGATGCCACCAGCCTCCCCGAAGTGGCCGGCGAAGCCGCAATCTACTGCGATCCGTTCAACGTGGAAAGCATCGCCGAAGCCATGGTAAAACTCTGGAATGATCCCGAACTCCGCACCCGGCTGGCACAAGCGGGTCTTCTCCGCTCGGAGCGCTTCACCTGGGACCGCACTGCGGAAGGGCTGTGGAAGAGCCTTGAAGCAGTGCTGGAGAAGCGCTGAGGGCTTCGGTTGGCTTTCTTTGGTAACGAGGCTCCAGGCTTTCGGTGTACTCAAGCATTCGGATTGGAAACTCCATAGGCTTGTGGACGTTGCTTGCGGTAAGCCTCCAGGCTTCAGGCCTTTCGGCTTTTGGCGCATGCAGGCCGTTGGCTGTTCATCCGCATCCGGCCAAGGCATGCAGGAGTGGGCCATCTCGACCTACAGCGACTGTGCTCCGGTGTGGCTTTGTGAGCATGACATTCCGTGAAATACTTGAACTCTGGTCTTGTGTCTTGACCAACTAGGTCAGAGCGGTAACCCCCGCGCGGAGCGCGGTCCTGGAAACCTATATGTCATGGCCGCAGGCTGAGTTGGCTGGTTGGCCCCCATGAACAGGCATCCGCCTGTTCATGGGGGCCGAGTGGCCAGCTCATTCTGTGATCTGCTTTCAATTCTTTCCTTTGGGCCTAGCTGATCCAACCTACTCGCCCCATACAAGGACAAGCGAACGGTTGTGATCTGCTTTCAATTCTTTCCTTTGGGCCTAGCTGATCCAACCAAAAGGCCATCAGCATTAAAAAAGACCTAGTTGTGATCTGCTTTCAATTCTTTCCTTTGGGCCTAGCTGATCCAACTCCGGTCAGGTGGATGTATTCGCCCCGTTCGTTGTGATCTGCTTTCAATTCTTTCCTTTGGGCCTAGCTGATCCAACACCCCTCCCGTGACATAGTTGATGCCAGCGGTTGTGATCTGCTTTCAATTCTTTCCTTTGGGCCTAGCTGATCCAACCCGATGTTCTAAAGCCCAGTGTTGGTAGGCGTTTCAAGGGATTTCGGTCCGAAGGAATTCTGGAAGGGGAAGAGGCTGGAGCAAGCTGCTCCGGCCCCTTTTTCAGAAGAGTTCGAGTTGCTGGGGCGTCTCCAGCTCCTCGATCTGTTTGGTGTTGAGGTAGATCTCCATGCCTCCGAATTGCTTGTCGGTTACGGCGAGGATGTTCACCATGCCATGCGGGGGTAGTAACGCAAGCACGCGCCTACGGTGTACTTCCGCATTCTCCTTGCTTGCACAATGACGCAGGTAGATGGAGAACTGCATCATGGTGAAACCGTTCTCGATCAGCTTCTTTCTGAATTGCGAGGCATTCTTGCGGTCCCGTTTGGTCTCCGTGGGCAGGTCGAACATTACGAACAGCCACATTACACGGTAGGCGCTGAAGCGGTCATGGCTCATGCGGGCATGGGGAGCGCCAATTTTCCATCGCCACTTAAGAAGGAGCGGGCCAATGAGGCGCTGCTTTCACTTGCTGCCACCAGCAATGGCCGTTGCTTGCCGGCCATCATCACGTCCATGGTGGGGATCCGTAGAAGGGCCATCTTGGCCACTTGGTCCAATTCTTCCCGGTCTGGTGGGCGTTGGCTTATGATACCCGCCACCACTTGGTCCACCATGGGCCGGTACGGTTCCATCAGATCATCGGCCAGGCAGAAGGGGTTGTAGCGGTTGCGGTGGAAAAGGCCGAGGGTGGGATGCAGGCCGCTACCCACCAAGGCGCGGGCCACCAAGGCCCGCAGGATGGCGTAGCCGTAGTTGAGCAGGTTGTTCGGATATGCACCATCGCGGCCCCGTAAAAAGTCAGGACGGTCCCTGAAGATCCGAGGCCAATAGAACACGGCGGCAGCCCCTTCGCGGTTGTCCACATCACCACTGCGCACTTCCTGCATCAACTTCTGCAAACGGCCCGCATTCTGGCCGGTCGCCTCTAGGACCAGTGCTTGGTTGCCCACCTTGGCCTTCACCACTTGCTGCCACAGTTGTTTCTTCAGGGGTTTGGCCGCTTCCGCTTGCGCGATGAAGGTTTCTGTCTGCGTACTGTTTCCTTGGAAGTTCAGCAGCATGCCGATGGGATGGTGCTGCTCATTGCAATTCACCACCGCCACGTTATGCTCCATCAGCTTCGCAAGCAGTCCTTGGGTCACGGTTATCTGCGGGTGCTCCATCAGCATCAGGCCCATGTCCTCAATGGGCACGGTCTTGCCTGTGTCATCCTCGAACAGCTTGCTTCGCACATGCATCTGTTCCTGCCGCAGCGAAAGGTGGCAAGGTGTGATGATGGCGATGGTCCGCTTGATCATCGCTCAGTATTCACCAACATGTTGGATTTGGCCCAAATGATCCATTCGGACTTTTACACAGCCTTCCAGTGGGGGGGTACTCTGAATGAAGCGATAGGTCACGGTCGAGAGTTCTTTCTTCGTCTTTAACAACTCACCGTCTACCGCTTTCGTTTCCAAATGGTGAGTAAAGACATAGTTCTTTGACGATATCTTCTGGACACGGAATAGATTCGGTGCGATCTGCGCTGCATTCCGAGGATCCTTCAGGTCAATTGAATTTGGGTCGAATCCACTCGTTTCGTTGGGAAATACGAACATCTCGTTCTGCTTCATGCTGAACAAGAATGTCCAACCGTTCTCATGATTGTATTCCCGGTCGATAATGTGTTGTCCTTGAAGCCTGCGTTCCACCGCTTCAAAGAATGAAACCACATTCTCCTGTAAATTCCCATCGACATCCCGGTAAATGGCCACATGGTGGTTGTTGCCGGTCTGCACAAAACTGGTCGGTATCTCATTGCCATCGGCATCCAAGATGACTTGGCCTTGCAAGTCCCGTTTAACGTGGATCGCTTGCGCATTGCTCACGCCAGTTATGGTTACCGTTCTGTGTTGTGCTCCGTTCTTCCCGTTCACCCATATCGGGTTCTCTTCCAAATTGGTGAAGGCCTTCTTGGCATCACCTCCGTATTGAGCCAGTCGCTCTTGTAGCAAACGCTTGGCCCTACCGTCGATCACCTTCTCCAGCTTCAGGTCCGGCGTGATGTTCTTGCGGATGGTGTATTGCGTGTCCATCTCCACCAGCTTCACTTTTTCCGGCACCTTTTCCGTGTGCTGCTCATCGAGCCAAATCGGATTTTTGTTCAAGGCGTTCTTCCCGCCAAAGGCTTTCTTGGGGTCGCCACCGGCAGCATGGAACCGGAGCAGCAGGGCTTGCCTGTGGCTTGCCTTGGCCACTTGGGCGATCATGTCCTCGGTGAAGCCAGGGCCCACCTTCACCAGCTTGGTGATGTAGTGTTGCTTCTTCCCGTAGATCGTTTCCTTGTGCAGCTGTCCGCGTGGGGTCAGTTCCACTTTTTTGAAATGGCCCTTCGCTCGCTTGCTCTTGTTCACATTGCGCGTGACCACTTTGTTCTTGGCCTTGAAGCTGATGAGGGTACCCTCTAATTGCTCTTTCACATGCTTGCGCAGTTCATCCAACGGCATGGGTGGCTTGAAGCGCCTTCGCCCCTTGGGATCGATGTAGGTCTCCTTGTTCTCGATGGCCTGGATCACCGCGTGTTTCTTGTGCTCCTCATCACGGCGGGCGTTCAAATGGTTGAGGTATTGGATGTGGCTGGGCCGGGTAAAGGCCACGGCGATCGCATCCATGGCGTGGTGGCGGTGGTCGTTGCGCTTGCTCCAATCCTTGATCTTCGGGATCATCGCACCGTCCTTGTTCGTTTCCGAATAGGTCAAGCCTGCTTTCAAGTACTTGGGCCAATTGAGTTCCTGCAGCACATTGATCAGCTCCCAGTCCTGTCGCAGCTTGTCGGTCACCTTGCCGGTAGTGCCCGTTACGGTGCGGGCCACTTGCCGCAGCATCCCCATCGACTTCTTTGCGATGTACTGAGTATTGCGCAGGTCGCGTTCAATGAAGCCGTCCGGGATATCGGATTCCCTCATCATCAGCTTCTTGAACTTGGCAGGGTTCACCTTTTTGAAAAATCGTTCCACCCGTTCCGTGTATTGGGCCACTTCATTGCTATCCGCACCGTATTTCACTTCCATGAAGTCCAATGCCGTGGCATTGCTCTTAGCGCGGTTCACCTCGGCGACACAGAGTGTCTTATTGGAGAATGAGTCGTCGAATAAGCGTGCTCTGGGGATGATGTGCTCGATATCGAATTTCTTGCTGAAGAGTTCTTCCAGCGGCACGTGAGTGCCTGTGTACAAGGTCTTGTAACCGTTCTCCTTCAGCTCTTGATACAGCTTGTACTTGATGATGTCGTTTCGGGTGATGCGCACCCCGGTGCTGAAGGGGTGGAGCTTGGCGATCTCCTTCCGTATGCTGTCATGGACATTGGTGGCAGCACTTATACCCTTGGTCATTTCCTCCCGCTCTTTGGCACTGTTCTTCAACTCGCGCGCCAATTCCACGCGGATCTCATCGGGCCTTCCGTACACCTCGATGACCTTGTTCACCACATGGACCATCTGGTTGAGGATCTTTTCCACCACGGGATTGCGCAAACTGTTGCGCGACAGGATCTCCAAGGCATCCATCAATACACGCGTTTCGTTCTCTTCCGCGGTCACGGAGTGCGAATGGTTGTAGCCTGCCTGTTCGCAGGCCTCATCATACTGGAGACCATCCTTCAGGAAGGGTAGGATCTTTTTGATGGCCCGTGTACTGAGGCTGCCATGGTCGTCCTCGAAGGAGACTTTGCAGAGTATTTCCGCACAATCGCGGTCAAAGCCGAATTTCTCCCGAAGCTGGGTGATCAGTTTTTCATTCCCCGTCCGGGAATCGTCACCCTCATAGGAATAAAGCAAATGCCAAAGGGCATAAGCGGGTTGTTGCTCGAAGGCTTTACCTGTCAGGCTTGCATCGAAGTGCAGGATTTCGGTGTTAACGCCCAGTTCACCAAGGATCTTCTCCAGGGTTTCCACCTGCTCCTCTGCTGTGAGTTTATCCAGTTCGATATCATCATGCCCGGTCACCTTCAACATGGCGCCGAACGCTTCCATGTATTTATGGTTGGTCCGGTTGCCCTCGATCTTCTTGAAGTTTTTCACCTTCCACTCCTTGGGCTTCAGCTTCAGCTCCTTCAGGACATCTGCCGCTGAGAGTTCCTTGGTCCTGTTCAATACAGCGAAGAGTTGGGCTTTGTATTCAGGCCCAAGGCTCCACACTTTTCCGCTGCGGACAATTCCGTTCTCCGACCGTTCATCACCCGTGCCTTCCAAACCTTCATAGATCAGATCGATGTTGTTGAGCACTTGCCAGATCCGGAACTCCTGGAACAGGGGTGAGGCCTTGGGGCAAACCTTCGGTCCCACCATCCACATCTTGGGCTTGCCGTCCTTGGTTAGTTCGGGCTTTCCGTCCTCGCCGATCACCGGCTGCTTCCGACCCTCGAATTCGCACACGGCAAGCAGCCCTTTTTGGGATTTGAGACGGCGTTGGTAGAAGATCACGGTGTCCCGCACTTCATGTTTTAATTCCGGCGTGAGTTCCGGATGCGCATCCTTCTGCATCTCCCAGATGCGCTCGAACTCGTCCAAGTAATCCTGCCGGTAAAAGGCTTGTCCCTTAACGCGGGAGTGTGGGTCGCGTTGGATCTGGGCAAAGAGGAACTGGCCCACCGTTTGATCCTTGATCATCAATTGTTTACTGCGGTCGCTGATGGCACCAAGCAGACCGCTGGAAGAAGAGATCGAACCGTTGACCTGTTGCAACACCACTGCCAATTGTTCCAGTTCCATCTTCCTGCTCAATGCATCCACCCGCCACTGGTAGTCCTCCACTTTCTTTTCAAAGCCTTTGGTTTTTCGCTTTTCGCCCACAAGGCCCCATGGTTCCTTCAATATGGCCCACGTTGTTTTCTGGTTCTTGCCTGCGATCTTGTCCTTCAGCTCGAAGCTCAACAGTTCGCCATGATACTCGCGTTGCTTGAGCCAGATCTTATCCAGTTCGGCTTGAAGGTCGGACCTGTAGAAATCAGGTATATGGCGTTTCCCGGCCAGCAACCTTTTGATACCGTATTGTCCGCATGTGAGATCATTGTCATACAGCTCCTTGGCCACGGACATGCCATCAATGGCCTGTCCCTCATCCTCATCATTTGCCTTGCGGTTGCTCTTGTAGCCGCGCTTTTTATTGATCGTCAGCAACACCCTGGCGAACTGCTCCAGTTCAATGGGCTTCTCCGCAGCAGCAGCGCGCAAGGCCCATAGCGAATGCGTGCTGCCCTTTCCTGTTTCCGCCAACACGGAACTTTCCTTGAGGAGCCCGTGCTCGCGAAGCAGTTTGAGCAGATGCGCCCTGCGATCCTGATAGCGGTCCAGGTTCCGCCGCATGCCGCGCATGCGCGTGCGCTCGGAATTGGTGGACAGTGCCTTCCCTTTTTCAAAGTCCGACTGTTCGTCCGTGGAAAGCGGCACTACGCGAACACCCGTCCGGATGATCTCCGCTTTTTCGCCTACATGTTCCGCTTCGTTGATCACGGCCCAACCGATGGAGGTGGTGCCGAGGTCCAGGCCTAATATCTTCTTCATGGTGGTGAGAATAGTTCCGGTTGCTTACATTTGTGCCAAGAATTGAAGCAGATCACAATAAGGGTTTATCCCGTTGTGTGAACACTTACTCGGCCCGGCAGCAATGCCGGGTCGCTTTATTTTTAGGCGGATCATTCAGGTCGAATGTATAGAAGACCTGCCAAATGAAGCTTTGAATTCTCGCAATATGGATGCTTAAGGAAGGGAACCTATTGCCAAATGCGCTTGATACCGAATACGCCCATAGGCCAAGGGCCGAAATGCATGAATGCGTCGTTGCCCAATGCGCCGTGAATGCGGTTGTGCTAGAGCGAAGAGGCCGAATAACTGAATTCGCTTGAGTATTGGAAGAGCCTAAAACCAAGAGACCGAACGACAGAATGCGCCTATAGCAAGCGAGCCATTGAGCCAAGGAATTGGAAGGCATGCATCCGAGTTCAATTATCTGACCACTGTCCGTCCACGCTTGCAGCGCGGGTCGGGGGTCTGATCCACCCTAAACTTGCCCCATGTCCCGCCTGGCTGCATACCACACCTTCGGCCTCATCGAGGCCGGCTGCGATGAGGCCGGTCGCGGCTGCCTCGCCGGACCGGTGGTGGCTGCAGCGGTGATCCTTCCCGCAGGGGTGCGCTTGCCGGGGCTGAACGATTCGAAGAAGCTGAACCGCGCGGAGCGGGAGCGCTTGCGCCCGTTGATCGAAGCACGGGCATTGGCGTGGTGTGTGGGCATGGCGGATGTGGCGGAGATCGATCGCATCAACATCCTGAACGCCGCGTTCCTTGCGATGCACCGTGCCATTGCTGGCTTGCATCGCCGTCCGGAACATCTGTTGGTGGACGGCGATCGCTTCAATTCCTACGAAGGCATTCGGCACAGCTGCATCCTCCAAGGCGACGGGAAATTCCGGAGCATCGCCGCCGCATCGGTGTTGGCGAAAACGCACCGGGATGCGCTGATGGCCGATCTGCACAAGGAAGCACCCCACTACGGTTGGGAAGTGAACAAGGGCTATCCCACGGCGGAACACCGCGCCGCGATCATCACCCATGGCCCGTGCGGGCATCACCGCACCAGCTTCACGCTGCTGCCTGAATTGGTGTGAGCCGGGTAGCACTTGGCCTTCCCTGCGCGGAAGGACGGTGCTCACGTCAGGTCTTGGGAGCCACGTATTCTGCCCGTTTTTATGCGTGTCCATCCGTGTTCACGCGCCGTCGCGAAGCGCTTTGGGTTCCTTCGCCATAGCGCTTTGGCGGCGGCGTGCGAAGCACGGTCCGTGGTTCAACACCAACCGCAGACGCCCAACGGGCGTCCGATCCCATTTGCCTTTAACGGCATCCACAGCCGCATGTGCGAAAGGCTCCGGTCCAAACTGGTGGAGCAGGAACGGTGAACCGCACCTTTGGGGCTGCCCATGCGCCGCTCGATCATTGCCGTTCTTCTGCTCGCCATCGTGGCCGGTATTGCCTGGTGGCTCTGGCATTGGCAGGCCGGGCCGGAGCGACCGGCCGACCCTTGGGCCGCAATTCCTGCGGAAGCCGTGGCCGTGCTGGAGGTGCCCGAACCGTTCATCGCATGGGAACGCTTCACCGGCACCAGCCAGTTCTGGGGCGACCTGGAAGGGAAGCCTGCCTTTGCCGCCTTGGACACGATCATGGGGCGCATTGCACGGTCCGGTGCGATCCCCTCCGGAAAGCAAACGGATGCCGCACCGTTACTGATCGCTTGGCGCGCAACGGAAAGCGGAACGCTGGTTCCCGTGATGTGCTGGCCGATGGCGCGATCGGAACCAGCCTTGAGCCTGCTGGGCGAAGCATTCGGTACACCTGTATCCGCGGAATTGTGGACCGGGACCCGCCTGAGCCTTCAACCCGACAGTGCTCTGCCCGCTGCGGAGCTGGCCTGGAGCAAGGGCCTGTTGCTCATGGGCACCGATGGCGAAATGGTGGAGGAAGCACGTTCGCTCGCCGGAAGCACCCGGAAGCCGGATGCCTTGTTCGAAAAAGCCCGCGCCAGCCTCAGCGTGGGTGCGGATGCCCACCTGCTGATCATGCCCGCCTTCGCATCGCAACTGCTGGGGATCCACGGGCAAGGCATCTTTCCCGCGAGTGCCCCCGTGGAAGGCTGGGCGGCGCTGGATATCCGGTTCCGGCCGGGCGCGGTGCTGATGAACGGCCTGCTCTTCCCCGCAGGGGAAAGCCCCGCCACCACGGCCATCCGGGAACAACGGCCGGCCAAGCCGGACATCATTCGCGTGCTCCCCACCACCGTGTCCGATCTGCGGGTCATACAGATCTCCGACCCGGCCGCTCATGTGCGCGCCATCAACGGCGAGCTGCCGGATGACGCCCTCTTTACCGCGTACGCGGAATGGGTGCGGGGCGGGATCGGCGTGGCCGAGGCATCCAAGGATATGGACGGTGATGCCCAGCGCTGGGTGGTGCTGGAAACGGAGGATCCCGCGAAGGCTGCCGACGCCATGTTGTTCCGGTGCCCGGACGGCGGCTGTGCCACTACGGAATACCGGGGTGTGCGCATCATCCGCATGGCCGATCCGGAGGCATTGGCCACCCTGTACGGCAACGCCTTCGCCGGCTTCGAGCAACCGCTCTGGGCGGTGCTTGCGGACATGGTGGTGTTCGCCGATACGCCGGCCGGGATGCGTGCGGCCATCGACGCATGGACGGACCGCAACTCCTTGGCACTGGACCCGCGATCCGGCGACTTCTTCCAGCGCTTCGGCTCCGAGGCCGTATACAGCTGGTGGGTGGATGTGGCCCGGACCTACACCCCCGGCGAAGGACCGTTGGCGGATGCGCAGCGCACGCTCGGTGGGGCGCTGCTGCAACTCACCCCCCGCAACGATGGGGCCTTTATCGCCACCTTCTGCCTACAGCACGCACCCGCCGGAAAGCGCGCCGCAGGAGCCCTCTGGACCACCGCCTTGCCCGCACCGTTGGCGGCGCCACCGATCCTGGTGAAGGACTACCTCAGCAAGACCCTGCAGGTCTTCACGCAGGACAAGGACAACCGCATCAGCCTGATCAGCTGCACCGGCAAAGTGCTGTGGCAACGCCAGTTGGACGGACCGCTGATCGGAGGTGTGGCGCAGATCGACAGGTACAGGAACGGCAAGCTGCAGATGCTCTGCAATACGGCGAACAAGGTGTACCTGATCGACCGGCTCGGGCGCGATGTGGAAGGCTTCCCCGTAGTCCTGAAGAGCCAGGCCAGTACACCGCTCAGCGTATTCGATTACGAAGGGAAGAAGGATTACCGCATCATCGTACCCACGGTGGACGGCGGGCTGCTCAACTTGGGCGGTGACGGAAAACCCGTGCAGGGCTGGGAGCCCGTGAAGCTTTCCGGTCCGGCGCTGGCCGCGGTGGAGCACGTGCGGATCAAGGGCAAGGATTTCCTGGTGCTCGCCTTGCGGAACGGGAAGGTCGCCGTACTGGACCGGCGTGGAACGGTGCGCTACGATGCCAAGCTCCGGATGGATCGGATCCAGACCTTCCTCGGCAGCCGCGAGGCCATGGACATCGCCGACCGGCGGATGCTCTGGGCCGATAGCAGCGGGGCGGTGCTCAGCGGCAAGCTGGATGGCACGGTGGATACCTTGTCCCCGGCCACCAGCGGCAAAGTGGCCCTGTTCGATGTGGATGGAGATGAACATATCGAAGTGTTGAGGACCACCATTTCGGCACTCACAGCGGAATCGAAAGGCAAGGTGCTTTTCCGCCTGAATTTCCCGGACTCCCCCGATGCCATGGCCTTCGGAGTACCCTTGGAAGGGGAGGAGGTCGCCATTGGCCTTGTGCTTCCTGAGCAGGATCAAGTGCGGCTTTACGATGCTGCCGGTGAGTTGTGGCCGGGCTTCCCGCTCAAAGGTGCGGTGCGATCCAGCGTGGCCGATATCAACTTGGACGGTGTGCTGGAACTGGTGACCGCCGATGGGCAAGGCGTGGTGACGGTGTATGCGTTGCCGGCGGGGCGGTGAAATATTAACCGCCACGGCGCAAAGAGCGCCAAGGTTCCGCCACGTTTGGCATTCCCGACATCAATCGCAGTTGGCCTTACGACAAGTGTCGTGGCGGGTTCGTTGCGTCGTTGCGGTGAAGAACCTTCAGCAGACGTAAAGTTCCCACAGATCTCATTCCTTTCGTTCCTTCGCCCCAGAAACACAGATCCATGGCATTTCCTTCCGACCTCGAGATCGCGCAGCGCGCCACCCTCCAACCCATCACCGCCATTGGCGAAAAGCTGGGCATAGATGCCGACCGCATGGAGAATTACGGGCGCTACAAGGCCAAGCTCCCGCTGGACCTGATCGACGAGGCCAAGGTGAAGAAGAGCAAGCTGATCCTGGTCACCGCCATTTCGCCCACCCCTGCAGGTGAGGGCAAGACCACCACCAGTATCGGCCTTTGCGAGGGGCTGAACAAGATCGGGAAGAAGGCCATGGCGGTGCTTCGGGAGCCCTCCCTCGGACCCGTGTTCGGGATGAAGGGCGGTGCGGCCGGTGGAGGCTACGCACAAGTGCTGCCCATGGAGGACATCAACCTGCACTTCACGGGGGACTTCGCCGCTATCGAGAAGAGCAACAACCTTCTCGCCGCGCTCATCGACAACAACATCCAGAGCAAAACCCGCAATCTCGGGATCGATCCGCGGACCGTGGCCTGGAAGCGGGTGATGGACATGAACGACCGTTCGCTCCGCGATATCGTCATCGGCCTTGGAGGGACCGGCAACAGCATGCCACGGGAGGACGGCTTCAACATCACCGCCGCCAGCGAGGTGATGGCCATCCTTTGCCTGGCCACCGGATACGAGGACCTGAAAAAGCGCCTCGGCAACATCTTCGTGGGCAACTCCCGTTCGGCCGATCGCAAGTACGTGTATGCCCGCGACCTGAACGCGCAAGGCGCCATGGCGGTATTGCTGAAGGATGCTATCAAGCCGAACCTGGTGCAGACCATGGAGGGCAACCCCGCGATCCTGCACGGCGGTCCCTTCGCCAACATCGCGCAGGGAGTGAACAGCATCCTGGGTACCAAAATGGGCCTGAGCCTGGCGGATTACGTAGTGACCGAGGCCGGCTTTGGCGCAGACCTCGGAGCGGAGAAATTCTACGACATCAAATGCCGCGCTGGTGGGCTGGAGCCGCACGCTACGGTGATCGTGGCCACCATCCGCGCGTTGCGCTACCAAGGTGGTGCACCGGTCAAGGAGGTGAACGATGCCTCGATGGAGCGGGTGAGGAAGGGCATGGCCAACCTGGAGCGCCACATCGAGAACACCGCCAAGTTCGGCGTGAAGGCCGTGGTGGCGATCAACCATTTCCCCACGGATACCGATGAGGAGATCCAGTTCGTGAAGGAGCGCTGCAAGAGCCTCGGCGTGGAAGCCGTTCTGGCCAAGGGCTTCGCGGAGGGCGGAAAGGGCATGACCGATCTGGCCGACGCCGTGGTGCGCGTGGCGGATGCGAAGGAGAGCCAGTTCAAGCTCCTGTACGAGCTGGAGCAATCGATCGAGAAGAAGGTGGAGATCATCGCCAAGGAGATCTACCGCGCCAAGAGCGTGGCTTACAGCGGTGAAGCCAGGACAGCGCTGCGCCGCATCCACAACCTGGGGCTGGACCACTTGCCGGTGTGCATCGCCAAAACACAGTACAGCTTCAGCGATGATCCCACCCAGTTGGGTGCCGTCAGTGATTTCGAGATCACGGTGAACGACATCGAGATCGCCGCCGGTGCAGGTTTCGTAGTGCCCATCCTCGGCAAGATGATGCGCATGCCCGGCCTACCGGAAGTACCGGCCAGTGAGCACATGGACATCGACGACAACGGGGTGATCAGTGGGTTGAGCTGAGGGTTGCTTTGAATTAAAAGGATGCAGAGGCGCAGAGGCGCGGAGCATGCTTTCGGCTGCTAGGGACGCAGAGACGCCAAGACGTGGAGAAGAGGGTGTGCCAAGCGGGATCACGGACAGGCGGCGTAGGCATAATCGTTTGTCATCCGGCTCCCATCCCTATTGTTGCGAGGCCAAGGCGCGTGCCAAACAGATCATGCTCGGAACGCCTTATGCGATGGGTTCCCAATGGTTGAAAAGTAGACCGGGACCACTCGGAACATGCGATGCAAAAAATCGCGAAGGAGTGGATCATTTCGCCGGTAACGGGTTTACCTTCAAGCCTTCGAAACCCTAAATCAATCGGCCATGAACATCACCTTCAATGAGCTTCGCGAGATCAAGGACAGCCTTCCCGATGGGAGCATCCACACGATCGCGAAAGAACTGGACCTGAACGTGGAGACGGTCTGGAACTATTTCGGTGGGTACAGTTATTCAGGGGGCAAGCCGATGGGCGTGCATGTGGAAGAAGGCCCGGATGGGGGTGTGGTGGCGTTGGACGACACCCGCATCCTGGACATTGCCCGGCGGATGATCGCGGATCGCGTCTAGTCTTCGCGCTCGTAGGTCAATTTCCGCTGCCGTGCATGACCGGTCGGCTCATGCGGGAAGCATGCTTTATTTTTCCGTTACCCGGAATTCCACACGTCGGTTCAGGGCGCGGTTCGCTTCGCTGTCGTTCGGTACCAAGGGCTTCGTCTCGCCGTAACCCTTCGAGGTGATCCGTTCCTTTTCCACCTTGCGGTTCCGCAGGAAGTCCACCACGGCTTGGGCGCGGTCGCGGCTGAGCGTGAGGTTGCTCGCATCGCTGCCGATGTCGTCGGTGTGGCCCTCCACCTCGATCCGCATCATCGGGTAGTCGATCAGCATGTCGGCCAGTTCATCCAGTTCTTTCGTGCTCTCCGGCGTCAATGTGGCCTTTGCGAACTCGAAGCCGATATTGTCCAAGCGGATGCTCTTGCCCACCGGTGGCGGTTCAACCCTTGCTAGTTCCACATCCTTGGTGCTCGCATGGTCCGCCACGATCACCTTGGGCGCGGGAGGAATGCTCTCCTTGGGTCGCGGGGTAACGTCAGCACCGGGCGGAGCGATCCGCACGTTCACATCGTCGATGAAATAGTACGCGCCGCGCTCGCCGCGTTCCTGCTGCTCGTTCAAGGTGGCCTCATCGCTGTAGAAGTTCCCGATCAAGAGGTAGCGCTCATCGCCCTTCGCCTCGATCACTCCGCTGATCTTCTTCCAGCGGGCACCCTTGATGATCTCGTCCGCGTTCGCCTGAGGGGTGAAGTAGAGCGGCAGATTGTCGCGCGTTTTCACGGCCACGGGGGAGAGCAACAGACCGATGTTGTTGCTGGCCCGTTCGCTGAAATCGGCGCGTTGCACCCAGCATTCCACCACGTAGCGGGTACCGGCCTCCAGCGCTTCCGGCAGCGTTACCTGCAGGTATTCGTGCCAAAAGGTGGGCGTGTTGCCCTTGCCCCAGATCTTGATGCCGGCCATGGCCGTACCCGTGCGCGGGGACGTTTTTCCATTGGTGCGCTTGGCCGGATTGGTCCAGCAGTCGGCATCCGCGCGGGTGGTGAAGAGGTCCGGCGTGGTCTCCGTCGGGGAGTTCCAGTTCACCATCACCTCCTCATTGAACTTGCGTGCCTGCTGCGTCCACATGCAGGGCACGGTCTTGAATTCCTCGAACCCGGGATTCGGCACGAGGTTGGGCATGGTGTCATTGTTCAATGTCCGCTGGAGGATGTTCTGCGCGAACAATACCGGCGCGGACAGGAGCGCGAACGAGAGAAGGAGGGGACGGACCATGCGGCAAAACTACCGGGCACTTCAGGGCCGCACGCAACCCGTGCGGCGGTATTGATCAACGATCGCCCGGTGCTTTTGGTTGAAAACCCGGCCGGGGTCAGCTCGTCGTCAGCCAATTCCGGATGATCCGCTTGCCAGCGGGGGTCATTACGCTTTCCGGGTGGAATTGCACGCCGCATGCGGGGAAGTGCAGGTGTCGCAGGGCCATGATGACCCCGTCCTTGCTTCGGGCGGTAACACGAAGTTCCGGAGGAAGACGGTCCGGGTTTGCGGCCCAACTGTGGTACAGGCCCACCTCGAACGGTGCGTCGGTCCCGGTGAACAGCGGGTCCAACGGAAGTTCGGGTATGCACGGGACCGCAACGCCGTGGCGCACCTTCGGGAGGTTGAGCAGCGTTCCTCCGCATTCCTCCACGATCGCCTGCAAGCCCAGGCACACGCCGAGGATGGGATGTGTCGGCATCAGTTCATGGACAAGTTCCGGCATCACCCCGGCCTCGGAAGGAAGCCCCGGTCCGGGGGAAAGCACGATGCGATCATACCGTGAGGCCTCTTCCACGGTGATGGCATCATTGCGCTTCACATCCACTTCCGCAATAGGTTCCAGCAGGTGATGCAGGTTCCAGGTGAAGCTGTCGTAGTTGTCGAGAAGCAGGATCCGCATGGGCTATCGCACGTCCTTCGTTCCGCCGATCCACCCCAAGTGCGTGTGCTGGAAGCTGTCGCCGAATTTCAGGCCATAGCCCAGCATGCGGTCCATGCTGGAGTGGCCGTAGAGTATGATGCTCGCGATCAGGAACACCTGGCCAAGCGCGGGCGTGCCCATCATGAGGCTCAGCCCTTCACTTGCGAGCCCAACGCCAGCGAGCAATAGCGCCATGCCCTTGTGATGAAGCAGGTTGTAGGTGAAGGCTCCCGTGCGTGGCCCAACGAGATAGCCCAGCATACCGATGTCCGGCCCCAGGGCCAGCAGCAGATAGGCCCACCAAGGCACGGCGTTCATCGCGAGCAGCGCGATGCATGCGAGCAGTTGCGCACCTTCCTCCAGTTTCAGCAGGTTCTTCATCATCGGTGGCTTGTGAATGGAACGCAGATGACGCGGATCGAGCTGATCGCCGCAGATCGGAAGTTTCGGAGAATTCCCGCGAAGGGACCTCCAAAGTACGGGAGTCCCTGCTGCTCGCTCAGATCCCTCTTCATTCCTACCATCCGCGTTCTCAGCCTACCATTCGCCCTAAAGTTCGCTGCCAAGGCATTCCATCGTCTTAAGTTCCTGCAGGGTCACGCAAAGAAGTGATTCCAATATATGGCGGACCCAGGGAGGGACGTTACCATGTTATCCCCACCGGGCAATGATCGCTGCCCATGATCTCGTTCAGGATGAAGGCTTCCTTCACCTTCTTTTCAAAACCCTTGCTCACCAGCACGTAGTCGATGCGCCAGCCCACGTTGGTGGCGCGTGAATTGAAGCGTTGGTTCCACCAGCTGTACTTCACCACCTCGGGGTGGAAATGTCGGAAGGTGTCGATGAAGCCCGCGTCCAGCAAGGCGCTAAAACCATCGATCTCCACTTGGGTGTATCCGGCGGTCTTGTTGTAGTTGGGCTTCGGCCGTGCGATGTCAATGGGTTGATGGGCCACGTTGAGATCGCCGGCATAGATCACGGGGCGCTTCCCGGAAGCCAAGGACACCAGGTATTCACGCATCGCGACATCCCACTGCTGCCGGTATTCGAGGCGCTTCAAGCCTTGGCCACTGTTGGGGATGTACGCGTTCACTACGATGTGATCGGCGAAGGTGGCCGTGATCACGCGGCCTTCGGTGTTATGCTCATCCCCGCCGATGCCATGGTCCACGCGCACGGGCTTCTCGCGGGAAAGGATCGCGGTGCCGGAATAGCCCGCCTTTTCCGCGGAATACGCCGTGAGATGATAGCCCTTCACCTCCGCGAGTGCCTCAGCCACTTGGTCCGGATCGGCCTTGGTCTCCTGGAAGCAGACGATGTCCGCGGCCATGGTTTGGAGGGAGTCGGCCAGGCCCTTTTTCACGGAGGCGCGGATGCCGTTCACGTTGAAGGAGATCAGTTTCATGGTGTGCTGGCTACGGTTGGGACGAAAGTAAAAGACCCCGACCGGCTGGTGCCGGTCGGGGCCGCAAAACCTGCGTGGTCGTGTTGCTGCTTAAACGCGGCGTACGTTGATCGCGTTCTGACCCTTTGGGGAGTCTTCCACGTCGTAGCTCACCTTGTCACCCTCGCGGATGGGTTCCTGAAGACCGGTCTTGTGTGCGAACACATCCTTACCGCCCTCGTCCGGGGTGATGAATCCGAAACCCTTGGTTTCGTTGAAGAACTTTACTGTGCCTGTAGCCATTGTACTGTTGATTGGATGACGAAACTACATCATGGAACGTTTTTGCCCGAATTTATTTTCATGGTCGGGCTTTCAAGCTCCGCTCGAGGGTCGCTGCGTCATTCGTCCTTGAACACTTGGACCTTCGCACTGACCTCCACCAGATCGGTGAACTTGCCGTTATAGCGCGTGGCCCTTACAATGTGATTGTCCACCCAGTGGTAGTTGCCCCCGCGCGGCTTGCCGAACACGATGCCGTGGTACTTGAAGCCGTGCTTGTTCAGCCATTCCTCCGTCACATCGCGGTGCGCCTCGGTGCGCGAGGTGAAGAAGTAGAGGATGTGCCCTTCATCATACCATTTGTTGCAGGTCTCCACTGCGTCCGGGAACACGGCGGCATCCGCCATGCGCTCGGGTTCCTCGTTGGGGATATCCTCGCAGATGGTCCCGTCGATGTCGATCAGGAAGTTCTTCTTCCCCTCGGGGAGCACGGGGCTGATCTTCTTGCCGTGGTCGAAGGCGTCGTGTAGTTCGGAGGTCATGCTGTAAAGATGGGCATTAAGCGCTCGCCAGCATATCGCATGCCATGGATCACGGCAACGGCATCCATCTGATCATCTCATTTTCTGATCGTCTGATCTTCCGATCCCCCTCACACCTTCCCCGCCTTGATCTCATCCACCACAGCGGGGTCCAAGAGCGTGGGGGTATCACCCAGGTTGCTCATCTCTCCTTCGGCGATCTTGCGCAGGATGCGGCGCATGATCTTGCCGGAACGCGTTTTCGGTAGGCCGGTGACGAACTGGATCTTGTCCGGTTCCGCAATGCGGCCGACAAGGCATTGATTGCTCAGTCCTTTGGAAATAGCCGGATCCCGGGCAATGTTTCGAAGTGCTTCTTGTTCAGCGTGGCTACCGGTAGGTCCGCCTCCAAGGCCGTGGCGGCAATGAACAAATCGGGTAGTGCCGCTTGCTTTCGCTGTCGTTTCATTTCGGCTTGGATCGAAGCGGCCCTGCGCACTTCCCGGGAGCCGAGTGGCAATACCTCAATGTGTTCCAGCACTTGGTCCCAATATGCGAGTTGATCCGTGGTGGCACCAACGTACACCTCGAATTCCGTGATCACGGAAAGTTTCAAGGTGCAACCATCCTCAGCCAGTTTGTGGAGCAAGGCCCGGCCCTTGTCCTTCCTCCGGAAATAGTCGATCAGCACGGACGTGTCCACAAGCACTACCGGTCCTGCCATGCTGCGAAGGCCTTGCGGGTTTCCTCCATGCGCCGCAGTTGTTCCTTGGAAAATACGGGGCCGTGCAACAGCAGCTCAGCCAAACATTCCTCACCTTCCGAGGTCTTGCCGGCCGGCTTCCGTTCAAGCACGGCCTTTGCTTTCCGCCGCTGCATGGGCGTCAATTGCGACAACGCCCGCAGCAACTGCTCGAAGGGTATGTTGAGCTTGACCTCCATGGTGTAAAGTTAACGAAGCTACTTTCTTATGGCCTCAAGCCCGCCCTCATCTCACGCGAATGTCCAGGCTCGTGTGATACTGCGAGCGGGTTGGCTTGGGCATGAGCGGAGTCGCGCCAGAGTGAAGGCGATGTTATTTCCCGGATCCGTGAAGTTCCCTGATATTCGTGCTATCGCGGTTCCCCTTGCCAAGATTGCAAGTATCGCATAAGGTCTGATAGTTGTCTACTTGATTCAGGCCCCCTTTGGAACGCGGGGTGATGTGATCAATGTGTAGTGTGATGCCATGGGTTAACGGATCCTTTCCACAAGACACACACTTCCAGTCGTCCCTCTGAAAAACCTGATAACGCTTTGCTGGGAGCACAGAAGTCTTCTCAACTGGAAATGAACTTAAATCAACATCGGCATCATTGCCTTCCTCGTCTGTTTCCTCAGTAGCAACGTTGTTTTTGTCACACCAATCGTAAAATGAATCAAGTTTTGAAAGCATGTGGTCAACACGATCATCCAGACCTTGGGCTGCCCTGATCCATGTATCGTAGATGAGGAAGAGTTCGCCAAGCTGATGTGCAATATTCATCCCTTTTGATTCAGGGATTGGGAATGGAACCATTGTTGTTGCGAAAACAACTTCTGGTTCCCTTGTGGTTGAAACACGCTGAAGTCGTTCAGCTAAAGATGCTGTGGCTTTTACGTCAACGGCATTGGAGTAGAAGCGAACATGGGAACGGTTCATAATCGTAGCTATGCTACCTGCATTTCTAACTAATGGTTGCAAGAGCAACTCATAGGACTCCTTGGTGAAAGGGCCGTTTGCAGGAAGGCTAACGGTAGCCACAAGACCTTGGTCGATCAATTCCAGATCCCATGAGATATAGCTGACTACAGGTGATTTCCCGGTCTTGCGATTATGGATCTTGCTCCAGATCGGCTTTCGCACACCGGTTAGGCCAATTTTACACCAATCGTAGTCCATTGTTATTTCTCCCTTTCTGCGATCCGTTCGGAAACCAGGTGATTGGGATATGGTGCTGTGTTCCATCAGGTCTACCTCGAAAATGGCCTGAGCTTGTTGCATGGCCACTTTTAGCAGCCTATTCAGCCTAGGCATGAGGTGGTATCGGAGCACCTTCGCCTTTAGATCTGAATTTTTAGCCGAAAAAATCTCCTGGTCGTCGAGGTCAAAGAGGTATTCGGATGTCTCCATTTCAAGGTAAAGTTGGCGGAAGATATGCCAATGCGGTTGACGCACAATGCACAGTCATGTGTTGTCACGTTGTGTTGCGCTATTCCCGCGTGAGCGATTGCAGCGGAAACCCCGCAAGCCCGGTAATCCGGGCGCGGAGTTGCAGCGGAAAGCGCGACCCCGCTCCTCTGATGGCCTCCGGCCAAGAGCGGGGGCACGCCCAAAACCCAAACAACTTGGTTCAATCCGGAACACCGGTCCCTTCAAACCTTCCCCGCCTTGATCTCATCCACCACGTCCGGGTCCAAGAGCGTTGTGGTATCACCCAAGTTGCTCATTTCCCCTTCGGCGATCTTGCGCAGGATGCGGCGCATGATCTTGCCACTGCGCGTTTTCGGCAGGCCGCTCACGAACTGGATCTTGTCGGGCTTGGCGATGCGGCCGATGTTGGCGACCACGGACTCCACGATCTCGCCGGTGATGCGGTCCACGGCGGCCTTGTCGTTGAGGTCGAGCGGCTCGGCGGTGATGACGTAGGCGTAAATGCCTTGGCCCTTGATGTCGTGCGGGTAGCCCACCACGGCGCTTTCCACCACGAGTTCGCTGAGGTTGATCGCGCTCTCCACTTCCGCCGTGCCGAAGCGGTGGCCGCTCACGTTGATCACATCGTCCACGCGACCGATGATGCGGTAGCGGCCGTCGGCATCGCGTTTGGCACCGTCGCCGCTGAAGTAGTATCCGGGGTAGCTGCCGAAGTAGGTCTGCTGGCAGCGGTCGTGATCGCCCCAGAGGGTGCGCAACATGCCCGGCCACGGGAACTTCAGGCAGAGCATGCCCTCCACCTCATTCTCGGTGATCTCCTTGCCCTCGGCAGTGAGCAGCACCGGCTGTACGCCGGGGAGGGGATAGGCCGCGTGGCTGGGCTTCTCATCCGTCACACCCGCAATGGAGCTGATCAGGATCCCGCCGTTCTCCGTTTGCCACCACGTGTCCACGATCGGGCAGCGGTCCTTGCCCACGTGCAGCTTGTACCATTGCCATGCTTCCTCGTTGATGGGTTCGCCCACGCTGCCGATCACTTTGAGGGAGTCCAAGGAATAGGCCAGCACGTGATCGAGGCCTTGGGCCATCAGGCTGCGGATGGCGGTGGGGGCGGTGTAGAAGATGTTCACGCCATGCTTGTCCACCACCTGCCAGAAGCGCCCGGCATCGGGGAAGGTGGGCACGCCCTCGAACATGAGCGTGGTGGCCCCGGCGAGCAACGGGCCATAGATGATGTAGCTGTGGCCGGTGATCCAGCCGATGTCTGCCGTACACCAAAAGACGTCGCTCTCTTCGTACTGGAACACGTTGCGGAAGGTGTAGTCCGTGTACACCATGTACCCGCCGCAGGTATGCACCACGCCTTTCGGTTTCCCCGTGCTGCCACTGGTGTAGAGGATGAAGAGCGGGTCCTCGGCATCCATCGCTTCGGCAGGGCAATCCTTCTCCACATGCTGCAGTTCCTCGTGCAGCCACACATCGCGTCCTTCCTTCATGTCCACCGCCCAGTCCAATCGGTTGGTCACCACCACCCGCTTCACACTGGGGCATTCCTCGAGGGCTTCGTCCACGATCCGCTTCACGGGGATCTGCTTGTGGCCGCGGTTGAGGCCGTCGCTGGTGAGGACCATGGTGCATTGGGCATCGTTCACGCGGTCCGCGATGGACTTGGCGCTGAAGCCCGCGAACACCACGGAATGGATCGCGCCGATCCGTGCGCAGGCGAGGATGGCCACGGTGAGCTCCGGTATCATCGGCATGTAGATGCAGATGCGATCACCCTTCTTTGCGCCGTTGCGCTTCAGCACGTTGGCATACATGCATACACGCTCATGCAGCTCGCGGTAGGTGTAGCGGATGAAGCGTTCCTGCGGATCGTTCGGCTCCCAGATCAGCGCCAGCTTGTTGCCCCGCTTCTCCAAGTGCCGGTCCAAGCAATTCTCCGTGATGTTCATCTTTCCGCCGATGAACCACTGGATATCCGGCTTGTTGAAATCCCATTTCAGCACCGTGTCCCACTTCTTTTGCCAGTTGAAGGTTTCGGCCTGAGCGGCCCAGAAGGCCTCGGGGTTCTCCACGCTTTGGCGGTAGGTCTCGTCGTAATCGGCTTTGGTACGGATGCGGGTGATGTCCATGGTGATGCGAAATAAAGGAAGTCGCAAAGTAGGGATGGAGCGGAGGGTTATCAAAGAGGCACACCGTTGGAGGTATTCTGTGCAATGACAGATCACCGACCACGATCGGTGTCACCTCCAAGGTTGCACTAGTGCAAATTCAGTCTACGCGACATTCTATCTCCCTTTCAAATGTGCGATAACCTCTCGTTCAATATGAGCCGACGTTTCAGTGCGAGCTTGGCATTTTTCGGCCCATTTGCGACCTGGATGCAATGTGTCCCAACGCGGACGGAGTCCGGCATAACGTCCCTTGCCCGGATCGTGATTTCCGAAGCCATCAATGAGGTTGTTCCACAAGGGGCTGAATTGGGTAATGACCAAGGCTTCGCCCAGAGGGATCCAGATGTCGTCCACTACCAAGTAGCGACAATAGAAGTCAGTGATCTTGAGGTTCGAGGTTGCGCGAATGCTCTCTGCATGTTCCTTCAGTCGCTTGTACAACACGGTGCCCGGCTCCTGGCCGAGTCCTACTTCCCCTTTGCGGGCACCTGCTGGTATGGCCTTCCCAGCATAGATCGGTATCTCCTGCTTGCCTGCGATGGACCGGATTGACTTGTACGCAGGGAAGTTCCCGTGGTAATACAGAGCGTAGATGCCGGCTCCTTGAAATGCGACAAGGTCATTGAGTGGAACAGCATCCTTGGCCAAAAGGGCTTCCGCCACACTTGCGCCTAAATTGATCTTGTCCAGCGGATTGAAAGCTTCCTCTTTCTTCATTAGGCCCGACGCAACACCCCTTTTTTGAGGCGCTGCTCTTCGGCTGCAAGTAACTGCATTGCAACGGATGAGCCTACGACCTGAGCCAAGCGGACAGGAACCGCATTCCCCAACTGACGCATGGTTTCAGTCCAGGAACCGTGGAACATGTAGCCATCCGGGAACGTCTGAAGTCGTGCGCTTTCACGGACAGTGAAATAGCGATAAGTACCGTCGTACATGGCGATCATGTTCTCACCACCTGGTACACCATGATCACCGGCCTTTAATGTTTTGGCAGGTAGGTCCAATACGCTGCCGGTATGTCCCGGATACGGCTTTGCACCCGGTTGAAACGAATGATCATACAAGCGAGCTGCTGCCTTGCTGCGTGGGTCGGGAAGGTCATGGATGGCATCACGCAGCGTTCTCCACGGAAGTAGGTTTACGTCCTCTGCGCTCAATGCTTTTTTCAATCGTGGCGTTAGGCGACCATTATGGTGCTCGCGCTCGGCTCTTCCAACCTGATGCTCGTTCCAATACGCACCTGTTTCGATCTGATGCTTCAATAAGCTGCTGAACGAATGTGTGGCCTTGGGAAACGACCAGCGCAAGCCACTATCACTGCGGAAGCCTACGAAAAACACACGCTCCCGTACTTGTGGGATCCCATGGTCCGCTGCGTTCAGAAGCCGGGTTACGACGTTATAGTGGAGGTCTTCAACGTTGCCACTGGTGCGTTCTCTCTCCAAGCGTTCCAAATGATCGGTCCAGCCTTCCCCGGAGCGAATGGTGATCTCCGGAAACGAGAGTTGTAGTTGGATGTACTGGAAGTAGTTGGCAAAGGAAGCGCGCGTTAGGCCCTTCACGTTCTCGAAAATGAAGGCGATCGGTTTCAATTCACGCACAGCACGCACGGCGGTGGGGAACATGTCACGGGCATCGTCATAGGCCTTGTGCTTTCCACCCAATGAAAAAGGCTGACAAGGAGGACCTCCTGATATCAGATCGACGTGACCAAGACTGGCATAATCAAATTCCCTTGCATCCATTTGGTGGACTTTCCATTTCTCTACGAGAGGGAACCCGAGTGCTTGATTGTGGCGAATGGTGTCGCAAGACCATTTATCCCATTCCACTACGGCCATGGGCTTGAACCCGGCCAGCTCGGTCCCCATGGCCAAGCCGCCACCACCCGCGAAAAGTTCAAGGGATTTCATGGTTGTTCTGTCTTGTCAGCTTTTCCGTCAATTCGGCGATGACAACATAACGACTCAAACTGCGGGAACCAATGATGATGATACTGGAGTTTATCAACACCGGCATTCACCTCCTGTTCAGGGCCGGAAAAACCCACATACCATACTCCTTCGCAAACCTCAACCCCACAGGCTTCTTCGAGAACACTCCGAACACGCTGGAGCCCGAACCGCTCATGGCCGCATAGCTCGCGCCTTTGGCCAACAACTCCTCCTTGATCGCACCGATGGCCGGGTGTTTTGCGAATACATATTCCTCCATGTCATTCACCACTGTTCCTTGCCAGGAAGTGATCGGTGCTGTGAGCAGCTCGCGCAGATCGGCATCCTCGGAACGAAGCTGCAGGTTGCCATACACTTCCGCCGTGGGCACGTGGATGCCGGGGTTCACCAGCACCAGCCAATGGCCGCTGAGGTTCGGCTCCGCCGGGCTGAGGACCTCGCCGCGACCCTCGGCAAGCTGTGGCGCATGCTCAAGGAAGAACGGACAATCGCTGCCCAGTTCGGCGGCCATGGGGTGGAGTTGGGCACGGGGGATCTGTATGTTCAACAGGTCGTTCAGGAGGAGGAGCGTATGGGCGCCATCACTGGAACCGCCGCCAAGCCCCGCGCCGGTGGGGATCGCCTTGTGCAAGTGCATGCGCAAGCCGGGCAGTTCACGCAGTTTCCGCACCTGCTCCACGGCCTTCAAGCAAAGGTCGCTTGCCGGGTCACCCGGAACGGGGATGCCCGTGCGCGCGAATCGCACTTCACCCCGGGGTACGCTATCATCCACCACAGCTTCCAAGGCGTCGTGCAGGGGAATGGGGAACAGCACACTGCGGATGTCGTGGTACCCGTCCGGCCGCTTGCGTAACACCTGAAGCCCGAGGTTGATCTTGGCGTACGGAAAGATCAGCATGTGCGGTCAGAACGGATAGAGCACAGGGATGAGCAGCATGGCCAGGATGAAGAAGAGTAGGGTGATAGGCGACCCCACACGAAGGAAATCCGTGAATTTGTAGCGGCCGGCGCTGTACACCATGGTGTTCGTTTGGTAGCCGATGGGCGTCATGAAGCTGGCGGAAGCCGCAAAGGTGACAGCCATGAGGAAGGGCATCGGGCTCACGCCCAAGGCTGCGGCGGTGGAAATGGCGATGGGGGCGAGCAACGCTGCAGTGGCCGTGTTGGACATCACTTCGGTGAGGATCACCGTACAGATGAAGATCCCGGCGAGCACGGCTTCCGGCCCCCAGCCACCAAGCAGGGATGTGAGACTGCGGGCCACCCGGTCGGCCAGGCCGGTCTCCGTCATGGCCAGTCCGAGGCTGAGCGCACCGGCCATGAGGAAGATGATCTTCCAGTCGATCGCATCATAGATCTCCTCCATGGGGATGCATCGGGTGAGCACGATCAAGCAGACCCCTGCCAAGGTGGAGACCACGATGGGCAGCAGGGCGAACGCGGAGCTGAGCACCACGCCCAGCAGCACCAGCCCGGTTATGGCCGCGCTTCGCCTGTTGAAGCCAACGGCACCCTCCTGCTCGTCCAGGATGGCGAAGGGGCTTTCAGGAGTGCGATCCAAGGCACGGAGGCGGTCCACATAGTGGCTGCGCACTTCCGCCAGGATCACGTCACCGGGCCGCAGCACGATGTCCTCCATGCGCTGGTTGATCACCTCCTCGCGCTTCCGCACGGCCAAGGGCACGGCCCTGTATATGCGGATGAGGTCGGCCTCGCCGATGGTCTTTCCGTCCAGTGGGGAGTTGACGGTGATCACCAGTTCCACCAGCTTCGTTCCTTGGTCGGGGGCATCGGGACCTTCGTCGGTGCTGCCCCTGCCGACGGCGGGATGGATCCGGATATGCCGGTCACTGCTCAGTTCCCGGGCATAGGCCGCCTCGCAGCGCACCCTCAGCATGTCCTTGGCCTGGAGCACCATGTCCCCGGGCGGCAGCGTGAACACCTCTTCTCCGCGGCGGATCTCGATGATGTCGGTATGAAGCTCCTTCACCAGCCGGGAATTCATGATCTTTTCCCCCGCCGAGGGTGCTCCCGGCAGCAGCTCGATCTCGGTGATGTAGTCCTTCACGCCGAAGCGCTCCTTGAGACCGGTCGGGTCGCGCTCCTTCCGCAGCAGGCGCCTGCCGAAAAGGAGCATGTAGGCGATGCCCCCAACCGTGAGCACGATCCCCAGCGGGGCCATTTGGAACATGGTGAAGGCGGGCAGGCCATGGTCCACGGCGATGCCGCTGACGAGGATGTTGGTGGAGGTGCCGATCAAGGTGGTGGTGCCGCCCATGATGGTGGCGAAGGACAGCGGGATGAGCATGCGCGAGGCGCTGAGACCCGCGGAACGTGCCGCCTGCACCACGATGGGGATGAACACGGCCACGATCGGCGTGTTGTTCAGGAAGGCGGAGAGAAAGGCCACGGATACCATGAGGATCAACATGCCCTTCGTCTCGCTCTTCCGCATCTCCTCGGATAGCCGGGGCGCCAGCGTCCGCAGGATGCCGGAACGCAGGAGCGCGGCGCTGAGCACGAACATGAAGGCGACGGTGAGCGTGGCCGGGTCGCTGAAACCCGCGAGGCCCTGGTGGGGTGTGACCACGCCCGTGAGCACCAGCACCGCCACGATCATCAGCGCGATCAGGTCGATGCTGATCCACTCGCTGATGAACAGGATGATGGCCGCGAGAACGACACCGAGAACGATCAGTTCGTGGGGGGACATGCCGCGAAAATAGGCGAGGCGCATCCGCCGGAATGTGGCGGTCCTCTTTGTCGGCCTCCACAAGCCCGGGAGAAAGGAATTTCCCCTGCCGCTCTACCTTCGCCCCTTCGCCCAATTCCCGATCATGAGCACCTTCCTTGAATTCGAAAGCCCGATCCAGAACATTGTGGAGCAGATCGAGAAGCTCAACGAGGTGGCTGCCGAGGGCGAAGTGGACATCAAGGCCACCTTGAAGGACCTGAACAAAAAGCTCCTGGCGGCGCGAAAGGAAGTCTACGGCAAGCTCACACCTTGGCAGCGCGTGCAGGTGAGCCGCCATCCGGACCGCCCCTATACGATGCGGTACATCAAGTACCTCAGCGACGATACGTTCATTGAGCTGCACGGGGACCGCACCGTGAAGGACGACAAGGCCATGGTGGGCGGCTTCGGCCTGATGGACGGAAGGACGGTGATGTTCATCGGCCAGCAGAAGGGCGTGAACACCAAGATGCGCCAGTACCGCAACTTCGGCATGCCCAACCCGGAGGGCTACCGGAAGGCACTGCGACTGATGAAGCTCGCCGAGAAGTTCAATAAGCCCGTGATCACCCTGATCGATACCCCGGGAGCTTTTCCGGGGCTGGAGGCCGAGGAGCGCGGACAAGGCGAGGCCATTGCCAGGAACTTGCTGGAGATGAGCCAGCTGAAGGTGCCCATCATCTGTGTGATCATCGGCGAGGGAGCGTCCGGCGGGGCGCTCGGCATCGGCATCGGCGACAAGGTGCTGATGCTGGAGAACTCCTGGTACTCCGTGATCTCACCGGAGAACTGCTCCACGATCCTGTGGCGCACGTGGGACTATAAGGAACAGGCCGCCGAGGCCCTGAAGCTCACCGCCACGGACATGTTCAAGAACGGCTTGGTGGACGGCGTGGTGCCCGAGCCCGTGGGCGGCGCCCATGCCGACCCCGACGAGGCGTGCCGGCTGGTAAAGGTGGAAGTGACCAAGCAACTGGACAAGCTGATCAAGCTGGACCCGGATAAGCGGGTGGATCAACGCATCGCCAAGTTCTGCAGGATGGGGGTGGTGAAGAAGGTGAAGTAGCTGGGAGTCTTGAGTCGGTAATAAGAGGAAACTTGAAAGCTGAAGGCTGAAAGGGAACAACAGCATTGCAGTGGCAGCACCCGTCGGCAGTACCCTGTACCCTGTACCCGATACCCTGTACTCGGTACCCTGTACCCTGTACCCAATACCCTGTACCAGAAATTCCGATCACCACCAATCACCAGCCACCAATCCCCAGCCACCGGTCACCGGTTCAGCAACGGCAGCACATAACGCACTTCGCCGTTCACCGTCCACCCCCCGGCAATGGTCCCGGTTCCGGGATCGATGGCCAGCACCTGACCATCCGCGCCGCCGTACACCCAGCCGTTCACTGCATCGTAGGCCAAGGTGTTCAGCACGGGCGTGGTAGCGATGCTCAATGACCCGGTTCCGCCATAGGTGAAGCGTTGGAGATCGCCGTTCGCCAAGGCCACTACCCACGTGTTGAACGCGACCTGCTCCACGGCCGTGATCGGACTGGTCCACGTGTACGCCTCCCAGGTTCCACCTCCGGACAAGGTCCGCTCCAGTGCGCGGCCCGACCCATCGCGGTTGCCGAAGATGAGCGCATGGTCCGTACCCCGGATGAACGCCCGGACCGGTGTCAGGTTCAAGGGCTGCGTTTCCTGCATGGCACCGGACAGCTGATAGTACATGCTCAGGCGCTGCTCCTGGGTTACGAAGTTCCGCTCGGTGCATACGACCAGATCACCGGTAGTGATGGCCTGCTCCGTGCGGAATTGTGCGGGCAGGGTGGCGGTGAACCCCCCCGTGCCATTGCTGGGGGTGAAACCGCGCAGCGTACCGTCATCATAGCCCACGTAAAGCCGTCCATCCGCGCAGAGGTCCACGCTGGTGAACCACGGTGCCCCGATGGAACTGAGGTTGGGGCGCTGCCATGCGATGTTCAATCCGTCCGGGTGGTATGCCCTCAGGTCGCCGCTGGAGCCTCCGGCGATGAACAGGCGTTGCGCGGCCGAGCTGATGGCCGCACCGCCGAGGTCCGTCGGCCATGTTGTGGACAAAGAGGTCTGCCCCGTGCTGTCCGTCCGGTACAACGCCACGATGCCACTGCCGGGAACGGAAAGCGTGAACACGGCGCGCACCCGCAACGGCACGGCCGTCACGTGGAGGCTCTGCACATCCTTGCCACTGAGGGAGCCGTCCGATACGGTGGCGAAAAGTTTGTACGTCCCGCTGGTGAGCTGCTCGGAGGAGATCGGCAGGGCAAGCGTGATCGTGGCAGAGGTTCCCGAGGCCGAAGCCGACACCGCGTCCACCACGGGAATGTTGTTCTGGTCCAGGAGCGAAACGGAGATCCCGGACAGGCCCTGGTCGTCACTGGCCTCCACCGTCACCACCACGGTGTCCGGAATGGTGATCGAGGCGTTCTCGGCCGGGGTGATGATGGTGATGCGCGGCGCCTCGTTCGCCGGGTCCTTCCGGCACCCGCCGAGGAGCACACCGAAAAGAACCGGTAGGAACAGGGCTTGTTGATAACGCATCCTCACAAAGTAACGATGGGCGCGGCTTCGATGGTTAACCAACAGCCCGCGAAAGTTGCATTGTTGATACACGGGGATAAGATGGCCGATCGGGGGAGGGGAGCTCCGCCTCTTGTCGGTTACTTTTGACGCACGATACCGGCGGTGCATTTTCTGCACGTCGGCCCCCACATGAACGACCTCTCCACTTCCACTTCCGGCCCCCGCACCATGGACCGGAAGCGCCGCCCTGCGGCCTCCCTGATGGACACCGCCATGGAGGCGGGCAAGCTTCCGCCGCAGGCGCCCGAACTCGAACAGGCCGTGCTGGGCGCGATGATGCTGGAGAAGAACGCGGTGAACGAGGCCATCGACATCCTGCATCCCGAGAGCTTCTATGTGGACGCCCACCGCCGCATCTTCGATGCCATCCAGCACCTCTTCCGCACGGACCAGGCCATCGATATCCTAACGGTGACCCAGGAGCTGAAGAAGCGCGCCGAGCTCGATATCGTCGGCGGGGCCTTCTACATCAGCCAGCTCACCAACAAGGTGGCCAGTAGCGCCAACGTGCAGTTCCATGCGCGCATCATCAGCCAGAAGCACATCATGCGCGAGCTGATCCGCATCAGTGCGGACACCATGCGCGACGCCTACGACGAGAGCACCGACGTGTTCGAGCTCCTGGACAAGAGCGAGCAGGAGATGTTCGCCGTGACCAGCGGCAACCTCAGGCGCAATTACGAGCCGATGAGCGACCTGATCCAGGGGGCCATCGCGCAGATCGAGCTCACCAAGAGCAAGGGAGGCGGCATGAGCGGCATACCCACCGGCTTCACGCAGCTCGACAAGCTCACCGCCGGTTGGCAGCGCAGCGACATGATCATCGTGGCGGCCCGGCCGGCCATGGGCAAAACCTCCTTCGTCCTCAGCATGGCCCGCAACATCGCGGTGGAGCACAAACAACCCGTGGCCCTCTTCAGCCTGGAGATGAGCAGCACCCAACTGGTCACCCGCCTCATCGCCAGTGAGTCCGGCATCAATTCGGAAAAGCTCCGCAAGGGGGAGCTGACGGACGCCGAGTTCACCACCCTGCACCAGCAGATCGCCCGGCTCACGAACGCGCCCCTCTACATCGACGACACCCCGGCGCTCAACATCTTCGAGCTCCGCGCCAAGTGCCGCCGCCTCAAGAGCCAGCACAACGTGGAGCTCATCATCATCGACTATCTCCAGCTGATGACAGCGGGCGCCGAGGGGCACAAGGGAGGCAACCGCGAGCAGGAGATCAGCAACATCTCCCGGTCCATCAAGAGCATCGCCAAGGAACTGGACGTGCCCATCATCGCCCTCAGCCAGCTCAGCCGTGCCGTGGAGACCCGGGGAGGGGACAAGCGCCCCATGCTCAGCGACCTCCGGGAATCCGGCGCCATTGAGCAGGATGCTGACCTGGTCTGCTTCCTGTACCGCCCGGAATACTACAAGATCCACGAGGACGAGCACGGCAGCACCATCGGCATCGGCGAGGTGATCGTGGCCAAGCACAGGAACGGGGCAATTGATAACGTCCGCCTGCGTTTCATATCCGAACTGGCCAAGTTCACCGACCTGGAAACTGGCGATATGAACTTCAGCGGCGGCATGGGCCAAGGCCCGGAGGGCTTCCAGACGATCACCCGGCCCAGTAGAATGAACGATGACCCCGATCTCGATCCACCCTTCTGACCGGCGGCCCTTCGCCCGGATGCTTCGCGTTGCCCTGTGGGGCTTGCTCGCGGTGGCCTGCACCCTGCCCGCCTCCGCCTCCAAGATCCTTATCCCGATGGACAAGACGCAGGCCGACCACCTCAAGGCCTACGGGATCGTGTACTGGGTGTTGGAGAGCGACGTGACGGTGGATTGGTTGCTGAACTACCGCAGCGGCAGCTTCATGCTGGACCGCATCGCGGCGGTGGAGCACGAGTGTACGGTGCGCGGGGTCTCCTTCAACGTGATCGCCGATGCCCAGGCCAATGCCATCCTCAGTGAGATCGCCGACCCGGAGGCCAACATGGAGGTGGTGAAACTGGAGAAGGCGCCCAGGATCGCCGTGTACGCCCCTGAGGGTTTCCAGCCCTGGGATGATGCCGTGGCGCTGGTGATGACCTACGCGGAGATCCCCTACGACAAGATCTACGACCGCCAGGTGTTGAACGGCGTACTGCCACAGTACGATTGGCTGCACCTGCACCATGAGGATTTCACCGGACAATACGGCAAGTTCTACCGCATGTTCCGGAACGCCCCGTGGTACCTGGACCAGGTGCGCGAGGCCGAGGCCATGGCCAAGGAGACCGGCTATGCCAAGGTGAGCCAGATGAAGGGTGCCGTGGCGGGAAAGATCAGGGACTACGTGGCCGGCGGGGGCTATCTCTTCACCATGTGCAGTGGAACGGACAGCTACGACATTGCACTCTCGGCGGAAGGGGTGGACATCTGCGACACCCCGTTCGACGGCGACCCGCCGGACCCGCGGGCCCAGCAGAAGATCGACTATAACAAGACCTTCGCCTTCACCGACTTCAAGCTCATCACCGATCCGATGGTCTATGAGTTCAGCGACATCGATGCCACCGACATCCACGGTTCCATCGGTGAGACACGCGACTTCTTCACCCTGTTCGATTTCAGCGCCAAGTGGGACGTGGTGCCCACCATGCTGTGCCAGAACCATGAGCAGGTGATCCATGGCTTCATGGGGCAGACCACCGCATTCCGCAAGAACCTGGTGAAGCCCAGCGTCACCATCATGGGCGAGAACAAGCCGCAGAGCACGGTGAAATACGTTCATGGCGAATTCGGCCTGGGCCAGTGGACCTTCTACGGCGGCCACGATCCGGAGGACTACCAGCACATGGTGGGCGATCCCCCCACGGACCTCAGCCTCTTTCCGAACTCCCCGGGCTACCGGCTGATCCTGAACAATATCCTCTTTCCCGCAGCGCGGAAGCGCAAGCAGAAAACCTGAACGCGCTCGGGCCGAGGGCCCGCATTGCGGAAGGATATCCGGTACTTTCGGACCAATACCGCCTGAGCATCACTATGTTTGTGCCTGCAACCACGCTACATGGACCTTTCAAAGATCATCTCCATCACCGGTAAATCCGGTCTTTATCGAGTGGTGGCGCAAGGTCGCCAAGCCCTGATCGCCGAATCCCTGGCGGACAAGAAGCGGATCCCCGTGCATTCCAGCGTGCGGGTAAGCTCACTGGACGAGGTCAGCATGTACACCAAGGGGGATGACGTGCTGCTTTCCACGGTGCTGGAGAAGTTGCACGCGCTGGAGAAGGGGAAGCTCTCCGTGGACCCCAAGGGCGACCTGGAGGTGCTCTATGACAAGCTGGGCGAGGCGCTGCCGAACTATGACCGCGACCGGATCTATTCCAGCGACGTCCGGAAGTTCTTCATGTGGTACCAGATGCTGGTGGCCGCTGGCATCTTCGAGGAGGACAAGAAGGCGAAGAAGAAGGCCGGGGCGGAAAAGGAGGAGAAGGACAAGGACAAGAAGAAGGTGAAGGGCACGGCGGCCAAGAGCGCGCCCAAGAAGAAGGCCGCGACTGCCAAGCGCACCACCGCGCCAAAGACCGGCGGAGCCTCGAAGGCGAAGGCCAAGCCCATGCACAAGGGCGCGCAGCGGGGAAGCTGAGCTGGGCTTTCCGCTTTGATTTTTCTTGGGGGAGAGCCATACATTGCGGAACATTCGCAAGTGCATCCCCATGAAGAAAAGCTACTCCCTGATCGGCAAGTCCGTGGTGCTGGCTGCCTTGGCTGGCGCGGTCGCCCTGTCCGTGGCCTGGTCCAATGGCCATGTGCCCGAGGCGCATGCCTCGTTCCACAGCAGCAGTGAGCTGGCCAGCTTCCGCGATGCGGGCACCCTGCCGCTGGACTCCAACGCGAACACCCATTTCGTGGGTAGCGGCTACTGCAATGGCTGCCATGGCCACGACCCCTCCGGCCAATCCATGGTGACCGCCGATGGGCGCGACGTGAACGTGGTGGACATGTGGCGGAGCAGCATGATGGCCAATTCCGCCCGCGATCCCTTCTGGCGGGCCAAGGTGAGCCATGAGGTGCTGGTGAACCCCGCCCACCAAGTGGAGTTGGAGAACAAGTGTACCACCTGCCATGCCCCCATGGGCAACTTCGAGCACCACTTCACCGGCCAGGGTCCCTACTCCATTGCCTACCTGGAACAGGACGACATTGCGCTGGACGGGGTGAGCTGCGTGCCCTGCCACATGCAGAAGGAGGAAGGCATCGGCGACTTCTTCTCCGGGAACCTCCAACTGGACACGGCGGGAAGGCCCATCTACGGGCCCTATGCCGATGACGATATTTTTCCCGACCCGATGCAGATCTTCGTGGGCTATGACCCGAAGTACGGCCCCCAGATCATGGACGCCGGGCTCTGTGCGGGCTGCCATACCCTCCTCACCGAGACCGCCGATATCGATGGGAACCTCACGGGCGACGAGTTCGTGGAACAGGCCACCTACCACGAATGGCTCAACTCGGAATTCAACGATGAGGAGCACCCGGCGACCGGGATCACCTGCCAAGGCTGCCATGTGCCCCTGCTCAACGACACGTTCGGCGTGGTGATCTCCGCGAACTACGTCTTCCTGCAGCCCAAGTCACCCTTCGGCGAGCACCACTTCGCCGGGGCCAACACCTTCATGCTCGAAATGCTGCGGGACAACGGGGACACCCTGAGGGTGACCGCATCGCCGGCCCAGTTCGATTCCTCCATCGCCCGCACCGAACGCATGCTCCAGCAGCATACACTAATGGTGGAGACCAGCGTGCCCTGGCGCGATGCCGATACCGCCTTCATCGATGTGAAGCTCACCAACCTCGCCGGCCACAAGTTCCCCAGCGGCTACCCCTCGCGCCGCGCATGGCTCCAGTTGGTGGTGACCGATGCCGTGGGCGATACCCTGTACAACAACGGGGCACCCACCCCGGACGGCGATATCGCGGGCCACGACCCCCTATGGGAGCCTCACTATAACACCATCACATCGGCCGACCAGGTACAGATCTACGAAATGGTGATGGGCGATGTGAACGGCGACCTGACCACTGTTCTGGAGCGGGCCAAGGAACCCTTGAAGGACAACCGCCTGGCCCCCGCCGGCTTCAGCGTGAACCACAGCACCTACGACACTACCCTGATCGCGGGCGGCGCCCTCACCGATCCGGACTTCAACCATGAGGACGGCGTTGAGGGAAGCGGCACCGACGTGGTCCACTACCATGTGCCCATGGGCGGCCACATCGGCCTGATCCACATCACTGCGCAAGTGTGGTACCAATCCGCCCCGCCGCGTTTCATGCAGGAGATGTTCCTGCATTCCAGCCCGGAGATCGACCTCTTCAAGGGCATGTTCCAAGCTGCGGACAAGGCGCCGGTAGCGGTGCGCTCCAGCACGCACACGGACATGACGGTGGGCATCGACGACCTGCGCGAGCTGGGGGTACACGTGTTCCCCAACCCCGTCCGGGACGGGCTGCTGAACATCACGGGCATCGATGGGCGCATAACCAGTATCGACGTGTATGATGCCGGCGGTCGCAGGGTGGCCCAGCGCAAGTCTGATGGCAATGGCCGTTGGACCACGCGCTTACCGGGCAAAGGCACCTACATCGTGGTGATCCGTACGGCCGAGCGCAGTTTCGTGGAGCGTGTGGTGAGCCTTTAAGGTCCTGAACAGGTTCTGAGGCGACCGGGCGTGAATGCGCCCCGGTCCGGCAGCCTCAGGTCGTCATGCCGGGGGTGGCCCGGGATCCCGGTTCCTTCCATCACCCATCGCACGTTCCCTTTTCGGCAGCACCGTCCCGACTCAGCAGCAGGAGCTGCCCGGTCCGCAGCACGCGCCTTGCTCGGTCTTCTCGGCCCGGACGGTAATGCTCTCCACGCCCAGCCCTTCGGCCTTCACTTTTTCCACTTCCGCAGCGGAGAGGTAGCGAGCGAGGATATCATCCGGGATCGTGATGGGCTTGCGCTTGAGCACTTGCACGTTGGTGAAGCCGGTCTCCGCGATGATGCCGAGGTAGTCCTCCACCTGCGATGCGCCCGTGACGCAGCCCGCGTACAGCTCCGCCGCCTGGCGCAGTTCGTCCGGCAGTTCGCGCGTCAGCACGATGTCCGATACGCTGAAGTGGCCGCCCACGCGCAGCACGCGGTGCATCTCCGCGAATGCCTTGCGCTTGTCCGGCACCAGGTTCAGCACGCAGTTGCTCACCACCACATCCACCATGTTGCTGGAGAGCGGAAGGTCCTCGATGTCACCATGGCGGAATTCCACATTGGCGTATCCGAGCTTGGTTGCGTTCTCCTTCGCCTTGGCGATCATCTCCGGGGTGAAGTCCACGCCGATCACGCGGCCGTCAGGGCCGGTCTCCGCTCTGGCCACGAAGGCATCGTTGCCCGCGCCGCTGCCGAGGTCCAGCACGGTGTCGCCCGGCTTGATGCCCGCCGTTTCGGTGGGCAGCCCGCAGCCCAGGCCGAGGTCCGCATCGGCCGCGTACCCCTTCAGCCCGGCGTAGTCGTCGCTCATGATGTTGTACACCTCCGTGCTGCATTCGCCGGCGCCGCAACAGGAGGAGGCGTTGGTCTCCTTGCTTTGCCTTGCCACTTGCGCATAGGTCTTGCGTACGTTCTCCTTCAGTTCCTCAGCGGTTTTCATGGTGTTCGGTGTTATCGTGATCTTACGTTGTTCTTGCCCACCGGGGCGCAGCAGTCCGGGTCCGCCTCGCGGAAGCTCTCCAGCAGGCCGGTGAGGGTGCGCTGCGCCAAGGCCCATTCCTTCGGATCGATGCAGTAGCACACACGGGCACCCTCCACGTCGCCCTGCACCAGTCCGGAGGCCTTCAGCTCCTTCAAATGCTGGCTCACCGTGCTCTGCGAGAGGGGCAGCTCGTCCACGATGTCGCCGCAAACGCAGCTCTTCTTCTTCGCGAGCAGCCGCAGTATCGCCACGCGCGCCGGGTGTGCCAGGGCCTTCGCATAGCGCGCCACGCGGTTGTCCCGCAGGGTGAATTCATCGAGCTTGGCAAGTCCCATCGGTTCGGCCTATTAGATCGCAATATTACGATGGAGTGGAACGGGATGCAAATCGGCGCGTTCGGCGGCCAGGCGAGCGCAGGCCAGATTGCGGCCCCGGCCTATTCGTTCAAGAGCGCAAACTTATGTGGGGCCGGGACGTGAACGCTTGCGGGAGCGTCGGGCTGGAACAACCTGCCGAGGCAGCAGTGAAGGTGGGCTGATCGGTGACCACCGCCGAATCCGTGGCCGCCGCGCAAGGCGTTTCGGTTACCATGAGCAGCGAGGCCGCATCGCAGATCGCTTGCTCACTGGATGATCCGGAGGGTTGTGAGATGTGGGGGGTGTAAATGGGATTTGGCTGAATAAATCTCTCGTAGCGGTGACCCAATTTAGACCCGGCATTAGGTTGCTATCCTCATCGTAGGATTGGCAACTTTCCTTTATCATTGCCTCAAACAACAAATGCAATCAGGCAATGAAGTCTGTACTTTTCCAATCCGTACTGCTGCTATGCTGCATCACAGCTTCGCCGAAAATACAGGCTCAATTCCCTGTGGTAGCAACATCGCCGGAACCGGTAAGTAGGTTGTCGACTTTGAGTAGCGGTCATAAGTTCATCAGTGCATGGAATTCACTCTCCGGAACCAGAACCATCTACAATCCCGATTTCTCTGTCCATCGCGTATTGAACTTTCCTCCATTGCCGAACCCTTTCGGTGCGGAGGTTAGGATGTCCAACATAACGGAGGAGCTTTTCGATACAGATCCATCAACAATCGAGTTCGCCATTGGGTCGGTCTCAGATCCCAGCGTTGGTGTAAGAGTATTTCGAGAGGATGGAACAGAAATCTTCAATCAAACTCCCGGCCTGGGAATGTTTGGCGACGGGGGTGTGTACGAAAATAACGGGGTAGCGTATATGTTACTGTACGAATCCCAAGTGGACGGGCCTTACAAAGTCTACCAGCTTCCAGGGCACCTGCCCTGCATTGATTGCCATGGAACACCTGCTGGGATGGTTGTTATGAACGGGGATGATGCATCTGGTGGCCTAACGATTTTTCCAAATCCTACGGCCAACGAGGTAACGGTGCAAGTTCCCGGGCGCTTCGCGCAGAAAGATGCAACGCTGTTGCTAATGAGTTCTGATGGGAAAGTAGTCAGGCAGTACATGCTTAATGGCAAGTCTGCATTTACGTTCTCAGTAAAAGGATTGGCAGGTGGGGTGTACCAATGCATCCTTGTTGTGGACAATTTGAGAACATCAGGGAAGCTCGTTATAGGAAGTCGTTAGTTGTTGGCCCACGGGCACCTTTAAGGCCGTGAAGTTCACTTTGGATAAGAACCTATTGGAACAACCAGCCGAGGCCGTAGCGAAAGTGGCACAACCCATCCCTGCGCTCGCGTGTTTCCCGAGTGCCTTGCGAGCTGATCAGCTGATCATCCTGAAAAACCAAGAGGCCGGAAACCGCCGGAGCCGGAATACGCCGAATTCCGATCAACCGATGAGCCGAGAAGCGAAGAGGCCTGAAGCCGCCGAACGGCCGATGGCCTACGAACGCGACTGCATACCATTGGCATGTGCGTAACGGGCATACACCGAGGCACGATCCTATAACGATCGGCTGTACATTGGGCCTGTGAACATGACAACAAAAACGTCAAACATGCGCACGGCCATTTCGCTCTTTAGTGGGGCGGGCGGTATGGACATCGGGGTCCGTGATGCCGGGTTCGAGGTGCTAGCATCCATCGAGCGGGACAAGCACTGTTGCGAAACATTGCGGGAGAACATCAAGCGGCAAGAACATGGAACTGTAGTTATCGAACGCGATATCCGCGATGTTGAGCCGGAAGTCTTGCGCGATATGCTAGGCCTCGACAAAAAACCACTGGACCTGTTGTTCGGTGGCCCTCCCTGCCAAGCGTTCTCGCAGATAGGGAAACAAGCAGCACTGGAGGATGAACGAGGGTTGCTTCTTTTCGAGATGGTCCGGTTCGCCGAGGTGCTGAGGCCCAAGGTCATCTTCATTGAGCAGGTCAAGGGGCTGATCAGTGCTCGTGATCATAATGGAAAGCCCGGAGGCGTTTTGGAAATGCTTCTCAGGGATCTTCAGAAGATCGGATACTCGCCCAAATGGAAACTGTTGAATAGCGCGGAATATGGAGTGGCGCAGCAACGCAAGCGTGTGTTCATAGTGGCCACTGATGCCAAGAATACGTTTGACTTTCCTGCCGCCACGCACCAGGATGTGGAAAAGAAGGGAATGGACTTGTTCGAACTAAAACCATTCGTTGGTGTGGGCGAGGTGCTGAAAGGAATAGGCAAACCTGTCGGGAAGAACGAGGCTCCTGGTTTTCCAGGTCACATCGACGTAACACCGGCACGTGATAAGGAGCGGATCTGCGGTGTGCCCGAAGGTGGGCATTTAGCTGCCCAACTGCACCTGCCGAAAGAACAGGTCGGAAAGCTCAGTAAAAAGGATACGACCAAGTATCTCAGATTATCAAGAAGTCGCCCATCAAATACGCTTCGTTGCGGTGAGATATTCTTCCATCCGGTCCAGAGCCGATATCTCACGCCAAGGGAATACATGCGGATCCACGGTTATCCGGATGAGTATGTACTCAGTGGCCCGGTTCGATCAAGGAGCGGAAGGGTCACTGACCTGGATCAACACAGACAAGTTGCGAATTCCGTTCCACCACCTCTGGCGAAGGCCATTGCCAGCGAAATAGCTCGTTTTCTCCAATGCCAAGCATCTACGAGGTCTTTGGTTACCCATTGACGGATAGCTCGATCGAGGCAACCGAGAATCGCAAAGCATGTCGTTGTCCGTTCATGGATGCGCCATGTGATGGTGGCGGTAATCGACATTTATCCAATATTGATCTGACATCCGATGACGAGTTGGCCGCATTCTTCAACGGTCAGCGTCATGTTCCATCGGGTGTTTGTTCCATTCAGATAAAGGCGGATGAGGCCCCTTGGGTCGTTTGTCCCCGTAGGATTCTTTGCCTCGGCAGGAAGGATTCGGGCGAACGGTTTGGTCAAGGTTTCGCGGAGGAATTGCTGCTATCCAAATGTGGTTATCCCAAAGGGACGAAGGTTGGAGTTTGGTCGGAATTGAAGATGATCTATTCCCCTCCGCGCGTTCCCGGAAAGCGTTTCGACTACACGTTCGATTACGTACTGATGCCCGTTGGCAGTGTTACAACGCAAGCGGCATCCGAGGGTACAGGCATCAGTTGGGAAAAGCTCGGTGCTGTTCTGCAGCATGCAGGTTATACTGTGATCCGTGGGAAAAGTGAGGATCTCATTGAAGGATTTCCAAGTGGACTTCCCACAATTATCGAGATAATGACCTCGAGCACTTCAGGTGGGAATAAGAGCAAGGATTCAACGATCCCAAAGGCATTTATTAATGCAGTACAGGGCCTGCCGCATACAGCACCGGGAATCAACTATCGCCAAGTATGGGCGCGCATGGTAAGCCAGCTAATCGTGAAATCTGAAGTCGGGTTGAACTGGGGCGGTTTGACATTCTGGGTTCTTCAGGATAATCTGATCAAGTACATTTCAAGTTCTACCGCATTGGACATAAACGCCTTTCTATCAGACAGCGTTGGTGAGGTGAATATTATTGGCTTGTCCTACGGAGAAGAGTACAAGCGGACCAAAGGATTGATAGAGCTGGACACTGGTAGCCTCTATGCCGGTGATATTGGTCCACAGCCAACACGTTCAAGGAAGCCATACTTCCAAGACATGGTGAAGGCACCTGTAAAACCGCCGTTGAGAGAATTGATGCGCTTGCTTTCAAAACGAACGCCTACCAGAGTGATAACAGTATAATATTGTCGGGTTAACCCTGCCCCGCGCCCCATCCCCGCGCTCGAGTGCAAAACCCCGGTGCTCGGCTTAACAGGGGTTCCTGTGGATATGCCCTGTGCCCGGTAGCACGGTCCAACTCCGGCGGTTTCCAGTACTTCAAGCAAGAGCCGATTGCGAAGAAGGTGGATGATGGCCGGAGGCCGAAGTTGATCTGGCGCTCGGGGAACATCCGAGCGCCGGAATGGGGCGATCGCCTGAACTTCGATCGGGATCTCCCGAACTCCGATCGGGATTTCAGGCCGTGCGTTTGCAGTGATCCAGAAGTCACACGCACGGCCATTCGCACCAGCTAAGGAGGGCGGTGAATTGAAGGTCCGCCGGGTCTACCTTTATCGCATGAGCGAGAGCAGGACCAGGGATCGGCTACTGATCGGCTTGGCCGTGCTCGCCCTGCTGTACGTGGGCAAGGCCCTGTTCATCCCCTTGGCCTACAGCCTGCTGCTTGCCTTGGTCCTGTACCCGGCGGTGGTGCGCATGGAGCGGCGCGGCCTCCCCCGCGCCCTCGCGATCAGCGTGGGGCTGCTGGTGGCGGTGCTGCTCTTCTCGGCGATCGTTGCCCTGCTGGTGTGGCAGTTGAACGCGTTCATGGCGGAACTGCCTGAATTGCGGGGCAGGTCCTCCGGCGCCGTTGCCCAGGCGATGGACCTCGTGCGCCGCTACCTCACGGACCTGGCGGATACGGACCTGGACCACTGGGATTCGATCCTGACCATGCTACCGGCGGGGATCGGCGAGGCGTTGGTCCGGGTAGTGAACGCGGTGTTCGGCATGGTGTTCAACCTGTTCTTCATCCCCATCATTGCGGCGTTGTTGCTGCAGCACCGTGGGCGCTATGTGATGGCGCTGTCCGAATTCACCAGCCCCGCATTGCGCTCGGTACTGCCCGCCGTCCTTGACCGCAGCGTGCGGAGCTTCTCGAAGTTCATCCTGGGGACGGCGAAGGTCTATTTGATCGTGGGGGTGCTCAACAGCATCGGCCTCCTGCTGCTGGGGGTGGACAATGCGATCTTCTTCGGCATGCTCTCCGCGTTGATGACGATCATCCCCTATGTCGGGATCATCATCAGCTCCCTGCTTCCGATGTCCGTGGTGTGGATCGACACGGGGAACATCCTGTACCCGGCGGGTGTGGTGGTGATCTACGGTGTAGTGCAGTACATTGAAGCGAACCTGATCTTTCCGAAAGTGGTGGGTGGGCAGCTCAATCTCAATACGCTGGCCTCCATCGTTATCGTGCTGGCGGGTGCCTTGTTGTGGGGCGTATCAGGGATGATCCTGCTACTGCCGTTCGTGGCGATCCTGAAGATCATCAGTTCGGAGCTGCCGTCCATGCGCGGCATCAACCTGTTGCTGGGCAATGACGATCCCGTGCGGCGGTGAGCCCGGGACCCGGGCGCGCATCAGCGGACCCCTCAAGTCGCCCCTGCCTCTTTCGCCTTGAGCCCACTTTCCGGTCGGGCCGGGAGGTGTACGCTTGCGGGAGCGGATGGGCGGGCTAATAAAGGGATCCCAAGCCAGGTGCATTATTAAGTGATCCCTTATTTAAGCATGTCCTTAACTTTGCGGCATGAAACTTCGAAAAGTACCTGCCTGCATCCGCGCCGAAGCCGATGGCCACATGATCGATCGGCAACGCCGATCATTGAAGCAGTTCAGTGATGAGCTCGAGGCACAAGCCGCGCGATGGAGCGCTGCTGGCAACACTGTGCGGGCCAGCATCCTTTACCTGCTGCACGCGGAAAAGGAGCTCTGTCCCTGCGACATCAGCGATATCCTGGGCATGAGCGTGCCCGCCGTGTCACAGCATCTGAAGCGCATGCGCGAAGCCGACCTGATAGTGGGCCGACGCGATGGCGTGATGATCTTTTATGCGCTCAGCCCTGCCGGTCGTCCACTGGCTGAAGAGATGGACATGAACATCCGGAACGAGAACATCCTATCATGAGCACTTCGGACATTTCCAAGGGCCGTACGATCTGGGTGGCAATTGTCGCGGCGGTGGCCTCCTCCCTTTGTTGCATCACCCCTGTGCTGGCTGCCTTGGCCGGTGTCGGTTCACTCGCTGGGTCCTTCCATTGGCTGGGCCCTGCCCGACCGTGGCTGATCGGGCTTTCGGCGCTTGCCCTTGGTTTCGCGTGGTGGCTGAAACTACGCCCTGCACCCGTGGATGATTGTGCCTGTGAGGTCCCAGAGAAGAAGAGCCTGTTCCAACGCACCGGATTCCTGGTTGCCGTTACGGTCTTCGCGGTGGTCACCAGCGCGTTCCCGCTCTATTCCGGATGGTTCTATCGGAGCATACCGGCCGTTGTGGAGGTGGACCGAGGCACCGTGCAGCGCATCGTGATCAATGTGAAGGGCATGACCTGCGAGGGCTGCGAGAACCACGTGGGCGGCGCCCTGCAACAAGTGCCGGGCGTGGCGAATGCTGAAGCCTCGTACAAGGAAGGCACTGCCGTTGTAACCTACGACCCTGCCAGGGTAAGCGTCGAGCAACTCTTCGCGGCCGTTGATTCCACCGGATACACGGCCACCGGACTAAACACTAAAACTCCATGAGCAAGCCAACAACAACGAACGAAGCCCAGCAGCTCAACCTTTCAGTAACCGGCATGACGTGTGACGATTGCGCCACGGGAATTGACAAGCTGTTGTCAAAGATCCCCGGAGTGGAGTCCGCGAAGACCAGCCATTCAGCAGCCACGTGCGCATGCACCTTCGACCCCGAAGTGACCAGCAAGGAAGCCATCATCGCCACCATCAACGCCACGCCGAAATACCGGGTCGGTGGTGAATTGCCCGGCGAGATCGGGAACCGTGGCGATGCCCGACGCTACGACCTGGTGATCATCGGTGGTGGCTCAGCGGCCTTTTCCGCAGCGATCACTGCCGATGGCATGGGTCTATCGACGTTGATGATCAATTCCGGTCTGCCCTTCGGCGGCACCTGCGTGAACGTGGGTTGCGTGCCGTCGAAGAACTTGATCCGCGCAGCCGAAGCCGCGCATCACGCCCGGCATCCCAACTTCACCGGTATCCAGCCGCGTGGCGTGGACATCGACATGGCCCAGGTGATCCGCGACAAGCGATCATTGGTGGCCTATCTGCAGCAGCAGAAGTATATGGATGTGGTGAAGGACCTGCAAGGGGTAACCCTGCTGGAAGGTCGCGCCACCTTCATCGATCCCAAGACCGTTCGGGTGGAAGGCAAGGGCCCCTTCACCGGGTTGAAATTCCTGATCGCCACTGGTGCCACCACGCGCATACCGGATATCGAAGGGCTGGCCGAAAGCGGCTATTTGACGAACGAGACCTTGTTCGACCGCGAAGAACTGCCGGCCAGCATAACGATCATGGGTGCGGGATACATCGGCTTGGAGATCGCCATGGCGTACAACCGCCTAGGCTCGAAAGTGCGCATCCTTGAATTCACGGACCGGGTGATCCGCACCCAGACACCGGACATCAGTGCGGAGATCGAGAAGCACATGCGCAACGAGGGCATTGAGATCCTGCCCAACGTGCGCATTACCAAGGTGGAAAAGCGCGGTGCGGGAACCGTTCTGCATTGCAAATGCGCCGACGGTTCCCATACGGAGCTGGTTGAGCGAGGTGTGCTGCTGGTGGCCACGGGCATCGTCCCGAACACGACCGGCTTGGGGCTTGATGTGGCCGGTGTGGAGCTCACCAAGAGCGGACACATCGCCGTAACCGAGCTGATGGCCACCAACGTACCGCACATTTTCGCCGCTGGCGATGTGGCAAACACGCCCGCTTTCGTGTACACCGCAGCCCATGAAGGCAAGACCGCCGTACAGGCCGCGTTCGGCGCGCCGCCCCGTGGCGTTGACTACAGCGCATTACCCTGGGTGATGTTCACCGACCCGCAGATCGCCGGAGCGGGCATGGATGAAGTGCAGGCCGCCGCCGCAGACATCGAAGCCGGGACTTCCACGATCGAGCTCAAGCACGTCGCCCGAAGCATTGCCGCGAATGATATGCGTGGCTTCATCAAGCTGGTCCGCGATACGAAGAACGACCGCCTGATCGGTGCACGCATCATAGCGCCGGAAGGGGGCGAATTGGTGCAGATGCTGAGCTTGGCGATCAAACATGAAGTAACGGTCACCGAACTCGCGGACGATCTGTACCCCTATCTCACCTTATCCGAGGGCATCAAGTTGGCCGCAATCGGCTTCACCAGGGACGTTTCCAAGCTGAGCTGTTGTGCCAGCTGAGCGGAGTGAGGCTCGTTGGATCGGGTAATGCATGGAACATGGAGCCAGCAACACGCCAAGCCCGATGACCATGTGTGCAGGCGACATCCACAAAGCTCCCGGCAGGGAACGGGCGTGCGGCATCTCCCGGCACCAAGTTGTGGTGGATTGAAAGGTACGGCCATGCAGGATGTGGGCACGAGCGGACGTCCCGCTCCGGAGTGAGGTGGGGTGGAGGGAACTTTGGAGGTGCGCCCATGACGGATATCATGGTACGGGCGATCCCATTTTTCCAACTTCACTGAACCGTGATCACCATGTACTGGAAAGCGTTTCTCATCTGGTTGTTCTTCATGGTGGGTGCCATCGCCAATGGTACGCTTCGCGTGAAGGTGATCGTACCGTTCACTGGTGAAGCGATCGGGCACATCATCAGCACGGTGCTATTGTGCGTGATCATCCTGTCCATCACATGGTACGCATTGCCGTGGGTGGCCCCCGGCACGCAGCAACAGGCATGGGCCACCGGGGCCTGTTGGCTGTTCCTCACGCTGGCCTTCGAGTTCGGCGTTGGTTACTTCATCAGCCACCATACCTGGCCCGAGATGCTGGCGGACTACAATGTGTTGAAGGGACGTGTTTGGGTAGCCGTGCCCATCATCACCTTCCTCGCGCCATGGTGGATGGCCAACATGCGCGGTTTGTTGCCATGACAGTGCGGAACAAGCTTGTCACCATCAAATTGCTCCACACGGCGGTGTGGGTCTTTTTCAAGGTGGTGATCTTCTATCTGCTCTATGCGGTGCTGGTGGACCGGCTGGACAAGTGGGCCTGGATCTGCCTGGCGCTCATCGGCGCGGAATGTGCGGTGCTGTTGCTCTTTCGGATGGCCTGTCCGCTCACCATCGTCGCACGCCGCTATTCCGACTCGCCACTCCCCAATTTCGACATCTACCTGCCCCTTTGGCTGGCCCGGTACAACAAGCTTATTTACGGGTTCATCCTCACGGGGATCCTCTCCGGGTTGGTCTGGCGCGTAATGAGTTGATGGGCCAAGATCCGCGCTCGCGGGTTTGCAGTATTTGAGATCAGATCAGTAAGGGGTGGTAAGGCCACTGGCATGGCCGAGCGCGATGGAGTCGGGGTCACTTCGTACGGGTAAGGACCTGTTCCCTCATTCCCTGGAATAGAGCAGGTACCCTTCGCTCCGGTGGACGAGGTGGGGGAACCAACGCCCTCGTTCGGGGAACTGCTCCGCTTCACTTGTGCGGATGAGCAGGTAGGACACATCGTATGCTTGCAACAAACTGTCCATTTCAGGTGCAGGGGACTTCAGGCCGGCGAGCATCCCTGCCCTGGCCAACTCGCGTGGTGCAGGGAGTACGTACGGATTCGCCATCGATGCATTGGTGGCCACGGTCTTGCGGGCGGAGGCCATGAGCACCCACATGGAAAGTTCGTCATCACAGAGCACCACGGCTTCCCAAGGGAGTTGGACCCGCATGAAATAGCACATGTCCGTTGCACCAGTGTCGGCCATCCGTTCCAAGCACTGCTGCCGGGTGAGTATCAGGTCGGACCTATTGGCGTAGGCAGGATACCCAATGGCTGTTTGCAGAAGGATCAGGGCCCCGAGGGTGAAGGTGGTCCTGGTAGTGACCCTATGCAGATCGTGGGTACCGCCGAGGTAACGCCAACCACGTTCCACGGTAAGGACCATGATATGAGCGAAGCCAATGGCAAGCGCTGCTTTCAGATAGAAATAGAAATGGAAGGTGGGCACTGCTGTAGGCAGCTTAATGCCATAGTGTACGCCCAATGTTACAGCCATGTACCCGAAAAAGCCGAAGAAGAGTGCCAGTAGGATCCATGATCGCATTAATACCCGTGAAACTTGCCCTTTGCCCCGGAATAGCCCTACCACCCCAATGACCGCGATCAGATTGAACAGCGAAGCATTGTGGAAGAGGAACAGCTTCCAATTGCGAAGGGAAAGCGGCGTGTAGGTAAATGCCGTTGGGATGCGGTTCACCTGGTCCAATCCGTAGTGGCCTACCACATACCACGTGAGCGGTAAGGTGATGATGATGAAGGCAGCACCTGAAGCAAGCGAACACTTGAGATGGGCAAGCACCGCGGGGCGATCCCCTGCACGCCATGCTGTGACCATCGCGTAGATCAGATGGAACGCCACCGTGCCCACCAGGATCATGGCAGGTGCGGCATGTGCCAGGAACAGCACACCTGCACCGGTGCCGACCCCCAGCCATACAAGCCAACTGGAGGACCGGAAGGATCGATGCAGCGCGATCACCATCAGGTAGAACAAGCCTTGTGAGAACATCATCGGCAGGAACCACGGGGAGTAGGTGGCGATCGCCCAGCCGGGTTCCTGCCCGGGTAGTAGATAGAGTTGCGCCCACAAGGCCACGAGCGCCACCGAGGGGTTGAACAACCGCCAGACCATGAGGAAGAAGGCGATCGGCCCCAGCAGGTTAAGGAAGGCCCCGGCCTGTGCTTGGAATACCTGTATCGACACGCCTGTGGCCTTTACGATGAACGCCTGCATGGAGAATAGGAGCGGGGTGAACCACATCACCTCATCCCGATATAGGGGGTCTTCTCCGTAGTGCCCATCCAAGATGCTTTGCGCGAACGATGCATCCCGGTCAAAGTCCACATAGGGACCCCATGTGAGGTCGCTGGTGGCGCGATAGCCGCTGGCGAACGCCAGTGTGATCAGGAATACGGCCAGTACAATGGAGATCAAGGACTCCCGATCCCATCCGGAGTTTCTTGCACGGGTCAGCTCAAGTGTGGATCGCTTCATGGGTTCCTGTTTTGTAGCGTGAATTCCACCAGATCATCGGTTCCGGGTTGGTTCCTCCAGAACAGCTTGGGGCCGCTCCAGCCGCGATATCCCCGTATGCGATGGTCCAGCTCGGGCACGTCGGAGCGGACCCAACCTCCGGGATCGTCCCAGGTCCAGGTCCCCTCGAAGTTGAAGGTTCCACCGGGTCCGCTTGTGCGTATCCGGCCATCCGGGTGCAGTTCCACCGTGGCCGGTGCAGTGGCCTCGTCAAACAGGGGCGGAAGCTCCATTTGATAGGTCCCTACTACCTGCCGTTGATCCAACCGTGCGGTGGATCGTTGGATCAATAGGACCGTGAGGAGTACAAGGAGCACAAGCCCGCCAATGCGCAGGGCCATGAGCTGTATTCGGGAGCGTGTTGGCATGTTCGTGTTGATAATGGTGGTCATCAGAATGATCGGTCCGTATTAGGCGCTGGTCAGAAATGGCATCTCGTGATCGGGTATTAGGTGTTTTCCTTCACATGTTCCCATGATCATGCCCCTTCGGCATGGCACCCCCTTGCGGAGACATCATGCTGGGCGCGCCGCTCAATTGCGCCGCCGCATCCACTGTGAAGGTGCCATGGACCACGATCTCTTCACCAGCTTCCAGGCCGGAGGCGACCATCACATCAGCGCCCATGGCGGCTCCCAGCACCACTTCGCGCAAGCGGAACTGCCCTTCACCCACACGGACATACACGACTGAGCGCGGGCCGGTCCAGAGCACGGCGGTGCGTGGGACCACCAAGGCTTCTGCATCTCCATGCCGGTGCTTTGCCTGCACGGTCCCGATGGCGAACATGCCCGGCTTCAATGTGCCTTGCGGATCGTTCAGCTCTACCCGGGCGCGGGCCACACGTGTTGCTGGGTCCACCATGGGGTCGATGAAGGCGATGCGGCCTTTATAGGTCTTGCCGGGCAGGGAGCGCACAGTGAACTGGATCGTGTCGCCCTTCCGGGTGCTGCCAAGGTCGCTCTCGTACAGGTCGAACTGCACCCATAGCTGGCTCAGGTCAGCCACTTCGTAGAGCACATCGCCGCGCTTCAGGTAGTCCCCGAGATCGGTTTTCTTTTCCACCACCACACCGCTTACATCCGCCAGGATCGCGATCACGCCATTCGCTGTTCCCGCGGCTATGATCGCATCTATCTGTGCATCGCTCAGCTTCCAGTTGCGCAGCTTTCCACGTGCCGCAGCGTAGAGGTTCGGCTGCGCTTCACGCACGCGGTGGGCTTCCAGCAATTCCTCCTGCGCGGTCACCATCTCGGGTGAGAACACGCGCGCAAGGGTCTGTCCTTTCTGTACGGACTCGCCGGTGAAGTTCACCAGCAATTCCTCCACCCGCCCGGCCACGTGCGAGGCTTGCGCATACACGCGCCGCTCATCCGGCACCACCTTTCCGGTCAGTCGCAAGCTGCCCGCACCTCCGCCCGTGCCCACCACCATGGTCTGCACGCTCGCGAGCTTCATGGCATTGTCCGTCATGTGAACGGACATCGGGTCCATATCCTCCTCCATGGATGCAGCGGGGATGAGGTCCATGCCACAGATGGGGCAGGAGCCGGGCTCGTTCATACGGATCTGCGGATGCATGGAGCAGGTCCATATCTGGCCCGTTTCACCATGCCCTTCATGGGTCGCCATCGATGACCCGGTACTGGCACCGCCGAAGAAGGCCCGGCCGAGCAACAGCCCAACTACGAGCGAGAGGACAATGATGAACGTGGTACGGGAACGGGAAAGGAAAGCGGGGATCTTCATGATCGTATGAGTTTAAGGCTTCGTTTGAGGAGTTGTGCATTAATGGCCACCACCACCGTGCTGAGCGTCATGAACACGGCACCAACGGCAGGGCTGAGCAGGAAATCGAATGAGTAGAGCACACCGGCCGCTAGCGGAATGGCAATAGCGTTGTAACCGGTGGCCCATACCAGGTTCTGGATCATCTTGCGGTAGGTGGCCTTGCCGAAGAGGATGAGTCCGAGGATGTCGCGCGGATCGCTCTTCACCAGGATGATGTCCGCGGTCTCGGCCGCGATGTCCGTTCCCGATCCCACGGCGATGCCCACATCGGCCTGAGCAAGCGCCGGGGCATCATTCACCCCATCGCCCGTCATGGCAACGAACTCGCCCTTGGATTGAAGCTCCTTGATCAGTTCCACCTTTTGGTGCGGCAGTACTTCGGCGTGGAAACCATCCAGGCCCAACGCATCGCTCACGGCCTTGCCCACCTTGGCATTATCCCCCGTGGCCATATAGGTCTTGATGCCCTGCTTGCGGAATTCCTTGATCGCTTTGGCCGAACTTTCACGAATGGCATCAGCCAAGGCGATGGACCCGGCGAACTTGCCGTCCACGATCACATGGACCACCGTTTCAGCAGCCCCCGTGGAGCTTTCAGCAGGTAACGCGATGTTGTTCTCCTTCAAATAGCCCGGTGATACCACCGCTACTTCGCGGCCTTCAACGATGGCTTGCACCCCTTTGCCCGTTATCGCTTGGAACTTCTCCACAGCAGGGACCTGGACCCCATCCTTCTTCGCACGTTCCATGATGCCCCCAGCGATCGGGTGTTCCGAATTCTGCTCCAAGGCTGCCGCAAGTCGCAATAATTCCATCTTATCCATTCCTCCTGGAACGGGTGCGATGCGCGTCACACCGAATTCACCAGTCGTGAGCGTGCCGGTCTTGTCGAAGACGATGGCCGTGATCTTCCGCGAGTTCTCGAAGGCCGTCCGGTTGCGGATCAGCAAGCCGTTCTGTGCGCTTATCGCTGTGGAGATGGCAACCACCAAGGGGATCGCAAGGCCCAAGGCGTGCGGGCAGGAGATCACCATCACCGTTACCATCCGCTCCAGGGCGAAGACAAATTCCTTTCCGATCATCATCCAAGTGGCCAGCGTGGCGAAACCGGCAAAGAGCGCGATGTAGGTGAGCCACTTCGCCGCCCGGTCCGCCAGGTGCTGGGTCTTGCTCTTGGTCTTCTGGGCCTCTTCCACCAGGGTGATCACCTTGTTCAGGTAGCTGTCCTTGCCGGTATGTTCCACGATCACCTCCAAGGCCCCGTTGCCGTTGATCGCACCGCCGATCACCTGTTGTCCTTTCCCCTTCTTCACAGGGACGGATTCGCCGGTAAGCATGCTTTCGTTCACGTTGCTCTCGCCTTTTTCGATCATCCCATCGGCAGGGATCTTCTCGCCCGGCCTCACCAGGATGCGGGCACCGCGCTTCAGTTCCGCCAAGGGTATATCACGCACTTGCCTGTCCTCGATCACGTGGGCCTCGGCAGGCATCAGGCTCACCAGCATCTGCAAGGACTTGGACGCGCCAAGCACCGAGCGCATCTCGATCCAATGACCGAGCAACATGATGTCGATCAAGGTGACCAGCTCCCAGAAGAAGAGCTTGCCTTCCAAGCCGAACACGACCGCCGAACTGTACGCATAAGCAACGGTGATGGCCACGGCGATCAAGGTCATCATGCCCGGTGATGCGGCACGCAACTCCTTTATCGCCCCTTTCAGGAAGGGCCAGCCGCCATGGAAATAGACCACGGACGACAACGCGAACAGCAGGTACAGGCTCCCTGTGAAAGAGAAGGACAGCCTCAGGAATTCCTGGATCATCGGCGAAAGCGCCAGGACCGGGATGGTCAGTGCAAGCGCGATCCAGAAGCGCTTGCGGAAGTCGGCGATCATCATGGCGTGGTGATCGTGACCGGCCATGCCGTGCGCCGGTTTGTCGTGGGACATGCCGGGCATGCCATGATGTTGAACACCGGTCGCGGAAGCCGAAGCAACCTGTTTCTTCTCGTGTGTATGATGGTCGTGATTGTGGTGTTCCATGGCCTTGAAGGTGTTCGTTCTAGAGTATCGTGGTACCGATCACGGCGAACCCGCTGCGATCGTTCAAGTCATTACTTGCTTCTTGGGTATTTCAATTTCGATCCGACCAGGTGGTCCCGCACGATCTTGGCAACGGCGTAATTCCTGCACCAGCGTTTGTTGGCCGGAATGATGTTCCACTTCACCGCATTGCAATTCGTGAGCACCAGTTCATACGCCTTCCGGTACTGGTCCCAATGCTTCGCCCCAACATTATCGGCTTTGGCGTACTTCCATTGCTTCAGCGGTTCCTTCTTGCGCGCTGCGATGCGTTCCTTCTGCTCCTCCCGATCGATGTGCAGATAGAACTTCAGCACGCCGATCCCGCTCCGCACCCAATGCTGTTCCACGGTGTTGATCAGCTCGCAGCGCTTTTCACGTTCAGCGGCGGTGATCTTCTTGGTCACCGTGGGCACCAGGATATCCTCGTAATGGGACCGGTCAAAGACGTGTATCATCCCCTTCGGGGGAAGGTGCGGGAAGATCCTCCAGAGAAAGTCGTGCTTGGCCTCTTCCGTGGTGGGTACCCCAAACGAAGTGGCACGCAGCCCCAAAGGGTTCATGCACATCAACGCGTGGCGGATGGTGCCACTCTTGCCTGCGGTATCAATGCCTTGCAGGATGATCAAGAGGGCATGTCGTCCGTCGGCGAAGAACTTGTTCTGTAGCTTGAACAGTTCCTTATGCAGCTCGGACAACTTTTCCTTCGCCCCCTTCTTCTCCCATCGTTTCGGTGGGTCAGGGGATATTCGGTCCAGGTGGATCATGGTTTGTTTGGATCTCATGGCTAATCATTCGCTCGTTTCAACACGGTTTGAACGAGGTGGAACATCAGGTCACCAGAGAGACCAGGGAATGTTCGGTCGAGTTGAAATCGTTCCACAGGTACGAGAAATGTTACTTCCAGTAGGCAGGCATACCACCCGGCGAAAATGTGTTCCAGATGCCCCGTGCCCATGATCGGGTCCTCCACGTCCATGTGGGCCAAACGGCCTTCCACATCGAAGTCCATCGGTGGGTGTTTCAATGTCTGGATATGATCCACGCCAACGAGTTTGGCCGTGATAGTGACGGGTAGCCCGCGATGCTGATCCAATACGGAATCCAGTTCCGCGACGCCGGTCCGTAAGTGCGCCGGATCGAAGGTGATATCCAAGGTGGCCCTCTCGTAGTCGATGATGACCTGCGCATCGTTCGTGGTCGCAAGTACGGGTAGTCCGTTCCAGAACGCCTTGACGTGCAATGGCGAACTGAGTGATCGGAACACGACCTGCGCCGGGCTGGAAACAGCAATGAGTGCGAAGAAGCACGGCATTGCCAGATGGGGTCTTCCGTTCATCTCAGGTGATGTTTATCCGTTCGTTCAACTTGGGCAGTTCAGCGGTCCAGCCGCGCTGCTCCAGCAGTTCTTTCTTGAGGGCCTCTCTGGGGGCATCTTCACCATGCACAATGAAGACCTTGCCCGGCGCGTCCTTGATCAGCTCCGACCACCACAACAGATCGTTCCGATCGCCGTGGGCAGAGAGCCCATTGATCTTTCGGACCTGCATCGTGAAGGGGACCTCCTTGCCATAGACCCGCAAGGTATTCGCCCCTTCCAAGAGGGCGCGACCCTTGGTGCCCTCGGCTTGGTAGCCCACGAACAGCAACGTGTCGTTCACGTTCGTCGACCGGTATTCCAGGTAGTTCAGGATACGCCCACCCGTCACCATACCGCTACCTGCGATCACGATCTTGGGTTCATCGTCTGCGCGTAGTTGGAGTGTTTCCTTGTAGTGCGCGGTCCGGCGGAAATAGGCGCAGACCCGTGTGCATTCGTCTTCTTTCAGCTTGTGCCACGCGCGAGTGTGATGGAAGACATCGAGCACGTTCACCCCCATGGGACTGTCGATGATCATGGGCACGCGTGGGATCGCCTTATCCTCCAACAACCGCCAAAGCACAAGCATGATCAACTGGGTCCGCTCCACGGCGAAACTGGGGATGAACAAACTGCCGCCGCGCGTGATCGTCTCGTTCACCACCTCGGCCAGGCGAGTGACCATGTCCTCCTCGTTCCGGTGTACCCGATCACCGTATGTCGATTCGATGAGCAATACATCGGCGCGTTCAGGGCGCTTCGGAGGGTAGAGCAGGATGTCCTCCTGCCGCCCCACATCACCGGAGAAGACGATCCGCTTTCCGGCAACGTCGAGTTCGATGAAGGTGGCGCCCAGGATGTGGCCGACATATTGGAACCGCACTTGGATGGTATCGGACAACTTGTGCCATGCTCCTTCTTCCACTTCCTGGAAGTGCGGCACAGTAAGGTCCACGTCCGCCAGATCATACAAGGGGTGCGCAGGCTTATGCTTTGAGTAACCATCACGGTTCGCACGTTCGGCAGTCTCTTCCTGGATCTTCGCGGTGTCCTTCAGAATGATGGTGGCGATCTCGATGGTCGGTCCCGTGGCGAGAATACGGCCACCCAACCCGGCTTTCACCAACCGGGGCAGGTAACCCACATGATCCAAGTGACCGTGGGTGAGCAACACCATGTCGATGGCCGGAATATCGACCGACGGTTTTTCCCAATTCAGCGCGCGGGAGTTGTGATCGCCTTGGAAAAGGCCACAGTCCACAAGGATGTTCATGCCCGGTGTTTCAACCAGGTACTTGGACCCGGTGACCATGCCAGAGGCGCCGAGGAATTGGATCGATATGGAAGGTTCGGTCATGGTTTCAGAGGATCTATGGTATGGATCGGATCGACCCTTCGAGTTGAAGGGCGAAATGCAAAGGGTGGTCCTTCTGGTCGCACGGGTGTTCGTGTACGGTCCCATGCCGGTGCGTTAGGTTTGATCATCCTAGCGCGACGACCATGCCCATCGACCTTCTGCCCATCATCCAGCAATTCAAGTCCGACCCCGCATCGGTCTATAACACCTGGTTCATCAACAACGAGGACCGGTTGAAGGCGTTCCGCAGCATTCGTCGCGGTGTGATCGACGTGGTGGAAGACATCAAGGTAGGGCGATTCGGCAGCGACTTCAAGGGTAGCTCGCTGGAGTTCGTCCTCACGTGCATCGCGGAACAGAAGCAGGTCTTCGAGGGGGCCGCGCATCCCTTCTACTGGAAGCCCAAGTTGCGGATCCCGGACATCTACGAGAACGAGGCGAACAAGCGGCAATTCGCGCTCTGCCTGGAGCGTGTGCTCAACGCGACGCACGAGGACGCCATCCTCAAGGCCATCGTGGAACTCGACTCCCATCGCATCAAGGGCCTTGGACCTGCGGTGGCCAGCATTCTCTACTTCCTGCACCCGACCATGGTCCCGCCGTGCAATACCGCCATCATGAACGGCTTCAACTTCCTGTTCAACGACAAGAAGAAGCTCGGCTCGTGGGGGGAGTACCTGCGCATGCGCGAAGTGATCATCGATACCAATCGCAGTTATACCAACGAGCTGTCCCGCGACCTTGGTGCATTTGCGGGTCTGCTGTACGAGATCGGGACGCAGCGCCTGATGGTCGGTCATGACGCGTACATCAGCGCACCTGACCGCAAGAAGATCGAGGACCTTGCGAACAAGCGGCAACAAAGCGTCCTTCTCGATCAACAGGAGCAGAACCTGCATTCTGAAATGCAACACCACCTGCTGACCATTGGCAAAGCGTTGGGCTACGATGTCATGTGCGCCCGCAATGACGTATCGCGCTCCTTCAACGGATCGGCATTCAGTTTCCTGTGCCTGCCCTGCCACCCGGAATTGGCCGCGGACCGGGACACGGTGAACACGATCCAACTGGTGGATGTACTTTGGTTCCAGAAGGGCACGAACAATGTGATCGGCGCCTTTGAAGTGGAAAAGTCCACGAGCATCTATTCGGGGATCCTGCGCCTCACGGATCTGGCCCATAGTATCGCCGACGGCGACGAGGTGTTCTATCTGATCGTTCCTGACAAGCGTGAGAAGGAGGTGGTCATACAACTCATGCGGCCTTCCATCAAGGCGATCAAAGTGCCCATCAAGTACATCCTGTTCAGCGAGCTGCGCGCGAACTGTGAGGCGATCTGCAAATTCGGCAATGACCTTACGGTCCTGGACCGCATTGCACAGGCCGTTCAGTAGTTGCTGGTCATGGACCCGAGCGTTCATGGCTGTTGGTCTTTGATCAGTGTGCGGGAGATCAATTCACCCACATCGATCCCATTCGAGGGATGTGGAATGGTGTTGCACGTGACCACTTGTCCGGCACCAGCACCCACGAGATCCTCGTAGGCACTGCCAGCGAACACACCGTGGGTGCCCACACAAATGGGCGCCTTCAAGCCCAAGCGCTTCAAGTGCCCAACCGCTTCGATCATGGTGCGTGCGGTGGAGATGATGTCATCAACCAGCACTGGCGTACGGTCCATGTAGCGCTCGACCTCCGGCACGCTCACGCGCACATCGGCATCGCCCAAGCGTGTCTTTTGCAGTACTGTGAATGGTGCATCCGCATCCTTGGCCACCACCGATACCCATTGCTCGCTCTCACTATCGGGGCCGATCAGGACCGGGTCCTTCACGTTCGCCTTGATCCATGCCGAGATCAACGGTGCAGCATGCAGCACAGTGCACGGAACGGAGTAGATCTCGGCAAGTGAACTGCGGCGATGCAGGTGCGGATCGATGGTGGTCAGGCGATCGCAGAAGGAGGAAAGTAGCCTGGCGAAGTACGCCGAGGTGAGCGCTTCGCCCGGTTTGAAGACCGTGTCCTGTCGCATGTAGGATAGGTAGGGTGCGACCAAGCGTACGCTTACGGCACCGAGGTCCTTCAGCACCCGACAGAGGTAGAGCAATGGCAAGAGTTTTCCGTCCGGAAGGTGTAGCGTACAGACCACGATAGCCTCCATGCCTTTCACCTCGGAAACAACCCGCACATAGGATTCGCCATCGGGGAACTGGCGCATGGAAAGTTCGCCACGTGTTGCGCCGATCGTTTCCGCGAGTTGGTCCATTAGTCGCTCATTGCCGGGTAGGCCGAAGATGATCGTGTTCATGTCAGTCATATTGGATGGTACTGTTCTCCTGCTTCATGTAGGCGATGGCATAGTCGAGTTCGCCTTGCGCTTCTGCGTGGATGGTGAACAACAGTTCGCCTTTGGAAATGTGTTTGCCGATGGGCGCATGAAAGTGGATGCCTGCGGTCAGGGCCTTGGGTGCGCCTGCGAGCTTCGCAATACGTGCCAGGCGTCTGTTATCCACTGAGCGAACGACACCCTCGTGATCGGCCAATACATCGTACCGATGCGGCGCCACACCGGGTTCAGTGAAGCCGCCCTGAGCTTCGCAAATGGCCATGAACTTCTTCACTGCCTCACCGCTCTCCAGGATCGATCGTGCCTTATCGATGCCTGATCCCGCTGTGCATTTGCCCGCCATTTCCAGCATGACCCCGGCCAGGGTAAGCGCTCGATCACGCAGGTCGCGAGGTGCGTCCTTGTCGTTCCGCAGCACAGCCAGCACGTCTTGTGCCTCCAGTGCCGGGCCGATGCCCCGGCCCACCGGTTGGCTCCCATCGGATAGGATCACGCGCAACTGAAGCCCGATCGCCTTCGCCACCACTTCCATGCGTGCACCGATGGAGCGCGCTTCTTCCTGCGAGCGCACCTTCGCAGTGGCACCAACAGGTATATCGATCACCACATGGGTGGATCCGGCAGCGGCCTTCTTGGACAAAACGGAGGCGATCATCTGGCCCTCGCTGTCGATATCGAGCGCCTTCTCCACGGAGATCAGGATATCATCGGCAGGACTCAGATCCACCGCTCCTCCCCATACGATGCAGCCGCCCTCACGCTTCACCACTTCGCGCATCCGATCCAGGTCCAGGTCGACGGGGGCCATGGTCTCCATCGCATCGGCGGTACCTGCCGGTGAGGTGATGGCGCGCGAAGAGGTCTTGGGGATCGTGAGTCCGGCAGCAGCCGCGATGCTCACCACGATAGGCGTCGTGCGATTGCCGGGTAAGCCACCCACACAATGTTTATCCATGACAGGACCTTGTCCCCAGTCCAAGTGTTTGCCGCTTGCGATCATGGCCTCGGTCAGGGAAATGATCTCATTCTCATTGAGATGGTCTCCCGAACAGGCGACCAAGAACGCGGCGAGCTCGATGTTGGAATAGCGCCCGGCGGTCACGTCCGTGATGATCGCTCTGAGGTTGTCAGCGCTTAATTCGTTGCCGTACATCTTGGCACGCACGAAGCCCAATGAAGTGATGGGATCGAGGTGGGCTACGGAGACCGTGTCGCCCTCCGCGGCTCCCAGCCTACGGAAGGCTTCGAGCGAGAGCCCCGCTTCGCCATGGGCCAGCAGTTGGGAATGGACCACGTTGAGGGTGGCGATGATGTTCTTCGGGCCATGCCGAACAACGAGCCTGGTCAGCGCAGAGAATCCTTCCGAGCGGCACACATGACAATCGGCCCGCATGTAGATGATGTTCTCGCGGTACGTATCGATCCCGATGGATCGAAGGGTAAGTGTATTGCCGTGTGCGTGTTCCATGTATTGCTTCATTGGTGCGTACTCCACTTGTTGTTCGATCTCATCCCTTCCTTGATCGTTCCGTTTTCCCGTGTACCGGACCACACAGTTCCTCCACCTCCTTCATGATCTTGGCGACCTTGCGATCGTTGACCCCTGCGCGGCCGAGGATCTTTTCGTCCTTCATGATCTCCGCGCATAGCACCGTACCGTCATCCAGGATCCGTTGCTTCTCCGTTTTGGTGAGCGTGGTGAGGCAGGTGATGGGATGAAGGCCACTGCGGTCGACCCGTTCGCGGAGGCTTTCGCCATGTGGATGGTCCCAGCTCAACAGGTAGAGGCCGGCACATTCCCCGTACTGCACGGCATCGGAAGTGAAGCGGGTGTTCGTTACCAACCAGCCCTGATGGAACTTGGCCCCGTGGCCGGGGATCAGCTTCCATTGCTGTTCAACGTCCTTGAATCGTGCCTGGATGTACAGCGGGATCTTCACATCGCACTTGCGTTTCGGATCACTGTGGAATTTACACTCCACCATGTAGTGCTGGTCACCTTTCTCAGCCACCACATCCACTTCGTGGTCCACGCATTTGCCGGGTACGACCACATCGACAGTGGTCCGGTAGCCTTGGTGGGCGAGCAGGGCACCCACATATTTCTCGAACGGAAAGCCGGTCGGCCCCAGTTGCAGGATGGCCTGCTTCAGGGAATACCGACCGGCCGTGCCCCGCGATCGTTTCCGCAAGGACCGGTAAGCGATCTTGTAGATCTCGCGTGTCCTCATGCCCTCGCGCAATGATCCTTCCACCTCGTGTACCACATGATCGATATCCGCTTCCCGCGCTCCTGCGCGAGATAGGGATGCACGCAACTTGGCGGGATCAAAGGCATCCATTTCGCCGTTGGCGCGTTCGATCGCTATGGCAGGCCGGTCCTTCATGCTTTCCCGCCAGCCTTGGCGCCACCCATGTTGTAGACCCAGGCAATACAAGATCCCACAAGCCAACCCAGGACGAAAGTGCAGATCAACCCGATCAGGGATTCGCCGAGAGGTACCTCCATCCGTACGATGCCGCTCACGTCGAGCCCGTGCAACAAGCCGTTGAAGAGTTTCACGGTGCCGACACTTCCGGTGATCATCATCAGCAGTGCGCAGCCCACATAAAGCAATGCTCCGGTAAAGCCGAAGGCCAACCCTGCTCGTTTCACGTTCATGGTTTCCATGGTCATTGCGTTTGGTGTTTTATTCCACTTCCTTGAGGTTCATCTTGCACACAGGGCACGGAGCTGCTTCCGCGTATGTCTTGTCGCCTTCGCACTTCATCGGGCATTGATAAACGGCAGCGTGCTCGTCATGCATGTGGTTCGTGCTGTCGCTGTGCATGTGCTCCTTGTGGTCGCCGTGCTCTTCATGTCCTTGTTCCTCGTTGCCGCCACAGGCGGTGAAAGAGATCAGCGCAAAGGCCATGAGGCCGGTCTTGAAAATGTTCTTGGTCTTCATTGTTGTTTGGTTTTTGGTTGTTGTTGGTTGTTTCTTGGTTCTTTAAGCGTGTTAAGGCCTTACGATCTGTTTGGCCGTGAGGTGGTCGAGTTGGGCAATGGCGCTGTGGTGCTCGCGCATGGCCGAGAGCCGCATAAACCGGAAGCGCAACACTTGTTCCTGCATGCGCAGCACTTCCTCCAGGTCATCGCCGCTGTTGCTGTACGCGTCCAGCAGCAGGCTCAGCGCTTGCTTGGCGATGCCGATCTGCTGGTCCATCAGCTGCACGTTGAGCGCGCCCTTGTGTGCTTCGAAATAGGCCACCTCGTACGCCGTGTGCAGTTCGTTGTCCGTTTGTTCGCGCATGGCCTCCAAGGCGCGGTTGAGTTCCTGCGCTTCTTCCATTGCGCTGCGGTACTTGTTCCGGTAGATCGGCAAGCTCACGCTGAGCATGGGCATGATCGCATCGCGTCCATTCTCCGGTACGGTCATGTCGGTGCGTTCATCCACAACCATGTAGTCCAGTCCGAGCCCGAAACGTGGGAGGCCCATCTTCCGCGCTGCTTCCGCCTGGGCCAATGCCGACGCTGCCCTTCGGTCCAGTTCGCTCAGCCTCGGGTTCATCGCAATGCTGTCGATCGCGTAGGTCATCAGGTCCACGAGCACCAAGCTGTCGGAAAGGTTCACCACCACTGGATCCGTGTAACCAACGGCGTTCGAGAAGCTCTCGAGCAAAGGGTTGCGACGCTCCTGCAGGATCTCGATGTCGGTGTTCTCGGCATTGATCATCATGTCCGTCCGGAGCACATCCACCATGCTTCCCGTGCCGCCTTGGAAGCGTGCCAATGCAAAGGCGCGATAGGTGCGCAGGATCTCCAGATCGGACCGTTCCAAGGCGATGGCCCGCTCCAGTTCATGCAGCGGATAGTAGGCCGCACGTACCTTGAAAAAAAGCTCGTTGCGCGCCTCTAGGAAGGCCTCGTATCGCGCTTCGGCCTGTCGGTCGGCCACTTCCGCCTGTGCGCCCAGCGTACCGAACCAAGGGAACATCTGCACCAACGAGAAGCGTACGCGTTGCGGACCGATGCGCGTTTCCACCGGACTGATGAAGTAGCCGATGGTGAGCGAAGGATCGGGCAATCCACGGACCTGGGCGGAACGCTTCAGCGCCGCTTGGAACTCTGCGTAACGCGCCTGCACACCGGGGTTCAGTTCCGCGGCAGCGCGCAGGTGCGCGTCCAGGTCCTGCGCGGATGCTTGCGACAGCGCCAGGGAGCAGAGGAAAAGCAGGAGGATCGTTCTCATGGCTTGTTGCGTTTGATCCGCCGTTCCATGCGTGCGCTGTAGAGCACGGGAACAACGAAAATGGTGATCAATGCCACGGCCATTCCACCGAAGGAGGGGATGGCCATGGGCACCAGGATATCGGCGCCGCGACCTGTGGAGGTGAGCACGGGCAGCAAGGCGATCAGGGTGGTGGCGGTGGTCATCAGCGCAGGGCGCACGCGCTTCCTGCCGGCGGAAACCACGGCCGCACGAATGCCTTTTCGATCTTCCGTGGGCATTTTCTCAAAGTTCTGGTCGAGGTAGGTGGCCATGAGCACACCGTCGTCCGTGGCGATGCCGAAGAGCGCGATGAAGCCCACCCACACGGCCACGCTCAAGTTCACGGTGTGCATCTGGAACAGCTCCCGTAGGTTGGAACCCGCGATGTCGATGTTCAGGAACCAGTCCTGTCCGTAGAGCCAGATCATCATGAAGCCACCGGCGAACGCGACCGCGATGCCGGTGAATACCATGAGCGAAGTGGACACGCTGCGGAACTGGAAGTAGAGGATGAGGAAAATGATCATGAGCACCAGCGGCACCACGATCGACAGGCGTTTCTCGGCGCGTACCTGGTTCTCGTAGCTGCCCGAGAAGCGATAGCTCACTCCGGCGGGCAGGGTCAGGTCGCCCTTGTCCAAGCGCTGTTGGATGGCGCGTTGTGCATCCTCCACGACATCCACTTCCGCGTCGCCATCCCGCTTATCGAAGAGCACATAGCCAACAAGGAAGGTGTCCTCGCTCTTGATCATCTGCGGCCCGCGTTCGTATTCCACGTGGACCAATTCACCCAGCGGTACCTGCACGCCGGTAGGCGTAGGCACCAGGATCCGCGCGAGTTTGTCAGGGGAATCGCGCAACTCTCGAGGATAGCGCACCCGCACCGGATAGCGCTCGCGACCTTCCACCGTGGTGGTATTGATCATGCCCCCGATCGCGGTCTCGATGGTGCGTTGCATGTCTTCCACGGTCAAGCCATAGCGGCCAATGGCTTGGCGATCAATGCGCAATTGCAAGTAGGGCTTGCCAACGATCCGATCGGCAAAGACCGCTTCGGCCTTCACCCCCGGTACTTCCTTCAATATGCTTTCCAGCTCGCGACCGAAGGCCTCGATGGTGGGCAGGTCCGGACCGAAGACCTTGATCCCCATGGGTGCGCGCATGCCGGTCTGCAGCATCACCAAGCGCGTTTCGATCGGTTGCAGCTTGGGCGCGGAGGTGACGCCCGGCAGCTTGGTGGCCTGCACTATTTCGTCCCAGATATCATCCGTCTTGGTGATGTGCGTCCGCCAGTTGCGGAAGTAGCGCCCCTTGGTGCTGGGGATCAACGTGCGGCGGTCGAAGGTGGGCGTAAGTGCTTCCAGCTGTGTAACGGTATCGCCTGTAGTAAGGATGAAGCGATCGTCATCATCCACTTTGAAGGCCTGTCGATGGCCTTTCTCGTCCACCTCATACTCCGGCCGGTAGTTGATGATGTTCTCGTACATGCTGATGGGCGCGGGATCCAGCGCGGTCTCCGCGCGGCCCAGCTTGCCCACCACCATCTCCACTTCGGGGATGGCGGCCACGCGCATGTCCAGCTGTTTCACCACCTCCGTGTTCTGTTCCACACCTGCGTGCGGCATGCTGGTGGGCATCAGCAGGAAGCTGCCTTCGTCCAGCGAGGGCATGAACTCCTTGCCAATGCCGGGGAAGGCGTGTGCCATGGTGCTCCAGGGCGAGGTGCGCTGGATGTTCCAGCCCGCCTTGTTGGCCAGGGATGAGACCGGGGAGAAGATGCGCCCGAACCCCAACCAGACCATCACACCGAACAACACGATGATGATGGGTATGGAGAGGAAGGCCGCCTTATGGTCCAGGCACCAGCGCAGGATGCGTTCGTAATAATGTTGGATCGCTTGGAACAGACCGAGGATGAGCCCGATCCACGCGCCGACGAAGAGGAAATTCACGAAGAGTGATCGCTCCACACCCAAGGGTCGCCAGAGCTCGGCGAGCAACCAGGCCACAGCGATAACGATCACCGCAAAGGGCAGGTTCTTGATCACCGGATGTTCGCTCTTGCTGCGATCAACTACCACATGCGCAGCGAGCAAAGCGAGCAGGGCGACCCCCGCCCAGAGGTTGCCGAACACGAACGCCGCGATGCCAGCGACCACCATGAGCGAACGCATAACGATGCGCGTCCATCGCTTGCGGACGTCCACGCTGAAGATCAGTTGGATCAAGGACGGTAGGATGAACAGGGCCACGAGCACCGCAGCGAGCAGGGCGAAGGACTTGGTGAAGGCGAGCGGCCGGAACAACTTTCCTTCCGCAGCGACCATGGTGAAGACCGGAATGAAGCTGATGATGGTGGTGCTAACGGCAGTAACGATGGCCGAACCCACTTCCGCGGAAGCCTTGTAGACCACATCAAACAACTTGCTCGCGCCCTTGTCCTCGTCCATGTGGCGGAGCACGTTCTCCGAGAGGATGATGCCGAGATCGACCATGGTGCCAATGGCGATGGCGATGCCGGAGAGTGCCACGATGTTGGCATCCACGTGGAAGTAGCGCATGGCGATGAAGACCATGAGCACGGCGATCGGCAGCAGTGATGCGATGATGAGCGAGGTGCGCAGCTCCATCACCATGATGAGGATCACGAGGATGGTGACCAGGATCTCCAGTGATAAGGCCTCTTCCAAGGTGCCCAGTGTTTCATGGATCAGTTGCGTGCGGTCGTAGAAAGGCACGATCGTGAGCTGGCTCTTGGTGCCATCGGCAAGAATCTTGGAAGGAAGTCCCGGCGCGATCTGCGCGATCTTTTCCTTCACCGCCTGTATCGTGGCCAGCGGGTTCGCGCCGTAACGTGCGATCACCACGCCACCGGCCACTTCGGCACCGCCCTTGTCCAGCAGACCGCGTCGTGTGGCAGGTCCGAGCGATACGCGTGCAACATCCTTCACGCGCAAGGGCACATTGTCGCGCACGGTGACCACTGCAAGTTCCAGATCGGCGATCGAGCGGATGTAACCAAGCCCGCGCACGAGATATTCCACCTGGTTCACCTCGATCGTCTTCGCACCCGCATCGCGGTTGCTGTTCTTCACGGCGAGCATCACCTCGTGCAGCGGGATGTTGAAGGCCTTGAGCGCCTCGGGGTCCACATCCACTTGGTACTCCTGCACCATGCCACCGATGGAGGCCACTTCGCTCACGCCCTCCACACCGTTCAGCGCATACTTCACCAGGAAATCCTGGGCGGTGCGCGTTTCGTTCAGGTCCCATCCGCCGGTCACGTTCCCTTGCGGATCGCGGCCTTCCAGCGTATACCAATAGACCTGCCCCAGTGCCGTGGCATCCGGGCCCAGCGCCGGTTGTACCCCGGCGGGCAGCAGGTTGGCCGGTAGCGCATTCAGCTTTTCCAGGATCCGCGAGCGCGACCAGTAGAACTCCACGTTTTCATCGAAGAGCACGTATATGCTGGAGAAACCAAAGACCGATGAACTGCGGATGGACTTCACGCCCGGTATGCCCAGCAAGCTGGTGGTGAGCGGATAGGTCACCTGGTCCTCGATGTCCTGCGGCGAACGGCCGGGCCAATCGGTGAAGACGATCTGCTGGTTCTCGCCGATGTCGGGGATGGCATCCACCGCCACCGGATCCTTCGGCAAGGGCCCGATGTCCCAGCCGAAAGGCGCGGTGACCAGCCCCCAGCCGACAAGCAAGAGCAACAGCAGCACCGTCACCAGCTTGTTCGCGAGGAAATAATGAATGAGCTTGTTCAACATGGGGTCAAGGATCTCGTGGCGTACCGGACTTGAGGATGGCTGGAATTGATCTTCCAATTACTTGTTCTTGATCCATGCGGATCAAGGTGGATGGTTTGTAGGTTCTTCCTTCCAAGGCGAATGGGCTTGCGGCCGGGCCCCACTAGGGAAGCCATTCGTGGCACAAACCGAAGAGACGGGAAGGGATACAGCAGGGCGCGACGGCTCAGGCCATCAAGCGCAAGGGACACGGAGGTCCACGGTATGGAATACTATATGCGGAAGACCTGCAGGACCGCCAAGCGATCCATCAGCAGTTTCGGCGGGCGCTCCTGGGGGCCATCGGAAAAGGCATGCCCGGAAAGGGGCACCATGGTCACCGGTGCCCAAAGGGCCAACACGGCCTGCACTGGAATAGGGGTAGCGACAGCAGTGGTAGTGAACGTTGGGATCCCAGCCTGCACACTGGTGAACTCACAGCAGCTCATGTCCAGTTGGGAGCCCGGCTGCTCATTGGCCGGGCAGCAATCCTTGCCATCGCCGATGGAAAGGGCCGTGCGGCCACTGGAGATGCACGTCATCAACGAAAGCTTCGGTGCTGCCGTTGCCAGCAACAGCAACAGGGCCAAGGGCCACAGGGCCGATCGGCGCTTTCGGATGGAGGACATCTTCCACATCTGTAACCGCAAGGTACTACCTACCCGGTCCAAAACGGCCCTTTTCGTGCCGGATTCTTGGAAAGCTTCCCAATTACGGGAAGTTCGGAATTCAAGGTCATCCATTTTTTTCGAATGCCATTCCGGAGAACTGCACGATATTCACCGGATGAAAATGCACGGCCGCACCCCGGTGGTCCTGCTCCTCGCAGGCCTGGTCACACTGTACGCCTGCCACCGCGACCCGGACGTGGCGCAACCTGCCGGGCAGGAATGGAACGGGCCCACGCCTTTCCAATTGTCCTATCCGGCATGGGCCGCGGATGCGCTCCATGAACTCCTCATTCCCGTGGACAACCCGTTGACCGAAGAGGGGGTCGCCTTGGGCCGCAAGCTGTTCCATGAGAAGGCCCTCTCGGACGACTACTCGATGTCCTGCGCCACGTGCCACCAGCAGGAATTCGCCTTCAGTGATCCACGGACCGTTTCCCTCGGGACGGACGGCTCGCCCGGTAGGCGCAATTCCATGGGCATCATGAACCCGGCGTGGGACCACCTCTTTTTCTGGGACGCACGCGCAGCCTCCTTGGAAATGCAGGCCCTGGGCCCCGTGGTCAACATGGTGGAGATGCGCAACACCTGGCCCGTGGTGGAAAGCCGCTTGGCCGCCCATCCGGATTATCCCCTGCTCTTTGAGCGCGCCTTCGGTAGCCCCGGCGTGGACAGCATGCGCGTGGTGAAGGCCATCGCGCAGTTCGAGCGCACCCTGATCTCCTTCAATTCACGCTTCGACCGCTTCGAGCATGGCGGTGACATCACCGCGCTCACCCCACAGGAACAGGCCGGGCGGGACCTGTACTTCGGTGAAGCGCATTGCAACGATTGCCATGCGGCGCCGTTCTTTTCGGACAACTCGGTGCTGGCCATCGGCCTCGGGGGCGATGCTTCCGACCAGGGCATGGGGGAGGTCACCGGTGACCATGCGGATTACGGCAGGTTCAAGACCACCACCATGCGCAACATCGAGGTCACCGCACCCTACATGCACGATGGTCGCTATGCGACGCTGGAGCAGGTAGTGGATTTTTACGCGGATTCCGTGGATGTGAACGCGCCCAACATGTCCCAGCACATGCTGCCGTGGATCGCCGGGGAGATCGACCTGGACGCGGACGAGCGCGCTGCATTGGTGGCCTTCCTGAAGTCACTAACGGATACGGAGTTCCTCAACAACCCGGCGTTCTCGGACCCGCATTGAGGTGCGGGGCGTGAAGGGGGAGGATGAGGACAAGAGCGTGCTGCCCCATGCTCCCGCAGGTGTTCCGGCCCCCGCATGATCCCTGACACTTAACGGTCGGATCAGTTGTGGCGATGCGGGCCGGGGCTTTTGCTTGTGGAAGAAGGTCGCTGGTCCGCACGCTCGTTGCGGATCGCGGTTCGCTTTAGGCGGCCTTGGCGGTAGCCGGATCGCTTACTGGGCTGGAGCCTGCTGCACCGAAGGCCCTTTGCAGGGTTTCAGCCCTATTTGATGTGGATAACCCGGAACAGTCTACATCCCTTGCCCAGCGAGGGCCGGAACGATCCGGACCCCGATCCTTACTAACAATTTCGGCCTTTGTACCGCTCTCGGAGGCCGCATTTGTGCAGTTCCGGCAGAAAAGGTGTCGATCTGTCAAACGTGATGCGCATCGTTTTGCTTTTGATGCGCATCATTTTGCTTTTGATGTGCATCGTTCCGGGATCCCTACACATGATATGCTGGGGCATGCTCACCTGGGCACGTGCCAGCAGCTCAACCGTGGCTAGCCAGCACTTGACTATCCAGCGTGAGCACCTGATCATGCGTAGTCAGCACCTGATCATGCGTAGTCAGCACCTGATCATGCGTAGTCAGCTCCTGATCATGCGCAGCCAGCACCTGATCATGCGTAGTCAGCTTCTGATCATGCGTAGTCAGCTCCTGATCATGCGTAGTCAGCTCCTGATCATGCGTAGTCAGCTCCTGATCATGCGTAGCCAGCTCCTGATCATGCGTAGTCAGCTCCTGATCATGCGTAGCCAGCTCCTGATCATGCGTAGCCAGCTCCTGATCATGCGTAGCCAGCTCCTGATCATGCGTAGTCAGCTCCTGATCATGCATAGTCAGCTCCGCACTACGGATAGCCAGCGAAGCAAGGACCTCCTCCCGGGTCACCTACAACACGCGCCGCGCACCACGCACCCAGAGGTCAGCGGCATAAAGCAAGCGCTGGCGGACGCGCCAGTACAACGTTTTGGGAAAGGACGATCTTGGTTGTGGCACTCAAGCAGGCTAACTCAAGTAGCGGGCGAGGCCTTCGGTCCCTGGCCAAAGCGGCCATATATAAGGTAGTATACGAAGTGGGGGCGGGGAAAGGTTGCGTTTTGAGGCGACCGGAGGCTAAAGGCCGTAGGCTTGAAGCTGCAATTCAAGCCTCTCGGCGGCTTCGGCAGGCCCCGCTCAAGTCCGGGGCAAGCTGACAACTGAACCCGCATATCACCCCCTTTCCCTACTTTGCCAAAGAATGCCAACCAGCGTTCTTTTCCGAACCCAACCATGCCCGCATCCACCGAAGCCGCTTTAATAGCCTTATTGAATGAACACCAAAGCCTCGGCAACGGCAAGGCCCGTGAGTTGCTGGGCCTAGACGAAGCCGCCTACGAAAGCCTGAAAGCCGAACTACTGGCGAAGGGCCTGATCGCCACTGGCCGAGGAAGAGGCGGGAGCATAAAGCTGGCCGAGCCAAGTGGCTTGAAAGCCGCTGAACCGAACGGCCTATTTGCCAACAGCCAAATGCCTGAACCCAAGCCATACACCTTACCCAAAAGAGGCCCAGGCCGACCGCCGAAGGTACGGAACGCGGACCTCCCGGTCCGCGCTAAGCCTCGGGCGGACCGCGAACTCCGCCAACCGAAGGACAAAAGCCTCGAGACCTGGATCTGGGATGCCGCCTGCTCCATCCGCGGGGCCAAGGACGCCCCCAAGTACAAGGACTACATCCTCCCGCTCATCTTCACCAAGCGGCTGTGCGACGTGTTCGACGATGAGCTGGACCGCATCGCCGCCGAGGTGGGCTCGCGGGAGAAAGCCTTCCGGCTGGTGAAGGCCGATAAGAAGCTCGTGCGCTTCTACCTGCCGCTGGTGCTGGCCGATCCCGATGCCCCCGTGTGGAGCGTGGTGCGCAAGCTGAGCGACAAGATCGGCGAGCAGCTCACCACCCACCTGCGCGAAGTGGCCAAGGCCAACCCGCTGCTGCAAGGCATCATCGACCGCGTGGACTTCAACGCCACCACCCACGGGCAGCGCGACCTGGCGGACGACCGCCTCAGCAACCTCATCGAGGCCATCAGCACCAAGCGCCTTGGGCTGAAGGATGTGGAGGCCGACATCATCGGCAAGAGCTACGAGTACCTCATCCGGAAGTTCGCCGAGGGCGGCGGGCAGAGCGCGGGCGAATTCTACACCCCCGGCGAGGTGGGCGAGATCATGGCCCGCGTGCTGGAGTGCGAACCCGGCATGGAGATCTATGATCCCTGCTGCGGCAGCGGCGGCCTGCTCATCAAATGTGAGCTGGCACTGGATGAACGAATGAAGGAAGGCGGACCTCCCGGTCCGCCACCACACGCGGGCGGACCCGGAGGTCCGCCATCCTACGCACCCCTGCAACTCTACGGCCAAGAGTACGTGGCCGAGACCTGGGCCATGGCCAACATGAACATGATCATCCATGACATGCAAGGCCAGATCGAGATCGGCGACACCTTTAAGAACCCCAAGTTCCGGGAGCGTGGGCGGCTGAAGACCTTCGACCGCGTGGTGGCCAACCCCATGTGGAACCAGGACTGGTTCACCGAGGCGGACTATGCCAATGACGAGTTGGACCGCTTCCCCACCGGCGCGGGTTTCCCCGGCAAGGCCAGTGCGGACTGGGGCTGGGCGCAGCACATCCACGCCAGCTTGAAGCCCACCGGCCGCGCCGCCGTGGTGCTGGATACCGGCGCCGCCAGCCGTGGCAGCGGCAACGATGGCAACAGCAAGGAGCGCGAGGTGCGCAAGTACTTCGTGGACAATGACTTGGTGGAAAGCGTGCTCTACCTGCCGGACAACCTCTTCTACAATACCACCGCACCGGGCATCGTGCTCTTCCTGCGCAAGGCCAAGCCCAAGGCCCGCCAGGGCAAGGTGCTGTTGGTGAATGCAAGCCAGCTTTTCGAGAAGGGCAAGCCCAAGAACTTCCTCGGGCCTGAGCACATCGACGATATCGCCTCCGTGATCTACGGTTGGAAGGAAGTCGAGAAGCTCAGTTGCATTATGCCCTTGGCAGAGCTGGTGAAGAACGACTACAACCTTTCGCCCAGCCGCTTCATTCACACCGGCGATGCAGCCACGTATCGGCCCATCACGCAGATCGTACAGGAACTGGAAGCCATCGAAACGGAGGCGCGCGCAACCGATGCTGAGATGAAGAAGATCCTAAAGTCGATCATGGGATGAGCTTCATGCACGACTTAACGGATATCGACTTCCCAGAAGAATGGTCGATGCGGACCATTGAAGAAGTCGCTCATTTCTCGCGCGGCCTTTCATGGGCGAAACGTGACGAGACGGACAAGGATAGTGGCAGTTTAGTATTGTCAATCCCGAACATTAGAGATGGGTACATCGACTTCGAGTCCAAGTTCAATCACTATCTCGGTTGCAATGTTCCTGAGGCAAAACGTCTGAGCATAGGTGACATCGTATTTGTTGGTTCCAGTGGTAGCCTGCAGAATGTGGGACGGAACGCTAAAGTGCGGGCGTTGCCGGGACCTACTGTTGCCTTTGCCTCGTTCACGTTCAAAGCCACACCGGATCAAGAGTTAGTTGACCCGGACTTCTTCTACTATTTGGTCAATTCAGACCTCGTGCCCTTCGCTGATTATTGCAGCAGAGCGGCTGACGGTAAGTACAACTTCCAACTCGTTGATTTCAAGAGCAACCAGCAACTCCGCCTGCCCCCTCAATCCGAACAGCAGCGCATCGCCCAAGTGCTCAGCACGGTGCAACAGGCCATCGAACAGCAGGAGCGCCTGATCCGCACCACCACCGAGCTGAAGCTGGCCCTGATGCAGAAGCTCTTCACCGAAGGGCTGCACGGCGAGGCCCAGAAGGAGACCGAGATCGGCTTGGTGCCGGAGAGTTGGGAGGTGGTTGCACTCAGTAATATTGGTCGCGTAGTTACGGGAACGACGCCTAGCACCAAGGTGCCGGAGTACTACTCACCAGAAGAAGCGGACTTCGTCGCACCTGCTGACATTGGTAATACCCGCCAAGTCAAAGACTCGGAGAAGAAGATTTCCATGGCTGGCTATGCAGTGAGCAGGCCACTACCACCCCATTCCGTGATGTGCGTTTGCATCGGCGCAACAATCGGTAAGGTTGGGATGAGCACGAAGACATACAGTACAACGAATCAACAGATCAACTCAATCATTTGTAGCGAGCGGCATGACCCACGATTCATGTACTACTTCCTCTTGCATCATGCAGCCTACTGGCGCGGCTTCGCGACGTACGGAACGATGCCCATGTTGAGCAAAGGAGCATTTGAGAAGATCTCCGTCTATGTTCCGAGTGACCGGGATGAGCAATCTGACATAGCCGATGCCCTCGTTGCTGTGGACGATAAGATCGAAGTTGCTGGGAAGAAACGCAACCAACTACAAGATCTCTTTCGCACCCTGCTTCATGAGCTGATGACGGGGAAGGTGAGGGTGTGAAAACCCTGATTAAACGACACACTATGGCACATAGAGCAATTGATCAAGTCCTAGAAAGGGCGGAGCAGGCGAAGTCCGATTCTGATTTTACCTACTTCTTCGCTTTACTGGGCGCTGGCGAAGCACTAGCAAAGACAATTGTGCTATCTGTTGTGGCCTCAATCGGGAACGACAAGGACCGACACCGATATCGGCTCGAACACCAATTGGTGCGTGCGTCCGGTATTGGCGAATGGTCACAGGTGATTGAAGACGCACTGACTGGTTCGGCCTCGCAATTCTTGCTTGTGAATGCCGGTGAGGTGAAAGTGGAACTGACCCGAACTTGTAAGGCTGGTGAGTGGCAGCACGACGCGACCAAAGCACTGAAGGAAGCCTTGGATCATTTTGGCATTGAAGCGGAGGAATTGCCTGTGAAGTCGGATATGAAAAGGTGGTTCCGCTTGTTTGCCACGCTAAGAAACAAGACGAAAGCTCATGGAGCACCACAGCCATCCATTTGCGGCGGTGGCGCCAAGCTCTTGAAGCAAAGTATTGACCTTGTATATGCCAACTTCAGTTTGTTTCACTGTCCATGGGTCTACTTGCATCGCAATATCTCAGGCAAGTACAGGGTGTCCCCCATAGCAGGGGATGACACTGCTTTTGCCAAGCTCCGCACGAACCAAGACTCATCATTGCGTGATGGTGTTTACATGGAAATGGGTGGTCCTAGGAGGATTAACCTTATGCATTCGGACGCGGAGCTCATTGACTTCTTCTTTGCCAACGGTGGGTTCACAAATAAGAGCTACGAGCTTCTGTCATATTACACGGACAATAAGGCTACAGGTGATGCAACCGAGTTTCTGTCTCCACCAGGCGTATTGCCGGGAAGTGAGACTGATGGCTATGGCGAACTACGAGCCCGGGGAAATACTTTTTCGAATGCACCTGAGGTCATCAAGGATTATGTATCCCGGCCTGCACTAGAGAAGCAGTTGAGGGATTTGTTGCTGGACGACCGCCGTCTCATTGTCACGCTTCACGGTAGGGGTGGCATAGGCAAGACTTCACTGGCACTCAAAGTGATCCATGAGTTGTTCGACCAAGAGAAGTACGCGGCCATTGTGTGGCTCAGTGCACGAGATATTGATCTTCAACAACACGGCCCCAAACCGGTTCGACCCGTAGTTGTTGGACCCGACGATATGTCGAAGCTCTACGCATCCTTGGTGCTTTCCCAGGAACAGTACAAGGCACTCAAGACAAGGCCCTATTTCGAAGGCCAGTTGCAGAAATGTGATCTCGGGCCATGCCTTTTCATTTTTGACAATTTCGAAACAACACAGAATCCGCTCGAAGTATTTACTTGGATCGATACCTTCGTTCGACCACCGAACAAGATTCTGATCACAACACGCTTGCACGACTTCAAAGGCGACTATTGGGTTGAAGTGAAGGGGATGGAAGAATTGGAAACCCGTCAGCTAATTCAGCAGACTGCGCAGTTGCTGGGCATCGCAGACTTGCTTTCAGTGAGCTATGTAGCTGATTTGATTCGGCAATCAGAAGGCCACCCCTATGTGATCAAGGTGCTCCTCGGGGAAGTTGCTAAGCTGAATCGTGCCGCGAACATTCCTCAGCTCGTCGCGGGAACAGACGATATTCTCACGGCTTTGTTTGAACGAACCTATTCAAGTCTGTCCCCTTGCGCTCAACGGGCCTTTTTGACCCTATGTGGTTGGAACTCGCCTGTGCCGAGGCTAGTTCTTCAGGCGGTTCTCATTCAAGCAACCAACGAGCGCACTGAGGTTGAGAATGGAGTTGATCTATTGATCCGTTATTCAATGGCCGAGACACATAGGGCACAGGTTGACGGCCAAGAGTTCATTAGTCTCCCCCTCGTCGCGAGCACCTTTGGCCGCAAGAAGCTGAACATTCATCCAGCGAAGTCTTCTATTGAGCGGGATGTGGAGGTTCTTCAAATGTTGGGAGCAAGTCAACGAGACGACCTTCATCTCGCTCTTGCAGCTCGTCTTGAACAGTTCCTGAAGAATATCTCGAAGAAAATCGAGAAAGGAGCCAACTATGACTCCTATGCACCGGTACTCGAGGCTGTTTGCCGTGCTTACAACCCTGGCTGGCTTTTGCTTGCGCGATGGCATATGGAGCAAAGAACTCTTGATGGTTACGCACGAGCGAGGGAGGAGCTGCGGCGCTTTCTGGAAAATGGGCCACCGGAACCGGATGCTGCGGCTGCGTGGTGGCTTTTGGCGAATGCATGCTACCAAACAAACGACCCACTCGGAGAGGTACATGCATTCATTGAGCGTGCACAACTGTCCAATGTTCCGTTCACGGATGTCTCAGCCACCGCAAACAGGTACAATCAATTCCTCAAGGAACAAGGTAGTGACCTGAACAGGGATCAGAAACGAGATTACGCGGAACGTCTGGCTCGGGTGATGGACGCCCGCATCAACGAAGCCGGTCCAGATGATCTTTCGCGAATGGCCTGGTTAGCGATACACCTCCGGAACGAAGCGCCAGCACGCGACTATGTTCAACAAGGCCTGGCCGTCGAACCGCACAACGTGCATTTGATAAAGCTTGCTGAACGTTTGGGAATAAGTCCCACCGTGCAACCAGAGGCGTAGCATGCCTACCCCCGGCGAACACAAAACCGTACAAGCGCGCATCCTGGCCTACGCCAAGGAAGTGGGCTGGTCCGTGGTGTCGCGCCAAGAGGCCGAGCTGCGCCGGGGCTTCAACGCCGAGGCCACGGGCAGTGAGCGGGCCAGGGGTGCCAGCCTGTACTTCGAGGAGCTGCTCGATGCACAGGTGCGGCGCTTCAACCCGCGCTATTCCGAGGCCGTTGGTGCGTTGCCCGGCAAGTTGCACTTCCTGCACACGGACATTTACGGCAACCGCGAGTTCCTCCACTACCTGCGCAACCAGGGCAAGTTCTTCGACCACGAAGAGGACCGCGAGCGCGACCTGGTGCTGATCGATTATAGTGCGGTGGGGGGAGTTAGGGAAGGCGGACCTCCCGGTCCGCCACACAGCACCGGTGCGGCCGGGTGTTTGGGCGGACCGGGAGGTCCGCCCTCCGGTCCGCCATCCAATATCTACGAGGTCACTGAGGAGTGGACCACGCACAACGGCCACCACGCCACGCGGCAGGATGTGGTCTTCCTGATCAACGGCATCCCCGTGCTGGTGATCGAGTGCAAGAACGCTACCAAGGACGAGGGCATCGCGCTGGGCATCGACCAGCTACGCCGCTACCACCGCGAAACGCCGGAGGTGATGGTGCCTCAGCAGCTCTTCACCGCCACGGACGCCATCGGCTTCAAGTACGGTGTGACGTGGAACACGGTGTACCGCAACATCTTCGAGTGGAAGCTGCTGCCGGAAGGCGGACCTCCCGGTCCGCCACCACGCACCGGCGGACCGGGAGGTCCGCCCTCCGGCCCCTTCTTCGACCCGTATTCCTCCGTCAACCCGAAAGAGCACCACCTCCCGCATTGGCACCAGCCCGGCGTGTACTGCTCCGTCACTTGGCGAATGGGCGATTCGCTTCCGCGTGAAGTGTTGGAAGAGTGGAGTGCTGAACGCGATGCGTGGCTGAAAGCGCACCCCGAGCCGTGGAGCGCCTCGACCGAATTGGAGCACTTCGACCGCTTCAGCCGCCGCATGGACAAGTGGCTGGATGCGGGCAAGGGCTCGTGCCCCTTCCGTGAGCCGTCACTCGCACGCATTGTCGGCGACACACTCCAGCATTTCGACGGCCAGTACTTCGAGCTGGTGAGCTATGTGGTGATGCCGAACCACGTGCACGTGCTGTTCCGTCCGCTGGGTGAGCACACGGTGAGCGATATCGTGAAGTCGTGGAAGAGCTTCAGCGCACGGGAAGTGAACAAGCGCCGGGGGAAGACCGGTGCGCTGTGGATGGATGAATACTGGGATCGGTTGATCCGCAACGAGGAGCATTTCGAACAGGTGCGCGATTACATCCGGAACAATCCGGTGGAGAGTGGGCTGAAGGAAGGGGAATACCTCCTCTATGAGGAGGACGCATTATCGGAAGGCGGACCTCCCGGTCCGCCACACACATCCGCCGCTGAACATTCGGGCGGACCGGGAGGTCCGCCATCCTACATCCCCGGCCGACTGGAGGCGAAAGTGAAAACATTCTGTGCCATCCCGCAGGTGCTCGCCCTGCTGAAGGACTACATCATCTTCGCTGAGAAGGACGAGGAACTGAACAAGTACATCCTCCGCCAGCACCAGACCACGGCGGTGGAGCGCGTGGTACACCGTGCACTGGATCCCGTGCGGCGACGCGGGCTGGTATGGCACACGCAGGGCAGCGGCAAGACCTTCACGATGATCAAGGCCGCCGAGCTGCTCTTCAAAGCACCCGAAGCGGACAAGCCCACGGTGCTGCTGCTGATCGACCGCAACGAGCTGGAGGACCAGATGATGAAGAACCTCGCGGCGCTGGGCCTCGGCAACGTGGAGCATGCCCACAGCATCGCCGCGCTGAACAAATTGCTGAAGGATGACTACCGCGGCATCATCGTGAGCATGGTACACAAGTTCCGCGACATGCCCGCGAACATCAACACGCGGAAGAACATCTACGTGCTGATCGACGAGGCGCACCGCACCACCGGCGGCGACCTGGGCAACTTCCTGATGGCCGGCCTGCCCAACGCCAGCTACCTCGGCTTCACCGGCACGCCCATCGACAAGACCGCATACGGGCGCGGCACCTTCAAGACCTTCGGCGGCGAGGACGACAAAGGCTACCTGCACAAGTACAGCATCGCCGACAGTATCGCTGACGGCACCACGCTCCCACTCTTCTACAACTTGGCACCGAACGAAATGCTGGTGCCGCATGAACTGTTGGACAAAGAGTTCCTGAGCTTGGCCGATGCCGAAGGGCTGGCGGACATCGAGCACCTGAACAAGGTGCTGGACCGCGCCGTGAACCTGAAGAATTTTCTCAAGGGCAAGGACCGCATCCCCAAGGTGGCCGAGTTCGTGGCGAAGCACTACAAAGAGAACGTGGAGCCGCTCGGCTACAAGGCCTTCCTCGTCGGCGTGGACCGCGAGGCCTGCGCCCTGTACAAGCATGCCCTCGACAAGTTCCTGCCGCCCGAATACAGCGAAGTGGTGTACACCGGCAACAACAACGACAGCGCCCTGCTGAAGGAGTTCCACACCGAGGACAAGAAGGAACGGCAGATCCGCAAGGCCTTCACCAAGCTGGACCAGTTCCCCAGGATCCTCATCGTCACCGAAAAGCTCCTCACCGGTTTCGACGCACCCGTCCTCTACGCCATGTACCTGGACAAGCCCATGCGCGACCACACGCTGCTGCAAGCCATCGCGCGGGTGAACCGTCCTTACGAGAACGAGCAGGCCGAGATGGTAAAACCCCACGGCTTCGTGCTGGACTTCGTGGGCATTTTTGACAAGCTGGAAAAGGCCTTAGCGTTCGACAGCGACGAGATCAACGCCATCGTGAAGGACATCACGCTGCTGAAGACCCTCTTCAAAAGCAAGATGGAGCAGAAGGTGCCGGGTTACCTCGCCCTCGTCACCAAGACCTTCAACGACAAGGACATCGACACGCTCATCGAGCACTTCCGCGACCCCGAGCGCCGCAAGGAGTTCTTCAAGGAGTACAAGGAGATCGAGATGCTCTACGAGATCATCAGCCCGGATGCCTTCCTGCGCCCCTACATCGACCCCTACGCCACGCTGAGCGCTATCTATGACGTGGTGCGCAAGGCCTACACCAAGCGCGTGGAGGTGGACCGCGAGTTCCAGCGCAAGACCAGCAACCTGGTCCAAGAGCACGTGAGCACCTACGACGTGAACGCACCGCTGGAGCTGTTGGAGATCAACGAGCGCACCATCGAGCTGATCAAGCAGAAGCTCGGCGGCGACGGCACCAAGGTGATCAACCTGATCAAGAGCATCGAGAAGAAGGCCGAGGACGAAAGCAACGACCCCTTCCTCATCGCCATGGCCGAACGCGCCAAGGCGGTGCAAGAGAGTTTCGAGAACCGCCAGACCGCTACCAAGGATGCATTGGCCGAGCTACTAGCTCTGGTGCAGACCAACGAAGAGCGCAAGAAGGAACAGGCCGAGAAGGGCTTCGACGGCTTGACCTTCTTCGTCTATCGCACTCTGCTGGATGCCAAGGTGAACGACGCCGAGAACGTGAGCCGCAAGATCAAGGAGGCCTTTGTGGCCCTGCCGCACTGGAAGCAAAGTGAGAAGGACCTGCGCGAACTTCGAAGGCGCGTCACCTTCGCCATCTATGCCCAGCAGGACGACCTGGAGCAAGTGGCCCGATTGGTCGAGGATCTGTTCACTTTGTTGGAGAAAGCTGACCGCATCTGATGGACGCCAAAGGAGCCTTCAAGCAACGCGTTCATGACTGGTCAACCAAGATCGGCGTGGAGGTCGCATGGCTCGGCATTCGCCCCATGCGCCGTAAGTGGGCCAGCTGCTCCACGAACGGTCATTTGAACTTCAGCACAGAGCTTCTAACCCAACCCGCCAAGGTGCAGGACTATGTGATCGTGCATGAGCTGCTGCACCTGCGCGTGCCCAACCACGGCAAGCTTTGGAAGAGCTTGATGCGTGGGTATTTGGGGGAGTGGGAGGTGGTGCGGGAGGAAATGGACGCGATGGAGTTGGAGGCGTCCTAGACGAGTTAACTATGTCAGTAATTTCGAACCTTAAAGCATCTCGATGTGGTTAAAATACATTGTATCAGCGATCATTGTCGTGCTCATGGCATGTAACGTTAACGGGCCTTCCAATGGGCTTAAGTCTGACAGTAATGCAGCGGCCTCTTCGCCTGCATCCGGCATTCAATCGGACGGGGATTCCTTGATCAAGCTTTCCGTAAACAAATCACTTGTCGGATACTTTAGTGCACTTCTCAATGCAGATGTGGATAGCGCGATCACCTATGTCCATCCACTCGTTTTTCGTCGCATGCAGACCCTATATCCAGCTGGTACTGATGTGAAGGCCGAACTAAAGAAGAGCATGACCGACGATAGGATGAAAGCCGGAAAGCTCCCGGCGTTCATCATTGATATTAGTCGTTTAAGCAATCGAATTGAATACAAGGCAAACCTGATGTATGTGGTCACCTTCAATCTCAACTTTGAACTTGAGGGAAAGAAATACACGATGCGGCAAGATCGAATGATCGCAATTTCCACGGACCTCGGCGAGGAATGGAAATTCATACCTACTGATTCTGGTGAAGTTGCAGAGATCTTAAAGCAAGAGTTTCCTGAACGGATTACACAGGACCTGATCGAGGCGGCGGTTCTAGCAAACTGATCTTGTTGGTCCATCCTGTTTGAATGCGTTGCTGCCGCCGCTACCGAGCCAAAAGCCTGAATACGCCAAAGAGCCAAGAAGCCTGAACAAACCAAAAGGCCTGAAACCGCTTGGGCCGGTTGTCAGATGTCCGGTTGTCAGTTGTCCGGGGCTCGTTGACAGCGTGTCAAGTTCCTTATCTCGAGCATGCGTCCTCGCTCGTGCGCATCCCGCCACCACGGTGCCCAGAGCCTGAATGCGCCGAAGAGCCGCTCTGGCCTGATCAAACCAAAAGGCCTAAAACCGCCTGAGCCGTGATCCGCCCAATGCCCGAGGAGGCCCAAAGCCTGAGCCCGCCTGAAATGCGCCGCCTCTAATGAGGTGGGCACACGGCCTGCTCCATGCCATGGCCTATCTTGCGTGCATCACCATGGCTAGCACCGTAAGCATGCTGGCGGAGGGGTGTTCAAATTGAACAGCCATGGAAACCATCACCGCTACTATGATCGTGGATCACAGGGGCAGTACCCTTTTGCTGCACCGATCGCACTTCGCTTGAACCTCATGGAAAAGGAGATCACCACCCTCAACCGGGCCTTCATCAGCATCGTGCCGAAGCAGCCGTATTATGATTGGGCCAACATGGTCTTTCCCGATAGCGCGCCCATGACACCTGACCAGCAGGAAGCAACGGCCTATGCCATTTCCGATGATTTCGCCGTGGAAGACTTGGCCGACGTGGTAAAGCCTTACGCCCCCTTCATTTTCGAGATGGAACTCCACGGGGTTTGCACTGATCCGGACACATGGCCGACGATACGCGACTGGAAGACCTTCAATTCATGGTTCCACTACCACGTAGGAAGCATGGTTTGGGACCTGGTGCCGGAGCTGCCCATCGCGCATGAGGAGTAGGGCAGATGTTATCGGTTGAACGCGTGATCCCTCTCAGACGAAAGTGACCTAATGCTACATTGCATCAGATCACTTAAGCCTTCAGCGATCACACCTAAGCACCCCGCATGTTCATCCTCACCGGCGATCAAGTACCGAAGAAGGACTGGCGGTCCATGGTGGCGCTGTGCTTCATCTTCTTTTTGGCGCGCATCGGCGCGGTGGATGCTGAGCATCCCTTTGTGCGACCGGATCCGTTCCCGGAGGTCTGGTGCTTGGAGTAGTCGAGATGCGATGTTGCCGATGCCACCGAGCCAAACGCCTGAATACGCCGACGAGCAAAGTGGCCTAAACCGCCTGAGCCGATATGTATCGGATGTCGAAGAGCCGAAGGGCCAAACAGCCTAAAACCGTCTGAGCCGAACGATTCAAGCCTATAGTCACAAGCTGAGCCGCCCTACCGCTCCCTTCCCCAATGCTCCAGCGCCTCGCGGTGCTTGCTAACGAAGTCGATCATTTCCGGCTGGCGCTTGCAGCTGATGCGCTTGCATACCAAGCTGCGCAGGGACTCCACGCAGCGGCGGCCCATCTTCACGGCGAAGAACCCCGTTCAATCAAACTTCTTCCCGCGCAAGCGCAAGCTGTTCGCGATCACGCTCACGCTGCTGAAGCTCATGGCGGCAGCAGCGATGATGGGCGAGAGCAGCCAGCCGAACACCGGGTACAGCAGGCCCGCTGCGATGGGGATGCCCAAGGCGTTGTAGGCGAAGGCGAAGAAGAGGTTCTGCTTGATGTTGCGCATGGTGGCCTGGGAGAGGCGGCGTGCGCGCAGGATGCCGATGAGGTCGCCCTTCACCAGGGTGATGCCCGCGCTTTCCATGGCCACGTCGGTGCCGTGGCCCATGGCGATGCCCACGTCGGCGGCGGCCAGTGCGGGCGCGTCGTTCACGCCGTCGCCGGCCATGGCCACGATGCGGCCTTCCTGCTGGAGGCGCTGTACCACGGCGCTCTTCCGTTCGGGCAGTACACCGGCCTCCACCTCGCTGATGCCGAGGCTGTGGGCCACGGCCTCGGCGGTGGCCTGTGCATCGCCGGTGAGCATCACGATGTGCAGCCCTTGCTTCCGCAGGCCGTCCAACGCTTTGGCGGTGGTGGGTTTGATCGCATCGGCGATGGACAGCATGCCTGCGACCTTCGCATCGATGCCGACGAAGATCACCGTGGCGCCTTCACGCCTGCGGACCGCTGCCAGTTCGGCAAGCCGCTCCGTATCGATGGTATGTTCCTTCAGGAAATCCGCGCTGCCGAGGAGCACGCGCTTGCCTTCCACGGTGCCCAGCACGCCCTTGCCCGTGGGCGAATCGAAATCCGTGACCTCCGGGACCTGCAGTCCCTTGGAGCGCGCCGCGCTGACGATGGCCTTTGCATACGGATGCTCGGATAGCCGCTCCACGGCTGCCGAGAAGCGCAGTACATCCGCTTCCGAAAAACCGGTTTCCGGGAAGATGTGCGTGACGCTCGGCTTGCCCTCGGTGAGCGTGCCGGTCTTGTCCACCACCAGCGTATCCACCTTCTCCATGCGTTCCAGTGCTTCCGCATCGCGGATCAGCACGCCCATCTGCGCACCCTTGCCCACGCCCACCATGATGCTCATGGGTGTGGCCAGGCCCAATGCGCAGGGGCATGCGATGATGAGCACGGATACCGCCGCCACCAGCGCGTAGGTGAAGCGAGGTTCGGGCCCCACGAACATCCAGATGATGAAGGTGAGCACGGCCACACCGATCACGATCGGCACGAACCAGCCGGAAACCTTGTCCGCCATGCGCTGGATGGGTGCGCGGGAACGCTGGGCGGAGGCCACCAGCTGCACAATGCGCGAGAGCACCGTATCGGCGCCCACTTTTCCGGCCTTCACCACCAAGGCCCCGGAGCTGTTCATGGTGCCACCGATCACGGGGTCGCCCACGGTGCGGGTCACCGGCATGGATTCGCCGGTGATCATGCTCTCGTCGATGGAAGAACGGCCTTCCAGCACTTCGCCGTCCACTGGCACTTTTTCACCGGGGCGCACCCGCAGGCGATCGCCCACCGCGATGCGGTCCAGGCCCACTTCCTCATCCGTGCCATCCGGTTTGATGCGCATGGCAGTGGTGGGGGCGAGGTCCAGCAAGGCCTTGATGGCACCGGCCGTGCTTTCGCGTGCGCGCAGTTCCAGCACTTGGCCCAGCAGCACCAGCACGGTGATCACGGCGGCCGCTTCGAAGTACACGCCCACTACGCCGGGCGCGACATGGAACGCCTCCGGGAAGAGGCCCGGGGCGAAGAGCGCGACCACGCTGTAGAGCCATGCCACGCCCACGCCCATGGCGATCAGCGTGAACATGTTCAGGTGGCCTGTCCGCACGGATGCAGCGCCACGGTGGAACAACGGCCAACCCGCCCAGAGCACCACGGGCGTGGCGAGGATGAACTGGATCCAAGCGGAAAGCTGCGGCGATACGATGTTGTGCAACGCCGGGAAAATGTGCGATCCCATTTCCAGCACGAACACCGGGATGGAGAGTGCCACGCCGATCCAGAAGCGCCGCGTCATGTCGATCAGCTCCTCGTTGGGACCGGTGTCCGCGCTGTACACTTCCGGCTCCAGCCCCATGCCGCAGATGGGGCAGCTGCCGGGCCCCACCTGCCGGATCTCCGGGTGCATGGGGCAGGTGTAGATGGCGTCCTTGCTGACAGCGGCAGCCGCTGCCGCCGCCTTTGCCGGGTCGAGGTAGCGCTCCGGGTCGGCTTCGAACCGGGTCTTACAACCTCCTGAACAGAAGTAGTAGGGCCGTCCTTTATGGGTTGCGGAATGCTCCGCCGTTTCCGGGTCCGATACGTATCGGACCACGTCCATGCCGCAGACGAGGTCCTTCACCTTGTTTCCTGTGGAAGTTGAAGGGCCCGCGAGGTAGTGTTCCGGATCGGCCTCGAATTTCGTTTTGCATCCGGCGGAGCAGAAGTAATAGGTCTGGCCTGCATGTTCGCTGGAATGCTTGGCGGTGTCCGGGTCCACGTCCATGCCGCAGACGGGGTCTTTCACTTTGGTTGCTGCAGAGGCAGAGGCGCCCGCGAGGTAATGCTCGGGGTCGGCCTCGAACTTGGTCTTGCAACCGGCGGAGCAGAAGTAGTAGGTCTGTCCGGCATGTTCGCTGGAATGCTTGGCGGTGGCGGGGTCCACGTTCATGCCGCAGACGGGATCGATCACCCTGTGCTTGCCAATTCGGGGCATCGCGGGCAGCACGGGTTCCTTCCCGCTACCGCAACAGTCACCGCCGCTATGCGCAACTGAGGTATCTTCCTTTTTCATGGCCTTGGATAGAATTTTGGAATACAGTTGCAAAGCACGCCATTCTCAAGGCGTACCGCCTTACATCTTTCGGGATAACACTTATATCCACCCCTTGTTCAACCCACTTTGTCCAATGGAATGCGCGGGGTGTGGCCCAGCTTGCGGAACGCGGTGGGCGACATGCCGGTGAGCTTCTTGAACTGCCCGGAAAGATGCGCCGCACTGCTGAAACCCGTGGCAAAGGCGATCTCGCTGATGGTGAGTTCGCCGTAACGCACCAGCTCCTTCACCCGCTCGATGCGTTGCAGCAGGAAGTAGTGTTCAATGGTGATGCCTTCCACTTCGCTGAAGAGCGCCGAAAGACCGGAGTAGTCCTTGTGCAAGGCATTGCTGAGGTGTTCGCTCAACTTCACCTTGGAGTCCTTTTCGCCATCATGGTGGACCAACTGGACGATGGCCGCTTTGATCCGTGCGATGGTGGCGGCCTCCTGGCCCTGCACCAGCTCGAAGCCTTGGGCACGCAGGATTTCGCCGACTTCGGAAAGCTCGCTGGTGGTGGGCGAGCGGTTCAATTCCACTTCGCCGAGGTCGAGACGGCGAATGGGTAACTCGGCATCTTCCAGTATGCCGCGGACGGCCGCTTTGCAGCGGTCGCAGACCATGTTGCGGATGATGAGGGTGGGGCCGTGCATGGCACAAAGGTCGGGTTGGGT
>JAIOIH010000002.1 GCA_019912395.1 Flavobacteriales bacterium | reverse complement strand
CTGCTCCAACTTTTGGTGCTTGAACTGCTCATCAAACAGGCTGCGCGAGGGTCGCTTCTTCATGCCCCAAAGAGATCGATCGCAGTTCAATTTGTCAAGATCCCAAACCGCTGAGTTGTCAACAGGTTCTTCGAACTACCCTTTAGGCTGTCCGATCGCGAAGAGAAACCAAGTCCCTTATAGTGCGGGTCCGAATAGTAGCTGCTTGCATTGGGCTGGGTAAAGCGCAGGCTGATCAGGTTCAACCCACGCAGGTCGCGCAGGGCCCAGGCCATCTCCAGTGCGGCCGCATCGTTTGGTAGGTTCTGCGCGAGGTCCGAGGTGCTCTCCAGACCAGTGCCCGCGAAGGTGCCTTCGTACACATCAAAGATCAGTAGCGGCGCGTTCCTGCTGTTCAAATAATGCTTGATCAAAAAGTAGCTGTTCAAGGGGGATTGCGAAGTGGAACCCAAGTTGAACATCCGGTATCCATGCTCCGCGAAGACCGCCGGATCATAGCCGCGGTACGCACGTGAGGAGCCGATGATGATCGCGTCGTAAGGGGTGCCCGGACCGTACTCCCTGTACCGGGTCCATGAATTTCCTCCGCGAGGCTTGTAGTAGTCCGCGATCCGAAAGATCATCGGGTTGCCGTTCGGACCGTACCGGCTCAATACCATGAAGGCTCCGATGTAAAGACCTGCGGTCAATCCGAGGAACAAGAGGGTTCGAAGCCACAACCGCCCCATCAGAACTGGAAGTAAATGAAGCTGGTGTCGCCGAAGTAGCCGAATAGCAGGATGCCCACCACCAGCATCGCGAAGGGCAGCATGCCCCGAACGCCGGTGGGAAGGGGGCGCTCACCCTTGATCCAGGCATCGTACAGTGGATCGATCACCGCGAAGAGCGCCACCAGCAGCACGGTGATGTCCAGCATGCTGCGCGGCAGGTCCTTATGGAGCTGCCGCAGATCGCCCAAGCTGACCGGGGTGCTGAACAGCCGGTTCACCAAGGTGCCCGCATCGTCGATGCTGTTCGCCCGGAAGAAGATCCACGCGAAGGTGACCAACTGTACAGTGATGAAGACGTTCAGGGCGCGCTTCAGCCGCGGTCGGCCGTCCAGCCCCAACAGGCCCGAGAAGCGGGCCATCAGCGGGGCGAAGAGGATCGCCAGGACCAGGTAGCTGCCGTGCAGCCCGCCCCAGATCACGTAGGTCCAGTCGGCCCCGTGCCACAGGCCGCTCACCAGGAACACGATCATCAGGTTGTAGTACCAGCGCCACTTCACCACGCGGTTGCCGCCCAGCGGGATGTACAGGTAGTCGCGGAACCAGCTGCTGAGGCTGATGTGCCAGCGGCTCCAGAACTCGCTGATGTTGGCACTGCGGTAGGGGGTTCGGAAGTTCACCATGAGCTTGAAGCCCATCACGCGGGCCGCACCCAGGGCGATGTCCGTGTAGCCGCTGAAATCGCAATAGATCTGGATGGCGAACAGGAACGTGGCCAAGGCGATGGAGAGCGAGCCGTACTGGTCCGGGCTGTTGTAGATCTGGTCCACCACCACGGCGCAACGGTCGGCTATCACCACCTTTTTGAAGAAGCCCCACAGCATTTGTCGCAGGCCCGCCACCACCCGCTCCTGATCGAGGAAGGAGCGGATGCCCCTGCCCAAGGTGGAGGAGTTGATCTGGTTCAGCAGGTTGCCCGGCCGCTCGATGGGGCCAGCCACCAGCTGCGGGTAGAACATCACGTACAACGCGAAAATGCCGAAGTGGTGCTCCGCCTTCTGATGCTTGCGGTACACCTCGATGGTGTAGCTGAGGCTCTGGAACGTGTGGAAGGAGAGGCCGATGGGCAGGATGATCCCCAGGTCCGGCACCCCGTAGTGGAAGCCCATCCCGCGCACCGCCACGGCGATGCTCTCGTTGAGGAAGTTGAAGTACTTGAAGAAGGCCAGCACGCTTACGTTCGCCACGATGCTGGCCGTGAGCAGGAGCTTGCGTTTGCGGCCCTCGTTGCGCTCGATCCAGATGCCCGCGACGTAGTCCACCCCGATGGTGAAGGCCAGGATGAGGATGTAAACCGGTACGAAGGCCATGTAGAACCAGCAACTGGCCCCCAGCAGCACCAGCCAGCGCCAGCGGTGCGGCACCACGAAGTACAGCGTCGTCACCAGCGGAAAGAAGATGCAGAGGAAGGTGAACGAGTTGAAGAGCATCGCGTCCGTTCTATGGGTTGAGCAGTTCCTTTAGCAAGCCACCATACACCTCCGTGGCATTGAACATCGAGGCCCAAAAGCCACGCACGCCCCTGCGGGCCTCCGCGGTATACCACAGGGAGTTCCTGAAGTCGTTCAGCGTGTTGCCCAGCATTTTCGGAGTAAGCGCATTGGGCAACAATACGCCACTTTCCCCGGTAACCACCTCGCGCACACCGCCCGCATCGGCCGCCACCAGAGGGATGCCGAAGCTGGCCGCCTCCTGAAGCGCCACGGGGGCACCGCCCTCGGTGTAACTGGCATGGACGAACACGTCCACCGGGTTGGCCTTGTACCACGCGATCACTTCCGCGTTCGGGCGGCTGCCCATCAACTCCACCCGGATGTTCGGCGGCAAGGTCTTCACCACGGCCTCCACACCCGCACGCTCCGGGCCATCACCGAAGTGCGTCCAGCGTACCGGGCCGGTCACGTGGTGCAGGGACTCGGCGATCAGGGCTACCCGTTTCAGTTCCACGAAGTTGGAGCAGGATGCGATGCGCAGTTCCGAAGCGCGTTCCCAAGGCCCGGGGCCGTTGTCCGTGGTGGCGAGGTAGGAGATGCTGAACTTGTCCGCAGCAGCGGGGAAGCGTTCCCGCATGTGCTGGAGGCCGGTCTTGGCGATGGTGTACACATGCTCCACCTGTTCCACATGGAAGGCCTGGAAGCGCTGCCAAGCGTCCGGTGCCCGGTGGTCGAACATGTCGAAGCCCATCATGCGGCTCACGAAGCGCACCCGCTTATTGCGTGTTTTCCACAGGCCCAGCACCGTGGCCCAATCACTGGTCCAGTAGGAGTACAGGCGTACCTGTTCAGGGTCGAACTGCCCGCTCATCCGCTGGCGCAGCAGGCGTTCGCGTTCCAGCGCCTGCCGCAACTGGCTGAGGAATTCACGCTTATGCTTCGCAAATACGGCCGGGGAGGGGGCGCTGGCCTTGGCTTGCCGCCAGAGCCGAAGGACCCGGGGCAGGTCGAGGAACATGCGCCACAGCGCAATAGGGCGATAGGCTTCCTCGAGGGTGAACAGGCGTTCCACCTCCACACCAGCAGGCAGCGGCCGCGCCTCGCCCGAGCTCAACAGCGGGAAGAGGCGCACCCGGCGGAAGCCCTGTGCCAGGATCGGCAGCTCGTTCTCCAAAAAGGCCTCGCCATGCCCGAAGGGGAAACGCATGGTGAAGAGCCAGAGTTCCTGCCTGCCCATCTACCGATATCCGATGGTGGGGTTCATTGGCGGCCGAGGAGTGCGGAGATCCGCACCTTCAATAGGTACAGGGCCAAGTCCCGGGGAAGACCGCCGCTCAGTTTGATGTAGGTCCACAGCGCCTTCCGGTCCGCGGCCTCCAACGTGAAGAACAACCGGCGCCAGATCACCGCTTTCATCTTCCGGAAGGCTTCCGCTGAACTGCGCTCGGTGGTCGCATTGATCCGCTCCATGGTCTTCAGCCAGGCGTGGACCACATGCACCTGCTCCGATGTTTTCGCCTTGATGGTCCCGATGCTGGTCAGGTGGGACTCCACCTCTTCCGGGCTGCCTTCCAACCCCAAGCGCTGCAGGCCCAGTTCCACCACCTTCCTGCGCGCCTCCATGGAACGGCTCAAGGCACTGATGTTCTGTTCACCGCGCCGATAGTCCAGGATCACCTCCGGAATATTGCCGAACCGGGAAACCGCGGCCACATCGAGCATGAACAACCAATCAGCGGAGACCCGTGGCCAAGCGGTCCTGAAACCCACATCGTTCTCCACCAGCACGGAACGGCGGATGATGGAGGCACAGTCCGGGACCGGGTTGCCGAACAGGACCTGGGCTTGGCACGCATCATTGTCCAGCGGGAAGCTCCATACGTCGTCGCTGTCCCCGAACAATTGCAAGGCACCACCGCTCATGCCGATCTCCGGATGGGCGTCCATGAAGGCCACCTGTTTGGCGAACCGTTCCGGGCGGCTCCGGTCATCGGCGTCGCAGCGGATGATATACTCGCCCCGGCTTTGCTCAAAGGCGGTCCGTGTGGCGCCGGGATGGCCCAGGTTCTCCGCCAATTCAACGATCCGGAGGCGGGGGTCCTGTATCGCACGGAGCACTTGGAGGCTGTCATCGGTGCTCTTGTCGTCCACTGCAACGATCTCGTAATCGCCGAATGTTTGGGCGAAGATGCTGTCCAGGACCTCCTTCAAAAAGGGGGCCTTGTTGTACACGGTTAACGCCACGCTCACCTTCATCCTGGATCGTTGTGCTGACAGACTAGCGAAGCTCCGTGGCGTGCTGCCCCTTCGCGGACCGGGAACGCCGAAGGCGGTTGAACCAATAATAGAGCTTGCCAGGGTGGAGGCCCTTCGAGAGGCGCAGGTGCTCCCATCCTGCCTTGAGGTTCCGGTCCGTGATGAAATAAAAGGACCTGGACCAGAGCGCGTCCAACTCCTTCTCGAATGCTTCCACCGGGAAGCACATGGCTTTGCGGTTGTGCGATCTCAGCTTTTTGAGCCATGCGTCCAACGCCCGCACCCTATCCGCTGTCGGGGACACCGTGTGCAGATTTCGGAGCATCACATGGAGGTCCGCTTCCTCTTGGTCGGCCGGTATCCGCAACAGACGGAACGTCTCCTTTACGAGCAATCGCCGGTCGCTGGTCCGGTCGCGGCCGTGGTCCATGTTCTGCGCACCAACGCGATACAGCGTGAGTGGTTCCTGGAGGCTGGCATACTCCCCGTGAAGCCCGATCTTCACCAGGAACAGATGGTCCATGCCGGGGATCCGCCAATCGGGGTCACAACGAACATGATGGTTCTCCACCACGGAACGCCGGATCATGCAGGAAGGATAGCTCAGGGTGAGCCCCAACAGCATTTGGCTGCGGATCTCGGCGTCCGAGGCTGGCTTCTCGAGAACGGTGTCCATGTCACCGAACGCCTTCAGCCACGTACCTGAAACACCCACCTCCGGGTGTGCGTCCATGAAGGCCACCTGCTTGGCCAAGCGCTCCGGCACCATCAGGTCGTCCGCGTCCAGCACCGCTACGTATTCGCCCAGGGCCGCATCGTAGCCGCGATTCGCCGCCGCAGCGCGACCGGTGTTCTCCGGGCTTTCCAGGATCCGGATGCGTGGATCGGCAATGGCCTTCACTTTCCCCAGGCCGCCATCGGTGCTGGCATCGTCCACCACCAACAGTTCAAAATCCCGGAAGGTCTGTGCCAGCACGCTGCGCACCGCCTCTTCCACATAGGCTCCCTTGTTGTACAGGGTGGTCAATACGGTCACTTTCACGGGGGCGGCGGGCATGGCCGCGAAAGTAGCTGACCTGATGGACACGGAATCGCTGAACGGCCCGGGCAGGTTCGAAGAACCTGTCTAGGGTCTATTCGAACGCGACCTCCGGCCTGTTTTCCGCCCATGCTTCGCCGGAACATGATCCCATAGGCACCGCTATGCGATGTTTTTTCGGCTGCGCCTGAACGAAAAAATGGACTCGTGGTCCATCGCCCAAGAGATCCTGAACTGGTTCTAAGAGTGACAAGGGAGGATCGGGGCCGTTCCGCTCCGGACCCTTGGCTCCGATACGAGACACTGACGGTGCGGCGTGGCAATTGGCGGGTGGCTATTCAGCCGTTCCGCCGGCCGAGCCATCGTTCCGAAGTGACCTTGCCCCAATACCCCGCACGGCCCCATAGCTCATTCGTAAGCCACATGTGGTACAGGGCGCTCCAAGCATCGTGCAGGACGATCCGGTGGAAAAGGCCTTTCCACCGCTTTTCGATCTGTGCTTCCAACTCGGGGGAGGGGAAAACTCCAATCCGTTGGTTCGTGGCCACCAGCTCCTTGATCCATGCGGCCAATCGGTGCACCTGCCCTGCGGTGGGGGGGGCACCGCCCACCTCCTCGTGGAGGAAGGTCTGCAGGACGATCTGCTCCTTGGTGGCCGGGATCCCGAAGTGGTCAAAGACAGCGCGGTACAGGTGGTGCTTGTCCTCCACGGCGTTCCTTCCATGCCGCATGTTCTGCTCGCCCACCCGGTAGCCGCTCAAATGTTCCTGTAGATTGGCGTATCGGGAGTGCTGGCCCACCTTCAGCATGAACAAGCGGTCCATGCCGGGGAGCAGCCATTGGGGATCGCAGCGCAGGTGATGGGCCTCGATCACTGACCGGCGAAGCATGCTTGCCGGATAGAGCACCGGCATGCCGAACAGGGACAAGGCCCGTGCCTCGGCATCCGAGGCGGGCATGCGGGCCTCCACTGCCGAAGTGCCGAAGGCCTTGACCCAGGAGCCGCAGGCACCTACCTCCGGATGTGCGTCCAAAAAGGCGACTTGTTTGGCCAATCGCTCCGGATAGGCGACATCGTCCGCGTCCAGTACGGCCACGTATTCCCCCCGTGCCGCATCATAGCCCCGGTTCGCTGCTGCCGCACGTCCCGTGTTCACCGCACTTTCCAGCAAGCGGATGCGTGGGTCCGCGATGGCCTTCACTCGCGCCGGGCCGTCATCGGTGCTGGCATCGTCCACCACCAACAGCTCGAAGTCCGTGAAGCTGTTCGCCAGGATGCTGTGTACCGCTTCCTCCACGAAGGGTCCCTTGTTGTAGAGGGTGATCAGCACGCTCACCTTTACCGGTGGCCGGGTTGTGGACATCGCCGCGAAAGTAGCCGTGCTACCGGAAATGGGTGCATCCATTCGTGGGCCTGTCGCCCCCCGCATGTCCGTTTCACTTCCCACGAGAGCTCTGTCGCTATTCCTCAACCTCCCGCAGGGTTCCGAGGCGGAGGCCCAGCGGATGGAAAGCGCTACAGGAAGGTCTCGCCGGGCTGCTTGCAGCGCTCCCTGTCCGCGATCAACCCAGGGAGCACGGCATCCTTCAGCGCTTGCCGCTCGGCCATGACCAGGCGGGCCTCTGTGCGCTGCAGGGTGAACAGGTATTTCCAGGTTTTCCGTCTCAAGGCAACCAGCGCTGCCGATAGGTCCCGATCCTTGTTCGGGTCGGCGAAGGCCAGTTTCAGTTCCCGGGCCCGTACCAATGCCGGATCATCGAAATAGGGGTTGGCCTGCCTCTCGCCCCTGTCGTGGTGTACCCATGCGCCGGACACAATGCCGACCTGTAAACCGTGGTAACGGAGACGTTGCAGGTAGTCGACATCCTCGCCGTAGTGAAAGAAGTTGGGATTGAATCCGCCCACCGTCCGCAGGCACTTCCGGGTGATCAACCAAGCCGCGGCGTTCACGAAGGTTACCGGATAGGGGTCGGGCCGGGACCTGCCCAGCACCATGTCAGAGTACAGGCCGGGGCATCTGTTCGGCTCGATGTAGTAGGAGAATTGCTGGTCCAGCCGATCACCTGCCCCGTTGAGGTGCATCGGGCTCAGGATGCCGAATTGCGGGTGCTGTTCGGCCGTGCGGACAAGGAGTTCCAAGCTGCCCGGCGTGAGCCAGGCATCCTGGTTCAGCAAGAGCACATGCGGTGCTCCCGACTCCAACGCCTTGCGCAATCCGATGTTGTTGGCCTGGCCGAAGCCCAAGTTGTGCTCCGTGCAAACGAGCTCCACTTGTGGGTACCGTTCCCGTACTGCCTCCACCGTGCCGTCCGTGCTTCCGTTGTCCACCACCAGAATATCCACGGCCATGGAGGCATCCAACAAGCTGCCCAGGCAGCGGTCCAACCACGGCATGCCATTGTATGTCACGATGATCGCGGTCGTTCCGGGGTCACGCACTTCCTTGCCCATGCTCATTGGATCAATCCCGTCCGCACTAGCAGCCTCCCTGCTTTTGTGCCCTGTTTAAGCAGTGCCCAACGGACGGTCGGGGCCACCTGCCAAAAGAAATGCCGGAGGTACAATCCGGGCAACATGGCGTACTCCGGGAGGGAGGCGGCCCTGTTGTTCCGGCTGGTGGCTTGGTCATCGTGCAGGCGGAAACTGGCCAGCTCAGCGTCCACGAAGGCCACCTTGAAATGGCGCATCACCTTGTACCAGTGGAAATAGTCCAACATCTGCTTCAACCGTTCGTCAAAAAGCCCCTCGCGGTCGAATACGCGGCGATGAAGAAGGACCGCAGTGGGTTCGCCGATCTTATTTCTCGGGTGCATCAGCAGGTTGGGGTCTCTCAGGTACGCTTTGCCATCCATGATGCCTTCCGACACCGCCAGCCGCCCCCACGACAAGTGGACCGCCCCGAACCGCCGCACCCATGCCGTATGGGCCGGGTTGCCTGGATCATGAATGATGTGTCGACGGCAATACACGAGACCTACATCAGGGTCCTGCACCGCCATTTTCACCATCCGCTCGATGCAATCGGGCGTGATCAGGTCGTCCTGAAAAAGAAACTTCACATAGGTCCCCGTGGCATGCCGCAAGCAATGGTTCCAGTTGGCCCCGATCCCGGCAGCTTCGTGATGAAGGATCACCATGGGCATGGGGCATTCGGGTCGAAGCCTTTCCACGATCGCAAGCGTGTCGTCCACAGAGCCGTCGTCGGATATCACCATTTCCAGATTGGGATAGGTCTGTGCGAAGGCCGATCGGATCGCTTCCTCCACATATCGCGCACCGTTGAAGGTGGGAATGCAGATGCTCACCAGGGGGAGTTCGACGCTCATGCTCGCTTGTCCTTGGCCATCTGCTTCGGCCGCTCCGTACGCACGGCGATGGGGATCTCCGGGGAAGGACCGCAGCTACTGATGGTCAGGGTGAGGCTGTTCGGGAACATGCGCCGCGAAGTTCGGCATTGCGGGCGATAGGATTGAACGCGGACCATCAGCGCCCATTCCCCGTGGTCGAAGGGGCTACACCGATCCGCTGCCGAATGCGGGCCAGCAAATGGCGCAGCAGTGTGCGACCGTCCAGGACCTCCTTCCGTGGCGATCGGGCCAGCAGGTCCAGGTATTTGGCGCGGTGGTCCCTTAGGAAGCGCAGTTCCGGCTTGTTGAAGATGTACTCCTCGATCTTTGCCTGGTGCTTGACCGTATTGGTGACCATGGAGCCGGCGCGTACGCGGTAATCGAACATGATCTCCCCTGTATAATGGAAGCCGGCGCGTGCTACCAGACCGCGCAACCAAAACTCCCAATCCTCATATCCCAGCAACATTTGCTCATCATAGCCGCCCAGACGCTCCCATAGGACCTTCCGAAAACCGGCACAAGCATCGATGCGGTTCCGTTCCAGCAGCGCGGAGAGGTGTGCCGGCCCCATGCGGAAACGACCTTCGCGTTCGCCGAAGTACTGCGCATCCCCGAATACAATGTCCACTTCCGGTCGGGCATCCAGCACCGAAACGACCTGTTGGATCATGGCCGGGCGCAGGCGGTTATCCGCATCCAACGGTACGATATACTCCCCATGGGCCGCCTTGATGCCGTTGTTCCGTGCGGCGGAAAGGCCCATGTTCCGTTGCCGGAGCAAGGTGTAGAGTTGCGGATCCATCGCATCGAGCACCTCGATCGTGGCCGGGTCCGTGGATCCATCGTCCACTACGATCACTTCCACCTGCCCCTGTGCAGCCTGGTCCGCGACACTTTCCAGTGCCTCGGGCAAATAGCGGCCCAGATTGTAGCACGTGACCACGACGCTGATCTTGGGTGGTTGGACCGGGGAAGTTTCCATGGGGCATGAGGTGGTACGGGCCGCAGCGTATAGGACGAAAGGAGGGAGATGGACACGGAGCGCGCAAGCACGGAAGCGGACGAAGATAAACCCGTGCCTAAAACAGGGCACCATGCAAACACCGGAGAAGGACGAGGAAGGACAAGGCTTGCGACCGGGTCCCGAAAGATGCTTCCGGGATGCGCTCAGACCGTTGCACGGCTGTCACGTCATTCCGCTTTCCAGATATTCCGGGAATAACTGGTAGAAGAAGCGTTCGCTCTCATGGATACGAGCGACCTGCGCAGGAGTGAGGTAGCTGTTTCGGGAGCGCTCCGAGATGTTCTTTTTACCCATACCGGTGATGAACGCAATGCGGTGCCTTGGATAGCCGAGCTCCAGCAAATAGTCGTAGAGCTCCTGATTGAGATTTTCCGTGTGCAGGAACCGGATCTTGGGGAAATGCAGGTTGTATTCCTTGCGCAGGTCCGTATCCTCGCGCAAGGCCAAAAGTGTCTTCAGCGGGTCCCGGGCATAGAACCCTATGAACTGGTTGGTCAATGGGCCTACCTCAACCTGCAGGCCTGCAGGTTGTACGAGGTGCCGGTTGAGGTCGCTCAGTTTCAGGTATTCCTCGAAGCTCAGGTCGGGAAAGGATGGGAACGCTCGCGATACCGTATCCCGGTCCGGGAACGGATATTTCTGCCAATCCTTGTACTCGTACAACGATACGATCCGCTCAATGGGATCGCGCACAACGCTCATGATCGCCTTGTGCCGATGGGCTTCAGGCACCTGCACGTAGACGCCGTGCTGTGAGGGTGGCCTGTTCTTTTGCCAGGCCGTATAGGCTTCCGTTAGCCGAAACGGCGCCATTTTCAGTTCCTGCAACGTGGGGCCGCCCCAGCCCAGCCGGTGCCGGATCCGCTCCAACTTGTTGGGCTGATGGGCCTGCATCAACGCAGCACGCGCAAAGGTGCTTCCCGTCTTGGGGAAGTTGAGCATGACGAACTTCTCGGTGATGAGCATCTATCGATGTTGGCGCAACCTGTGCAAGGATGCGAAAGGTAGGCGGAGCGCAATTTGTCGTTGTGGTCAGGGCCGGAAGCACTTTGCGTATTTCAGGTAGGCCTTGTAGATCCGCTTCCGTCTGGGGTTCACGGGGTATCGGGCGTGGGCAAGGGAATCGATCAGCGCGTCGCGCTTTCGCACCATGATCTTCTTTTCCGATGGGCTGAGGAAGGGGGTGACCAATCTGAAAAACAATAATTGGCGGTGCTGTTGTTCCTCTTTCCTCAATCCCGACCAAGCCCCCTGCGCAGTGATCCGGTACACCGACATGAACTCGTCCAGGCATTTGATCTTCCCCTTTCGCGAATTGAGCAAGTGCAAGCCGAGGTCTCCAAAGGGGAGCTTGTAAAACCAAGCGGGCAGGGGCATCAGTTCGTTCCGGTACACTACGCTGGCATGGGCAATGAAGTTGACGGTCTCCAACAGATCGGTGAAGCGGACGTCGTCCAGGTTGACTGATGCCGGAATAGGGTGCGGCTCCAACTTGTCTCCTTTCTTGAGCATGGCCCGGTGGAAGCACATGGAGTAGAGGGGATGACTTTCCAGAAAATCCACCTGCTTTTGCAGCTTCAACGGATCGGTCCAGTAGTCGTCCCCTTCACAGAGGGCGATGTATTTGCCTTTGGCAGCAGCGAATACGGTTCGGGTGACCCGCCCCGGTTCACGGGTAAACTGGTTCACCGTTTGGAAGATGGGCCGGATGATGTCCGGGAAGCGTTCCGCATAGTCGCGGATGATCGCTGCAGTACCATCTGGCGAAGCATCGTCATGCACGACCACTTCGTAGGGGAAGGAGGTTTTTTGCATCAGGAAGCCGTCCAGCGCTTCCTTGATGAATTTTTCATGCTTGTAGGCCGTGCATACAATGCTTACCAAGGGATCGGAACTCATGAGGTTCGCCTCAAGCTCTTCAGGATGAAAACGGGCCTGTTCCTGAATTCCCCCAAGGAATCGTCACGCAGGATGTTGCGCTCGTTCACCGCTTCATACCGTGTGATCCCGTCCTTTACTTGGGCGATCCCGATCTCCACCACGTCCCAGTAGCCTTTGATGCCCTCCGTGATCATGGCGATCATCTCCCCCTTGGTGCCGTTCGGGAACAGCGGTTTGCTGTAATCCGTCATCCAGCTGAAGCCGATCTGGAAGATCATGTGCTCGGTCTGGGGGGCGAACCAATTCAGGTTGTCGATGATCTTGGTCTTGGCAACGGACACGTTCGGAATGGCCTCACCAAAGTCATCACCCACATGGTGCAATACGTTCAGAAGGAGCACGATGTCAAAGGGTGCATCGGGTAGCACCGTGCTGAAGTCCAACATTTCCTCCCGGACATCGATGTTCTTGTCCAAGGCATCCGACGCGATCCTGAGAAATTCAGCGTGGTTTCGGCTGCCTTCATAGCTGATCACCTGCCGGGCACCACGCTCAATGGACTCAAAGGTGAAGTAGCCGGTGTTCGCACCGATGTCCACAACCTTCTTGTTCCGGAAATCGACCTTGCTCGTGAAATAGTCCAGCCGTTGCTCATCGTACCGGTCCCATTGTTTCCCTAATTCAGCGGGATCGATGCTGCCCTCCAAAAAACGGGGCATCCGTTGGTAATGGGAATGCTTGGTCGTTTGCAGGTACAGGGTCTTCAACTTTTCGATCGGGAGCGTCATTTTCAATTGTGCGGATTCTGGAATTTGCCACGAGCTTTTTCAATAAGCCGCGAAGGTAGCGGAAAGCAGAGCGGACTAGGACCGGTCGTTGATGGCTCCGAGTAGCTCCTCGATGCACTTTGCGGCAGGGATGAATAAATGTTCGGACGGTTCGTTCTTGATCGCCGGGATGTCGATCATGAGACTGACCACCACCAAGGCCAGGGCGAACAGAACCTTGTTGACAGGGTCGAGTTGTTGCCATTCCCCTATTTCTTGGAGCAGTTCCGTGGTGCCCCGAAAGCCATGGCGGCGCAATAAGGTGGCCAGGTCGATCTGTTTCGGACCGATGGTGCAGCGTGCCCAATCGATGAAAACCGGACCATGGGTTGAAGAAAGGACATTGAAGCGGTGGAGGTCTCCATGGAGGAATGCATAGTGCAATGAAGGCTGCACCATGGTGTTGAACCGATGGTGCAGCAAGGTCTTTGCGATGGATCGGACCGCTTCGACCACCTCCTTTTTGTAGCCCCGCGTGGAAACCGCATCCACGATCCAGGCCATGAGCTTTGCAAATGACTCCTTTTCATGGATCAGATGCATGGACCGCGCCAAGTAACCGTGGTTGAAAGCTATTTCGGTCCTACGGTCCTTGAAGTGGGGAAGCAACACAGCTAGGTCCGGTTCGGAAAGGGCTTGATACACCTTTACCAAGTTGATAAGATCACTTCGCCCCATTGAGGAGATGTCCGGGACGGAGCCTTCGCAAAGTTCCATGGTGAGCAGGCACAGATCGAGCCTTGTTGACCTGTTAAAGAGGACGGGACTGGGGCTTATACGCTGCAGGCCGGGGGATAACGGGCGAACCGTGAAATAGAAAATCGGTTCCTGGCCCATTGCCGCAGCAATGCTATACTTGGTCAAGAATGTTCTTTCGTTTGCCCCCCAAGTAGCTCTATGCCGATAGAAGCCAAGGCTCTGTTTCGCTCCGTGCGGCAATCCGGAATAGCTGGAGGTGATCTCAACACCTGGCTCCTTCAGTAACAGGCGAATGGCACTCTCCACCTTGTCCGGGGCCAGCTCAGGATCGTAAGACTGCAAGGCTGCCATCGCATCGGAACCGTCGCCCAGCCACGCATGCAATTGCACTTGGAGGAATTGGATCAGCTCGGCACGGGGATGCTTCGGCCCCTGACTGTTCAGGTACGTAAGCACCCCTGCATTATGTCGGTGTTCGAATACATGTAATGAGAGTGCGGTCGTGTCAACGGTCTGGTCTGCTGCGTTCAACAGCGCTCGCAACAGATCCACGGCTTCCGCTCCTCGCTCCACCATTCGAACTTAGCGACCAATAGAGGTCAATCTTTCCAATAGTTGACCAGAGCGCACAGATCGGCATAATCATCTTGCGTGACGCCCACAATGATCCGGTCCCAGAAGCGCCCCTGCCTGTAGTACCAGTTCCGCTGCCGACCTTCCTCCTTCCAACCGCACTTGCCCAAATAGAGCTTCATGGATGCCGTGTTATGCTCGATTATGGAGCCGTCCAGTCGATTAAAACCGAGATCTTCGAAGGCGTACCGCATGACGGCCATGACAACATCAAGCCCTAGTCCCTTACCACGGGTGTCCTTGTTGCCCAACATCAACCCATGATGCGCATGTCTGTTCTTCCAGTCAATTTCCATGAGATTCGTGGTGCCTATCAGACCTTGTTGCTCCGTATGGATCGCAAAACGCTGGTTGAGCGAATGCACTGATAATTGGTCAAACCATTTGTGCTGGTCGTTCATGCTCGTTGGAAAATGCCAGCCCCCCAAACCATGCTGTATGTCAGGGTCGTTCGCCCAAACGTTCAACTGTTCCAGATCGCCGACCTCGATGGCTCGAAGAACGACTTTTTTTCCTCTTATCTCCATGATGTGCAAAATTGACATGGTCAAGTTCAACTGCAATTGAGCAGAGAACCAGCATGTTTGGTTCAAGATGTTTGATGAGAGCTATGATAGATGGGCAAAGATGCGACAATATATGCAGACTATAGCTCTAGCTTATGTGCAACCTGGATCATGATCGTGCCTTTGTGCAATTTGCCGATCGGTGGAGGAGGGAGTCAACTATAGGGTGGCCTGACCAAGTTCACGTTCCACAGCAAATATGCCCATATTTGCCAGCTATATGAACACATCCATACCAAACACCAGCCAAACGGAGCTGGCTAGCTATGGGGGCAAACGTTTGGGGATCATGCAACCCTATTTCTTCCCGTACCTTGGCTATTTTGGACTGATCGCTGCCACGGACCGTTGGATCATTTTCGACCCGGTCCAGTATATCCGCAAAGGTTGGATGAACCGGAACCGGGTCCTGAAGCAAGGTGGGGGGGTGAAGTATGTCGGTGTCACCATGGCACCTCATGCGCGGGAGACAGTGATTCACCAAATGCGTCTGGCGGAAGGGATCGATCATTTGGGCCAGTTGGTGCGCAATCTGGACTACTACAAGACTGTGCGTGCCCCCTATTATGCAGCGGTGATCTCCCTTTTGGAAGAGTGCTTCGCGGTCGGTGATCTACGTTTGATGTCCCTCCTCTCCAGATGCTTGCAATTGACTTGTGGGTACATCGGGATCCCGCTCAACTTCGAAGTCTATAGCAGGATGGAGTTGGAGCATGAACCTGCGCGTGGTCCAGGTGATTGGGCCTTGAACATATCGAGCGCACTGAAGGTCAAGACGTACATCAACTCTCCTGGCGCACGTGAGTACTTCGATCCGCAGGCTTTCAGGAATGCGGGTGTGGAATTGCTCTATTTGGAGCAGGAGCTTCCTCCCTACGATCAACGGACCCCGGTATTCGAACCGGGGCTCTCAATCATTGATGTCATGATGTTCAATGATCCGTCCAGGATACGCGAGATGGTGGCAAGGTATAATCTTCTAGGCGCATGATCCAAAATGTCGCCACGGATACCACTAAGTATGGACTGAACATCGGTGGCTTTATCGGGTTGGAACCCGATGGTAAAAGTTCGGGGCCGGTCCATCCGGACGCATTGTTCCTTACATCCGGAAGGGCCTGCATGGCCGCGGTCTTGGACGCCAATCCGGAGGTCGTACGAGTACACGTCCCATACTATAGCTGTGGCAGTGTATTAGTGGCCATGGAGGAACGTGGAATTGAGGTGTCCTTCTATCCGATCGCGGAAACCTTGCTTCCCCAAAAAAGGATCGAACCACAAGACGACGAGTTGTTGGTCCTGATCGATCTTTTCGGTTTGCGCGGCTCATCCTTCACGCAGCTGGGTGCGGGGCTTGGGCGGAACGTAGTCTTCGACGACACGCATGCCTTCCATGCGGGAAGGCGTGAGCGCCACCAGTGGTCATTCAATTCCGCGCGCAAGTTCCACGGCACTCCGGATGGGGCTTTCCTGTATGCGCCCATCCCCCTGCAAGCACCCACCGGCAGGAACGAAGGGGTCTCGGCGGAGCATCTGTTGTTGCGGCATTTGGGCGCGAATGCCGAAGCGTATGCCGCCTTTCGGCGGAACGAGGAATGTATAACCACTGAGTTCCGGGCAGGTAACCTGATCAGCGAACTGTTGTTAGAGCGCGCGGATCACCAATACTGCAAAACGGCGCGCCGCAGGAATTTCCTTAAGCTCGCTGAACTGTTGGGTCCGTTGAATACGACCTCGGCGGATCTGGGCCCGGATGCGGTGCCCTACTGCTACCCGTTGTTCCTGCAGGGTGATCGATCGCAGCTAAGGTCGGACCTACAGGCCCTTGGGATCTTTATACCCGTGTTTTGGAATGATGTGATCGCAAGGCAGGACAGGACCGGAGAGTTCCTTTTCGAAAAGAACTTAAGCCGGGGCCTCTTGCCCCTCCCGGTCGATCAGCGTTACGGTTTATCGGAGATGGAGATACTTGCGGAACAGGTGAAAAGCTTGATCTGACCGGCTCCCTGCCTATGTGCTCGCGATACAGGAGGCCGGGTCAGTTCGTGAAGAGCTCGTAGTTGTCGAGCAATGGGTTAAACTCCTCAAAGGGGACGTGCAAAATGGCATCGAGCATGGACAGGCCAGGCACCCATGGCCCCTTTCGCGGGTATTCCATGGAGGTGGGCCGAATGAACCGAAGGGATAGGCCCTTTGCTTGCCAAGTTGCAGTTGAGTAGAGCTTCGTTCCACCTTGGGATTGGATGTAATCATCAATTCCTTCCTTGGCGCAGATATGGAAAAGGCGTTCCTCGAATCGAAGGTCCTGGCGCAGGTCCATCGCGGAGGTGCGTTTAAAGCGCACGGGCCGTCCGAGCTTCTCCATCACCAGCCGAACGGAGCGCTCGGCCAAGCTGGCGATCCGATCATCGGGCACTTGCAGGACCTCCTCCAGCAGTTCGCGACCGGGGCATAATTTTCCGCTTTCCGGTAGTTTTGATCGATGGTCCGGAGGAACTTGTCCTTCCAGTGGGGCCACTTGCCCTCGTCCAAGCGCACATCCTGGTTCAATTGGTTCGGACTGGTACCCGATAGCTGAACAGTGAACAGCCATTCCTTGCCATTGATCAGCAACTTGTTCCGGGCAATGTGCCCACCCTTGATGTACTGTACGTCATCATAGAACAGGAAGCGCTTCACGGCAGCGGCCATTTGGTAATAGCCGATGTAGGGAAAGAAATAGGGATGCATGATCGCAGCTCGGCATGTCCTGGACTTTTCCGTGTTCATGGGGTGTGGATGAACGTCGCACAACTTTAGAGGAAGCCAAAACCTGCGTGTGGAATAGCGCGGAGGTTGAAGCCGGACGGCTTCAGAGTCCCTCCTTCAGCATGTCGGCGATGCGTTCGATGGATGCATCTTCCAGACCGTGGTACATGGGCAGGCACATCACGGAGTTCGCCAACCGCTCGGAGATGGGGCAGGTTCCGGCTTGCTTCACGTAGGGCAACTGCGTGCAGGCCGGCCTGAAATAGCGCCTCGGGAACACATTGAGGTCGTTCAGGAACTTGCGCTTCCGTTCCAGTTCTTCCTCGCTGCGGAACACCACGGGGAAGTAGCTGTGGTTGTATTCAATGCCCTCCGGGACGTGCGCCAGTTGGAGCGGGCTGTCCTTCAGGAGCTTGAAATAAAGTTGCCATTGGTGCTTGCGGGCGGCCATGATCTCGTCGTAGTACTTCAGGTTGGCCACGCCCATGGCCGCATGCATCTCGGAGTTCTTGGCGTTCATGCCGGGAATGAAGAATTCCTCGCCGAACTGGCCCATGGTGCGCAAGAGCACCAAGCGTTTGTGCAGTTCCGGATCGCGGGCATGCATGCTGCCTCCTTCTACCGTGTGGAAGATCTTGGTGGCGTGGTAGCTGGTGGTGCTCACATCTCCAAAATTCAAGATGCTGCGCCCCTGCAGGCGGGTACCGAAGGCATGCGCGCCATCGTACAGCACCTTCAGCCCGTGCCGCTTGGCAATGTCCGCGATGGCGTCCACGTCGCAGGGGATCCCATAAACGTGGGTGGCCACGATGCCGGTGGTCCTCGGGGTGATGCGTGCTTCGATCAAGGCCGGGTCGATGCAGAAGGTACCGGGGTCCACGTCCACGAAGACCGGTGTACAACCCTCCCACATGATGCTGGTGGTGGTAACGGGATGTGAAAACCCGGTGGTGATCACTTCGCCTTTGAGCTCCAATGCCCGGATGGCCAAGTGGAGCGCGATGGTGCCGTTCACCATGAAGATGGTGCCGTCCAGTCCGAAGCGCTCGGCAAGTTCGGCTTCGAACTGCTTCAACAAAGGACCATTGTTCGTCACATAGCCACGCTCCCACACCCCGCGCATCAGCTCTTGGTACTCTTCGAAGGGAGGCATGAAGGCACGGGTCACATAAATGGGTTCGGAAAAGGGTTTCATCGTCGGTTCCAATTCTGTTCGGGGTTCAAGCATGGCACGCTCCGCTTTGCTCTGGCCAAATGTAGAGGAAGGCGTGGCTATCCCTCGCTGAGCTGGAGCCGCTCGCCAAGTAGTTCCCACAGCGCCTCCATATGCGGTTTGAAATGTGCGGACAATTCCTCCCGCAGTGTCTCCGGTATCGGGTTGAGATAGGGGTTAATATTCGCCTTCACGTTCTTCAAGCTACCGTCCCAGTTCACCGGTGCAAGTCCGGCTGCGGAACAGATCTTGGAAACGACGGAGGCCGGTTCCTTCTTGAACAGGGGATAGGGAAACACCAGCACCTGCTCCTTGGGGTATACGGCGAAGTATCGCTCCAGCTGCTGGGCATAATAGCCGCGGCTCAGGTAGGGTGCATTGTCAGGCGCTGTTGCCAACTCTGCCTGCATGGCCTCTTCAAAGGTCCGTGCATCGTATAAATGAGCATAGGGGGGATTGTCCTTGAAACGGCGGAACATGTTCCAGTCCGAATAGGCCCTCAATACGGGATCGCGCAGGATCGACACGATGATGGCGTTCGGCAAGGCCCGGTGCAAGCGCTCGGCCACTTGTGGATGATGGAGGTAGCCCGGTGTGGCATCCACCGTGATCCATCCCTTGCCATGGACCGGACGGAGCGGAAGCAGCTTGGCGTAATGGCCAGGTCCCTTTGCATGGTCCTTGTCGTGGTTGAAGAAATTCAGTTCCTTGGTTACCGGCGGAATAATAGAAGGATGCTGGATCAACATCCTATACAGTGCCGAGGTGCCCGCTTTTTGTGCACCTATGACGACGATGCCAGGTTTGAGCCTGGGGCGAAAGGGTGCCAAGGCATGCTTCAGCCTGTCTCGTGTTGAACGGCTCATGGTCCTGCGTGGTCTTCGCCTTATTGGGCGGAGCGATGTTGCCAAGGGATCGCCAACCGCAGCATCCCCTTGCGCCGTGCATGCCAAGCACCGGAGCGCGGCGGTTCGATCACAGTGAAGGCCACGGCCTGCTCTACCCTGAAACTCGGCCATCCTTTAAGGGCCACCCCAATGTTCAGCATCAGGTCCCCCTCATTGAACAGGTGGGAGGGAAAGCGGCAGGTCACCACCTGCCTCCCGGTGCCGAGCACCAGTCCAGGCAGACCCTCGGCGAGGTTGGTCGTGAACAGGACCGCGCCATCACCATTGAGCACCTGGACGTTCACTGAGATCTTATCCGCCGTGTGCTTGTCCAGTCCGATCTCCACATCGATGGGATCCTCCCAATGGAAGACATCCCCTCCGGATGCGGGGGCGACGCGAACATGCCGTAGGTGCGCGACGGCGTTACCCGGGGCATCCTCCTCGCTCCAGACCCGCTCCGTGGTCGCTTTGGAATAATTGGCCAGATATGCGCCCACCACTTCCTCTGTGGGCCCCTGCATGCGGATGCGGCCGTGCTCCATCCAGATCACGCGCTGGCAGAGCGTGCGCACGGCCGTCATATTGTGGCTGACGAAGAGGACGGTGCGCCCGCTGGCGGCGCTGTCGTGCATCTTGCCCATGCTCTTGCGCTGGAATTCGGCATCGCCCACCGAGAGCACCTCGTCCACGATCAGGATCTCGGGTTCCAGGTGTGCTGCCACCGCAAAGCCGAGGCGGACGCGCATGCCGCTGCTGTAGCGCTTTACGGGCGTGTCGATATGGTGCGTGATGCCGCTGAAGGCGATGATCTCATCGATCTTGGCGTTCACCTCGGCCTTGGGCATGCCCAGTATGGCACCGTTGAGATAGATGTTGTCCCTGCCGGTAAGCTCCGGGTGGAAACCGGTGCCCACTTCCAGGAGGCTGGAGACCTTGCCGCGCATCCTGATGGTGCCCTCGGTGGGAAGGGTGATGCGCGAGAGCAACTTCAGCATGGTGCTCTTGCCGGCACCGTTGTGGCCCACGATGCCCACCACTTCGCTGCGGCGCACCTCGAAGGAGATGTCGCGGAGTGCCCAGAAGTCCTCGCCAATGCGTTGCGGGTCCACCTCTGCGCCCACGGGCACGGTGGGGTCGGGGCGGCCCAGCAGGCGGGCGGCCCAAGCCTTCACATCATCGGTGAACTGCTGGCGGTTGATGGTGCCCAAGCGGTAGCGCTTGCCCACGCCCTGCACTTGGACCATCAGGGGTTGTTCGTCTGCACTCATGTGTTCAACTTGCTGGTGGGGAAGATAGTGATCGGAGCTGTTGAGACCGGGTACTGCCGATCACTGTCCGAGGTCGCTACTGAGTTGCACGGGTTTCCCATTTCCAATTTCATCCTCCGGTTTTCCAATAACCAACCCTACACCACATCGGCGTAGGAGCGGTGAGCGCGCTGGAACAGCGCCAGACCGGCAATGAGCACCACCGTGCCGAAGGCCAGTGAGTACCAGAGCGTGGACCAATCCATGTAGGTGCCCAGCAGGGCGCCACGGAAGCCCTCTATCACGGGAGTGAGGGGGTTGGCCTCCAGCACCGGGCGGACCGGACTGTCCGGGGCCACCTTGGCCAAGGGAAAGATCACGGGGCTCATGTACATCAGCAACTGCACGGCAAAGCCGATCAGGAAGCGGAGATCCTTGTACCGGGTGGTGAGGGAGGCCACGATCAGCCCGGTCCCGAAGGCGAGCATCATTTCCAGCAGGATCAACGCCGGCAGCATCAGCAGGGCTGTCCCGGGTGACCAGGCATAGCTGCCGGAAAGCCGGTACGCTGCGGCAAAGACGAAAAAGAGCGCGAGCTGCACGAAAAAGGTGAAGCTGGTGGAGGTCATGGACGACAAGGGCGGAATCAGACGGGGGAAATAGACCTTGGTCATCAGGGGGGCGTTGGAGGCGAGGGTGGCCGAGGTCTTGTTGATCACCCCGGAGAATAACGACCAGGGTACGATGGCGGACATGTAGAACAGCAGGGCGGGGATGCCGGGCAGGGCCATGCGGGCCACCATGCCGAAGATCACCGCGAACATGATCGAGGTGATCAGGGGCTGGATCAACACCCAGATCGGTCCCAGGATGGTCTGCTTGTATGTCGCGGTAAGGTCGCGCACCACCAGTTCGCGGAACAGGTCGCGGTAACGCCAGACCTCGCCCAGGTGCAGGCGCCACCACGGGGAATCCGGGGCGATCACCACGTTCCAATCCTCGTTCCCGCTGGTGTCGGCCATTGCCGTTGGAGAGTCGTTCCGGTTCACGTGCTTCAGTTGTTCTGGTTCTTGTTGCCGCGTTTCACACCACTAGGCTTATCACCCTTCCTTCCTGCGTCCTTCACTCCCTCGTCCTTCTTGCGCCTGCTTCCGTAACCGTAACCGTAGCCGCCATAGCCGTACGCGTAGCGGTAGCCATAGCCGTAGTTGGTGTTGTAGTAGTACTTGCTCTTCTTCATCCGCACGCCGTTGAGGATGAAGCCGAAGTTCTTCACCGGGTTGGCCGCATGGATGTCCATGGCATTGCGGATGTGGTCCTTGTTGGCGAAGCGGGTGTTGATCACGAAGAGGGTGGCGTCCACGTGCCGCATCATTAGCAAGGCATCGGTGATGAGGCCCACCGGTGGGGTGTCGATCATTACATAGTCGTAGTGCTCCCGGCCGTAGTCAAAGATCGCCGGGAGCATCTTGCTCAGCACCAGCTCCGAGGCGTTGGGCGGGGTGGCACCGGAGAGGATCACGTCGAAATGCTCGATCTGGGTCGGCATCACGCACTCCTCGATCCCGGCCTTGCCTGCCAGGATGGTGCTGATCCCGATGTTGTTGGTCAACCCCAATCCCGTGCCCACCTTGGGCTTGTGCAAGTCCAGTTCCAGCAGCAGTACGCGCTTGCCGGCCTTGGCCAGGATGGCGCTGAGGTTCACCGAGCAGAAGGTCTTCCCCTCGTTGGGGCGGTAGCTGGTCACCATCACCGCCCGCCCGGTCTCGGTGGCGGGCAGGTATTCCAGATTGGTGCGGATGGTGCGGAAGCTCTCGGTAATGGCGGCTTTCGGGTCGCTGTCCACCACCACGTAGTTCGCCTCGGCCTTGTCGCTCAGGATCACCTCCCCGAACACCGGCACCTTGGTGGCACCGCGCAGCTGGTCCGCATTGTCCACCCGGTCGTAAAAGAGCACGCGCACAAAGACCAGGAGCAGCGAGACCAGCCCCCCGCCCACCAGGAAGGTGTAGAGGATCTTTACCTTGTCGGGCCGCACCACCCCCACGGAGCGGGCCGCCTCGATCACCTTGGTCTGCGGAATGATCCCCGCCCGGGCGATCACCGTGTTCGCCCGCTTTTCCAGCAGGAATTCATATAACTTCTCGTTCACCTTCACCTTCCGCTGGAAGTTCTCCACGTCGCGCTGGTTTTCCGGTACGGCCCGGATCAACCCGGTGTATTCGGCAGCCTGCCCGTCCAGGTCGGAGATCTTCTGTTCGATCGCCGTCCGGGTGTTCTTCAGGTAGATCAGCAGGTTGGCCCGGGTCAACTGGATGGTCTTTTTGGCTTCCAGGATGGTGGGGTTATCGGGCTCCACCGAATACATGTACCGGTTGATGTTCATCTGCATCTGATAGAGCTGCGTGAGGGTGCTCTTCAGGAAATGGTCGTCCTGCAGGATGTAGAAGGAGGGGGGCAGCAGCTCCGCGTCCCCGATGTCCAGCACGTAGTTGTTGAGGGCGTCCACGCTCTCGATGCTCAGCTCCAGCTGGCGCTTCTGAGCATCGATCTTCACCAGCTGGTCGAAGTACTGGGAGCTCTCCTTGTTCAGGTCCAGGATATCCTTGCTGCGCAGGAAGTCCTGCAGGTCGTCCTCGTATTCATTGAGGATGCCGGTAACCTCCTCCAACTGCTTGTCGATATAGCCCAAGGTGTTCTCGTTGATGTCGAAATCCCCTTTCAGGGTGTACTTGATGTATTCGTTGCTCAGTGTGTCCAGGAACATCTTGGCCCGCGCGGCGATCTCATCCTCCACGGTGATCTGCAGGATGCTGGTATAGGCTAAGTTGTTCACCTTGAGCGTACCGGCATATTTGGCCACCTGATTGGCGCGGGAATGCCGAATGAAGCGGTAATCGCTGGCCGTGTACCGGCCGATGGTGGAGGTCTTGAGGTCCACGTTGGGGATCACCCGCAGGGTGAAGTCCTCGTCGGCCACGTCCGTGTTGAAGGGAAAGGTCTTGGACACCACGCCTTGGCCGGCATCGTAGCTGATGGCGAATTGCCCGGGGTCGATGATGTGCAGATCAAAGGGCCGCTCGTAAAGCTTTGCATTGAGCACTTGGATCTGTACGGTGAACGGCAGGTTGGCATAGACCTGGGTGGTCTTGAAGCGCCCGATGATAAAATAGGAGACCTCAAAGTCCAGCTTGTCCAAGCTGCGGTCGATCAGGTCGTAGCTGGTGAGCACGCGCTTCTGGTTCACGATGTCGCCGTAGCTGTTCAAGAAGCCGATGCTCTTGTACACCTGGCTCTGGTAGTCGTAGGAGGTCTTGTCCTTCAGCAGGATCTGGGTGCTGGCGCCGTAGACGTTGGGGATCTTGTAGGAATAGAGATAGGAGAGCACGGCAGCGAGCACGAGTGCGATGACGACGAAATACCAATTCTTCGAGACAATGCGGACAAGGTTCCGCAGGTCGTTCACCTCGATGATGCCCCCTTTGGGACCTGGAGCTGCTGCCATGGTTGATCGCTGGTACCGCTGATCGCCCGGCAGGGGGTGCAGGGTAGCGGCTTTTACAAGGGCGGCAAATATAGCCATACCCGCCGGGGGAAACGCGAAGTTCCGGGGCTATCGCGTCTTACGTAACCTACGGTTGCTATAACCGTGGTTCCTTTGATGGGGCAAGAGCGCGCCAGCCGCCTGTCCCCGATCACCAACCACCGGTCCGGGGCAATGGGCAATGGCGCGGCTTATATAATCGGCCGGAACGGCATTGGGGTACCTGATCTTGCCCATCATCGGAGGTAATACCAATTCGCAGTAAGGATCCAGCCAAAGATGCGCCGTTATCTTTTCGCAGTACGATCCGGGTAGGTGGTTGCGTAGCCATGGCTATGGGACGACCTGCTCGGAGGAGTAATGAGGAAAAAGCGCAAGGAGATCGGGCGGATCCTCATTGCGAGATGGTATAAAGTATCCCCGGACTGGCGAAGTTCGCCCGGATCGATCTACATTTGGCCTCCCCTTTTGTGCTCCGATCGAACGTTGTCCATGAATAACTCCCGCCGCTTTACACTTCTTTTCCTCCTGCTCGTGGTGCCGATGATGGGGGCGTTGATGGCCCAGCCCGGCCCCGGGGGCGGGGGACCCTGCTGGCCACCTCCCTGCATCCCGATTGACGGCGGGCTTTCCCTGCTGATCGGCGCGGGTGCGCTGCTGGGCGGTAAAAAGGCGTTGGACGCCCGCAAGGCCCGCAAGTCCACCCTCTGATGTCCGCCGGGGTGTCGTCCCGAATGGCGGCCCGTGATCCCTTGTTCCGCTTTCTGCTTGTCGCCGCTTCCCTCTATGGGGCGTGGTACCTGCTCTATGCCTTTGTGCTGCACCCATGGGGCGGCCTGGACCATGCGGTGATCAATGGCTTGATCTCCGTGTCCGGCGCGATCCTCACCCTGCTGGGCTACGACCTGATCCCCGAACCGATGAACGCGGACAACATCCGCACCATCGGCGTGGAAGGAGGCCACCTGCTCTGGATCGGCGACCCGTGCAACGGCGTGGGCCTCTTCGCGGTCTTTCTCATCTTCCTCATCGCCTATGGAGGGCCGTGGAAGCACAAGCTCTGGTTCGGTGCCATGGGTGTCCTGAGCATCCACTTGGTGAACGCCCTACGCATCGCGGCGCTCTGCATCGTGGTGAGCATCAACTACGAGTGGCTGAACTTCAATCACGACTACACCTTCTATGTGATCGTCTACGGTTGGGTGTTTATCCTGTGGTACCTCTGGGTGAAGCGTTTCGCTTCCCGAACCACCACCCCGAAAGTCCCATGAAGCGACCGGGGATCCATTGGGACCGCCGGGTGGAGGCGGGCCTGGTGATGGTGGTGGGCATCGCCTTCGGTGCCTGGCGCGAGTTCTCCTTCGTGAACATCAATTACCAGATCGACCATGTGGCCCACCATACCCCGTTCTCTTACGCCCACTCCATGGTGCAGGGGTGGACCCGCGGCATGGACCTCCAGACCCTGCTGGTGTTGAAGTGGTCCTTGGCCATGCTTTCCATGGCGCTGATGGCGGGCTTGTGCATCCTGCTCGCACGCATCCTCTTCGGCACATGGCGGCAGGCCGCTCCGATCCTACTGGGCTTTGCCGGGTTCGCAGTGCTCTCCCTGCTGATGCATCTGTTGTCCCGCTGGGCGGAACCCTTCGAGCTCGTCTCCGTGCGGCTGTCCCACATGCTGCAGTATCCGGTGCCGCTGGTCTTTGTGCTGATCGCAGCCACCTTCCCCCATGATGAACGAAGGGGTGGGAATGAAGTGGACCAAGGCCGTCATTCCGCAGGCAGGTGATACCGCGAATGCCGTTGGGAAAGGCCGCATAAGGCTTCGATACTTCAACACCTGATCGGGAAAAGCTCGCTCGGCTACATTTGCCCGCCCGGCAAGGTTTTCAGGTTCTTCTCGTTCCAGCCACCACTGTGATGCTGTTCAATTCCTTGGATTTCCTGATCTTCCTGCCGATCGTGTTCGGTGTGTATTGGGCCATCCGGAACATCCAGGTTCAGAACGCGTTCCTGCTCCTGGCCAGTTATGTGTTCTACGGTTGGTGGGACTGGCGTTTCCTGCTGCTCATTATCTTCAGTTCAGCACTTGACTACCTATGTGGCTTGGGGTTGGAGCGCTCATCGAATGACCGCAAGCGCAAATGGATCCTGAGCATCAGCCTGGTGATGAACCTGGGCTTGCTGGGGGTCTTCAAGTACTTCAATTTCTTCACCGCCGAGCTTGCGCTGCAAGCCTCCAGACTTGGGGTCGAGCTGCAGCCCTTCACCCTGAACGTGCTCCTGCCCGTAGGTATCAGTTTCTATACCTTCCAAACACTCAGCTACACTATCGATGTGTACCGGCGCCGGATGCGGGCGACGCGGAACCCGTTGGCCTTCTTTACATATGTCGCTTTCTTCCCCCAGCTCGTGGCAGGGCCGATCGAGCGGGCAAGCGAGCTGCTCCCTCAAATACTACGGCCCCGGAAGTTCGACTTCAAGGAGGCGGTATCCGGTGTGGAGCAGATGCTTTGGGGTTTTTTCAAGAAGATCGTCATCGCTGACAACTGTGCGAGGTTCGTCGCGCTGATCTTTGACGGGGACACCATCGGGAGCACGCACGGGGGCATGCTTGCGCTTGGCGCAGTGCTGTTCGCATTCCAGATATACGGGGATTTCAGCGGCTACTCCGATATAGCGATCGGCGTGGCCCGCTTGCTGGGGATCAAGCTCATGACCAACTTCTCCTACCCCTATTTCTCGCGCAACATCGCGGAGTTCTGGCGACGTTGGCACATCAGCCTCAGCACCTGGTTCCGCGATTATCTGTACATCCCTTTAGGGGGCAGCAGGGTCCCGATGGGCAAGGCGGTCCGCAACATCTTCATCATCTTCCTGGTCAGTGGCTTTTGGCACGGTGCCAACAAGACCTTCATTGCTTGGGGAGCATATAATGCGCTGCTCTTCATGCCGCTGTTCTTCCTGAAACGGAATCGCGCGGACCTAAAGGTGATCGCTCACGATCGGCGCATACCGCCGTTGACCGATGTGGTCCGTATGCTCATCACCTTCGGGCTGGTGTGTATCGGATGGGTGTTCTTCCGCGCGGACAACTTGCACGAGGCATACCATTTTCTCACGGGGATGGCGCTGAACTATGGGGACGGGTTCAGTTTCCAACTATCGGAGTTGCACCAGCTCAACTCCATCACGGGCACTACGCTCCTATGGGTAGTTCGAAGAACCTGTTGACAACTCAGCGGTTTGGGATCTTGACAAATTGAACTGCGATCGATCTCTTTGGGGCATGAAGAAGCGACCCTCGCGCAGCCTGTTTGATGAGCAGTTCAAGCACCAAAAGTTGGAGCAG
>JAIOIH010000030.1 GCA_019912395.1 Flavobacteriales bacterium | reverse complement strand
GAATTGGTTCCGGTGCGGCCCCTTGTGCGGCTTGATCCCGGTCCCGCTTCTTGATCAGTGCCTGAAGGTCCTCGATCTTCACCTTGGGGTACACATTGTAGGGTCGCAGCACGCGGGCCTGCTGGAACAGCTTCAACGCATCCTCGTATTGCGCGTCCTGGAATGCCTGTTCCGCATCCCGCATCACCGCTTGGTACGAGCTGTCCGTTGCGGCTTCCCGGGTCTCGCGGGCCGCTATCCGGGATCGCTCCTTGGGGGATAGTTTGTCAAAATCCTTGGTCAGGGCATCCTTCCCCTGTGCCATCCCGTCCAGGCTCCATGCGCAGGAGAGCAACAGGATGATCACGCGAACAAGAACGGCGGAGCAGGTGTTCATCAGATCGATCGTGCCAGGCAAAGATGCGGTATGCGGGATCGGAAGGTGTACGTTTTTCGGCCCAAAAGCGTTCCATACCGCAACAAACATGCACATTTGTGGTCCACAGCGATCGGCACCGGCCCCAAACCACTTGAAACACCTGCAATGAAGATACTCCTGAAAGCGTGCGCGGCAACGATGATCCTCTTCACCGCTTGCCAGAACGACCCCACCGAGAGCGAGCAGTACAAACAGTTGGAAAAGGACAGGACGGTGGTGGCCGAGGAGAGTTCCATGAAGGACTCCACGATCAACGAGATGTTCGGGGCCTTCAACCGGGTCAGTGAGAACCTGCGCATGATCCGCGAGAAGCAGGGACTCCTGAACAAGGGCGGCAAGGGCGTGGAGGGTGGTGCCACCATGGAGCAGGGCATCGTGAACGACCTGCGCGCCATCGATTCGTTGCTGAACGAGAACAAGAAGATCATTGCACGGATGCGGAAGAGCTCTGCCGCCGACGATGCCCGGCTGACGGAACTGAAGAAGGCGATCACCGGCTTCGAAAAGTCGATCAGCGAAAAGGATGCGGAGATCGGCTCCATCAAGGAGCAACTGGCCAGCACCAATGCCTCCTTGGCGAGCATGATCCAGATGTACCAGGACAAGGAGCAGCAGGCCAACATGCAGTTGAACGAATTGAACAGCGCGTGGTACTGCGTGGGCACCCAGAAGGAATTGAGGGACAACAACATCCTCACCAAGGAGGGCGGCGTCATCGGCATTGGCAGCGTGAACAAGCTGAACACCGAGAGCCTGAACAAGAGCTACTTCAAGGAGGTCGACATCACCAAGCTGACCGTGATCCCCTTGGACGCCAAGAAGGCCAAGGTGATCACCGCCCACCCGGCGGGCAGTTACGAGCTGGTGGGCAAGGACCGGGTGGAGAGCCTGACGATCAAGGATACCGCCGCCTTCTGGAGCCTCTCGAAGTACCTGGTGGTGCAGGTGGAGTGAAAGGCTGCTCCCGTCCATCGTGTTGCCTGGACCGGGAACAAGTGAACCCCATTGAAAAGGGCCGCGGATCCGCGGCCCTTTTCAATGGGGTTCACTGAAATGCAAGTGTTCTACTCGGTCACCTTCGCTGCGGGTTTCGAGGACTTCATGGGTGCGTCCTTCATGGTCTTGGCACCCTTCTTCCCGGCGCAGCAGCCTTTACCGCCTTCCTTGCCGCAGGCCTCCAACTTACCGGAAGATTGGAGCTCCGCCATCTGCTTCTGCTGCTTGGGATCAAGCAGTTCGTTGATGGAGGCATAGGTGGCCTCGTCCTGCTTCTTGGCCTTGGCGTCCATCATTTCGCAATGGCCGCGCATGCCCATCAGGCTCTCTTCGTTCTTCGTCAACAGTTCGTTCACCTTGGCGGCCTGCTCCTCGTTCAGGGCCAGTTCCTTGGTGAGCATTTCCGCCTTGGCCTTGGCCATGTCCGCACAGGCCTTGGCGGTTTCCTTGTCGGATTGGGCGCTCGCCAGTGAAGCTACACTGATCAGTAGTGCGGCAGCGAACAATTTGAACGTCTTCATGGGCATGTTGGTTTTTATGGCACGAAGATAGGCGGTTCGTGCTTTCCGCAAGAATATGGCCGGATGACCGTGGTGCGGCGTTGGTTTTTTTAGATCGCCGGGTCCCGGAATGGCAAATGCCATGCCAGGTCGCGCTGACCGGTGATCAGTGGCGAGTAGCTGGTGATCGGCGACTGGGCGGCACATGAACCTCCGGTGGTTCTCCAGTCGCTTATCAGCTATCATTTTTTCACCTCAACCGGTGATTGGCGGCTGGTGAATAGTGATCGGGGGACAAACCGAACCTCCGGCGGTCATCCAGTCACCATTCACCATTCACCATTCACCATTCACCATGCACCATTCACCGCATGGACCTCCACCGGCTCAGCCGCGCACGCCGCGGACCATCCGCTCGATGCTGTCCCACATCTTCGGCTCGATCATCTCCAGCATATTGAACTGCCCGGCGCCCTTCAACCATTCGCCGCCGTCGATGGTGACCACTTCACCGTTGATGTAACCGCTGTACGAGGAGATCAAGTAGGAGGCCAGGTCGGTGAGCTCGCGATGCTCGCCCACGCGCCCCAGGGGTACACGCTTGGCCATGTCGAACTTCTCCACCAGTTCACCGGGTAGCAGGCGTTGCCATGCACCCTTGGTGGGGAAGGGGCCTGGAGCAATGGCGTTGGTGCGGATACCGTACTTGGCCCATTCCACCGCCAGTGATCGCGTGAGCGCCAACACCCCCGCCTTCGCACAAGCACTGGGCACCACGTAGCCACTGCCCGTCCACGCGTAGGTGGTGGTGATGTTGAGCACCTTCTTGTCCTTTTCGCCCTTGGCGATCCAATGCTTTCCGAAGGCGAGGGTGCAGTTCACCGTGCCCATCAGCACGATCCCGATGATGGTCTCGAAGGCCTTTGTGCTCAGGCGCTCCGTGGGGCTGATGAAGTTGCCCGCTGCGTTGTTCACCAGGCCGTCCACTTGGCCGAACGCCGCAATGACCTCTTCCAGCATCCGGTCCACCTCCTGCCAGTTCCGCACATCGCAGGCCACGGGCAGCACGGTTCCGCCGGTGGCTTTTTCCATTTCCGCCGCAGTGGCCTTCAGTACATCGAGCTTCCGGCTGGTGATGCACACCTTCGCGCCCAAGCGCAGGAATGCCTCGGCCATGCTGCGCCCCAGGCCAGTGCCTCCTCCGGTCACCACGATCACTTGCCCCTCCAAGGCGCCATCGTGGAGCATACTTGCTTTCTTTTCCATGTTTCCCTTTTCAACTTTCCTGTTTCCTCTTTCAGCTTTCCTCTTTCCACATCACTCTGGCGCATTGCTCCGAGGCACGGGCTGGTCCGTCTTTCGGTCAAGGGTTCCCTGCGAGGGCTGTACCGGAACTACCGGGGCATCCGGCGAACTTCCACAGGAAGCGCCGATCAGGTCCTTTACCTCATCGCCGTACTGGGCGGTGAATCCTCTGTCCAGGGCTTGCCGCAACAGCATGCAGGCCTTGGCGGTGTCACCGGTCTCCAGTGCGATCACACCCAGATTGCGGTAGATGTACGGGTTGTGTACCTTCTTCCTCCTCGCTCGTTGGATGTCCTTGATGCCCCGGTCGGTCTCGCCGATCTTGTACTCGCTCCATCCCCGGTTGTTGAAGGCGTAGCTGTAGTTCGGGTTCAGCTTGATGGCCCGGTCGTAATCAGCGATCGCTCCCGCATGGTCGCCGAGCCAAGCGTGCCCGTAGAAACCACGGCTGTTGTAGTTCACCGGGTCCGAGGGTGCCAGCTCCACCGCTTTGTCCAGTTGCTTCCTTGCCATCGCGGAGTCGCCCATCATCGCCGCCAGCTCACCTTTCACACGGTGCAGCCGAGCGGAGGCGGGAGCAGTGGCATCCACCTCGGCCAGTGCCTTGTCGATCTCCCGCATCCCTTCGGGCAGGTTCCCCTGCATTTGCTCCACCAGGGCCAAGCGGTAACGGACCTCGGTGCCGGGTGCGCGTTCCAACACCATCCGAAGATGGATCGCGGCACTGTCCAAGCGGCCCAAGCCCTGCTCGGCCAAGGCCAGTTGGTAGAGTCCCGACACACTGTCGGGCAACAGGCGTATGGCCATGCGTGCATCGGCCTCGGCCTTGGCATGTTCGGCGATGCTGTTGTAGCCCTCGGCGCGTAAGGCATAAAACTCCGGATGGTCGCCCTTGCCCAGCATGCCCGAGGAGATCCGGATCGCCGGATAGGCCTTTCCCTTGGCCAGTTGGGCACGCACTTTCCGCTCTTGCCGCGTTTCGCCCTGGGCCAGCAGAAATATCGGCAGGACCGCTGCCATGATCAATACCACTGAACGCATGGGGCTAAGGTAGGGTGGAGGCAGGGTGCTTTTGTGCATGTGGATGAAGACGGGGAGTACCGCTACTGGCGAAGGGTTGGCACAAGGGCATCCTTGCGAAGCTGTTCATGACGATGATCATGGAAGTTGGGGGATCGCAGCTTTTCCCCCGGCCAGGTCCACGGGGGTAGTGCAGCGGTGCTTCCGGACCTTTCCGAAGGCATAACGCAAGTCATGGGTTCTCCAATTCTCTTCCTACCTTGTCACGTCCCCCAAAAGGGGTACCGTACAAGCATGTCCAAGAACATCACATCGCTCAGCGGTCCTGCATTCGGCAAGCCGACGCGACGAACCCCAATGCCACACTAGAGCATGTCAAGGAATATCTCTTCATTGAGCGGTAGGGATGGCAAGGAACTCGACGATTCGCTGTGGGAGCGCCTGCAGCAAGCCGCAAAAACCAACGACGGTTCGCCCTCGACCGACGCGCTGACCACCGTTGCGGATGACTTCCTCGTGGGCGAGGCCGTCACCTACGGCACCAGTTCCTTCTACGATTTCCTGAAGCGAGGGAACAAGGGCGTAAAGGCATACGTGTGTAACGGCAGTACCTGCTTGGTGGCCGGCACGCAGGACAAGGTATACCAGGCGCTGAGCCAGCATTTCAAGGCCGAGGAGATCGGCCATATATGCTGCCTCGGGCGCTGCCACGAGAACAGCGCATTCAACATCGGTGGCCTCAATTACAGTGGCGATGCGATCAATGAAATGGACGCGATCGTGAAAGGTGCGGCCGTAGCGTCGACCCACCGGGTCGATCTTGCGGGAGGAAAGCACCATGTCGGCACGTCGATGGAACAGCCCATCCTCACCGCCCCGATGCCTGCGCTGGGTGACTTCTACGGCCTTTGGGAACGCGTGCTGAAGGCCGATCCGAGCGACATCCTCAACGAGATCAAGATCGCCACGATCCGTGGTCGCGGTGGTGCCGGATTCCCGATGGGTTTCAAACTGCAGGCGTGCAGGGATGCGGAGGATGTGACCGGAAACGGCACGCCGCGCAAATACATCGTGTGCAACGCCGACGAGGGCGATCCCGCTGCGTTCAGCGATCGCTACTTGTTGGAGCAACGGTCGCACCTGGTGTTGCTGGGCATGATGATCGCGGGCTACTGCGCAGGTGCCGATACCGGCGTGTTGTACATCCGCGCCGAGTACCCCGAAGCCGTCGCGATCGTGAAGCAGGCGGTGAAGGATATCGAGGCGAAGAGCTGGATCGGGAAGGACATCAAAGGCAGTGGTTTCAATTTCCGCTTCAAGGTGATCGTGGCCGCTGGCTCGTATGTCTGCGGTGAGGAGACCGCCCTGCTGAACAGCATCGAAGGCAAGCGCGGCGAGGTACGCACACGTCCGCCATACCCTGCGCAACAAGGGCTCTTCAACCGGCCCACCTTGGTGAACAACGTGGAGACGCTGGCCTGCGTTCCCTGGGTGATCGAAAACGGTGGCGCTGCTTTCGCGAAAATGGGTACCGAGAAGAGCAACGGAAGTAAGTTGGTGAGCTTGGACAGCGCCTTCAACCGACCCGGCCTGTACGAGGTGGAATGTGGCACGCCGCTGCGCAAGGTGGTCGACGAGCTGGGCCAGGGCTTCAAGAAGAAGGTAAAAGCGCTCCACATCGGCGGACCGCTCGGCGGCATCGTGCCCATGAGCAAGATCGACAAGCTCAGCATCGACTTCGAGAGCTTCCAGCAGGAAGGTTTTCTCCTGGGACACGCCAGCGTGCTCAGCATTCCAGAGGACTTCCCGATGGTGGAATACCTTGAGCATCTCTTCCAGTTCACCGCCGTGGAAAGCTGCGGCAAGTGCTTCCCGTGCCGTATCGGAAGCAAGCGTGGCGAAGAGCTGCTGAACCGCGCGAGGAAGAACAATGACACCATCGATCGCGCGCTCTTCGACGACCTCTTGGAGACCTTGGAGATCGGCAGCCTGTGTGCGCTGGGTGGTGGCTTGCCACTCGGTATCAAGAACGCCTTGCAGTATTTTGATGGGGAGCTGAAGGCTTATTTCAAGGCTTGATGTTGCCTATCAAACCACAGGTCCATCAACTAGCATTTGAACGATTGTAACCATTTTGGTTACGTTTGTCGTATCTTCGTATGCGGATCATCGCGAAAGGGACCATAGAACGTTACGGGCGCGAACATGCGGACGCGCTCGAACCATTACGATCTTGGTATTCCATTGCGAAGAATAGCCAATGGTCAACTCCCGAGGACATCAAACGACTTTTCGCCTCGGCATCATTCTTGGCCGGGAACCGGGTGGTGTTCAACATCAAGGGGAACAGCTACCGGTTGGTTGTAAAGGTGACGTACAAAAGACCTGCTATGAAACATGGGATCGTGTATATCATCCGGATCCTCACTCATGCAGCCTACAACAAAGTGGATGTAACAAAACTTCGCCATGAACATTAAGCCGATCAGAACCAAAAAGGAGCACAAGGCTGCGTTGGCCCGCGTCTATGTATTGATGGAGGCGGAACCTGCTGATGGCACGCCCGAACTCGACGAGCTCGAGTTGTTGGCCATGGTGGTGGAAGAGTATGAGGATGAGCATACACCCGTGCTACCACCGGCCCCCTTGGAGGCGATCAAATTCCGCATTGAACAACTGGGCATGACCGATTCGGACCTCGACCGCATCTTGGGTTCGCGCCAACGCCGTAGCGAAGTATTCCGCGGGACGCGAAAACTCAGTCTGGGTATGATCCGCATGCTCCACAAGGAGTTGAACATTCCTGCCGAAACACTGATCAAGGAGTATACAGTGAAGCCACGAAAACGAACTGTTCGGACAAGAGTACGCAGGTAGCCGCATACGGATCTTCATGGATCGATCTTATTGCCAAGAGCTTTGTCTTGTGACCGATCGAAACGAGTTCTTGGCTTTCGCACCGCTCTCCCATCATCAATTCCATGGCTGATACCATACGCGAAAAAAAGAAAGCCTTGCGCCAACAAATGATCGCCCTGCGCGATGCGATCGCTCCTGCCGAACACGCGGGAATGAGCGCTGCCATTCGCACTGAATTACTTCACCTGATCCGCGAACGCAAGGTGCGCGTGCTGCACTGCTTCCTGCCCATGGGTTCGGAAGTTGATCTGTACCCTTTGCTGGACGAACTGCTGGAGCAAGGTGTCGCCATTTATGCTCCGAAATCCTTGAAGGCCCGCGTGCTGGAAAACTACCGTTACATGGGTCAGCATCACTTGGTACCGGGTGTTTTCGGTACACGCCATCCAGCGGGCAACGAACCGTACACCGGCACCTTCGACATGATCCTTGTCCCTGGCCTTGCGTTCACCGCAAGCGGTGATCGCCTGGGCTACGGTGCCGGGTATTACGACACTTTTCTTCCCCAGCACCCGGAGGCATTCACGGTAGCGGTCTGTTTTCCTTTCCAAGTACACGCCCAACTGCCCGTGGAACCGCATGACCACCGCATGGCACAGGTGGTGAGCGGTGCAGCTGGGTAATGACCCACAACGCTGCGCAGCGATTCCCTCTTTCCCGTCATCCGCCTAATGTATCTTCGTACATCACGCCACATGCCATGAATACGAACGTCGAAGCCAAGACCCCTACCCGCAATGCTCCAGCCAAACCCGCTGGTAACCGCACGGCAACGGATACGGAGGTCGCGTACATCAACGGCAAGGCCGTGCACATCGTGGAGGGCGAGACCATCCTCGATATGCTGCGCCGCAACATGGGTCCGGACCCCGTGCCCACGCTTTGCGATGCTCCCAATTTGGAGGCATTCGGCAGCTGCCGTGTGTGCAGTGTGGAAGTGGCGTTGAAGGAGGACGGACCGACGAAAGTGATGGCCAGTTGTCACACCCCCGTGGCGCAAGGCCAGTACATCATCACGCACAGCGAGCGCATGAAGCGCCTGCGCAAGAACATCGTGGAGCTGGTACTGACGAACTACCCGGTGGAGAAGCTGAAGACCGAGGACCACGGCGCAAACGAACTGTACAACGTGGTGCAGCAAACGGGCTTCGACATGGACAGCGTGCGCTACCCGAAAGGTGCGCTTCCCTTGGATGCGGCAGGACCTGACAAGGAGTTTGCGCTGGACACCACGCACCCCTACATGGTCAGCGATCTGGAAAGCTGCATCAACTGCTACCGCTGTGTGCGGGCCTGCGATGAAGTACAGGGCGAGATGGTGCTTACCATGACCGGACGTGGCTTCGACAGTTGGATCTCCAAAGGCACCGGTGAAAGCTTCAACGACAGCGATTGCGTGAGCTGTGGCGCCTGTGCACAAGCCTGCCCCACCAGTGCGATCACCGATGTGTTCAGGAGCAAGGAGACCGTGGCCGACCGCATCGTGCGCACCGTGTGTACATATTGCGGTGTGGGCTGCAATCTGGATGTGCGCGTGAAGGATGAGAAGGTGGTGGCCATCCGCGCGCCCTACGATGCCGAAGCGAACCAAGGGCACACCTGCCTGAAAGGCCGTTACGCCTTCAGCTTCTATGACCACCCGGATCGCATCCGCACGCCGCTGATCAAGAAGGACGGTGCGTTCGTTGAAGCCACGTGGGACGAGGCCTATGACTTCATCGCGAACAAATTCACGCAGTTGAAAAAGGACTTCGGTCCCGATAGCATTGCGGGGATCAGCAGTGCGCGCTGCCCGAACGAGGAGAATTACCTGATGCAGAAGTTCATGCGGGCGGTGATCGGTACCAACAACATCGACTGTTGCGCACGCGTGTGCCACAGCCCCACCGCGCTGGGCATGCAGTACACCTACGGTACGGGCGCCGCCACTAACAGCATCGACGACATCAACGACACCGATTGCATGATGGTGATCGGTGCCAACCCCACCGACGCGCATCCCGTCACCGGTGCCAAGATCAAGCAGCAGGCCATGAAGGGCAAGACGCTGATCGTGATCGATCCACGCCGCATCCATTTGGCCAAGTACGCGCAACACTTCCTGCAGCTGAAGCCCGGCACCAACGTGGCACTGCTGAACATGATGATGCACTACATCATCAAGGAAGGGCTGGTGGACCAGAAGTTCATTGACAATCGCACCGAGGGTTACACAGAGTTCCGCGACCATTTGTTGGCGCTCGATATCGACCGGATGGAAGCCGTGACCGGCGTACCGCGCGAACAAGTGCGTGCCGCCGCGATCGCCTACGCGAAGAGCCCCGCCGCCATGAGCTTCCACGGCCTGGGCGTTACCGAGCATTCGCAGGGCACCTTCACCGTGATGCAGATCGCCGACCTCGCCATGATGACCGGCAACATCGGCAGGCGCGGCGTGGGCGTGAACCCGCTGCGCGGACAGAACAACGTGCAGGGTGCGGCCGACATGGGTGCGCAACCGCACCAGGGCGCGGGCTACCACGATGTGACCGACCCGGAGATCAATAGCCTGTACGAGGAGCACTACGGCGTGCCCGTGCCGAGCCACATCGGCTATAAGATCCCCGAGATGTTCGACGCCGCGATCGCCGGCAAGCTGAAAGCGCTGTGGCTGATCGGGGAGGACGTGGTGCAAACGGACCCCAACACCACCAAGGTGATGGAGGCCATGGATGCGCTGGAACTGCTCGTGGTGCAGGAGCTCTTCATGACCGAGACCGCCAGGCATGCCGATGTGATCCTGCCCGGGGCCAGCTTCTTGGAGAAGAGCGGCACCTTCACCAACGGCGAGCGCCGCGTGCAACGCGTGAACGCCACCGTGGCACCACTGGAAGGCACCAAGCCCGACGGCCAGATCATCGTGGACCTGATGAACCGCATGGGCTACAAGCAGCCGGACTACCACCCGAGCTGGGTGCTGGAGGAGATCAGCCGCATCATCCCATTCTTCAAAGGCATCCGCTGGGAGAACCTCGGCGAGAACGGCAAGCAGTGGCCCGTGGCCGCCGATGGTACCGACACGCAGATCCTGCACGGTACCAGCTTCAAACGTGGCCTGGGCAAGTTCTTCGCGCCGGACTGGATCGAGAGCAAGGAGGTCACCGAGCATGGCACCCGATACCCCTACATCATCACCACCAACCGCGAGCTGGAGCACTACAACAGCGGTACCATGACGCGCCGCACACTGAACAGCGACATCCTCACCGAGGACGTGCTGATGATCCACCCGGATGATGCCGCCAAGGAGAACCTGAAGGACGGCGACATGGTCTGCGTGGAAAGCCCGCGCGGCAAGGTTGACATCAAGGCGCGCATCACCGACGAAGTGAAGCCCGGTATCCTCAGCAGCACCTTCCACTTCCCGGAGATCATGCTGAACCTGATCACCAGCAACATACACGACAGCGAGGCGATGTGCCCCGAGTACAAGGTGGTGAGCTGTAGGATCCGGAAGGCGAAGAAGGGGTATTTGAGGAAGGCTGGGGAGGTGGTTGCGAAAGCCTAGTACCGCAAGAGCTAACTTGGACCTTCAACATTCGTCATTCCCTGTTCGAAATTCCACGGGGGGTGAGAGCCCGGCATATGTGGCACACTGCGCTCAGGTCTTTGCTACCGGTGAACCGGTGCGCGAACAAGGCGAAGTGTAGCGGATTTCAATCCGCGTGTAGGTCGATGCGCCCTGAGCTGCGCTCCGCTATCGTTCGTGAAGGTGGTCTTGTTGCTTTTCATGCGATGGGGGAAGTGCGGGCTTGCAATGTTCGGTCGAGGGCTAGCGATGCGGGCCCTGAAGATGGGCAGGAAACTTTCGAAGAGATATTCCGGGCGGATCCGGTGACGGGCCAATTGAGCTGGATCTTCTATTTTGGGGATTCGCCACCAACACTGAACACATCGATCACGACGTAACACCCATACTCCATGCAACGACTATTCTACTCCTTGGCCCTGCTGTTGGTATCCACCTCGTCATGTACCGCCCAGACCTGGTACAAGGCCAACGATCCTTTCGGGGGTCAAGTCTTTCAACTCACAAAGGCCGACGATGGTAACTTGCTCTGTGGCACGGGTCGCGGCCTTTACAGTTCCTCGGATAATGGTGAGAGTTGGGAGGATATCTCAGGGGAATATGGCTACTTGCCAGTTTCCGATGTCCAAACCACTCCAACGGGCATGTATATCGCCGTGTTCAACCCGTATCTGAGGCGTTCTTTTGATAGTGGACAGACCTGGGAAACGATCCCCGCACAAGGCTGGAGCTCGCTCAACAAGATCATCGTCAACGAGACCGGTCAGATATTCGTGAACACCAATACCTCGGTGTGGAGATCCGCGGACAATGGCGATACCTGGACCCAGTTGACCATCGCCTCCAACGTCAACAGCGTGTCGGGCTTGGAACTCAGCCCGGATGGCGAACTCTTCGTTGGTAGCTACAACTCCAAGATCTATCGCTCCGGCGATAATGGCGATACGTGGGTGGAGCTCTTCGTTGCCGCTGGGGACGTACGGACCTTCGCGTTCGACGGGGATGATGTCATCTATGGGGGAACATCGTATTCGGGAGTCTACAAGTCGGTGGACAACGGAGTGAATTGGACCTTGCTTCCGGCCTTGCCAGGTACTAATGGAGCTCTCGATATCGCTATAAATGCTGCTGGCGAAGTGTTCGCAACGCCCTTGGATGAAGGCCTCCTCCGGTCGAGCGACGGCGGAATGAGCTGGGTGGACATCACGTCGGACCTGATCGACCCTGCCGTGCGAAAGGTGTTCCTGAATTCGAATGACGAGCTCTTTGTTGGTACTGTGTCGGCAGGGGTGCAGCAGCGCGTAGGATCCTCATGGACGGCAAGGAACCAAGGGATCACTGCGATATACATCGAGCGGTTCACCTCAGCCGATGGTGTGTTCTATGCGTGCACGGGCAGCGGTGTGTTCATCAGCGAAGATGGTGGACTAACCTGGCAGCAGTCCCTTTTGGGAATGGATGATACCGAGATCCTCACCCTGGCCAAAGCCCCGAACGGGGATCTGTACGCCGGCGGAGAAATGCTCTACCGATCGGTGGATGGCGTGAACTGGACCCTGATATCCCAAGCGTTCGTGGATGGCGAGATCCATGCCACCGATCTGCTTGTGGAACCCGATGGTCGGGTGATCGTGGCCACGGATGAATATGGGATCCGATTCTCCGATGATCAGGGACAGAGCTGGATCAGCGCCAATGGTGGGCTCGAGGATGTCACCATGGCCTTCATCCGGCAGAATGCCACGGGCACCTTCTTCACCGCCGATGGGTACAACCTCTATCGGTCCAACGACCTGACCGGCAATTGGGAGATCATCAATACTGGCTTGTCGGATACCGATATCACGGGGTTCGCGGTCAGTGACGGAGCCCTCTTCGCGATCACCTATTCCGATGGACTTTTCAGGTCCATGGACAACGGGGACAACTGGACCCTGGTCCAGGAAGAGGACTTCAACAATGTCGCGGTCAATGGCAGCGAGTTGTACGGGTCCTCCGAAAGCATTGCGTTCGGCGGCGTGTACTTCTCTGGGAACAATGGGGCCACGTGGAGCAACATCGGGGACGGTCTCCCCAACATGCAGATATTGGAGGTCACCTATGTAGATGGGCTGGGCTTGTTCGCCAACGTCAGGGAACATGGCCTTTATAGCTTGGACTTCAGCGTGGTGGGCTTCAATGAAGCCGTGGCCGAGGAAGGACGTCTGACTTGTTTTCCGAACCCGTTCTCGGGTTCCACCACACTCCGGTTGGTGCTCGAAAAAGCTGCACCGGTCTCGGTCATGCTATCCACCGTGGAGGGGCGGATCATCCGGCGATCCGCACCCGTGGACCTGTCCAAAGGGGGCCACGACCTGCAGGTAGGAGAGGATCTCCAACCAGGGGCATACGTGCTCACGGTATTCATCGGTAATGCATCGCGCACCATCCCCTTGGTCCGAAGTGATCGTTAGGCCCGTGCTGCGTGGTGTCTATCGCGCGGCGCAATACGAGAACTGTGACGGTAGCGCCCGACCAGTCGGCAGGTTCCCCTCGCGGAGATGGCGCCCATGCGGGCTCTTCCACATGAGGCCGTACAACCGTTCCGTGAACCGCTAGTCTCATGGCCGCTCATGTCCACCGAAACCACACTTTGCCGCGCCTCTTTGGTGATTTTGGCCTGTGCGTGGTAGTGGCTTGCCTCCGCACGGCGGCGAGCGTTGGTGCCGCGGACCAACGGGGGCGGAGCAGCTCCCCTTCAGACAGTGGCTTCCTCCGGTTCCTTGTTCCTGGGTGCGGCAACCGTTCCGTTCCGATCGCCCTCGATGGACCGGAATGCCCGTTCGTTCCTGATGTTCTCCGATCTCATGTTCCGCCACCAAAGCTTCACGAACAGCGTCAGCAGTGAGGTATCCCTGAACAGCCATATCGAGAACACCCGGATGAAGTGCCGTTTGCCGAAGAAATAGTCCATGATCGCTTTTCGGGCAACGATGATCTCGGCGTGCGTGTAATGCTTGAACTTGGTGGTGGGGATGTCCTTGCGCAGTGCGTTCCAATCGGTAGGCGCGCGGCCTTCCGCTGCCAATTCCTTGTAAAGGGTCGTTCCCGGCCAGGCCGTCATGTAAAACACGCGTACGTAATCCACCTTGATCCGCTTCAGTTCCTTGATCAGCGTGAGGTGATAGCCGCTCCTCTGGTTGTCCATTCCCAGTATGGTGGACGCAATGACCACGATCTTCTGCTTATGGATCTTCTTTACAATGTCCTTGTAATCGACATTCAAGTTGTGCTTCTTGTTGATGGACCTGAGGGCTTCCTCGTCCGTGGCCTCAAAGCCCACGAACACGCCTCTACAGCCCGCCTTGTACATCAGTTCCATCAGTTCGGGCTGATCGGCAATGTTGGTGGATGCCTGGCAGCCCCAGATGAACTTGAATTTTCGAGCGATCATTTCCCGCAGCAGCACCTTGCGGTCCTCGTAGTCCTTTTCGCTATAGCCGATGAAATTCTCATCGGTGAAAATGACGAGGGCGTGGTCCTTCACGCTCTCCATGTCCCGGAGCACCGTGGCGTGCGGAACGGGCCGGTACTTGCGGTTCTTGTACACCGACAGGTAGCAGAAGGAGCAGCTGAACGGACACCCTCTGGATGTCATCAACGAGGGATAATGGTAGTTGGGATGGATCAAGGCCCGGTGCGGTACCCCCAGATCATCCAAGGGAACATTCATCTTCCCGAAATACGTGGGTTTGATCGCGCCCTTTTCAAAATCCCGGAGGAACTCCCTCCACGGTCCCTCACCCTCGCCCTGAATGACCGCATCGAAATGCTGAAGTGCCTCCTCGGGCATGGCCGTGGCGTGCGCCCCGCCGATCACGCAGGTGATCCCCCTTTTGCGCAGCACATCGGCCAGCGCGTAGGCCCTGTTGATGCCCGATGAGAGCGATGAGAAGGCCACAAGGTCGGCATCCACGGTGTGCGGGTCCAGGTCCTCGCCCACGTACTCATCGTACAGGGTTACCTGGTAATGGTCCGGGGTATGGGTGGCCAGATAGGCCAGTGCAAGGGGACTGTAGAGCATTTCGGTCCCCTCGTTCTCCTTGTCGAATGATGGGTAGCAGAAAACCAGTTTATACATGATGCCGTGTCGGAAGTGATATGCGAGAAAATGAGGGATCCTGCCTCCATTGTGCCCTGCCTTCGATTCTATTCCTTGTGTTTATCCCCTTGTGTGAACCCGTCCTCGGCCCGGCAGCATTGCCGGATCGCCTTCTTCGGGCCCATCAGGTTTGGTCGAAAATACACCGGACCGGCTAAGTGGATCATTTTTGGTTCAGCCGGGATCCCCGTGACCGGCACGGATCCGCCTTCTTCGCCCTGTCCCTTCATCCGTTACTCCTGGGGCTCCTTCCTACCTTCACACCCATGCGCACCGAATACCCCGCCAAGGTCCTCATCGCATGGGGCGAAGCCATTTCGGGCAATGCACGGATCCGTGATTGGCTGATCAAGAACGGCTATCCGGAGCTGGGCATCTTCGTGTTCGCGCTGCACCTGAAGGCGGATGCACGCAAATGGCTGATGGAGAAAGGGCACCCGCATTTGATGGCGGTGATCCGCGGCATCGAGGATGACGACAAGGCGCTGGAGTGGCTGGAGGCGCACGGCATGCTGGTGCTGCGCAAGGTGGCCGAGGCGGGCGGAAGTGAGGAGGCCTTCCAGTGGCTGCTCAGGAACGGACACCGCGATCTGGCCATGCTGGGCCTGAAGATGTGGTCGGTGAAGATGCAGATCGAGGACGACCATAACGACCCGCACAAGTTTTCGAGGGAGTGAGGGGCGGGTTTTGACATCCTGGTCAAAGTTGAAAGCTGAAACTGGAAAGCTGAAACCCGCATGCTCGGTTTCAGCTTTCAGCCTTCCTGTTTCCTATTTCAAAAATCCGTCGGCTAGTGATCGATCCGCTCCACGCGCTTCACTTCCGGCAATTCGCGGAGCTTGTCCACCAGGGTGTGGAGGTGCTCGGCATCGTGTACGTAGGCCATCACCTTCCCTTCGAAGATGCCGTCCTTGCTCTCGAAGCTGATGCTGCGCATGTTCACGTTGTTCTCGTGGCTGATGATGTTGGTGATGCGGTTCACCAGGCCCACCGCGTCGATGCCGCTGAACTGGATGCCCGCCAGGAACTCCACGCTGTCCTTGCCTTTCCAACGGGCCTTCACGATCCGCATGGCGAAGTTGCTCATCAGCTGCACCGCATTGGGGCAGTTCACCCGGTGGATCCGGATGCCTTCGCCCGGCGTGATGAAGCCGAACACATCGTCGCCGGGGATGGGGTGGCAGCAGGGCGATAGCTTGTAGTCCATGCTCTGCAGCTCGTCCCCGATGGTGAGGGCGCCGCCCTGCGTGCCGCGGATCTCCGCCACGATCTCCTCCAGTGGACGCTCATCCTTGGCACGTTCGCCCTTGGGCAGGATCAGCCGGCCGTTCTTCACCTTCGGCATGGGCATGGCATCCAGGTCGTGACGCTCCCGGGCGATCTTCCAATAGAGGTCCATGGGCGAGGAGGCCATCAGGTGGTCCTCCAGGACGGTCACGTTCTCATCGTTCACCTTTGCGCCCCATGCGCGCAGTTTGCGTTGTACGGTCTCCTTGCCCACGATCGCCAGCTTGCGTTTCTGCTCACGCAGCGCTTGCTTGATCTTATGCCGGGCACGCGCGGTCACCACATAGTTCAGCCACTCTTGCTGGGGTTGCTGCTTGCGGCTGGTGATCACTTCCACCTGGTCGCCGTTGCGCAGCACATGGCTCATGGGCACCAGCTTGTGGTTCACCTTGGCACCGATGCAATGGCGCCCGATCTGGCTGTGGATGTCGAAGGCGAAGTCCAACGCCGTGGCACCTACTGGCAAGTTGCGCATTTCCCCTTTCGGGGTGAAGGCCATGATCACATCGTTGAACAGGTTCAGTTTGAAGTCGTTCACGAAGTCCAGCGCATTGCTGCCGGGATCCGAGAGGATCTCGCGGATCTTGTTCAGCATGCCCTCCATGGCCAGCACGTGCTCCTCTTCCCCCTTGTAGCGATAGTGCGCCGCCAGGCCCATCTCGGCCACATGGTCCATGCGGCGGCTCCGGATCTGCACCTCAACCCATTTGCCACCGGGGCTCATCACCGTGGTGTGGAGGCTTTCGTAGCCGTTCGCCTTCGGCATGCTGATCCAGTCGCGCAGCCGGTCAGGGCTCGGCTGGTAGTAGTCGGTGACGATGGAATAGACCTTCCAGCAATCGGCCTTCTCCAGCTCCGGCTTGCTCTCCACGATGATGCGGATCGCGAAGAGGTCGTACACCTCATCGAAGGTGACGTTCTTGGTCTGCATCTTCTGGTAGATGCTGTAGATGCTTTTCGGCCTCCCCTTGATCTCGAACTCGAAGCCTTCCTTGTCCATGGCCTCACGGATGGGCAGGATGAAGCGGCTGATGAAGCGCCTGCGTACGGATTCACCCTTTTTCAGGCGGTGCTCGATGTCGTGGTAGATCTCCGGTTCCTTGGAGCGTAGGGAGAGGTCCTCCAGCTCGCTCTTGATGTTGTAGAGGCCCAAGCGGTGTGCCAACGGCGCGTACAGGAAGAGGGTCTCGCTGGCGATCTTCAGCTGCTTTTCCCGCGCCATGCTTTCCAGCGTGCGCATGTTGTGCAGGCGGTCGGCGAGCTTGATCAGGATCACGCGAACATCCTGCGCCAGGGTGAGCAGCACCTTGCGGAAGTTCTCCGCCTGCATGCTGTCGGTCTGCCAGTTCACCCCGCTGATCTTGGTGAGCCCGTCGATGATGGTGGCCACGGTTTCGCCGAAGATGTCGCGCACGTCCTCCAGGGTGAGGTCGGTGTCCTCCACGGTATCGTGCAGCAGCGCGGCCACTACGCTGGTAACGCCCAGCCCGATCTCCTCCGCACAGATCCGTGCTACCGCGATGGGGTGGTAGATGTAGGGTTCACCGCTCTTGCGCCGTTGGTCCTTGTGGGCCTCCATGGCGATGTTGAAGGCCTTGCGGATCAGTCGCGTGTTCTCCGTGGTGCGTTCACCACGAACGGATCGGAGCAGGCCGCGATAGCGACGCAGGATCTCCTCCTTCTCCTGCTCGATGTCGATGGACGTGGTGTCAACGGTGGTGGGCATGCTTCAAAATTACACGATGCGCTTGGGACAGCCAGCACAAGTCATCAGCGAACCTCACAGTTACCGCGCAGGCAGGATCTCGCCACGCACTTCCCCGAAGCCGATGCGCAGTCCATCGCGCTCGCAATGCCCGCGGATCACCACCGTGTCCCCGTCCTCCAGGAATTTGCGCTCGCTGCCATCCTTCAGCGTAAGCGGCTTGGAACCGCGCCAGGTGATCTCCAGCAGGCTGCCGAAGCTTTCCGGGGTGCTGCCGCTGATGGTGCCGCTGGCCATCACGTCGCCGGCGCGCACGTTGCATCCGTTCACCGTGTGGTGCGCCAGCTGTTGGGCCATGCTCCAGTAGAGGTTCTTGAAGTTGGTGCGGCAGATCACCGTCTCCTCGCCGTTCTTCGGGACCAGGGAGGCCTCCAGTGCAATATCGAAGCTGTGCTCGCCCGAGGTGCGGAGGTAGGGCAGGGGTGTGGGGTCCTGCTTGGGGCCTGCGGTGCGGAAGGGTTCCAGCGCGTCCATCGTCACGATCCAGGGGCTCATGCTGCTGCCGAAGTTCTTCCCGAGGAACGGACCCAGTGGCACATATTCCCAGCTCTGGATGTCACGCGCGCTCCAGTCGTTGAACAGCACCATGCCGAAGATGAACTCCTCCGCCTCGTCGGCCTCGATGCGCTCGCCGAGGGGCCGTCCCTCAAAGGTGATGAAGGCCGTTTCCAGCTCGATGTCCAGCTGCTTGGAAGGCCCGAATACCGGAGGCTCTTCGGGGTTGGGCCGCATTTGGCCCATGGGGCGCTGGATGTCCGTACCGCTCACCACGATGGAGGAGGCGCGACCGTGGTAACCCACGGGAAGGTGAAGCCAATTGGGCATCAGGGCGTTCTCCGCCCCGCGGAACATGGTGCCCACGTTCACGGCGTGTTCGCGACTGCTGTAGAAGTCCGTGTAATCGCCCACGTCAACCGGCAGGTGCATCGTCACTTGCGATACCGGGTGGATCGCCTCCTGCACGGTAACGGTGCGTTCCTTGAGAAAACCGTTGTCCGAGCGGAACAGCTCCATCAGGCGCTGGCGCAGCTGCCGGATGCCGGACCTGCCGGACCTCATCAGGGGGTTCAGTGTGGACGCTCCGAACACTTCGGTATCGATGCCCAGGTCGTTGAGCAGGTCGGCCTTGGCCAAGGCGAAGAGGTCGATCACGCTGTCGCCGATACGGGTGCAGGGCCGCGGTGGATGGCCATCGCTACTGCAGATGCCGAAGGGGATGTTCTGGATGGGGAAATCACTGTTCGTCGGTGTGGTGATCCACGAACGCAGGGTCTGATCGTTCGAGGAATTACTGGGATCGCTCATGGCACAAATGTCGGCATACCGCGCCGGTGAATGAAGATCGGGCAGCATCGCCAACTTTCCGGCTCACACTTTCAGCTTTCCTCTTTCCACTTCCTCGACCCGCAGCCTAACGCCCTCCATGCACTCCGGTAACGCGATACGCGAGGATCGTTTTATGGTGCGATCGGCTCAGGCTCCACGGCAATTTCCCATAGCTGGAGGTGTACATGCCCGCGAACTGTTCCACGCAGAAGAAGGTGGCCGGTCCGGGCGCTTCATCCCAGCTGGCGATCGCTTCCTTGGTCAGCCCCTTGGCCAGGAGCTGCACATCATGGTCCTGTGGCACTATGAGGATGTCGCCCACGGCCACGTCGCTTCGGGTGCGGGCATAGGTGACCATGCCCGCTTGCTCCGCGTACCACTGCCAGCCCCAGTGGCCGAGGCTCCAAACGGTGCCTTCCGTGCGGGCCTTCATTTCCTCGGCGATCCGTGGGGCGTTCTCGCGATAGAAATCGGCGTAGCTCTTGTCCGATACGGTGAGCAGCAGGCCCAGCGCGGCGGTGGAGGCTACGGCCAGCACCTTCTCGCCGAGCCGCGCGGCGTCCAGTGCCGAGGCGATCAGCAGGAGCAGCGGCGGAACCAAGAGCAGCACATGGCGGGTGGCCATCATGGGGGAGAAGAGGGCGAGGAATGTGGCCAGGCCGAGCACCCAAAGCACCACGGCCCATGTGTCCGTGGAGGAAGCGCGGAGGGAGCGCGGAAGGAAGCGTGCGCAATAGAGCACGAGCAGAAGTCCGTTCAGGGTGAAGAGGATCCGGAGCACTTGGTCCGAATGCTGCTCGGCGATGAGTCCTGCGTAGGAGCCGGCGACGAAAACGAGGGACAACACGAGCGCGGTGATCCATGCGGGAAGAAGCCAACGCACAGCGCCGGGAATCACGGCGCGGAGAAAGGCCGGGGCGAAGGGGCTTACCGCGCCCAGGGCGGTGAGCAGCGCCAAGCTCCGCACGAAGATGCCGCGGATGGAGGGGTCGCCCGCCCTTCGGTCCAGCAGATGGATGCTCCCGAACTCATGCAGGTTCCAAGCGGCCCACCCCGCGAGGAACACCACGGGGATCAAGGTCATGGGGAGCCAGCGCCATTCGCGCTTCAGCGCCAGCACCAAGGGAAATACCAGCAGCAACGGCACCGAGGTGTATTTGATCAACATCGCCCCGGACAGGGCCAGACCCGCCAAGGCATAGCGAGGTCCGGCGTTCATTGGGCCGGGTACCAACAGCAGGTTGAAGAACAGCAGGTGCATCGCCAGCAGGGGCACGTCCGTCATCAATCCCTGGTTCACCATGAAGGCAGGGCAGAGCGCGAACAGCGCGGTGAGCCAGAGTGCATGCCTCGGGGCCCGAACGCGGGCCAGCCGGTGGAAGCCGAAGAGTGCCAGCAAGGTGAACAGGGAACGCATCAGGTGCATCGGCCCTTCGGTATAGCCGAACAGATGGCCGGTAAGGGCCACCAGATAGAAGAATCCCGGCGGCTGATTGAAGTCGTGGATCGGCTCGGGGTCGTACCCCCAGTTCACCTTGCCCGACATCGGCTTGCCCGGGTGCTGCTCGATCCACTGGGCGGCCTTCAGGTGGAAGGTGTCGTCGATATGGAACGCCTTGCTGAAGTCCAGCGCGGTGATCGCCGCCCACAGCAGCAGGATGATCAGTGTGGAGCGATGGAACAGGCGGCGCATGCCCGGCAAATTAGGATGATCCATGGCAGATCGCGTGGAGGCCTCGCGCAGCCCGCGTTCAGCGGTGAATCAGCGGGGCGACGTGGACGGCGATCCCGCTCGGGCCCCTGCTTTTGTCCTGCCGATCAACACGCCCACTACCACGTTCTCCTGCACGAACCAGAAATGTTGATCGGCGCGATCCTTCGCCTTGCCGGTGGTGAGCACACTGGGCAATTCGATGTAGCCCGCACGCAGGTTGGCCCGCAGGAAGATCCGGTCGCTGAATAGCGCGAAGATCCCCACCTGTGCTCCGGCACCGTAGCCGGCGAGATGGAATTTGTTGTTCAGCCCTTCACCGAACAAGCGGACGTCCGTCCTGGGGATCACCGGGCCCACGAAGATGCCCTGGGTAAAGTACACCGCCTGCTTGCCGTCCGCACCGTGCCACAGACGGGTGTAGTGATCGGCATCCAGCGCCACCAGGTTCAAGCCGTCGGTATGCTCGTAGGTGAGGAAGTCCGCAGCCAGCAGCACCTCGCCCTCATCCGCCGAGGTGGCATACGTTGCCGATCGTTCCCGGCTGATCTGGCCGGTGAGCTGTACGACCTGGTCGGCCTCCATCACGTACTTCATGTGGTCCAGCCCCAGGGAAAAGCTCCAACGGTCGTTCAGGAACCAGCCCGCACGGTAGTTGTACTGCGGGATCCAGATGTTCTTCGGGTTGAAATAATTGTTCAGCGTAAAGGCTTCCGGTTTGTCCTGTGCTACCACCTGGTGAAGGATGAAGTTGTAGTCGGTGCCGGTGAAATGGATATCGCTTGCACCGAATTGCGCCCGGTTGTAACCTCAATGGACGAAGACACGATGCTTCAAGCTTGGCGCGGATTGCGCGGATGCGATCGCGGGGATGAGGAACAGGGCCAAGGGCATCAAGGTCCGCTTTGCGAAACCTTGACGTGACTGGTACCTATCAGCGTTGATCAGCTCTTTCCGCGTCATCAGCGTTCCATTCCCAACGCTCACCAGCCGAACAACGGCCTCAAGCGCATCATGCCGTTCACCTGGAATCGGATCCGGTCCAACTGACCCTGATCGTCCTTCGCCTTGAACGCCCCGTCCATCAGTTCCACGACCTGGACGCAGTCAGCCTCCCGCAGGCCCCGGGTGGTCACCGCCGGGGTGCCGATGCGGATGCCGCTGGTGACGAAGGGGCTCTGCGTGTCGAAGGGCACCATGTTCTTGTTCACCGTGATGTCCACCGCCCCCAGTATTGCCTCGGCCTCCTTGCCGGTGAGGTCCTTGCTGCGCATGTCGATGAGCATGCAGTGGTTGTCGGTTCCGCCGCTCACCACGTCGTAGCCCTTGGCGATCAAGGCTTCGGCCATGGCCGCCGCGTTGGCCTTAACGCGCTCGCCGTAGGTGATGAAGCTGGGGTCCAGGGCTTCGCCGAAGGCCACGGCCTTGGCGGCGATCACATGCTCCAGCGGGCCGCCTTGGGTACCGGGGAACACCCCGCTGTCCAGCAGCGAGCTCATCATCCGAACAGTGCCCTTGGGGGTTTTCAGGCCCCACGGGTTCTCGAAGTCCTTCCCCATCATGATCAGTCCGCCGCGCGGCCCGCGAAGGGTCTTGTGCGTGGTGGTGGTGATGATGTGGCAGTGCGGCAACGGATCGTTCAGCAGCTTGGCCGCGATCAGGCCAGCAGGGTGCGCCACGTCGGCCAGCAGCAGGGCGCCCAACTCGTCCGCAATGGCGCGGAAGCGTGCGTATTCCCAATCCCGGCCGTAGGCGCTGGCTCCGCAAACGATCATCTTCGGCTTTACCTCGCGCGCCTTCTCGGCCACCTTGTCCATGTCCACGCGGCCGGTCTCCTTCTCCACGCCATAGAAGGTGGCGTTGTACAGCTTGCCGCTGAAGTTCACCGGCGAGCCGTGCGTCAGGTGGCCTCCATGGCTGAGGTTAAAGCCCAGGATGGTATCACCGGGTTGCAGGCAGGCCAGCATCACCGCCGCGTTGGCTTGGGACCCGCTATGGGGTTGCACGTTGGCCCATGCTGCGCCGAAGAGCTTCTTCGCCCGGTCGATCGCCAGACTCTCCGCCATGTCCACGAATTCGCAACCGCCGTAATAGCGCTTGCCGGGCAGGCCTTCCGCGTACTTGTTCGTCAACACCGAGCCCGTGGCTTCCAGCACTTGGTTGCTCACATAGTTCTCGCTGGCGATCATCTCCAGGCCCTTGGTCTGTCGCCAACGCTCCTGCTCAATGATGTCGAATATCGCTGCATCGCGCGTAAGGGTGGACTCGATGGCTTGTGTAGGTTGCATAGTGCTATGGAAAAGGGTGGCAAAAGTAGGCCCTGCTCCGTTCGCATCATTTCCACCGCCAGGGCTATCACTCGTTCCGGTCATGATGTCCTGTAGGAGCGATGCGGTTTCCCGCTCCTTTTTTCAAGGAGTGGATACGGGCACCGGTTATTTGTTCGCTCAGCGGTTTTCCGCTGCAAGGCTGAGATCTAGAGCCTCAGCGAATGTGGTTAGGGCCACCCCTGATCCACCCTTAAAGGAGGGGGAGACAGCCCCTCAAGGCTTCCGTAAATAGCCCATGGCCTCCAGTGAATCCATCAGTTGCCCCGTGAAGATGCGCGCACCCGTGCCGTTCAGGTGGCCATGGTCCGCGAACCAGTTTTGGTCCTCAATGTCCGGGGCGTTCGTGTAGTCCAGGTAGGGGATGCCCGTGCCGGCCAGCACGCTGTCCATATAATGTGCCAGTGCTCCGTGTACATCGCCTCTGCGATCGCGCCGTGCATAGTGGCTGCTCACCACCAGGGGGATGCCCCGCTCCCGGCAGAGATGGAGGCAGGCTTCGAAGAACTGTTGCTGGCGCTCCAGAAGTCCCTTCTGCTTCAATGGTGGAGGCCCGGCCGCGCTCTTCAGGCTGTCCGTCATGAGGCAGAACCCCAGCCCTTGGTAATGCTCCGAGGTATAGTACGGCGTGTTGCGCGCAGTGAACATCCGCAGCGCCATCATGTTCAAGCCGCGCAGGTCCCGCAAGGCCCAGGCCATGCCCAGAGCAGCCCCGTCGCTTGGCTGGTTCTGCGTCAGGTCTGCCGTGCTCTCCAGTCCGCTGTTCTGGAAGGTGCCCACGTACACGTCGTAGATCAGCAACGGGCAGTTCGTACTGTCCAAGTAGTGCTTGATCAGCTGGTAGGTGTTCAGGGGCGTCTGTGCGCTGGAGCCCAGGTTGAACACCCGATGACCGCGCTCCGCGAATACGGCCGGGTCATAGCCGCGGTACGCATGGGAGGAGCCGATGATCATCGCATCCTGCCTCTCGCGGGGATCGAACTCGTGGAAGCGCTGCCACGAATCGCCGCCCGGCCAGTTGTAATAATCACCAGTGCGGAAGATCAAGGGCTTTCCTTGTAGGGACACATGTGCCATGCCCCCTATCGCCAAGAGATAAAGCGCGATCGCCATGGCGAGGAACACCAGGATCCGGTTCACCATACCCCAATTCATGGCTTGTGCAAATAACCCATGGCTTCCAGGGAATCCACCAGATGCCCGGTGAAAATGCGGGCACCTGCGGAATTCAAATGGCTGTCATCCTCAAAATGGTCCAGGTCGTCGATGCCCGTTGCCAAGGTGAGATCAATATAGGGAATGCCCGTTCCGGCCAAGGCACTGTCGACGTAGGAAACAAGGATCCCATGTCGCTTGGCGTTGGTACCCTCCCTAGCATAGTGACTGCTTACTACCATTTGTATACCTCGCTCTTGGCAGAGGCGCACACAAGCCTCGAAGAAATGCTTTTGCCTGGACGGCAAATGAAGCGTTTCATCCAGCTGCGGTTGCATGTGTTCCTTTAGGGTAGTCCGAAGAACCACTGTTGACGGTTCTGGGCATTGGGGTTGAGTTGTCCATGGGTCATTTTGTGGTTTTCAGGCCGTGTTTCAGGCCCATTTCGATTCGTCAGGTCACACGATCCCCACGGTTGATCCAGGTATGA
>JAIOIH010000029.1 GCA_019912395.1 Flavobacteriales bacterium | reverse complement strand
GCCGCCTGCATTTGGCCGAAGGGGGCGAAGATGGTAATGCCGAGCAATGGGGCTACCGGCCGTGGCAGCGCAATGGTGTCACCTTCACCGGCAATACGGACCAAGGCTACATTGGGCAGAAGTTCCGGGAAGGGGGAGAAGACGAAACCGATATGGTGATCCAGTGGAGCGATAACCCGGGAGTCGACAAGGCGGACCGCCTGCGGTTCATCTTCACCTCCGCGTACGACCAAGGCACTTATGAACAATCCTGCGCAGTTATCAACCAGAATGATCGGATTTGCAACTATTAACCTATACCTTGTAAAGGTGATGAGATGTTCAATTCAAATACCAGATTATCATCAGCTCATCAGCTCATCAGCTCATCAGCTCATCAAAGAGCTAAAGTTAGCCCTCTTCTGCATGCCACAAAAAAGCCCCCGGTGCTACTAACACCGAGGGCCATTGTCGCTCATGTCCCACCAACTCGCGAAAGAAGATGAACAAAAGCTGAGCAAAGATACCGACCCTGCCCGGAGCCAGCCGCATGCCGGGCGAGGCGGGGAGCACCCGGTACCGCAAGCGGGCCGGAAGCGGAGGACGCAACAGACTACATGAGGCGTGCTCCAAGTGCCGAAGACGCGGCGAACAAGTAAGGAGAAAACAACATGCTCAACGCACTCCTTCTTCCTTTGTCTACAATGGTTTCACGAGCCATCCCCTTGGCCGTGACACTTGCCCTCGCCGTGTTGGCGACAGCTCAAAATTTGGTGCCCAATCCGAGCTTTGAGGATACGGCACTTTGCAACACCTACGACCCGGTACGGTTGCAGGCAGCTCGGTGGTTCAATGTGAATTGGGCCACACCCGATGTGTACGAGTGCGATCTGGTGCGCAGATGTGGAGTTGTTTGGGACCCCGCTGATCCGGGTGTACAAGCTAGCGGATACCAATACGCACGGACCGGTACCCGTTTTGCGGGTGCATTCCATTGGGACGGACCTGGTGGTACGGACTTAAAAGAATACCTCATGGTCAAACTCGATCAGGACTTGATCGGAGGGAACTCCTATGCTGTCTCGCTTTACTACAGCCGGGCAGATGGGTTTGAATATGCCTTGGATCGGATCAGTGTCTATTTCTCAGTGGATAGCATCCACGAGGACGACTTTCGGACACTGCATGTTCAACCGCAGGTGGACCTGATGGATCCTGAGCACGAATACCTGACCAATGCGACTGACTGGGTGCAGTTAACTGGCGCTTTTGTCGCAACTGGTGGTGAGCGCTACGTGGTGATCGGATCTTTTTTGGACAGCTCCCAAATCAACACGACCGTGGCTCCAACAGGAAGCGCACATTATGCCTACTACTACTACGATGATGTGTCAGTCGTGGCGAACGATCAATCCGGGATTGGTGAAATAGAGTTCACCGCTGCGCATAACAGGGACGGCACGCTTTCTTTGTCAGGGCTACCGGATGGTGCTTATGCGGTGCGTGTGTTGGACTATGCAGGCCGGGTGATCGTAGAGGATCCTATGTTGCTGTCCTTGGCGGGGCAGGCGGCTGTTACAATAGGGGACCAAGGCTTGGCCCAAGGGCTTTACTTGGTATCGGTTTGGTCAAAGGAAAGGATGGGGAGTGCCCGGTTCACTTGGACCGGCGGTCGGCGTTGAGCGCAACACCGCTTAACAATGAAGACTACCACAATGCTGGGTGCTTTGGCCATATTGGTCAGTACCTCAACGCAGGCACAAGGACCTGCGGATTGGAATACGGCCGGAAACTTCGGTTTGAATCCGGTCAATAGTTTTTTGGGCACTACGAATGGCGTTCCAATCAACTTCCGTACGAACAACATCCTGCGGATGCGGCTTACCGAGAGCCTTCCAGGGCAGGTCATCGGCAGCTACATCAATGAAAACCTGAGCGGGAACTTGGGCATTGGTGCGTTCACCAGTCCGAACGTTAGTCAACCATTCTCGCTGCTTCACTTAGACAATGGTGGCGTTCAGTTCTCCGGTTACAGGCCGTGGTTCCGCCCGGGTATGACGGTAACCAACGGCAGTGACCTTGGATGGATCGGATTGAAGAACGAAGGGGACGACCTCAACCACCTCACGTTGGCTTGGGCGGACAATACTGCTGGTGATGGCGACAAACACACACATCCTATTCAATGCGTTGCGTGAATTTTCAACTTATGCCTCATCTCTTAAAATTTCGTACTACCTTCAGCATCTATGAGGTGGTCGACCCGATCAGGACAGGTTCTGATCAAATGTATGTGATTGTTGATGGTGTTTTTTGAGGGGTCTGGGGAGACTCAAAACTCGGCTGTTTTGTTGATTGTTCATGCGGCCATCCGATAACGCACGGCTGGCG
>JAIOIH010000028.1 GCA_019912395.1 Flavobacteriales bacterium | reverse complement strand
TGTTGTTGCGTACGAATGTTCGCATCAACGCTTTCCCCGATGTAGAAGCGGTTCGCTGTTTTGCTATGCAGGATGTAGAGGAAGTGCGGCATGTTGCAAAAAAAGGCCCCAGCTCCACGCTGAGGCCTTTCGCTCCCCGGGTTGGACTTGAACCAACGACCCCCTGATTAACAGTCAGGTGCTCTAACCAGCTGAGCTACCAGGGAAGAAACCCCTCTTTCAAAGGGAGCGCAAAAGTAGGAAGACCGGGCATTCCCACAAGTTCATCCGCTTTTCTCCACCTTTGCCGCCCCAAAACACCTCGCACACATGAAGCTCGTCACCGTAGGAACCGTCGCTTTCGACAACATCGAAACCCCGTTCGGCCGGGCCGACAAGGTGGTTGGCGGTGCCGCTACGTACATCTCCCTCACGGCTTCCTACTTCCTGGAGAAACAAGGCATCGTGAGCGTGGTGGGTGAGGATTTCCCAACAACCATGCTGGAGACGATGCGCAAAAAGGGCATTGACCAGGCGGGCCTGGAAGTGTTGAAGGGCAAGGAGAGCTTCTTCTGGAGCGGCAGGTACCACTACGACATGAACACGCGCGACACGCTGGAGACGCGCCTCAATGTGTTGCTGGACCTGGACCCCAAGCTGAACGAGGAGTACAGGTCCGCGGAATACGTCATGCTCGGCAATTTGGATCCGGTGGTACAGGCCAAGGTGCTCGATCAAGTGGAATCGCCGGCCTTGGTGGTGATGGACACCATGAACTTCTGGATGGACAGCGCGATGGAGAAGCTGAAGGAGGTGATCAAGCGCGTGGACATCCTCACCATCAATGATTCCGAGGCGCGCCAGCTCAGCGGCGAACATAGCTTGGTAAAGGCAGCGCACGTGATCATGGAGATGGGCCCCAAACACCTTGTGGTCAAAAAGGGTGAACACGGCGCGTTGCTCTTCAACAAGAACCGTGTCTTCTTTGCTCCCGCATTGCCCCTTGATGAAGTGGTCGATCCCACGGGTGCGGGGGACACGTTCGCTGGTGGTTTCATCGGCTACTTGGCACGTAGCGGGGACCACAGCTTCAACAATATGAAGCGCGCCATTATCGTGGGCTCGGCCATGGCATCCTTCTGCTGCGAGAAGTTCGGGGTGGAGCGCATGTTGGAACTCAAGCAGGAGGAGATCGACCTCCGCATCCAACAGTTCGTGGACCTGGTGGATTTCGACATCAAGCTGGTGGAGGGCTAGGACGGCACGTCAGTTCACGGTGGTGCGATCCGGGATCGGAACCTCACGGCACCCCGACGTTCGCGGAATGATCGGGGATCACCCCGGCTGCGGGGACCCCGTGGTCCATTTCAGGTGGGCATGGACCGTAGTGCCTGGTGGAACCGCGGTGTACATGGGACCTGGGCGCAGGCGTCGGCATGGGTTGACCCCGTATCGGGGACATCCCCCATTTTGGGGATTGTACATACTTTCGGTACGGATTATCCTTGTAGTGGCCGCCTTTGCGGTCACCAAAACCACCTTCCCATGAAAACTATTTCCACCCCACTTCCGGATCGCACCATCCGCTTCGGCAGGACCATTGCGATGCTGTTGCTTGCGCTGGCCACGTTGTGGTCCGGAGCGCTCATGGCCGCTCAGGTCACCGAGGCTACGGCCCGCGATGTCGCCCTTCATTTCCTGGCCAGGCACGGAACCACGTTCTCCGATCTGCGGAGCGACGATATGCAACTGGTGCTCACCAGGACGGGAGATGCGCCGGGTCACGCTGCTCCGCTCGTGTTCTTCCGCGTGTACAGCGCTGCGGAGCACGGGTTCGTGATCGTTGCGGGGGACGATCTCGTGGTACCCGTGCTGGGCTATTCCACGGAGTCGTCCTTCCCAACCGGCACCTTGGCGCCCCAAGTGGCCAAGTGGCTGGAGGGTTATGCCGGGGAGATCCGTGCGGTACTGGGGGCGAACGAGCCCGCATCGCAAGAACTGGTACTGGCCTGGCATCGGGTGTTGAACAACGAGCAAGAGGAAGAGCGGGACACCGAGGCGGTGAACCCCTTGGTGCAGACGTTGTGGGACCAATCGCCCCATGTGAACGCGCTCTGTCCCGGCGGCTCCGTGACCGGATGCGTGGCCACTGCCATGGCGCAGGTGATGAAATACCACAACCATCCCGCACAGGGAGCCGGTCTTCATTCCTACAATGCGCCGAACTACGGTACGCTCTCGGCCAACTTCGGGGCTACTACATACGACTGGCCCGCCATGCCCAACACGGTGAGCAGCCCCAACAATGCCGTAGCCACCTTGATGTACCATTGTGGCGTGAGCGTGGACATGCAGTACAGCCCACAGGTTAGCGGTGCCTGGGTGATCAGCAGCCACAGCCCGGGCACCCAGAACAACGCGGAGTTCGCCTTGAGGACCTACTTCGGCTATGATCAGGGGATGCAGGGCATCCCTCGCAGCAACTATAGCGAGCAGCAGTGGATCAGCCTGCTCAAGGCCGAGCTGGACGCGAGCCGGCCGATCATCTATGACGGATTTGGATCGGGCGGTGGGCACTGCTTTGTGGCCGACGGCTACGACAACAACGACTTCTTCCACTTCAACTGGGGCTGGGGAGGACAGGCGGACGGCTACTTCACGGTGGGTGCCCTGAACCCCGGTTCCACGGGTACCGGCGGTGGGGACGGAGGCTACAACAGTGGTCAGGAAGCGATCATTGGCATCAAACCCGCCACCGGCGGTGGCGGCGGTGGCGGCGGCGGCACCGGACAGTTGAGCACCTTGGCGCTGTACAACTACGTGAATCCGACCTCCTCCACCCTGTACTATGGCCAGGGCTTCACCGTCTCCACCAACATCGTGAACAACGGCAGCACCAACTTCAGCGGTGATTATGCTGCCGGTGTATTCGACGCATCCAGCAACTTCTACGGCTTCGTGGCTGAATTGAGCGGGTACACGCTGCCCGCCGGAAACGCCTATAACAACGACCTCCAGTTCACCACCCAGGGCCTCTTCAGCATGCTGCCGGGCGATTATGTGATCGCGATCCTTTATCGCCCCACCGGCGGTGAATGGTTGCTGGTGGCCGACAACGGCGGCTATTCCAATTTGATCCCGGTAAGCGTGATCAATCCGAACGACATTGAGATCGCGAACGCCATGACGGTCTCACCCGGGACCTCGGTGGCCCAAGGGGGGCAGATCTCGGTTAACCTCAACGTGGTGAACGATGGTTGGGACAACTTTGTCGGTCAGTACGGAGTAGCATTGTACAACCTCGACGGGTCATGGGCTCAGGATGTGGGCCTGATGAACGAGAATAACGGCCTTCCGCCCGGATATTCATACCTCGCGCCGTACCTCACCTTCGGACCAGTGGCTGTCACCGTGCCGCCCGGCACCTATCTCTTGGCGGCGCAGCACAACCCCAACAACACGGGATGGCAGCTCACCGGTTCCAGCTATTTCCCCAATCCGATCTTCGTAACCGTGACCGGAGCTACCATTCAGGCCGACCAGTACGAGGTGAACAATACCGCCGGACAGGCCTATTCCCTGCCGGTAAGCTTCTCCGGCAATAACGCCACCGTGAGTACCACGGGCTCCAACCTGCACAACGAGACCGATCAGGATTATTACAAGGTGGTCCTTCCTGGCGGGAACAACTATGCCATCTCTGGTCGTCTGCACGACGCATGGGACAGTGGCAATGGGAACACCTACACGCTGGATGGACTCTGGTCCTGGTCCGCGGACGGGAATACGTGGTCTTCCGCGTATGATGACGTGATGCCGGGGAGCATCGTGGTGAGCGGCGGTGGTACGGTCTGGTTCCAAGTGGCCCCCTACTTCGCGGGAGGGTTGGGTACCTACCTGCTCGACCTTAATATCCAGCGCGGCGCTGACGTGGGCATTGCCGAAGATCCGGCCCTGGGTGTGATAGCGGTGCATCCCAATCCTGCCAAGGACAAGCTCATTATCGCGCTTAACGACTTCCCGGGAACGTTGGAGACCGTGCAACTGATCGATATGCAAGGGAGGACGGCATTGGACATGGGGGTGCCCCTGCGGATGAACGATCAGGCCATCGTGGATGTGTCCGCCGTACCCGAAGGTGCATACATCTTGCGCATGCTGACAGACAAGGGCACGCGGAACGAACGCCTGATCATCGCCCGATGAAAGCGCCAACACTCCTGCTCGCCGCGTTGTTTTTCGGCGGGTGCTGCGGCAAAAAAGAGGCTGCACGAACGACGGCAAGTGCGGGTCCTACTGCGGGTACTGAACAGCTCTCCGTTGCCGCTTCCGCAGGAGTGGCGGCCACTGCCCATGTACTCGTGTACCGCACCAAGGAAGACCGGAACGAGCAGGTGCCAGTGATGCTTTCCGGGGACCGCAAGTCCATCCTTTCCTATCCGCACCCCGGGGATCTTCGCACCGCCGACGGATTGACCGTGCCCGTGGAACTGGAGAACGGATGGTTGCTGGACCGAAGGGGCATCGGCATGAACGTGGCCTTTCTCCGGATCACCTATTCCGAGTATGCGGCCATGGAGAGCGCGCCTTCCCTGGCGGAATTGGAAGCGGCCATCACGGACCGCGACCCGTTGACGGACCTGTGCGACTGTGGGCCGCGTGCGGCTTTTTCGGACCCGGTGACCCAGATCGGCAACCTCATCCGCCACGATTCGCTCCATATCCGCTGCAAACGGCTGAAGTGATCCGTGCTTGGTTGAAAAAAGCCCCGTGCAGCACGTTGCACGGGGCTTTCTCATGGGAGGGATGTGGATCGGTTAGCTCCCCAGGTAGTTGAACTCACGAACGCCGCTGTCGTTGAACGGGCCGGGCACCAATTGGCCGTTGGCATCCACCAGCTCCAGGCGTACCGAGTGCTTACCGAGCTCCATCCCCTCGATGAAGTAGGCGTCCCACTTATTGATGGTCCACGCTTCACCGTCGATGGTGGCGCGCACGCTGTAGCCTTTGTCGGTCAGGTCCGTGTTCAGCAGATAGAAGTCCAGCAGGATCTTGTCCCCGTCCAATTGCTTGTAGTCGCCTTTGGGGCGGCTGTAGAAGAGCGTGGGGTCCTTGGTCACGTCCCCCGCCGCCACTGCGCTTTCGCCGGGCATGGTGAACTCCTTCACCACCACGGCCTTGTTGCTCTTCAGGCTTTCGTGGTAGCTGCGGCTGAGGAAGCACAGGGCGATGTTGCGGCCCGGGTCAGCCTTTTCGGTAAAGTCCGAATTGTATTCCGCCTTGTAGGGCGCGTTGTTGAGGATGAAGTGGATGTGCTGGCCGTCCTTGCTGTTGGCGCAACCGCGCGTGGCGGCATCCGGGGTCTGGGCTTTCAGGTCGAACCCGTTCACCTTGAACTTGTACTCCACGGCCATGGACTTCAGGTTCGGGATAATGGTGTCCAAGGTCAATGAGGCATCGGGGAACTGAGCTGCTGGCGGGGCTACCACCAATTTCAGCTTGGCGCCCGCCGGGGCCACCACGTCGGGGCGTGCAGCGGGCACGGTAGCCGTGGTGTCCGTTGCGGTTGGAGGAGGCGGGGGGGTCTCGGCGGGTGGATTGCCGCAGGCGGCCAGCAGCAAGAGGGTAAGCAAGGGAAGGGCTTGGGTTTTCATGGTCTTCTCGGGGTTGATCATTCGAAACTGAGGAGGAGCTGTCCCTTTTCCACGGCGGACCGTTCCTCGGCATGTATTTTCTTCACGATGGCATCACCGGCGCTCTTGATGACGTTCTCCATCTTCATGGCTTCCAGCACCAGCAACGGGTCGTTCTTCTTCACGGCGTCGCCCTCCTTCACCAACATCTTCAGCACAAGCCCGGGCATGGGTGCCTTCAATTCACGCACCACGGCCCGCGCACCTTTATCGATGCCCAATACCTCCATCAGGCGGGAGCGTTCCCCCTCCAAGCGGACGGTATGGCAATGTGCACCGATCCGAAGCCGGACGGTGCCGGCTTCGCGGTCGTGCTTCAACACCAACACCTTGAACGAACGCCCTTTGCGCACCACGCTGTACATCCCGGGGCCCGTGCGGACAAGGTCCGGGGCCTCTTCACCGGTGAACGACCACGGCGCGGAGGGTACTGAACGTTCCAGGACCAAGGGATCGGCGACGGAATTGACGGTGGCGTACAGTTTTGCGGGCATGGACGGGTAAAAACAGATCCAACGGCGGAATGGTTCAATCCCGGTTAAGGGAGGGCTAAAGTATGTTCAACGGGAAATGGTGGTACCCGAAGGTCGTTCAGCGAGGGACTCGCGGCTTTGCGGGGAGCAATGACCGGCGGATCACTCCCTGCGTTCCGCACGCTCGAATTCCTCGTCCTTGGGCAGCCCCGGTTGTTCGCGTGCCGCCACCGCAAGCCTGTCGCACAGCTCGTTCAGCGGGTGCCCGTCATGGCCCTTGATCCAGTGGAACCGGACCTTGTGCTTGGGGTACACCTTGAGGAACCGCTTCCAGAGGTCGGGATTCTTCTTTTTCGCGAAACCTTTCTTTTCCCATTCAAAGAGCCAGCCTTTCTCCACGGCATCCACCACGTACTTGCTGTCGCTCACGATGGTGACTTCATGGCCCTCGCCCTTCAGCGCCTCCAAGGCCACGATCACGGCGAGCAGTTCCATGCGGTTGTTGGTGGTACGGCGGAAACCTCCCCAGAGCTCCTTGCGATGCTTACCGGCCTCCAGCACCGCGCCGAAGCCACCGGGGCCGGGGTTGCCGCTGGCCGCGCCGTCCGTGTGGATCGTGATCTTCATAGCTGGAATTGACCGCAAAGAACGCAACGATACCGCCACGAAGTTCAAGTAAGCATCGCCCTTGCCTTGGATACGGAAAGCCTAACGTGGCGAAACCTTGGCGTTCGTTGCGATGTGGCGGTGAACACCACGAAAGGCATTTCAGCCATGCGGAAACAGATACGTGATGTTCCCCGCAAAGAGCTTCACGCTGATCGCGAGCAGGATCACCCCAAAGGCCTTGCGCAATACAATGAGCCCCACGCGCCCCAGCATCCGTTCGATCTTATTGGTGAGCAAAAGCACCGTCACAACCACGATCATGTTCAGGATGATCGCCACCAGGATCTCCGGTCGGCTGAACTCCGCCCGCAGTGAAAGCACCGTGGTGATGGTGCCCGAACCTGCGATCACCGGGAAGGCCAAGGGCACAATGCTGTACACCTTGGGGTCATCGCTGAGGCCCGGGGCTGAAACGTCCTCCTTGAACAACCGGATGCCCAAGATCATTTCCAGGGCGATGAAGAACAGGACGAAGGCGCCGGCAACGGCGAATGAATTCACATCGATGCCAAGAAAGGAGAGGATCGTTTCGCCGAGGTACAGGAAGGTGATCATGATGGCCGCGCTGACCAAGGTGGCGCGAGCGGGATAGATCTTGCCGGCCTTTTCCCGCACTTGCAGGATCACGGGAATACCGCCGATGATGTCGATCACCGCGAAAAGCACAAGGAACGCCTTGCCGACATGGGCCAGTTCGATCATGCCGCGAAGTTCGGCGTGAACAGCAACCGACAACTGGTGTGCTGCGGGAATTAATCCACCGTTCCCATCGGAAGGCTGTTCACGAAGGTCTCCACCGTGGTGGGGTAGTGTGCATGCTCCAAGGCATGAATGCGTTCGGCCAACGCCGCTGCATCATCGTCGGGCAGTACCACGCACTTCACTTGCTCCAGCACCCGGCCTTCGTCATATCGCTCGTTCACCAAGTGGATGGTGATGCCGCTCTCCTTCTCGCCGGCCTCCAGCACCGCGTTGTGTACCCGATCGCCGTACATGCCCTTGCCGCCGAATTTCGGCAACAGGGACGGATGGATGTTCAGGATGCGTTCCGGCCAGGCATGCACGAAATCCGGTGGAAGCAAGCGCATGAAACCCGCCAGCACCACCAGATCGATGTTCGCGCCCTCCAGTTCACGTTGCACCGTACCGTCCGACAAGTCGCTGCCCTTGAACAAATAGCACGGCACATCCATGTCCCACGCACGCTGCACCACGCCAGCACGGGGCCGGTCACAGCCCACCAGGGCAACCTCCGCTGCGGGATGCATGCGAAAGTGCTCCATCAGGCGTTGTGCGTTGGTGCCGGAGCCGGAAGCGAGGATGGCGATGCGGATCATGGCGCGAAGTTGCGACCTTAGCCCCTTATGGAGAACAAAATGGACCGGATACCACTGGAATTCACGCGCTACGGCACTTCGGAAATGTTGGAACGCGCCGTGGGGTTCCACGCGGAACTGGAGCGTAGGCGCTCGGTGCGCGAGTTCAGCCCGGAGCCGGTGCCCTTCGCAGTGATCGCCGAGGTGGTGCGGGCGGCAAGCACCGCCCCCAGTGGCGCGCACAAGCAACCATGGACCTTTTGCGCAGTGGGTGATCCGAAGCTGAAACGTCGCATTCGTGAAGCGGCCGAGAAAGAGGAACGCATCAATTATGCAAGCCGGATGAGCGACGAATGGTTGCGGGACCTGGCCGTGTTCAGAACGGACCCGCACAAGCCGTTCCTGGAGGATGCACCCTGGTTGGTGGTGGTGTTCAAGCGAGCCTATGAGCTGGAACCTGATGGGCACAAGCACCAGAACTACTACGTCACCGAAAGCGTGGGCATAGCGACCGGAATGCTGTTGGCCGCCGCCCACCACGCCGGACTGGCCACGCTGACCCATACGCCCAGCCCGATGAATTTTTTATCGACACTGCTGGACCGCCCGGCCAACGAACGACCTTTCCTCCTGATCCCCATGGGGTTTCCTGCGAAGGAATGCCGTGTTCCGGCACTATCCCGCAAGCCTTTGGACGAAGTCTTGGTCCACTTCAAATAGGGAAGGGGTTGCACGTGTCGAAAATATCTTTCCTTTGCACCCTGTTCAACCAACAACAAACGGATATGTCCGATATCAAGTCAAGGGTCATCGCTATCATCGTGGATAAGCTTGGCGTGGACCAAGGCGAGGTCACGCCAGAGGCGAGCTTTACCAACGACCTTGGCGCCGACAGCCTGGATACCGTCGAGCTCATCATGGAGTTCGAGAAGGAATTCAACATCGCCATCCCTGACGATCAGGCCGAGAAGATCCAAACCGTAGGCCAGGCCGTGGACTACGTGGAGAAGAACGCGAAGTAAACCTTGAGGATGCAGCTCAGGCGAGTGGTAGTCACCGGTCTGGGCGCCCTGACCCCCCTTGGCAATACGCTACAGGCTTATTGGGAAGGATTGGTGAGCGGCACCAGCGGAGCTGCGCCCATCACCAACTTCGACGCGTCCAAGTTCAAGACGCGGTTCGCCTGCGAGGTGAAGGGGTTCGACCCCACCGATTTCATGGACCGGAAGGAGGCCCGCAAGATGGACCCTTTCTCCCAGTTCGCCGTGGCCGCCAGTGATGAGGCCATGCGGGATTCCGGGCTGGTATTGACCACGGATGCCGAGAAGGAGCGCATTGGCGTGATCCTCGGTTCCGGGATCGGCGGTTTGCTTACCTTCCAGGAGGAATGCATCAACTTCGCCAGGGGCGATGGTACACCGCGGTTCAACCCGTTCTTCATCCCGAAGATGATCGCGGACGGCTCCTCCGGGCTCATCAGCATGCGCCACGGTCTGCGTGGCCCCAGCTATGTCACGGTGAGCGCTTGTGCCAGTGCCAATAACGCGCTGATCGATTCCTTCAACTACATCCGCCTGGGTACCGTGGACGCCATGGTCTCGGGTGGAAGCGAGGCCTCCATTTACGAGGCGGGCGTGGGCGGCTTCAACGCCATGCACGCCATGAGCACCCGCAACGACGATCCGGCCACGGCCAGCAGGCCCTATGACAAGGACCGGGATGGCTTCGTGCTGGGTGAGGGAAGCGGCATACTTGTGCTGGAGGAGCTCGAGCATGCCAAGGCGCGTGGAGCCAAGATCTACTGCGAGGTGGTGGGCGGCGGTATGAGCAGCGATGCCTACCACATTACGGCACCGCATCCCGAAGGGCTCGGCGCATATCTGTGCATGAAGCATGCCTTGCAGGACGCGGGCATGAAGCCCTCCGAGGTGGACTACATCAATACCCACGGCACCAGCACCCCCATCGGCGACCCGCAGGAGGTGAAGGCCATACAGCGCCTTTTCGGCGAGGATGCCTACCGGCTGAACATCAGTTCATCCAAGAGCATGACCGGCCATTTGCTCGGCGCCGCCGGCGCGGTAGAGGCCATTGCCAGTATCATGGCGGTGTACACCGATATCGTACCCCCCACGATCAATCATTTCACGGACGACCCCGAGATCGACCCCAAGTTGAACTTCACGTTCAACACCGCGCAGAAGCGCACGGTCAATGCCGCCATGAGCAACACGTTCGGCTTTGGCGGGCACAATACCTCGGTGATCTTCCGCAAGTACCGCTAAGCTCTTTTGTTCGCCGCGTTCTTCAATCGAGCCACTTCACCCGAAGAGCGCCGGATCCGCGCCTGGTGCAGAAAGACACTGGGCGTCACGCCCAGGAACATTCCGCTTTACAGACAAGCCCTCCGCCATCGGAGCGCATTGAGCGAGGACAGGCCCGACCTGGAGGACAATGAACGCTTGGAGTTCCTTGGCGATGCCATCCTGGACACCATCGTGGGCCAATTCCTCTACCATCACTATCCCGACAAGGGGGAGGGATTCCTTACCCGCATGCGCAGCAAGCTGGTGAGCAGGCATCAGCTGAGCATCCTGGCCAAGCACGTGGAGATCGAACGCGTCATGGAACTCAACATCGGGCGCGGCCAGGACACGTCCGTGCCCGGTAATGCCATGGAGGCCTTGTTCGGGGCGCTCTATCTCGACAAGGGATTCGATCGCACCAAGGCCACCGTGATCAAGCTGATCACCGCGCATTTCGACCTCAAGGCGGTGGAGCAGGAGGACCGCGACAGCAAGAGCCGCCTGCTGGAATGGGGGCAGAAGCAGCACAGGAAGGTGGAGTTCGTGCTTTCCGAGCAGCATGAACGGGGTGGACGGGGCAGACAGTTCACTGCGGAAGTGCAGGTGGACGGGAAGACCTGCGGCACCGGAAAAGGGCACAGCAAGAAGAAGGCGGAGCAGGAGGCTGCCCGCGATGCATCGCGAAAATTGCGGCTTCACATGCCCGATGGCGGAGAGGCGAACAAGGGGGAGAGGACAAGGAGACCTGGTTCGCGAAGTCGGCAACGCACCTCCGAGAGGCGGCGAGGAACGGGCGGCCAACCGGGGAACAGGCCGCGGGCGTCCAAGGGCAGGAAGGACGATCAAGCGTGAGGGAATGCCCCATACCGGGCGGGGCCATTGCCGATCTACCTTTGTCCGTTCCGCACCATGGCCAAGCTGAAGCTCGATAGTGATCCCGAACCCGAGGTCTTCCTCATTGCGATCAGTAGCCACGTGAACGACTATCGGATCTGCTGGTCGCTGAACAACAGCCTGGGACTGGATCTCTGTCGCCGCGACGAAGACATTGAAGGCCAAGGACCGGAACGAATGGCCCGCTTTTCAGCCTTCGACCACAGGGAGGAGGAATCCCAGGCCACCATCACCCTGGTGAGCAACCATGCCCCGGAAGGCGTGTTGGTGGCGGATCAACGACAGGCCGACTATTTCCTCCTCGTCGACGAGGCCTGTTCGCTCAGGCCCGATGAGGCGCTGGAACGGGTGAAAATGGCGGAGTTCGTCCTTACCGCCTTCACCTTGGACATTACGAACATCAAAGGCGCTTACAAGCTCTTGGAATGACCGTTGCACCCGACCCGAAAACGAAGATCGTGGCCACCCTTGGCCCCGCCAGCTCAAGCCGCGAAGTACTTCGCGACATGCTGATCCATGGTCTCGATGTCTGCCGGCTGAATTTCAGCCATGGCAGTTATGATTTCTATGCGGGGGTGATCGCCACCATCCGCTCGCTGAATGAGGAATTGGGCCTTACCACGGCCATCCTGGCGGACCTGCAGGGACCCAAGTTGCGCGTGGGCGAAATGGCCGATGGCCCCATCGAACTGAAGGAAGGGGAGGAGCTGGTGATCACCACCGAGCTGATGAAGGGCGTACCCGGCATGGTGAGCACCAGCTATGAGCAGTTCCCTCAGGACATCAAGGTAGGCGACATGGTGCTGTTGGACGACGGCAAGATGCGCCTGCAGGTGACCCATACCGACGGAAAGGAGAAGGTGACCACCAAGGTGATCCACGGTGGGATGCTCAGCAGCAACAAGGGGATCAACCTGCCCAACACCAAGGTGAGCTTGCCTTGTCTAACTGAAAAGGACCGCGAGGACCTCTCGTTCGCACTCGCACAGGGTGTGGATTGGATAGGGCTGAGCTTCGTGCGCAGCGCCCGCGATATCATTGAATTGAAGCACCAGATCCATGCGGAAGGCAGCACGGCACGCGTGGTGGCCAAGATCGAGAAGCCGGAGGCCATGCTGGAGATCGACGAGATCATCCACGAATCCGATGCGCTGATGGTGGCCCGAGGCGACCTGGGCGTGGAGGTACCCATGGAACAGGTGCCCCTGCTCCAAAAGGACATCATCCGGCGTTGCCTCCTGCAGCACCGCCCGGTGATCGTGGCCACGCAGATGATGGAGAGCATGATCCAGAGCAGTACGCCCACCCGCGCCGAGGTGAACGATGTGGCCAACGCCGTGCTGGACCACGCCGATGCCGTGATGCTCAGCGCCGAGACCAGCGTGGGCAAATACCCCGTGGAGGTGGTGAAGGTGATGAACAAGATCCTGCTCGAGATGGAGAAGAGCGACATCATGTACAATGTGAAGGAACCCGACCTGAACGATCACGAGCGCATGGTGACCGATGCGATCTGCATGGCCAGCGTGCGCATGGCGGCGGCCATTGATATCAAGGCCATCGTTACCATGACCCACAGTGGCTACACGGCCTTCAAGATCAGCAGCATGCGCCCCAAGGCGCACATTTTCGCCTTCACCAGCAACAAGCGCATCCTCAACATGCTCAACCTGGTATGGGGCGTACGCGCCGAGTACTACGACAAGACCGTGAGCACCGACCACACCATCGCTGACATCAAGCACATCCTGCGGCGGAAGGACCTGGTGAAAAAGGGCGATCTGGTGGTGAACATCGCCAGCATGCCCATCGCCGAACAAGGCATGGCGAACATGATCCGGTTGAGCGCGGTGTAAGGATTACAGTTTGATGACGGTCCGTCCAAGAACGAGGTGGTCCTGCTGGACGACCACATGATAGAGGCCGCTCTTCAACTTGGAGAGGTCAAGCTGCTGGGCTGGGGATATAATCCGGCTACTGGCAACCACTCGCCCTAAGGCATCATGCACCGTTACCAAGGCTCCCATGAGCCGGTCCGTGGTCCGCAATTGCAACAGGCCATCGGTGGGATTGGGGGATAACCAAAGATCCTGTCCTTCAACTGCTGTGGCATCGTTGGGCAAACCGGTGCTGTTCCCGATCAGCGTGACGGCCGTGTTGGTGATCACCGGGGCGTTGTTGTCGAAATAGATCGCTGCGGTATTCCAGATCGAGTCGCTCATGGTGAGTCCGGCGCGAGGCCGGATCCGGTACCGCACGAAACCATGGCTGCCCGGTTCATCGGCCGTGCTGTCGGGCAAATTGATCCCACTGAACTGGAACCGCAACTTCCGGTCGAAGTCGTAGTACTCCAGCGCCACGGGGTGGGACGAGGCAAGGAACTCGAAACTCGTCGGGTCAGCGTTCGCGGGAAGCACGTTCTCCACACCGACATCGATCGCCTCGGCCGTACCGGTATTCTGGAAGCGGACCGTATAGTCCAATACGGCATCGTCCACTTCAGCCGCCAACACCATTTCGGGGTCCACCTGGATATCGTTGGGGTCCCATGAACCAACAACCTGATCGTCCAACTCAACTATGTTGTCCTCGGGCACAAGGTCACCGGCAATAGGGTCGATCTGTACGGTGGTGACCACATGGTCGAAGAGTGTCAGGTTCTCGGAAAGGGTGCCGTTGATCTGTAACCCCGTACTCTGCAAAGGGGCCAGCTCTCCGAGGGCCCACGTGAGGGTGTTGCCGCTGGTGCCGGAAGGAGCCGGTGAAGAGGAATCCAATGCGATGCTGTCGCCGAGCATTACGGTCAGGGTTGCGTCCACAGGTATGGTGCCCATATTTCGGCAAAGCACATCATAACGCACGGAAAACCCCGGCCGGAAGGTGGAGGTCGGAGTGACGAATACTTGGAGGTCTTGGGCCTCCAACATGCCCGCATAGCGGAAATCCAAGCTATCGACGGTTTGCCCGATGCCCACCAGGTTTACCGTATGGCTCGCGGGGTCCGGTGTGAAATACGGGAACGATGGCCCCGTGGTCGTTATGTTGCCGGGGCTGCTTGCTTCGAACTGGTATCGCCCATCCGTTCCCGTTAACGCCAATGCGTCATACTGGTCCGTCGCCACCAGCCTCCCCGCGATGCGTGGATCATTCGGCCCCAGGGCCGAATCCGCATCGGCGTCCACGTACAGCGTACCACCGACCAAGCTGCTCCTGTTCTGGAACCGCATAGCCCAGATGTCCTGGTCTCCAACATTTCCCGGAACGAACCGGTCCGATGATATGGAGCTACCGGTTACGGCGAAGCCATCCGTAGTAAGAGCCAATTTACGGGGCCAATCTGCACTGGATCCGCCATATGTGTTTTCCCAGAGAAGCTCGCCGTCCGGATCGATAATCAACAACCAACCATCACCATGGTCGGTGTCGTAACGGACGCTGACATCACCACCAACGGGCGATGTGGTTGTTGCAGTGATCAAAAAATTATCTCCCAGCTTAATGATATCATGCCCGCTCTCCGCGCCGATCCCTCCATAGCGATGCTCCCAGACCACCTCTCCCAGACTATCTAGCCGGAACACCACGACACCTCCGGTGCCAAGGACCCCTGGGATATCTCCGTCCAGAGTAAAGGACTCCGGGACCAGCAGGTAGCCGCCATCGGACAAGGGAAGGACGGTACCGGGTTGGTCGGGGTTCGAGCCTCCAAAGGTTTTTTCCCATTCGGTATTGCCGCTTGCATCCAGTTTCACCAGGCGGATGTTCCAATCGGCTCCGCTAGGCAGCGAGACATCCCCGTTGGTGGCACCGATCGTGCCGGCCACGATCGCACCGCCATCCGTAGTGGGGGCTATGCTCATTCCCAGGTCAACACCAAGCCCACCCCAAGTTCGTTGCCAGATCTCATTGCCATCGGCATCCAAGGCGATCGCCCAAGTATCCCAAGCGGTACCCACTGCCACAGCCTCTCCATAGGTGCCGACTACCAAGCAGCCACCATCGGGCCGGGCAGCTACCGACATACCTTGATCATCACCAGACCCGCCATAGGTGTGTTGCCAAATGATATTCCCGTCAGGAGATACCTTAACGACCCCGATATCGCCTTCCAAGTTCCATGGATCGGGAACTTCTGGACCTAAAAACCGCCCCGTAAGCACATAGTTGCTATCGATCATCATGGCCCCATCGTTTATCCGATCGTATGGTCCACCGATACGGACCCCCGACTGGAACTGTCCCTCACTATCCAGCTTCATCAACAAAATGGTGCCGGTGCCATCCACAAACTGTCCATCGGTTGAATAACTGCTGGCCACCAGGAAAAAGCTACTGTCGGCCCGTTGGCCGATAAAGTTCCCCATGTCAGTATAGCCTCCGCCGAATGACCGCGCCCAAGACACGGCTGGATGCTGCGCCAAGCTCACCATCGCCATGGTGAGTACGCCAATGGTTGTTGTAATTATCCTCATGACCGCTACGTTTGGATGAGTAAATGTAGATCATTGAATGGACCGGATCCGCTTCGGCCATACAGTGTTCCTCCGATGTGAAATGAGCAGCGAATGCCCGATGATCGCTCGCATGCTCGACCTTCGCAAATAATGGACGAGCAAGCGTGGGATGATGTAGCGGCAACTTTTGAGGATGACATCTTCAGCGTGCCGGAGCACGACCGGAAGCAGAAGATCCTGCAACGCGTGCAGCGTTATGCGAAAAAGGACGGCAGTGCTGCTGACATCGGTTGCGGCATCGGACGTACTGTGCCCATGTTGGCCGAGCACTTTGCAACAGTGCATGCGACGGATATTTCCAGCGAATGCCTTTCCGTTGCTGAGAAAAGGAACGCGCGCTATCACAACGTGGTGTACCACCACGCCGACCTTAGCCAACCGTTGCCTTTTCCGCGCGTGGATTTTGCTCTTTGCATCAATGTCCTGCTGATCGCTTCACGGGCCAAGCGCCAAGCGATGATGGCCAATATGTGCGCTGCCGTCAAGCCCGGTGGCCACTTGTTGCTGGTGACCCCCGCGCTGGAATCCGCGCTTTACGCCTCGCACCGCTTGGTGCAATTGAACGAGCAGAGGGGCATGAAGCCCGCCGTGGCCCAGCGCAAGGCTGCACGGGAGACCACCAAGCTCGATATGGGCATCGTGGTGGTGAATGGTGCACCGACCAAACACCACCTGAAGGAAGAACTGGCCGACCTCCTGATGCAGGAAGGCATGGAAGTGCTGGAGATCAAGAAGATCGACTACCCGTGGGCCTATATCCTGGAAGACGCACCCCCGGACATGCCAGCACCCATGCCCTGGAACTGGATGGTGGTAGCGGTAAGGACCGCTCCATCGTAAGAAGAGGCCCGGACAGGATCTTCTCGGCGTCTCTGCGCCTCTGCGTCCCAGCCTCCAGTTCAGGCCCGCCTCCTTTTTTCACCCGAAGAGCAGCTTCAAATAGAAGCTCGGCTTCTTCAGCTTTTCACGCATATCCAGGTCATTGAACATGCAGCTGATGGTATCCGCAAGTACCGGATTGCTGGCGGCCTTGTTCACCACGAAGTTGAACAACCACGGACGGTCGGCGAGCTGCTGCAGGCGAGTACTGATGCCGAGTTCCTTGCCGAGGCGGTTCCAAACACGGACATCGTAGTCCTTCAATGCGGTGTGTGGTATGGCTTGGTTCACTGATGTCTTTTGCAATGCTTCCGCAGCAACGTTCGCTGCATGCACGCCGCTGATCATGGCATGGCTGATGCCTTCACCGGTGAACGGATCGATCAAATGCGCCGCATCGCCGATCAGCATGTAGCCATCACCGCTGATGGGCCAGCGCTTGCTGGCCAAGGGAAGCCCCATGCCTTGTATCGGCCCTTCGGCTTTTGCATTTCTGAAGCGATCCCGCAGTTGCGGATGCTCGGTGATCAGCTCATTCAGTAATTTCTTCAGGTCCGCACGACGCTCGCGCACCATGTCGCTGCGCAGGCCGAGGCCCACGTTGGCGCGTCCGTTGGGCAACGGGAAGATCCACAGGTAGCCCGGCAGCAGGTCCTTCAGGAAGATCAGCTCGATAAAGCCTTGCGGGTCCAGTCCTGTAACACCACTGTAGTAGGCTCGCACTCCGGCGCAATGGTGGCGCGGTTCCATGGGGAGGCCAGCGATCCTTTTGGAGAAAATGGAATTGGCCCCTGATCCATCGATCAGCAAGCGGCACGATAGGGTTGTCAGTCGTCGGTTGTCAGTTGTCTGGCCGGGCAACTGAGAACTGACAACTGACAACTCCCACCCTCCATCACCCCGCTTGAACTCTTTCGCCGCAGTGCCTTCAAGCACCTTCACACGCCCATCCCGCTTCACCGCTTCCAGCATGAAACTGTCGAAATCCATGCGGGGCAGGATCGCGCCCGGTGCTTCACCGATACCCGTTTCGCGGCTGAAGGGAACGCGCAACGCCTTGCCGCTCGGGGCCACGAAAGTGACGCCCCAGCTCGGTTCCAATTTGGCTTGTTTCCGTAGCTCCACCGCAAGCCTGGGGTCCAAGCGTTCCAGCGAGCGCATCACCTTCCCACTGAGCGCATCGCCACACACCTTATCGCGCGGAAACACCGCCTTGTCCAGCAGGATCGTATCCACCCCGTGCTTGGCCAACTGCAGGGCGGCGGCACAGCCGCCGGGGCCCGCACCAAGGATGCACACGTCCGCCTTCAGCCCGGTCTCCATGGCGTGATCAGCCACGGAAGGCGCCGACGGTGAACTGGTCCAGGAAACGCACGTCGTTCTCCCAGTAGAGCCGCAGATCGGGTACGCGATAGATCAGCTGGGCAACGCGCTCCACGCCCATACCGAAGGCGAAGCCACTGTACACCTCCGGATCGATCCCGCAGTTGGTGAGCACGGCGGGATCCACCATGCCGCAGCCCATGATCTCCACCCAGCCGCTGTGCTTGCAGACCGCGCAGCCGCTGCCGCCGCAGATGGTGCAGTTCATATCCACTTCGGCGCTCGGCTCCGTGAACGGGAAGTAGCTCGGCCGCAACCGGATCTTCACCTCCGGCCCGAACATGCTCTTGGCGAAATGGTCCAGCGTTCCTTTCAATTCCGCGAAGCTGACGCCCTTGTCCACATACAAGCCTTCCACCTGGTGGAACATGCAATGTGCGCGAGCGCTGATGGCCTCGTTGCGATATACACGGCCCGGCGAAATGGTACGGATCGGCGGTTCTCCGCCTTCCATCACACGCACTTGCACGCTGCTGGTGTGGGTGCGTAGGGCAAGAGCACCGGCGTCGTTCTCGACTGCGCTTGAACTGACACCGGGGACTTCGCTCGAAGTGACAAGGTCTTGCACGAAAAAGGTATCTTGCATGTCCCGCGCCGGATGGTCCGCAGGGAAATTCAACGCTCCGAAGTTGTGATGGTCATCCTCCACCTCGGGACCTTGGCTTACCGTGTAGCCGATGCGTGCGAAGACGTCCACGATCCGTTGCCGCACGATGCTGATGGGATGCAGGCTGCCGGTGTGCTCGGTGAGCGCTGGCCGGGTGAGGTCCACCTCGGAACTCTTTTCCGCAGGGGCTGTTTCGGCGTGGGCCTTCAGCTCTTCCCAGCGCACGCGTGCGGCGTTCTTCAACTGGTTCAGGCGCTGGCCCCATACGCGCTTCTCTTCAGCTGGCACCTCCTTGAAGGCGTCCAAAAGTGCTGTCACTTTGCCGTTGCGGCCCAACATGCCCACGCGGAATGCTTCCACCGCCTCTGGCGATGTGGCAACTGCAGCGGCTATCTCGGCCTCCACGGCCTCTATGCGTTCCTTCAAGTTCATTGGAGCACGCGCATCCACATGCGCACATCTGCAAGCGGTCGGTCCAGGTTGTCACAGGGCTGGTTCGCGATCAGGTCCAGGGCCTCCATCCCCGATACCACTTGGCCGAAAATGGTGTAACCGCCGTCCAGATGCGGGGCGCCGCCCAAGTTCGCGTAGGTCTGTACTTGGTCCGGCGTATAGTGCATGGCGAGGCTGCCCGGTCGGTCTTCATTTATCCGGGCCTCGAGCTGTGCCAGGTCGGTCGGGCGCCACGTGCGGCCCTGTACGATGTAGAACTGGCTGCCGCTGCTTCTCTTTTCCGGGTTCACATCGTCGCCGAGCCGGGCGGCCGCCAAGGCCCCCTTGCGGTGGATCAGCTCGGGGTTGATCTCGGCCGGTACCGTATAGCCCGGCCCTCCTTGGCCCAAGGGAACGGCACGGTCCTCGGCCTTGCGGCTGTCGGGGTCGCCCCCTTGGATCATGAATCCGGGGATCACCCGATGGAAGAGCGTGCTGTCGTAGAAATGCTGCCGCACCAGCTTCAGGAAATTGTCCCGGTGCAGCGGTGTCTCGTTGTAGAGTTCCACCACCATGCGCCCGGCCGTGGTGTTGATCTCCACCAAATGCCGTTTTCCAGCGGTCTTGGCCTGCCCGAATGTGGTGCCCAGCCCGGCAAGCAGCGCCATGGCGAGAAGCAGATTTCGGGGAGATAATTGCGCAGGCATCGCTACAGTCCTTATTTTTGGCTTCATTCGCGGTGCGAAGGCCGCGATCAAGGCGGCCAAAAGTAACCAACACGCCCTCCCATGTTCCGTAAGGCTCTCTTCATTCCCGTTCTATTGCTCATCCTGGGTGCAGGCCTTGGAGCATGCAACAAGGAGAAGGACACCAAGGCCACGATCACCGTGCTGGACACGGCCGGCGCGCCACTGGCCGGGGCCTACGTGAAGCTCTTCGCCAATCCCACCACCCCGCTGCAAGCCGACTTCTCCCGGCTTACCAAGGAAGGTACCACCAGCTCCGACGGTAAGATCACCTTCGACTATAGCGAGTTCTACAAGCGTGGCCAAGCGGGTTTCGCCGTGCTGGACATCCTGGCCAGGAAGGATTCGCTCACTGGTGAGGGCATCATCCGCATCGAGGAGGAGCAGACCAACGAGGAGACCGTGGTGGTCAGCGGCGGGAATTGAGCCACTCCCTGAGCATAGGTCAGTGCTCCTCGAAGTAGGAGAGGATCGCCTCCTTCATTAGGCGCTCCTGCTCCTTCGGGTTCAGCGAGGGCAGGTCCTTCACCCGTTCAAAGTGCGGCCATCCATCCGCGTCCCGCCCCAGCTCCCTGTAGTAGCCGTAGGGGGTGAGCAGCACGGAAATGGCCACGTGCATCAGGTTCACTTTTTCGTCCTTCTTGAAGTCGCGTGCATGCTGGCCCAACTCCTGCACACCGATGAGGAAGATCACTCCGTTCAGGTCCAAGGGCATGCCGAAGCGCGTCTCCATCTGCTTCAGCAGGTCGCGCCAACGCTTGTCAAATGCCAGATCGATCATGGTGTTTTTGTTCCTCGGAGCAATTTTGAGGAAGGGCGCGAAGGTAGACTTGGTGAGTGAGGTTGATCGTGCCGGGTTCTCCGCTGAGTTCAACCGCCGATCGCGCAGATGACACGGATAAATGCATGCAGCATCATTTCAGCATAAGTCGCATCCGCGTTCATCCGCGCGATCGGCGGTTTTTCCTCTTCTCAGTGCATCTGCGGTTCTCCTCTGCTCTGTGTTGGTTCTTCCCTGTCATCATCGGACATGCAAGTGACCGACCGTGTTACACTTGTTCCCATGAACTGGCTCGACTGGACCTTGATCGCCCTCCTCGGTTTCGCTGCGGTACGCGGCTTTTTCCGGGGCTTCGTGGTGGAGATCGCTTCCTTGGTGGCGGTGGTGCTGGGCATCTGGGTGGCCACGCGCTACAATGCCCGCGTGGCGGCCTGGGTGGGCATGGATGCCGAGCATGAGGTGATCTCATTCATCGTCACCTTCATCGGCGTGCTGGTCCTGGTACACCTGTTGGCCAAAGTGGTCACCAAAGCGATGGACATGGCGATGCTGGGCCTACCGAACAAGGTGGCAGGCACGCTCTTCGGGGCCATTCGCTCCGCCTTTGTACTCAGCGTGGTACTGAACATCCTGATGGCCCGCGCCGAGGTCACCGGCATCGTTCCGCAGGAAACACTGGAAGGTTCAGCGCTCTACAGGCCGTTGCGCGCCTTCGCTCCCTTCATCGTCCCCGCGCTGGGCGATACCCGATGGGTGCAGGATGCGATCGATACCCTGAAGGACCGGCCGGGGGAGAGCAACGCGGAAAGCACTGAACAGGTCCGGAGGTCCAGCTATGGAGCGTGATTTCCATCACCCTTCAGCTCCGTCAAGTGCAATAGCTTCGCACCATGTCCGAACGCAAACTCCGCCCCGAAAGCCTGATGATGAGCTACGGCTACAAGCCCGAACTCTCCCAAGGTGCCATCAAGTGCCCCATCTTCCAGACCAGCACCTTCGTATTCCAAAAAGCGGAGGATGGCAAGGCCTTTTTTGAAGTGGCCTACGGGCTGCGCGAGCAAGGCGAGAAGGAGGAGCTGGGCCTGATCTACAGCCGGTTGAACAACCCGGACCTGGAGATCCTGGAGGACCGTTTGTCCCTATGGGAGAACGCGGAGGACTGCGCCGTGTTCGAGAGCGGCATGAGCGCCATCACCACCATGCTGCTGGAATTTCTTTCGCCCGGCGATGTGCTCTTCTACAGCAACCCCATCTACGGCGGAACGGACCACTTCATCAAGCAGACCCTCACCCGCTTCGGCATCGAAGTGATCGGCTTCTATCCATGGGACCGGCACCGGCTGGAAGAGATCGTGCGCAAGAGCGGCAAGGCGGACCGCCTTAAGATGATCTATGTGGAAACGCCCGCCAATCCCACCAACATCCTGATCGATATCGCAGCGTGCAGCCGCGTGGCAAAGGCCTTCAGCACCGCAGACAAGCCCGTGCTGCTGGCGGTGGACAACACCTACATGGGCCCCTTGTGGCAACACCCCATGAAGCAGGGCGCCGACCTGGTGCTCTATTCGGCGACGAAGTACATCGGTGGCCACAGCGACGTGATCGCGGGTGCCTGCTTGGGCAGCAACGAGCTGATCGGGCGCGTGAAAGGCATGCGGAGTTTCCTGGGCTGCATGGCCGGCCCATGGACCGGCTGGTTGCTCTTGCGCAGCCTCGAAACACTGAAGCCCCGCATGGAAACACAGGCCCGTAATGCAGAGCAAGTCGCTGCCTACCTGCAGGCCCATCCTAAGGTGAAGAAGGTACACTACCTCGGCTTCCTCGATACGCCCGAGCAGCAGGCCATCTTCGATAACCAGTGCTTCAGTGCGGGGGCCATGCTCTCCTTTGATGTGCAGGGCGGCGAGCCGGAAGCTTTCCGATTCCTGAACGCCTTGAAGCTGGTGAAGCTCGCCGTGAGCCTCGGCAGCACGGAATCCCTCGCCGAGCACCCAGCGACGATGACGCACGTGGGCGTGGACCCGGTGGAGCGCGAAAAGCTCGGCATCACCGGCGGGTTGGTCCGCCTCAGCGTGGGCGTGGAGCACCCGGAGGACCTCATCTGGGACTTGGGGCAGGCGCTGGAGGCGATGTAAGCATCCCCTTGATCGAAACACGAAGCGGATTCAGCTGGGTTGCGAGAGTTGCGAGCGATACGGTGATTAGGTAGATCTCGGTGAGCGGATGTGCCGAACCGCGTTCCAGAGGCAACGCGCATACATTTTCACGCATCTTCATGGTGTGGATCATCCGATCATACCCACACATCACTGGTCCGAGCATACGCGTATTCCCACACGTGTGGAACGCATCGTACCCGGCGCAAAAGCCGTGAGCAACGATGTTCACCGGCATGATTTCCACGAACTGTTCTTCTTCGCGAAGGGCACGGGGGAGCACATGATCGACCTGGAGCAGGTCACGATCAACGTGCCATGCGTGCACTTGGTGGCTCCCGGACAAGTCCATAAGTTGGATCGTTCCGCTGATATGCAAGGGCTGGTGGTGATGTTCGCCCAGGATGCACAACTGGGCCAAGGAAATGGAGCACGTGCCGAGCTTTTTGCTCATGCCGGTCGGCCTTCAGCCTTCTCGCTTACAGAGGAACAACTGGACGAGAGCAGCGTACTGGTCCGGTTGATGGAGACTGAATTGAAGCGGAGCAGCGGCCCCGTTAACGATGTGGTGGAAGGCATCCTTGGTATTTTGTGCATCAAGTGTGCGCATTGGGCCAAAGCGGAAGGCGAAAGAGGCCTCCCGAATACATACCCCACGGACGTTGTGGATCGCTTCATGGACCTGGTGGAATGCGGCTTTCTGAACGAACGCCAAGTCGGCAAATACGCTGCGCAACTGGCGATCACCGCCGACCACTTGAACGCACAAGTGAAAAAGCGACTGGACCGAACGGCGAGCAGCGTGATCCAAGGCCGGCTGTTGCTCGAGGCCAAGCGCCTGCTCTTGCACGCGGACCTCAGCATAAAGGAAGTAGGCTACGCGCTGAACATGAAGGACCCTGCATACTTCACGCGTTGGTTCCACAGGGTTGAAGGAGACACACCGGCCGCGTTCCGGACACGTATCCGGGATAAGTACAAGCCTTAGCGGGTTCCGTCCATTGTAGCGCACCATGTGGTGGCGGAGTTTTGTATCGACCATTACCTGAATCCCATGAAAAAGCCGATCCTCCTCCTCCTTTCACTTTTGCCCGGTGCAGTGGAGGCCCAAAATGAGTGCGATAGCGTCGTGATCGATGGGATCCAATACAATGCGGTGGATACAGGCATCATCGATGTGATGGCGCATGTAACGAACTTCGATTGCATCGACTATCCTTCGTTCATCCTGTACGACCAGAACGGCGATACCCTGGCCGCAGAGGTCACGGATTTCTTTTGCCTGGGCTTCGGTGCCCCACAAACCCATCGCTTGGTCATTCGTCCAGGGGTCCAGTTGAGCAATGTTCCGTTCGATGCAACACTTGAGCTCTTCACGGGTTTCGGCGATGACTTGGTGTGCAGCTGGAATTTTCAATCCTTGGCACTTTGTCCACTTCCTGCATGCATCCAAGCGGAGATCTACCTGACCAATACAGGTGCTCCGTTCTCCTTCCCCGCGTACTGGTGGATCACCGATGATTCGGGCACGTGGTATGATGATGGACACTTCGATATGGACAGCGTCCTCAGTACCGGGTTCGATACACTTTGCCTGCCCCCCCGGGAAGTACATGTTGAGCTTCACGCCATTCTCCCCGATCGATACGAGCTACATCATCGGCATTACACCGAGCTACCAGCAAAGTACGGGGACCAATACCCATCTCCATCCGGGTCCCGGTCCGTTGGACCTCAGCTTTATGTGGTATGCACAATGCGTGGACGGCACGAACGGCGTTCCGGAATTGGACCACAATGCGTTGCAAATACAGCAGCGCGCAGGTCAGCTGGAGGTCTGGACCAACGATGGTAGTGCCCTCGGGACCATCGAACTCTTCACCTTGGACGGACGAACGGTCCGGTCTTTGACGACCAGGGATGATCGAAGCACGCTGCCCATCGCGGACCTGTCCAACCAGATCATTCTGCTACGTGCCATGAGTCCTTCGGGCACCGCATTCGCACAACGTATCTTCATTCCATGAACAACCATGAAAAAAGCAAGCACAACGATCAAGTCGAAGGGTTCATTGGATCGCCGAAGCTTTATCAAGGCGGGTTCGCTCTTGGGCTTGGGCTCCATCTTCCTGACCAAGCAACTGCTTGCCTTGGCCCCGGAAGGCCCTGTGGTTGCCGGGGATTGCCTCCCGACCACGGATGATATCCTAGGCCCGTACTACTTGGCCGGTGCTCCGAACACCACCATGGTGGCCGCAGTAGATGAACCTGGCGAACGCTTGTTCATCAGCGGAACGGTGCTCAGCAACGATTGCCTCACCCCGATCCCCGGTGCGTTGGTGGAGATCTGGCAAGCGAACGATGCCGCGGTCTACAGTACGGCCAACACCTTTGAGCTGAGAGGTGTGATGAACGCGGATGCCAACGGGCATTATGCGTTCGAGACGATCATGCCCGGTCCGTATTTGAACGGTGCGCAATACCGCCCCCGGCACATCCACTACAAGGTGAGCAAGCCCGGTTATCCCACACTGGTGACGCAGCACTATTTCGAGGGGGATGAATACATCGCCGCCGATCCGTGGGCCTCACAACCCGATGCTGCGGAACGCATCATACCGCTGAACCCCATCGGTGGTGGACAGCGCGAAGGGGTGTTCGATATCGTGTTGGACGGCTTCGTCGGCATCAAGCCGAACCGCTACGGCGACGATGGCTATTTGATGCCCACCTATCCGAACCCCAGCGCGGAGCAGACCAGCATCCATTTTAATGTGTTCCGCAAAGCTGCGGTGAAAGTGGTGATCACCGATACCGATGGCCGCGAAGTGGTTTCGCTGGTCGATCGCAACATGGACCAAGGGCGCTTCACCACGCAATGGAACGGCAAGGACGCGAACGGAAGTCCAATTGCAGCCGGCACCTACTTGGCCACCTTGTTCATGGATGGGAAGGTGATCTTGAGCCAGCGGGTGGTGCGGCACTGATCGGGGTGCGTGGCTGGGGCTTCGCGAATGGAACGCTGATCTTAGCTTCGTTGTATGAAGTCCGGGACCTACGCTCGAGCTTCAGCCTACCGAGGGAGACTTCAGCCAGTGCGTACGAATGATTCAACCTCAAGCTCTACCCACAAGTGGCCCAGCCATCAACCCTCGTAGACCATGCGGGGGCTGGAACACATACGGGAGCGCAGTTTTTTGTTCATGACCTTCGGATCGCCTCTAACCTGTTCCAGACAAGGCTTTCAGCAGGCTTCGCCATTCGTTTTGTCCATTAACCCTTTTTTCCTTGACCTTTGCTTTCACGTATGTCCGTCCTTCAGCTCCTATTCCGCGTTTCCATCGTTCCGTTGTTCCTGCCCATCAGCTTGGCTGCCCAAGTGTTCGTGCCCGGCACAGGTGTGGTGGACATCGATGGCAATAGCTACCCTACGGTGGTCTATACGAACGGAAAGGAATGGATGGCGGAGAATCTGCGTACCACACGCTATTCGAACGGCGACAGCTTGACCCATGCGATCACCACCTTCGATTGGCAGAATAACTTGGGCGGTGCTTGGTGTCACTATGACAACGACTCGCTGAACGAACTCCTCTACGGCAAACTGTACAATGTCGGCTCAGTGCGCGATGAGCGTGGGGTCTGTCCTTCGGGCTGGCATGTTCCTGCCAAAGAGGAGTGGACTTCCCTCCTCGAATTGCTCGACCCCGATGCGGAACCGGACCTGTTCGGCCTGCAAAGCACTGTTGCAGGTGGTGCGCTCAAGGATACCGGGCTGCTCTGGTGGGACATGCCGAACACTGGAGCTTCCAATTCCTCGGGTTTCACAGGCCTCCCCGGCGGAACGCGAACCCAGAATGGGGCCTTCCTTGATCTGGGCCGACGTGGTCGATGGTGGAGTACCGATGCACCGGCGCAGTACTCCCAGCGTTTTTACGAGATCAGCTACGACCATACCGAGCTCCGCTCCGCTGCCAACTACCTCATTGTTGGTTATTCCATCCGCTGTGTCAAGAACGAGTTATCCACCGGTATTGAAGAATCTGCTGACCCGGGAGGGGTGCATGCATATCCGAATCCGATCGCGAACGGCGCGCAGCTTTCCATAACTGGACACAACGCTGGCAGTGCTTACCGCATGTTGACGATGGATGGTCGCATCCTGCGCAGTGGATCACTGTCCGATACTGCAGCCGTCATTGGGATCCATGGCACGAGCGCTGGTACCTACATCCTTCAAGTGGAGGGTTCGGCACCCTTGCGGATCACCGTGTTGGAGTGATCTTGGTTCGCGTGCTTGTCCACCGCCGAAGCACTGCGGCCTACGCAGTGGCCGGAATGCAGGAACTGAAATGAGGAATGAGCTTATGCCCAGTGCTCTGCTGGATGCGATAGAGCATCCCGACGCTCGACAATAAGCGCGAGGCCCTAACGGCTCCCGGCGCCCGGCTTCCCCGGTAATTCCACTGATATGGCGAGTGCCCGGCACCCCCAACCGCCTCCGGCGGTTTCCAATACTCATCCAATCGCCCATCACGAAGACGGTCGTTGATGGCATGAGGCCCTACCATCCCGACGCTCGGTTGCAGGCACGGGGCCGTCCACTTGTGCCACCGCTACCGGACCTGCCTACCGAAGGAAGAGGCCCCTGCACAACGCAGCGGGGGCGCGGTTTCCCGCACCCCCGCTTCTGGTCTTCAGTTGTGTTCAGGCGGCCGTTCGGGCCTCGGCCTGCTCGTCGCGCTTGTTGAAGGCGATCACCTTGAAATCGCTCAGCACCACCTCGGTGATGTGGCGCTTCACGCCGTCCTTGCCGGCGTAGCTGCGGTGTACGAGGCGACCTTCCACCATCACGGGTGAGCCCTTGCTCAGCATCATTTCCACTTGGTCGGCGATGCGGCCCCAGGCCACCACGGTGTGCCACTGGGTGTCGGTGACCTTTTCACCGGCGGCATTCGTGTAGCTCTCGTTGGTGGCCACACTGATGCGGGCCACTTTTCGCCCCTTGGCGATCTCGCGCACTTCCGGGTCAAAGCCCAGGTTTCCGATCAGGCGGACGGTGTTGTTCAGCGTTTTCATGGTGTTTGGGGGTTAAGGGTTTTCAGTTTGATGGAGTGGTTGATGTTGAACTCCGCTGCAAACATTCACTGGTGCCTTTTGCTTATTCGGTTGATCTTGCGTTTGTAATCGTTCATAGCTGTTTGCAACCGTTTGCGCAACGGATGGCCTCCCACTTGTTCCGTATCCCGCTTATCTTTCAGGAAACCATTCACCCCAGGCAGCGCGGACCGCCTGTTCCGTGTCTTCCCCTTGGAAAACACCTTGACCCACCCGGTGCGAGAGCTCAGCGAATACGAGCTGGCACGCCGATGCCAGCGGGAGGAACGCAGCGCGCAGGAGGCCCTGTACGCTCGTTTTGCACGGCGCATGTTCGCTGTGTGCCTGCGGTATGCCCGGCATCGGCCGGAGGCGGAGGACTTGTTGCAGGAGGGCTTCATCCGGGTGTTCGACAAACTGCACGGCTTCCGCATGGAAGGCTCGTTGGAAGGATGGATACGACGGATCATGGTACATACCTGCATCAATCACCTGCGGAAGAAGTCCGTGCGGGACGAGGTGCTGGGGACGGACCATGTGCAGGAACGCTCCGTGGCGCCCGTTGCCTTGGGGAACCTGGGGCAGGAGGAACTGCTGGTGCTGGTGCAGCAGCTCCCGAACGGCTACCGCATGGTGTTCAACCTGTATGCCATCGAGGGATACGACCATGGGGAGATCGCGGAGCTGCTGGGATGTGGCGAGAGCACTTCCCGCAGCCAATTGGCCAAGGCGCGGCAAGCCCTGCAGCGCCGCTTGGAGGAACTGAAAGCAATGGAATACCATGAGGGAACAACATCCGATCGATGAGCTTTTCGCCCGCGCCCTGCGGGATGCCGAAGCCGCTCCGCCTGCCGGGGGCTGGGAAGGCATTGTGCGGGAACGCAACTGGGCGCACCTCACCCTGCTGCGGCTTCGCCGCCGCTGGGGCTGGCTGGCCTTGGCGCTCCTGCTGGGCGGCACCGCCACCATCACGGGTCTCAACGGCGGCGGTGATGCGCGGATGGCCGGGCCACCACAGCCCGAGCCGATCGCCCAACCGGTTGCCATGGCCCCAAGTGCATTGCAACCGGCACCAACCCTCGGAATGGAGGATGCATCCGTTGGAGAGGTGGATGCTGAACGCACACGAACGCTCCATCCAGAAGCCATGGACGAAGCGCGATCCTCAGCTTCTGGCCCAGTGGAACAGACTGCCCGGGCGCCCGTCATGGAAGCTGAACCGGTTGCCAACGGATCCACGCATTCGTCCGCATCCCGCGAAAACCGCACGGACGGTCGCTCGTACCGCGCACATGCCGCATCCGTCCCGGCCACTCCGGTGCGGGTTGCACAAGCCGGGCACGTTGTTCCGGACGATCCCGAACAACAGCTCTCCGCTTCAATTGAGATGATCGTCCCGACGGAACAACCGCTGGCCTTGGCCGATGAGGCTGCGACATCCGGGCGAGAGGTGCGCCATGCCGCAGGTGGCCTGGCGTGGGCCCGGCCCGGCATGCTGCAGCTCCGTTCCTCCATTCTGAAGCGCGAGCTGCTCGCGGCTGATCCACGGGTCGCGAGTCCCATGGAATTCCGGGGTCCTCGCCCTGCCTGGTGGGTGGCGGCCACGGCGGGCCAGTTCCGGGAAACGCGCACGTGGCACGGGGGAGATGCCCAATTGGCGAACGCGCTGCAGGGTACGGAAACCCCGCACCATACCTTGAACTTCGGTGTACTTGCCGGGGTGGCCTACCGGGGCGGATGGGGTTTGGCCACGGGAATCGAGTACAGCGCGGCCCGATACGATTTCAATCACTTGGACCAGTTCCGTTCCATGCGGGATTCCCTGGTCACCCATGTGATCACCTTCAACACCCAAGTGGTGGACAGCTACGTGGATACGCTGACCACCTATACCGAGGTGCGCCGGACCGTGGCCGCCGTGAACCACTACACCTCGATCCGCGTGCCCTTGGAGGGCAGCTGGCATACCGCTTGGCGGCGTTGGCATTTCGGCGTGCGCGGTGGCTTGGCGCTGGAGTTCAACACCATGCGCTCCGGCGTCACCTTGATGAACGAGCAGGGCGGAACGCGCAGTGTGGACGTATCCACCACGGAAAAGCGCACAGCCATGCTTTTGAGCGGAGGACTGGCCGCGGACGTGGGCTACGCCATCAATGAGCGCTTGGCCCTCTGGGCTTCGCCCGGATACGCCACCGGGCTGTTTTCCTTGTCACCCACCGACGGAACGCCGTATGCCGTGCCGGAAAGGCTTGGCATCCGCTTCCGCCTCGCCTACACCCTTCGCCCCAGCCGATGAACTTCCCCCTTTCCCGAACCGTGCGATCGCTTTGCTGCTTGATGCTGGCCACGACCTGTTGGCCCGCAGCGATCGCGCAAGCTCCCTGCGACAGCCTGAACGAGGTGGGCTTCACCCATACGGACTATGGTGCATACAACTACTCCTTCTCCCCGATCACGCCGAGCGGGGGGGCCTCCTTCCAAGGCACGGAGTGGGGTTTCCTCGGCGAGGAGTTCATGGATTTCAGTTTCGCCCCCCAGCCGCAGGTCACCTTTCCCGGGATGGATGATTACCTGGTTTGCCTGCGCACTACCGTGCAGGACGACCAGACAGGTGCGTGCGTGTCCATCCATTGCGAGCTGGTGTCCATTCCGGTGGACTCGGCCTGCGCGGACGTGGTAGCGGCGTTCACCATCAGTGTGCAGGGTGCTGTGATCCAGTTCAACGATCAATCGTCGGCCTCGCTTCCTTTCGCAGCTCATGCATGGGACTTCGGCGATGGCTCCACCTCCACGGAAATATCGCCCGAGCACACTTATGCCGGCACCGGACCGTACGAGGCATGCCTCACGGTGAGCACCGCCACCTGCAGTGCCACCGCTTGTAATTGGATCTACCTGGGTCCGTCCAATGTTCCGTGCGGCACGCTCCTGCAACCGGCCATCGGCGTGATCCAATATGAGAAGACCATTGCCGTGTTCGATCAAAGCATCACCTCGGGCATGAACTCATCGATCACCTGGGATTTCGGCGATGGCACTACGGCCAGCGGAAGTCCGCTGATACATACGTACACGGAGGAAGGTTCTTTCGAAGTATGCGGCGAAGTGGACCTGTGGGGGCCTTTGACACCGGACACCTGCTCCGGATCGGCCTGTGAGTATTTGTATACCTATGTGGCCACGGGTATCGGGACGCATGGCGGCACGGGGTCACTGCATGCCTTTCCGGTTCCCTTCACTGGGGCGCTCACCATTGAAGGGGCAGGTCCAGGGATCCATTGGGAGCTGATGGACGTGTTGGGGCGCATCCATGTACAGGGCCGAACGCCCGCCAACGGTCCGCTCGTGGTGCAGGGCAGTATGCTGGATGCGGGGTCGTACCTGTTCCACCTGTACGACCCGCACGGTGGGCAGGTGCTGCGTGTTGTGAAGAGCACTTCCGCGTTCGAGTGAACCGGGAGGCGACGGGCAAGGCGGCGCGTGCGTCATATTGCCCATAAGCACCATGACCATGCGGATGATCCCTACCCTTGCCATCATTGCCGGTTTGCAGATCGGCGCCCATGCGCAATCGCCCTGCGACAGTCTTCAGGCCTGTTTCCAATGGAGCGGGTTGAACAGTACGGTGGAATTCCAGAATTGCTCCCAAGGCGGGACCACCCCGCACTACCTCTGGGACTTCGGTGACGGTATCACCAGCGATTCACCGTCACCCGTACACCATTTTTCAGGTCCGGGAACATACACGGTTTGTCTGACGATGGGCGAACCGAACATGCCGGACACGTGCAAAAGCACACTCTGCCAGGTGGTCACGGTGGACGGCGGCGATCCCTGCGACAACCTCAACGCCGGCTTCCAAGTGACCACCGACGGTCCGATCGCCACCTTCCATTCGAGCAACTCCACGGACCAGCACTACGAATGGTACTTCGGTGATGGCACCAGCGGGTACGGCCCGATGCCGACCCATACCTACGCCGGGCCGGGGACCTACACCGCGTGCCTGCTGGTCTGGGCCTGGGACCCGCAAACCCAGGACACCTGCTATGCCGACCACTGCGAGACGGTGGTGATCACCGGCGGCGACCCCTGCGATTCGTTGAGCGCCTGCTTCGATCCCATTGAACTGCCGGGCGGCGGTTACTATTTTGAGAATTGCACCGGCCTGCATCCCGGATCGCAGTTCTTCTGGGACTTCGGTGATGGCCACGGAAGCAACGGCCTCCATGCGGAACACCACTACGACCAGCCCGGAAGCTATACCGTGTGCCTGATAGCCGAATGGCTGAACTGCATCGATACCACCTGCACGACCATAGTTGTAAGCGGGGATTCCCTCTGCGACGGCCTTGCGGTCACCATGAGCTGGAACCAAGGCAGCAACAACAGCGTGTTGTTCAGCGGTACGGCCAACTTTGCCCCCGACGGCTACCTCTGGGACTACGGCGACGGTGAACACGGCTACGACCAAACGGTGACGCACACCTATGACCCCGGCACCTATACGGCATGCTTTTCAGCCTACCTCTGGAACGAACAGACGCAGGACACGTGCTGGGCACAGACCTGCCAAACCGTTGTTGTTCAAGGCGGCGAGCCCTGCGATTCGTTGAGCGCCTGCTTCGATCCCATTGAACTGCCGGGCGGCGGTTACTATTTTGAGAACTGCACCGGCATGCTTCCCGGATCGCAGTTCTTCTGGGACTTCGGTGATGGCCACGGCAGTAACGGCCTCCATGCGGAACACCACTACGACCAGCCCGGAACCTATACCGTGTGCCTGATCGCCGAATGGCTGAACTGCATCGATACCACCTGCACGACCATAGTTGTAAGCGGGGATTCCCTCTGCGACGGCCTTGCGGTCACCATGAGCTGGAACCAAGGCAGCAACAACAGCGTGTTGTTCAGCGGTACGGCCAACTTCGCCCCCGACGGCTACCTCTGGGACTACGGAGACGGTGAGCACGGCTACGACCAAACGGTGACGCACACCTATGACCCCGGCACATATACGGCATGCTTTTCAGCCTACCTGTGGAACGAACAGGCACAGGACACGTGCTGGGCCCATACCTGCCAAACCGTGACCGTTACCGGCGGCAACCCTTGCGACAACCTCAACGCCGGCTTCCAGGTGACCACCTCCGGACCGGTGGCCACCTTCCATTCCAGCAATTCCACGGCCCAACACTACGAATGGAGCTTCGGTGACGGCACCAGCGGCTACGGCCCCATGCCGGTCCATACCTACACCGAGCCCGGTACATACACCGCCTGCCTGCTGGCCTGGGCATGGAACCCGCAAACACAGGACACCTGCTATGCCGACCATTGCGAGACGGTGGTGATAGCTGGCGGCGACCCCTGCGATTCGTTGAGCGCCTGCTTCGAGCCCATTGAACTGCCGGGTGGCGGTTACTATTTTGAGAATTGCACCGGCATGCTTCCCGGATCTCAGTTCTTCTGGGACTTCGGTGATGGCCACGGCAGCAACGGCCTCCATGCGGAACACCACTACGACCAGCCCGGAACCTATACCGTGTGCCTGATAGCCGAATGGCAGAACTGCATCGACACCACCTGCACACTGATCACCGTGGGAGCAACGGACCCGTGCGCCGGGTTGCAGGCAGGATTCACTTGGCACACCACGCCGAATGGAACACTCTTCAGCAACAGCACGACGGGCAGTGGTTTCCAGACCACATTCGTCTGGACCTTCGGCGATGGCTCCACCAGCAACGATGCGCAACCCTTCCACACCTATGCTGCTGACGGGGTCTACGAGGCCTGCTTGCAGGTCATCAGCATCTTTGAGCTGCCCGGTGGTGGCGTGACCACGTGTGTGGATGATACCTGCATGACCGTCGTGATCGGCGAACCGAGCCCTTGTGACAGCCTCAATGCAGGGTTCACTGCCTCCGGCGGTCCCGGCGGAGTGAATTTCGCAAATGCCGTGATCGACCCCAGCTGGACCTACCAGTGGTATTTCGGCGATGGAACAGAAGGTTATGGTCCCAACCCCTACCATACGTTCCCGGGTGCTGGCACGTACCAAGTGTGCTTGGTGGTCTCAGCGTGGGATCCGGTGGCCCAGGACAGCTGCTTCGCCAACCATTGCGAGATGGTGGTGATCACAGGCGGCAACCCTTGCGACAACCTCAACGCCGGCTTCCAAGTGACCACCGACGGTCCGATCGCCACCTTCCATTCGAGCAACTCCACGGACCAGCAATACGAATGGCACTTCGGTGATGGCACTATCGGGTACGGCCCGATGCCGTCCCATACCTACGCCGGACCGGGGACCTACACCGCGTGCCTGCTGGTCTGGGCCTGGGACCCGCAAACCCAGGACACTTGCTATGCCGACCATTGCGAGACGGTGGTGATCCTGCCCACAGGTTTGACCGAAGCTGATGCCCGGAATGATGGGATAAGCACTTGGCCTCAACCATTCTCCAACGAGTTGACACTTAGCGGGGACGACCTGGACGGCTCCTACTGGATCACGCTGCTGGACATGGCCGGCCGCATTGCGGATGATCGGCAACTCACCATCAACGGCACGGTTCAGCTCGATTATCGCGCGATCCCACCGGGGTCATACATCCTGCGGTTGCAGGGAGCCTCATCGGTACGGACCGTGCGTGTACTGAAATACTGAACCCGCGCATCCGGAAACGGAAAGGGCCGCAACTTCCGCTGCGGCCCTCTCTGTTTGTATGTGCCCGGTATTAGGCTGCCTCGGCGACCTCCGCCATGTTCTCCACCACTTGGAAGGAGTTCATGACCACCTCGGTGATATAGCGCTTTTGACCCTCCTTGGTCTCGTAGGAGCGGTGTACCAAGCGTCCCTCCAGCGAGATGCGGGCACCTTTCTGCAATTGCTGGGAAACCTGCTCGGCCAGGCGGCCCCAGGCCACTATTCCATGCCATTGCGTGTCCTCCTTGAACTGACCATCTCCATAGGCGAAGCGCTCATTCGTGGCCATGCTGAAGCGGGCCATTTTCTTTCCGCCTTCGAATTCCCGTACATCAGGGTCCTTGCCCAGGTTGCCCATCAGTTGCACGCGGTTCTTGATCATCTTTTCCATTGTTTCGGTGTTTATTGGGTTTTGAGTTCCGATCGGTTTGTTTGGCCGCTGCAAACATTCCACGGCCTTCCGACAGCATTCGGCCAGTATGCGTTTATAGACGTTCATAACCGTTTGCTGGACGGAATTAGGGGTGATGTGAGCATTGTTCCAACTGTTGGATCACGCCTATCTTAGCGGCCCACCGACCAACACGTACAAAGCAGATCATGAGCGATAAGAAACAGATCTTGGTACCCACGGACTTCACCAAAGTGGCGGATTGTGCCATGAACCATGCTTCCGCGTTGGCCGAATTGATGGGAGCGGAGGTGAACATCCTGCACATCGTATCCAAGCAGGCGGAACTGGAGGAGGCCCGCCTGAAGGTGGGCATGGAAGTGGAGCGAGCCAAACGCTGGAGCGACCGGGTGAGGGTGCGCCCCCAGGTCCGTGTGGGTTCGGTGTATGAGGAGATCGGGAACACGGCCTCGGAGATCGGGGCGGAGCTCATCATCATGGGCACCCATGGCATGCGCGGCATGCAGTTCATCACCGGAAGCCGTGCCCTGCGTGTGATCACCAACGGCCAAGTACCGTTCATCGTGGTGCAGGAGCGGAACATCAGGGAGAACGGCTACAGTAATATCGTGGTCCCCATGGACCTGCAGCGCGAAACCCGCCAGAAGGTGGCCCTGGTGGCCGACATGGCACGCTACTTCGATAGCAAGGTGCATGTGATCACGCCTCGTGAAACCGATGAGTTCCTGCACAAGCAACTGGAGAACAACATCCGCTTTGCGAAGCAGTATTTCGGCGAACGGAACGTGGAGCTCGATGCCACGATCGCCGATGTGGACAGCGGCAAGTTCGTGGATGCCGTGATCAGCCACGCCATGCATGTGGATGCCGACCTGATCACCATCATGAACCTGGCCCGCGGCAACATCTTCGGTGTACTGGGGGTACCCTACGAACAGGAGATCATCACCAACGAGGCCATGATCCCCGTGATGCTCCTGAATCCCCGTGAATCGGCCGGTAGCGGTGGGTGGAGCTTCCAGTGATCGGGTGGCGGCAGGAACTTGTTCACCGGTTCACCCGCTTGTTCGTTCCAAGGTCAAACCTGCATGCCCATCACCAGGATATCGTCCACCTGCTCATGGGTTCCCTTCCATTCATTGAAGGCCTCGGTCAACATCACCTTCTTGCGCTCGGCCGTCTCGGGCGTGATCTTCACCAGTAATTCACGGAATTGCCGGTAGAGGAATTTCTTCCCGCGCGGTCCGCCGAACTGATCGGCATATCCGTCCGAGAACACATACGCCGCATCCCCCTTTTGCAATTGCACGACGTGCCCCTTGAAGGGCTTGCCTTCAAGGGCGAATCCGCCGATCGGCATCTTGTTGGGCGCGAACTGCAGGACCTCTTCCCCGCGAACCACGTAGAGCGGACAATTGGCCCCGGCGAACTCCAGGACCCGACTGTCGGGGTGGTAGGTACACAAGGCCATGTCCATCCCGTCCCTCACATATTGGTCCCGGTCCTTGTGCAGCGTCTCGAACGCGATGCGGTTCAACTGGTCCAGCACCTCACCGGGCGTGGTTGACCCGCGCTCCTTCACCACTTGATTGAGGCCGTTGTGGCCCACCAAGCTCATGAACGCACCGGGTACGCCATGGCCCGTGCAGTCCACGGCGGCAAACACGGTTTTGCCGTTGACGGATTCAACCCAGTAAAAATCGCCGCTGACAATATCCTTGGGGCGGTACAGCACGAAGCTTCCCGGCAGCAGCTCGCTGATGCGCTGGTCCAGCGGAAGGATCGATTCCTGCAGGCGTTTCGCGTAGCGGATGCTGTCCGTCACGTTCTTGTACAGCTCCACCACCTTGCGGCTCTGGCGTTCCACCTCATCCTTCTGCCGCACCATCTCCTCGGTGCGTTCCCTCACCTTTTCCTCCAGGACGCGTTCGCGTTCCCCAAGTTCCTTGCGCATCATCAGCAGGGCGTGGCCCAGGACATCCTCATTGCTCAAGGGCTGGTATTCGGCCTTGAAATCACCTGCCGCGAGCGCGTGTGAAAAGTCCGTTGTCCGCTTCAACCCTTCCACCAGGCCGGTCAATGCGCGGGACATGTCCCCGATCTCATCGTTGCTGGAAACGATCCGTGCGCGCGGGAACACCCCCCTCCCCAGCTGGAGGAGGATGGCGCGCAGGCGCCGCACGGGTTTCACGATGCCGCGGACCAGTAGAATGGCGACGATCGTACCGATCACCACCAGCGCCATGCCCAGGTAGAACACGAAGAACTTCAACGAGTTGAAGCTGCGGATCATCCCGTCGCGGAGCGCTTCCCGCTTGCGGCCCTGCTCTTCGAGCAGCACGTCCAGGTCGGCCAGCACCTTTTCGGTCTGCTGATCCAGTGCGCCGCCTTCCTCGGCCAGGTCCCGGGCGTTGAAGTAGGCCACGGGGTCCTTGTAGCTCTCGAAGGAGGGCAGCATGTGCTTCACGCTGTCGTGCATGGCGAAGAGCACGCTCATGTCGTGGAATGCACGGCTCATGGAGGCCACCTCGTCCTTGTCCCACCAGGCTTGCAGGGTATCGATGCGGTCGATGAGCGCGGGCAGGTCGCTTTCCGTGAGCTTCACCAGCGCGGTCTTCTCCGGAGCATCGGGAATGCTCTCCACCAGGGCCCAGTGCTTGATGAGGGTGCGGGCGTTCACCACCAGGTTCCGCAGGCGAACCAGCGCGTCCACGGACGGGCCATAGACGTTGTTGATCTGGGTATTGATCGAACGGCTGTTCTCGATGGTGCGGTTGGTGAGCAGCACCACGACCAACGCAAAGAAGATGAACAGACCGAAGCCCATCCCGATGCGGCGCCCTATGGTCATCCTGATCCGCATGGTCAGGGATCAGCGGTCCTTTTCCTTCCCTTCGTCGTGCTGGAGCTCCTCGTAGAGGTGTCGGTAATGCCTGCTCTGCTCCTCATCCTGAAGGCTGTAATGTATGCCCTCCAGCCCCAGGATCGTTTCACTCCGGTCAGGCTTCATTCCGTGGGCCTTGAGCATGAAGGGCAAGGCCAGGGTGAAGAACTCGCGGCTCACCTCCTGGATCTCCTGGATGCTGGGAATATCGTTGTCCGCCGAGATGCGCTGGATGTTGTACACGCCCCGGTTGTAGTAGAGCGTTGCCAGGTTGTAGTTGGCCCCGTAGTTGGAGCTGTCCATGGCCAGCACGCGCTTGTAGGTCTCCACCGCCTTGTCGTACCACTTCAATTGCTGCCGGTCCTTTGCGAACAATTTCACATAGACCGTTCCCAAGGCGTTGTCGAACTCGATGTCGCTGGAGGTGATCACCGTGTCGGGGTTCATCCGCCTCAGGGCTTCGCCGTATTTTCCGTAGAGGCTCACCGCGCGATCGGGTTCCAGTTCGTTCAGGGCGCGTGCCGCCTCGTTGTAAATGGTCTTGGTCAGGTAGAAATAGGCGGGAATGCTGCTGTCCGTGAACTGTCGGTCACTGTCCGTGGTTACGGAGGTGTACAGGCTGGCCAAGGCCTCGTCGCGAAGGATGTCCGATCGAGGGGGAGTGGCATCGTTGAACAGGTCCTTGTATATGAAGCCGCGCAATACCCACACTTCGGGCGAGGCGGCCAAGGCAGGGTCCTTCACCGCATCATCCACCAGGACCTGCGCGCCTTTCAGGTCACCCTCCTGGTACTTCTTGTTGGCCTTGCCCAGCAGATCACCCTGCGCGAGCGCACCGGTGCTCAGGGCGACCATGCAGATGAATATGGGCAAAGCACGTTTCATGATCATTCCACTACCCTGTCGGCGAGCTGTTTCAGCGTCAGGCCAACGTCGATCCGGTGCTTGTTGGCGTTCACCAGGCTGATCTCATACTTCAAGGTGTTCTTCGCCTTCACGAAATTCACCACGGCACCGTTGTCCAACGCACCGGGGAAATCGGTGATGATGAGCGAGGAGCGCGTATTCGCCTGCTCCAGGATCCGGGGAAGCAGGTCCTTGTCCCCTGCGGGGATGAACAGGATGTGGCAGCGGTCCACCTCGGGGGATTCGGGCAGCTTGCGCACCTCGATGGGTTGCTTTCCGATGGACCGGGTGGCGTACTTGTTCACGAGTTCCTGGTACAGGTTGCCGCTGCCCAGCACGCCGATCACGAAGGGACCCTGTCGCATGGAGGGCTCTCGCCATTCAACCAGCTTGGCGATGTTGTAAATGTAGCTGGCCTGTATGATCGCCGTGGTGTCCTTGTCCGGCTCGCGCTGGGTGGCACCCCCCAAAAGCATGGCTGCCATCAGCAAAATGAACCCGAATGCCCGCTGGGGAAGCGGGAACGGCCCCGCCGGTCCCGGAAGGATTGGGGCAGCAGCGTTGCGGGAACGGCTCTTCATCAGGCAAGTTCGGCCAAAGTAGACCTGCGGACGGGGGGGCGGGACCCCCTTCCGCATCTGCTATGCACATGTGGATGTGCATAGCTCCGCAGGATGGACATGCACCCTCCATCCTCGGGGAAAATCCGGGTCCGGAAGTCACACCGGGGCCGCGAGCGAACACTCGGCCCCGGATGCCCGGCTACACTGTTCGCTGCCTCAGGTCCTGAACAGGCGCTCAGGCAGATCCGGGGTTGTTCAGGTCGCGGTCGAAGAGGTACAGCCCGCCCTTGTCGTTGCCGATCAGGTTGAGCTTGTCCAGCATGGTGCGGGCCAATCGCTCCTCCTCGATCTGTTCGGCCACGTACCACTGCATGAAGTTGTGCGTGGTGTAGTCCTTTTCCTTCAGGCAGAGGTCCACGATGTCATTGATCTCGCCGCTCACCTCCACCTCCTGCTGCAGGATGCTCTTGAACACGTCCATGATGCCCTTCATCTCCTTGGGCGGCTTGCCCAGGGCGGGCACCACGGCATGGCCCCCCCGCTCATTGATGTACCGCATCAACTTCAGTGCGTGCATGCGCTCCTCGTCGCTGTGCCTGTAGAGGAATGCCGCAATACCCTCCAGGCCCTGCACCTCGGCCCATGAGGCCATGGCCAGATAGACCTGACTGCTCATCGCCTCCTTCGCCACCTGTGCGTTCAGCGCGTTCTCCACTTTCTTCGATACCATGTGCCAAGCTGTTTGGGTTGTGCCGGTGAAGGTACGCCGCATGGAGTAAAGTCCTCAAAGCTGGCTCAGGACCGCGTGAGCTCGGGCCCCCATTCTGCCCCCTTCCCGCGCCGCGATCAGCGTTTATTGAAGCTGTTCATCGCTTGGGCAATGCCGAGAAAGCCGAACTGGAGCACGGCCTTGCCCACCAGTTCGATCCGGTCCGCCAAGGATTCCCGCTCCTCGGTGCTCCACGTACCCAGCACATGTTCACTTTGCCTGCCGCGGGCGAACTCGTTCCCGATACCGAACCGCAGGCGGGGGAATGCTTCCGTGCCGAGCAACTCGATGATGCTGGTAAGGCCGTTGTGCCCACCGGCCCCCCCTGAGGCGCGCAACCGGACCTTGCCGAACGGAAGGGCCAGGTCGTCGGTGATCACCAGCAATTGTTCCGGGGAGAGCCCCTCCTGCTCCAACCAGTAGCGCACGGCCTTTCCGCTGAGGTTCATGAAGGTTTGCGGCTTGATCAGGATGAAGGTGCGCCCCTTGTGCCGAAAGCTGGCCGTGTCCGCATAGCGGTTCGGGCTGAACGTCGTTTCGAACCGATGGGCCAGGGCGTCCACGGCCTGAAAGCCGATGTTGTGCCGGGTGTCTGCATATTCCGGACCGGGATTGCCCAGCCCTGCGATCAGGTATTTCATGGAGGTGTGGTTTCACTACGGCTTGGCTCCGTTGGTGCATGGTCGCGGCGGAAGCCGTGAAAGTACAAGCCCCGCGCGAGGCGGGGCTTGGAACAGATGGACCATGGACCACGTGATGGTTGCCCGCACGTGTCCCGCGATTATTTCTTGGCGGCGGGCTCGGCGGCCTTTTCGGCACCAGCGGCGGCGGGAGCAGCGGCAGCGGCAGCACCAGCGGCAGCAACAGCGGCCTCGGCCGGGGTTTCAACCACTTTCTTGGGCATTTTCACGCTAACCACCACATCATTGGGCTTCTCCATGAGGGTGATGCCGGGGAGCGTAATGTCCCGGACCCGGATGTTCTCGCCGATGTCCAGCTTGGTGATATCCAGCTCGATCACGTCCGGCATCGCCTCGGGCCTGCCCTTCACACGCACTTTGCGCATGCTCTGGTTCATTTTCCCCCCTTTGCGCACACCCGTGCTTTGCCCTTTCAGTCGCACGGTCATGCTCAAACGGGCATCCTTGTTCTCCACCACCTCCAGGAAATCGGCGTGGATCACGGCATCGGTAACGGGCTGGAACTGCTTGTCGTGCAGGAGGGCCGTGCGCTTTTCGCCATCGATGTTCAGCTCCACGCGGTGGGCTTCGGGCGAGTGGACGATCTTGCCGATCGCGCGCTCATCCACGCTGAAATGCAGGGTATCCGTGCCGCCATACAGGACGCAGGGGACTTGTTTGTTGCGGCGGACTTCCTTGGCACCGGTGGTGCCGTTTGCCTCGCGCTTGGTGCCGATGAGTTCGACGTTCTTCATTTTGACCTCGGGGTGTTATGCGATGATGAAGTGGCTGCTGATGCTTTCGTGGTGCTGAACGCGTTTGATCACGTCGGCGAACAACTGCGCCACGGACAGTTGCTTGATCTTGGGGGTTGCCTGAAGTTTTTCCACGGCAACCGGTATGGTGTCGGTAACGATGAGTTCCACGAGCTGGCTGTTGTGGATGCGCTCGCAAGCGTCCCCGCTGAGCACCGCATGGGTACACATGGCACGCACGCTGACGGCGCCTTGTTCCATCATCATGGCCGAGGCCTTGGTGAGGGTGCCGGCCGTGTCCACCATGTCGTCGAGGAGCACCACGTTCTTGCCGGCCACGTCGCCGATCACCGTCATGCTGTCCACTTGGTTGGCCACCTTGCGCTGCTTGTAGCAGATCGCCATGTCCACGCCGAGATGCTTGGCGTAGGCATTGGCGCGCTTGGTGCCACCGGTGTCGGGGGCCGCCATGATCAGGTCCGGGAGGCGCAGGCTCTGGATATGGGGCAGGAAGATGCTGCTGGCGAAGAGGTGGTCCACGGGTACCTCGAAGAAGCCCTGGATCTGGTCGGCGTGAAGGTCCATGGTCATCACGCGGTCCACGCCTGCGGCGGTGAGCATATTGGCCACGAGCTTGGCACCGATGCTCACGCGTGGCTTGTCCTTGCGGTCCTGGCGGGCAAAGCCGAAGTAGGGGATCACCGCCACGATGCGCTTGGCGCTGGCCCGCTTGGCGGCGTCCACCATCAGCAGCAGCTCGAAAAGATTGTCGCTCGGGGGCATCGTGCTCTGCACGATGAACACCACGTTGCCGCGCACGGTCTCCTCGAAGCTGGGCTGGAATTCCCCGTCGCTGAAGCGGCTAACGGTCACTTCGCCGAGCTTCTGGCCGCTCTCCATGGCGATGCGCTCAGCCAGGTCGCGGGTGGCGGTGCCGCCGAAGATCTTCGCGCTATCGTGTTCGTTATGGTCCATGCCGCCTGGGGCCGAAGCCCTCGAAAAGGGCCGCAAATGTAATGAACCCCCGCCGGTTATCAACGATCGTTGATGGGATCTTTTCGCGCCGTCCAAAGCCCCTGCCTTGGGATCACACCCCGCATTTCTTCCCACCTTCGCACCCAATGAGCAAAAAGACCCCGTCCCGCCGCTCGAACGGCCCCTCTCAACAAGCCCTTCTCGCCTTGGTGCGCGAAGCGGGCCGCACCGGGATCACCGCCCAGCAATTGATGCTGAAGCTCGGCTTGGACAAACGCGACCGCAATGCCCTTCAGGCCATGCTGTCCGACCTCATTTCCAAGGGGAAGGTGGACTCCGCCCCGCGTGGCCGCTATGTGGCGCAAGGCGAGCATGCCGATGGCGGCGGCAAGGCAACAGGGGGGACCGAGGCGACCATCGACATCATTGCCAGTGGCGCGGGCTATGCACGGCTGGGCCCGGGAAAGGATGATGTGTACGTTCCGGAGAACGCGGTGGGCACGGCCCTCCATGGCGACAAGGTGCTGCTCCGCATCAGCAGCGGACGCGGCAGGGCGGAAGGCAAGGTGCTGCAGGTGCTGGAGCGCCGCCGCACGCGCTATGTGGGCAAAGTGGAAAAGAAGGGTGCCCAGTTCATCCTGAACCCGGACGACCAGAAGATGAACCGCCCGATCCTGATCCAGCCCGAGGACCTCAACGGCGCGAAGGTCGGCGAGAAGGTGGTCGCGGAAATGGCCGAATGGAAGGATGCCCGGGAGATGCCACGCTGCAAGGTGGAGCGCATTTTGGGGAAGGCCGGCGAGCATGAGGTGGAGATCCATGCCATCCTTGCGGAGTTCGAGCTGCCCGCCGAATTCCCCGACGAGGTGGAGGCCGCCGCAGAGGCCATTCCGGCGGGCATTTCCAAGGAGGAGATCGCGCAGCGCCGCGATGTGCGCCAAGTGACCACCCTCACCATTGACCCGGACGATGCCAAGGACCTCGACGATGCCCTCAGCGTGCGCAAGTTGAAGAACGGGAACTGGGAGATCGGCATCCACATCGCGGACGTGAGCCACTACGTGCGCCCCGGCAGCATCGTGGACAAGGAGGCCGCGGCCCGCGCCACCAGCGTATACCTCGTGGACCGCGTGGTGCCCATGCTGCCGGAGCGCCTCAGCAACAACCTCTGCTCCCTCAATCCGCACACGGACAAGCTCAGCTTCAGCGCCATCTTCGAGATGGACGACAAGGCGCGCTTGCACGGTGAGTGGTTCGGGCGCACCATCATGAACAGCGACCGCCGCTTCGCATACGCGGATGCTCAGGCCATCATCGACGGCGGGCCGGGTGAATTCAAGGACGAAGTGCTAACACTATATGAGATCTCCAAGGTCCTGCGGAAGGAGCGCCTGGAAAATGGCGCGTTGGAAGTGGGCGGCAACGAGGTGAAGTTCCGCCTGGACGAGAAGGGTCGCCCCGTGGAGGTGTACGAAAAGGTGATGGGGCCTGCCAACTGGCTGATCGAGGAGTTCATGCTGCTGGCGAACAAGCGCGTGGCCGCGTACGTGAGCAACCGCAAGGGTGGCGCTCCGCCGTTCGTGTACCGCATCCATGATCTGCCGGACCCGGAAAAGGTCCAGCAACTGCGCGTGCTCGCCAAGAGCTTCGGGTACAACCTGAAGACCGACGGAAGGCCCGAGGACCTGCCCAAGGCCATCAACCAAATGATGCGCGCGATCAAGGGCACCGATGAGGAGAACATCCTCAAGCAGGTCACCATCCGCAGCATGAGCAAGGCCATCTACAGCACGGACAACATCGGGCACTACGGCCTGAGCTTCGATGACTACACGCACTTCACCAGCCCCATCCGCCGCTACCCGGACCTGCTGGTACACCGGGCCGTGGCGCACTACCTCGCGGGCGGCAAGCCCTTGGACAAGAAGAAGCTGGACCTCAGTTGCGCGCACAGTTCCGCGATGGAAAAGCGCGCCGCCGACGCCGAGCGCGCCAGCATCAAGTTCAAGCAGGCGGAATACATGCTTTCCCGCGTGGGGCAGACCTTCGCCGGCATCGTGAGCGGCCTTACTTCCTGGGGCATGTACGTGGAAGTGATCGAGAACAAGTGCGAGGGCATGATCACCCTGCGCGACCTGCCCGGCGACCACTACACCTTCGAGCAGGAGAAGTACACCATTACGGGTCAGCGCACCGGCAGGCGCTTCCGCCTGGGTGACGAACTGGAGGTGATGGTGCGCGGCGTGGACATGGAAAAACGGGTGATCGACTTCTCCTTGGTGGACGATGGAGCCATCGGGCAGGCCCCGGAACGATCGTCCAGAGGCCAGTGGGATGAGACCCGCCCCTATCCGGCCGGTAGCGGGAAAAGTGCCAAGAAGGGCTTCCGCAGCCCCAAGGGAACGGGTGCGAAAAAGGGAAGAAAGGGCGGAAAGCCCAGTGGGGGGAAGGGAAGGAAGCGGCGGTAAGGGCACAACCCCGGCGCTCGCAATAATTGGGATCCACGGATCTGCACGTGCCTTAACGGAGCTACCGGGCCTGCCCCGCCATCCCGGTCCTTTGAGAATGCACACCATTCCCGGGCGAGCAGCATTCGGCAAACAGCCGTGCCCCGGAGAGACATGGTCCCGCGCTTCCCCAGGCCGGCGCTCGGATGAGCCAAAATAACGTTCTGCACGCCGTCCAAGTGCTCATGATCAAACGGCCTCCCGGCGGTCCGTGACTCAATTGCCCTCGTTCTTTGGCCGCCAACCCGCGCGGTTGATCATGGGCGGGTCGGGGATCCACTTCCGCTTATGGTCCTTCGCAGTTCACCCTTAGTGGGTATTTCACCGGTGGATGCGATACCCCAAGTTTGTCCCCGCGACCCGAACGGCTCCGACCCACCTTGTGTGGACCAGCGCTTTTGGTCCGGTAAGCTTGTAGAACATTCACCCTGATCCCCCACCATGGCCAAGCAACCCATCTTCCCTCCGCAGGACGCCACCTTCAAAATGCCGTTCTTCTACAGTTCGCTTTCGCTGCTCTGGACCTATTACTGGGTGGATGCCAAACTGGTGACCCCGCTGCTGAAGGACACGCGATTGAAACCGGCGCGTTTTCTCGATCCGGAGGCGAAGGGCATGGCGCTGGTGTCGCTGAATTTCCAGAACTACGGTGCACATATCGGCATGGCGGTGGCACCCACCAACGAGATCGAGTTCAATGTACACGCCTACCCGGAGAAGAGCGAGAAGGACGTTCCCGTGATGCTTCTGGCCGAGTACCTGCGCGGGAACGAGCAGACGAAGTTGATCGGCGAGATGCGCCTGCACGTACCGGCGGACAATCCGATCGCGGTGAAGGCGGGTATCGCGGTGTTCGGCGAGCGCAAGTTCCTCACCACCTTCGATTACCTGGTGCCCACGCCCGACCTGCCCGAGCAGAAGACGTGGAACTACACCGTCTTCGACCCGAAGTTCGCTGGTGACAAGTCCCGTGCGATCTATACGCTGGAGGCCGACCTGAGCAAGATCCCGTTCACGGTGGGCAATGGCTCGCCCCTCACCTTGTACAGCATGTTGCCGGGCGGGCCCAACCGGCCACCGGGCGGGAAGGACATGGACCTGATCGGGTCGCGGTGGAACATGTTCGGCATGTACGAGGAGTACTTGGGATTGAGCAAGGAACACCGTGCGAAGTTCAAGTTCACCATCGGCAAGAGCACGCATCCCATGGCGCAGGACCTGCGCACCGTCCTGGGCCGTTCCCCGAAAGTGGTGGCCGTGCGCATTTTCATCTCACCACCCGCCGCTGCCGAGAACAGGGCCTATTACGTGGACCTCGGGAAGAAGAAGTAATGCCGATCGTCCGATCCCCTGATCGTCCAATTGTCTGATCGTCCGATCCACCTCCCCATGGACTACCCTTCCGATCCAGCCGAACAGTTCCTCGCTGCTTCCGCGGCGCTCACGGCGTTCGAGGTGGTGGAACTGCAGGGCACGGGCATGAGCGAGAGCTATTGGAACCTGCTGCTGGGCCGGGTGGGAAGTGCCATTGCGGGTGAGTTCCTCTCCGCGTGCGGAAGCGCCTTCGCAAAAAGCAGGAACGCGAAGGAACTCGAAGCGGCATTGGGCAAACGCGTGATGAACGACCCCAAATACGGGCCGATCGCACAACGCATCATCACCCTATGGTACATGGGCACATGGAGCGCCATGCCTTCCGCGTGGAGCGATACCTATGGATCGTGCATGAACGATGTGTCGCAGGTGGTCTCGCCGAAAGCCTATCGCGAAGGGCTCGTGTGGCCGGCCTTCGGCACGCATCCGCAGGCCGCCAAACCCATGGGATACGGCTCGTGGAGCTATCCCCCCCTGGTGAAGGTGAACACCGATGCCGAGCCATGATGAAGGAATTGATACCGACCACCGAGGAGTATGATGCCGTGATCGTTGGTGCAGGCGCATCCGGCGCGATCGTGGCCCTGGAGCTCGCGCGCAAGGGCAAGCGCGTGCTGGTCCTGGAAGCGGGCCGCAGCATCCGCGATGATGAGGACGGCTGGCGATCGGTGGTGGACACCTTCCATGGCGCGCTGGCCAAGGTGCCCAACTCCCCGTATCCGCCCACCGCCATGGCTCCGCAACCCGATGTGCTGCAATTGGCACCGATCAAGAAGGGCGTGCCGAACAGCCTGGGTTATTTCGTGCAGAAGGGGCCGCAGAATTTCGGGAGCGACTACACCCGTTCCAAGGGTGGCACCACGATGCACTGGTTGGCGTGTGCCCTGCGCATGCTGCCGAACGACTTCCGGATGCGCTCGATGTACGGCGTGGGCGTGGATTGGCCCATCGGGTACGACGAGCTGCGGAAGGACTACGAAAGTGCCGAGCGCGAGATCGGTGTTTCCGGCGATGTGGGTGAGTACTGGCTGCCCGGCGTGGACCCGAAAACCTATTGGGAAGGCTACACCTACCCGATGAAGAAGATGCCGGACAGCTACGTGGCCAAGCGACTGGCTGCGCGCATCGGTGACCTGAAAGTGGATGTTGGCGGCAAGGACTACAAGATCAGGGTCACGCCGACGCCACAGGGCCGCAACGGCATGCCCAACCCGGACTATGTGGATCCCTTGAGCGGAAAGAAGGGCGACTATTCACCCACGGGTACCCAAAGCGACCCGTTGCGAGGCGAGCGCTGCCAAGGCAATTCCAGCTGTGCGCCGATCTGCCCGGTGCAGGCGAAGTACTCCGCGCACCGCACCTTGAACCGGGCACAAGCCCTCAAAAAAGGCCCGGTATCGCTTGTCACGATCGAATGCCAGTCCGTGGCCACCTTCATCCAAACGAGCAAGGATAACGGGCGGGTCCAGTACATCGAGTACATGGCCTATGCACAGGATGGGGCACCGGCACGGAAGAAACGCGCCAAGGGCAGGGTGTACATCATCGCGGCGCACGCGGTGGAAACGGCGAAGCTGATGCTGCTCTCCGATATCGGCAACCACAGCGATCAATTGGGGCGCAACCTGATGGACCATCCCACGATGCTGACCTGGGGTTTGATGGACGAGCCGGTCTGGCCTTTCCGCGGTCCCGGCCAAACCAACGCGATCCCCACCTTCCGCGACGGTCCCTTCCGTTCGGAGATGGCCGCGTTCGTGCTGCCGATCGACAACTGGGGTTGGATCTGGAGCGCCTTTGCGCCGGATGTTCCCTTCGCGCAGCTCGTGGGCCAGGGCATGTTCGGCAGCGCGTTGCGGCAGAAGGTGGCGCATGACTTTTCCCGCCAGGTGACCTTGCAATTCGAGATCGAGCAGGTGGGAGAGGCGTACAACCGCGTCACGATAGACCGCAACTTCCTCGATCCGCTCGGCGTGCCGCGGCCGATCATCCACTACGAACTTTCGGATTATGTGCGCAGGACCATGGAGGCCGGCGTACGGATCAGCGAGCGGATCTTCAAGAAGGCGGGCATCACCAACAAGACCCAGTACAGCGTCAGTGATCCATGCCATGCCGAGTACAATGGCAAGGTATACTCCTACAAGGGTTGCGGTCATTATGTGGGCACACACCGCATGGGCAGTAACCGGAACAACTCCGTCACGGACTCCCATCTGCGCTGCTGGGACCACAAGAACCTCTACCTGGTGGGCTGCGGGGCCATGCCCACCTTCGGCACATCGAACCCTTCGCTCACCATGGCGGCGTTGGCGTTCCGGGCCTCCCGAGCGATCATCAAGGACCTGGACAAGCACACATCCAAGGCCCTATGAACCTGACGCACAAATTCAGTGAGCTCGTTCGGGCGATCAAGCCACTCCATGGCGCAAAGCGTGCCGCGGTCCAGCGGAAGAGACCTCATGAGATCCCGGATGCGAAGTCCCTTCGCGATCACCTGCAGGTGGCGCTGGAACTCGAGCTCTCCACCATACCGCCATACCTCACGGCGCTTGCTTCCATTGAGGAAGGCACGAACCTGGAGGTGGCAGGACTGGTGCGCAGCGTGATGATGGAGGAGATGCTGCACATGATCCTCGCGGCGAACATCCTCAACGCCATCGGGGGTGATCCCGTGCTCGCAATGAAGGGCGTGGCACCCGAGTACCCCGCGATCCTTCCGGATAGCGACGGCTCGTTCCAAGTGAGCATTCAACCATTGAGCATCGCCGCGTTGCAGACCTTCATGCGCATCGAGCTGCCCACGCCGAAGGACACGCACGCGAAGGCGGATGGCTACGGTACCATCGGGCAGTTCTATGCGGCGATCATGGAAGCCATCGTGCGTCTGGCCAAGAAGGGCGAGATCCGCTTCGATCACCACCCGGAGCGGCAGGTCGCACCGAGCGATTATTACAACGGGCATGGCAAGGTGGTGTTGGTGAACAGCTGGGGATCGGCGATCGCGGCGTGCAAGGAGATCATCCATCAGGGCGAGGGCAACGATCACGGCATATCCGAAAAGGGCCAGGTGATCGATGGCATCGGCTTTGAACTGGCGCACTACTACCGCTTCATGGAGATCAGCCTGGGCCGCCGCTTCCAACAGGGCGACACACCGGCGAGCGGCCCCACCGGCGCGGTGCTGCCCGTGGATTGGACCCGCATGAAGAACATGATCAGCAACCCCAAAAGCGGATGGTACACGGCCGATGATCCACGCCGGAAGGTGATGGACGAGTGCAACGAGACCTGGTGGAAGCTGCTGCAGGAATTGGAGAAGGGCCTGAACGGGAAGAAGGAAAGCCTTCAGCGTTCCGTTCCGTACATGCTGCTATTGAAACAGCGTGCTTCGGCCTTGATGAACGTACCGAGCGGCGTGGCGGGTACGGTGCTGGGGCCGAGCTTCGAGCTACCCGACAGCGCGTTGCACCAGTGAGCGTGCCGCGATGAGGTCCGGCGTGTTCGTGTCTTCCGCGAATTGACCTAGCAGCTCGGCCAGTTCAAGCCCGATTTTCCCATTGCCGTCCGGTCCGCTTTGCCTGGACAGGCTTGTCAGCGCCCGAAGCTCCAATGACCGGGCACCGAGATGCCGCGCCACGTACAATGCCTCGCGCGATCGGATCCGCGCCTGGTGGGGGTCGGTGCCCATGGCCAGTTCCGCTTCGCCGCTCAAGCGGTGGTACTCGGCTTCCCAGTAGCGCTCGTCGCGTTCGTAGATGAAGGTGCGCGCACGTGTGAGGATCTCCATGGCGCGGACGGGTTCACCCAGGCGAAGAAGCGTCTCCGCGAGCAGGCAGAAGAAATAGCTGCGGCCCAGGTTCGATCCGTTCTCCTTCCAGTGTACCAGCCCTTCCTCGATGTCGGCAATGTGGGCAGGTGTCGCGCCGTCCTCATGGGCCGAGGCCCAAGCGAGCAATACCTGGTTCCAGCCCACCCAGAACGGGAAGCCGTGTGCTTGGCAATGTGCGATCGCTTTCCCGGCGAGTTCCCTCACCCGTCCGGCATTGCCGAGGAATTGCTCCAACCAGGAGGCAAAGCTCAACGCGAGCGCGATGGAGAACGGATGGTCGAGGCGCTCGGCCAGCCGCATGGCGCGGGCACTCTCCTTTCGGGCCCTGTCCGGGAAGCCTTGCATCCACAGGATCCACGAGCGGTAGGAGCGGCACGTTACGCGGGGGTCCACCACATCGTAAATGTCGCGGATCAGGGTGCTGCTGTCATCCTCCTCGCCGGTCATGGCGATCACGCTTTCCACATGTTTCCGCGCGCGATCGAAATACCCCCTGTAGAAGAGCGTGGCACCGAGCGCCCGGTGCGCGGCGATCAGGAAGGCGGTGCTGTCCTGTCGTTGCGCGAGTTCCAGCAGGTATTCCCCTTGCTTGATCGCGATATCGTACTCGGCGCGGAGCATGTGCAGGCGCCACAGCCCATAGCTGGATTGGAACAATTGCGCGGGCGTGCCGAACTGCTCGCACAGGTCCCGCGCGTGCGTATAGGTCTGCTCCACCTCCTTGGTGCCGTATCCGCTGGTGGCGGTGAGCGATGCGCCCAATGCGATGAGCAGGCAGATCTCCAACTGCCAGCGTTGGCCGGTGTCCGAAAGGGAGCGCACCTGTTCAAGCCCGCGCTCGAAATGCGTGATGGCCTCCACATGCGAGGACCGGTCCGATGCCTTCTCGCCCGCGCGCTGCAGGTAGGGTATGGCCTGCCAGCCAAGGTTCGCTTTGGCATAGTGGTACGCGAGCATTTCCGGTTCCGCCTCCACGATCTCCGGGAAGTGTTCCTCCAAGGCGTGCGCGATCAATCGGTGATGGTGCTGGCGCCGGCTTTTGATCAATGAACGATAGGCTGCTTCCTGCACGAGTGCATGCTTGAAGGTGTACTCCCCGTGCACGGTGTCGCCGGAACGTTCGATGATCTCTTCCGCCACCAATTGCCCGAGGCTGTGCTTCAGCACGGCATCCTCCACCGGGAACACATAGTGCATCAGCTCGTAGCTGAAGCTCCGGCCGATCACCGCACCGACCTGGGCCACCTCCTTCACCGCCGCAAGGCGGTCCAGCCGGGCCATGAGCGAATCCTGCAAGGTGGCCGGGATAGCCAAGGGCGGCAAGGGGCCGGTCAGCACATACGTGTTCCCGTCCTCCTCCAGCAGCCCCGACCCAATGATCATCTTCGTCAACTCCTCGGTGAACAACGGTACGCCATCGGCCCGTTCAATGATCTGCTCCACGACCTCATCCGGTAGTTGCTTGCTCTTGGCCACATGCTTGCACAGCGTGCGTGTTTGCTCCGGGTCGAGCCGTGGCAGCGCCATGGTCCGCACGCTGCGGTGGTCCTTCCAAGGCGACTCGAACTCCGGTCGGCAAGTGAAGAGCATCATCATGTTGTGCCTGTCCGCCACGTCCACCAGTTCCCTCAGCGTTTCCAGCGTGGTGGGGTCCACCCAGTGCAGGTCCTCTACCACGAATAGCAGGGGTTGCTTCAGGGACCGGTCCTTCAGGATGCTCACCATCGCGTCCATGTACGCGCGGCGTTGTCGTGCGGGGTCCAGGGGCGTGGGCACATATCCGGCTTCCGGTGGCAGCGAGTGGAACGCGCCGAACACGGGCAGGCTGTCCGGGATATGGAAGCCGTACTGCACGAGCATGCCCTCGAGCTTCTTCAGTTTGTCGCGCGGCGATTCATGCCGTTCGAACTTCAGCACCACCCGTTCGATCAGGTCGATGAACGGATACATGGATGTGCTTTGATGGTACGGGGAGCACTGGCAGGGCGTCAGCCAAGCGGCGGGCATGCCGGCCACGTGTTCCTTCAGCATGTGTACCAATCGGGATTTCCCCATCCCGCCCTCGGCGTTGATCAGCACGGTGCGACCATCACCGTCGCATGCCCGCCGCCATTCCTCAAGCAGCAGGTCCACTTCATCCTGCCTGCCGGTGAGCGGGGTGAGCGTGGACCGGCCGGCGGCCTCGAGGCGGCCACGCGCCGTGCTCTCGTGCATAACGGCGAACAATTCCATCGGTTGTTCCACACCTTTCAGCGTGTGGATACCCATGCTGCGCGAGGAGAAGAAACCTTCGACCAGTTGCTGTGTGACGGAGCTGATCGCCACGGAACCTGCCGTAGCCACGCCTTGCACGCGAGCTGCGATGTTCAGCGTTTCGCCGAGGGCCATCTTCTCCCAGTTCCCGGCACGGTCGTCCCCCACGATCATCATCCCGGAATGGATCCCCACCCGCACGGCCAGCCTTACGTTGAGCTCCTTTTGCAAGCGCTCGTTCAGCGCGGTGATGCCCTCTATCACGGCGAGCCCGGTGCGCACGGCTCGGGGGGCATCGTCCTCGTGCGCTTTGGGATAACCGAAGTACATGAGCACGCCATCGCCGAGGTAGTTGGCGACATGGCCCTCGTAACGCTCGCACACGGCCCGGCACACTTCGTAGTACGCATGCACCGCCGTGTTCAGGTCCTCCGGGTCCAGCTGCTGGGAAAGCTGGGTGAAGGACACCAGGTCACTGAAGATCACCGAGAGCTGCCGCTGCTCGGCGAAGGTGGATTCGGGTGCGGCTTCCGCGATCGACATGGCCTGATGCCCCGGCTCGATCCCCGCATCGGGAACGGTCGTATCCGCCAATGCGCTTCCGCAGGAATGACAGAACCGGGCACCCGCAATGCTACCGGTGCCGCACCGGGGGCATGTCGGCGGTGCGGTTGTCCCGCAGTGAGCGCAATACTGGGCACCCGGCGGGTTTTCGTTATGGCAGGTGGCGCATTGCATGTGGAGGAAGGCTGAACGCGTGAAGGGGCGTGCCCTTATGCCCCCTTAGCGCGAGCCATCAAAGGGCGACGATCACGGCCTTCGATTCGGTGTAAAGTTCCAGGGCCTCACCGCTCATTTCACGACCCCAGCCGCTTTGCTTGTACCCACCGAAGGGCAGGGCAGAGTCGAAGATGTTGTAGCAGTTCACCCAAACAGTACCTGCGCGATAGGCCTTGGCGATGCGGTGTGCACGACTGATGTCCTTGGTCCAGACCGCCGCAGCGAGGCCGTAGGTAGTGTCGTTGGCCATGTTGATCAGCTCCTCCTCATCGCTGAAGGGCTGCGCCACGAGCACGGGGCCGAAGATCTCCTCCTGCACCACGCTCATCGTGTTCTTCGTCTTGGTCATCACCGTTGGTTCCACGAAGTATCCGCGGTCGCCGAACCGCTTTCCGCCGGTCACGAATTCAACGCCATCGCGACGACCCGCGTCAAGGTAGCCGGTCACGCGGGCCAGTTGTTCCTCGGAAACCAGCGGTCCCATATCGGTGTCCGGGTCAAGCCCGAAGCCGAGCTTGATCTTTTGGGCCTGTTCCGAGATGCCATCGACCACCTGGTCGAAAACGGACTTTTCGGCATACAGCCGGGTACCTGCCACGCAACATTGGCCGTGGTTGAAGAACACCGCGTTGGCCGCGCCCGTGATCGCACCGGCAAGGTCCGGTGCATCCTTGAAGATCACGTTCGGTGATTTGCCGCCGAGCTCCAAGCTCACCTTCTTCAGATTGCCTGCGGCGGCCTGCACGATCAACTTGCCCACTTCCGTGGACCCGGTGAAGGCCACCTTGTCCACATCATCATGCGCAGCCAGCGAAGCACCTGCGGTTTCGCCGTATCCGGTCACGATGTTCACCACGCCGGGAGGCACACCGGCCTCGATCATCAATTCGCCCAGTCGCAAGGCGGTGAGGGGGGTCTGTTCCGCCGGCTTCAACACCACCGTGCATCCGGCCGCGAGCGCGGGCCCCAGTTTCCAGGCGGCCATCAGCAGCGGGAAGTTCCAGGGGATGATCTGGCCCACTACGCCCACGGGTTCGCGCAGCGAAAACGCATGGAAATTCCCGCCGGGAACATAAGGTACGGAAATGGGGAAGGTCTGCCCGCAGATCTTGGTGGCCCAGCCTGCCATGTAGTGGAACGCATCCAGGGCGAGGGGCAGGTCCACATGGCGGGCGACGCTGCGTGTTTTGCCATTGTCCAATGCTTCAAGCTCCGCAAGGTCGTCGATGTGCTCCAGCATCAGGTCGCCGATCTTCCAGATGATCCGTCCGCGTTCGGCGGCGGTCATCGTCTTCCATGGTCCCTTCTCAAAGGCCTCTCGTGCTGCGGCCACCGCGCGCTTGATGTCCTCCTTGTCCCCTTCGGCACAGCGGGTGATCACCTCCCCCGTCGCGGGGTTGTACGTAGGGAAGGTCTTGCCGCTCGCGGAGTGCACCCATTCGCCGTTGATCAGCAATTTGCTCGCGCGCTTAATGAACGCCGTGTTGGCGGCGCTCAGGTTCAGTTTTTCAAGTACCGGTGCGGCGGTCATGGTTGTCATGGTCCTGGGATTTTAGTAATGTTCGTATCGACGTACGGGACATACAAGTTTACGTTTAATTGATGCCGTATCCCAATTCCCACGGGGGGAACCGGGAAAACCCGTATTTCTACGAGGTCTCCCAAAGCGCACCCCGGAAACCCCCATTCCGGCCCTTCGGCCATGACGGGTAGAACGGGTATAACGGGGAAATGGCGTCGGGGAAGCGGGGATCGGTTCCGCCGTCTGGAACAGCCTCGCTATTCCCTTCCCAATGGCCCTCCCGCAGCAGCTCACGTGCCACCATGAGAGCGTGTGCCCACGAGATGGCCGATCGGCCGGTCTGTTCCGTTCAGGACCCTTGGGATCGGCAAACCCGCGAGACTGCCTAACTTTCGGGACAATTCCGTTGGTGCCGTCCCGTTGTGGCAGGGCACCCCATTGCGCCCATGGCTTCCGACTACGACCTGCTCATCACCAAGCTGGATGGTTTCATCCGCAAGTACTACAAGGACCGCTTGATCCGGGGGGCCCTGTACAGCGTGGGGCTGCTCGTGCTCTTTTTCCTGGTGGTCTCCCTGAGCGAGTACTTCGGCCGCTTCGGCACCGGGGTGCGCACGGCCCTGTTCTGGGCGCTGGCGGCGGTTTCGCTGGTGGTGCTGGTGAAGTTCATCGTGGGACCGCTGGTAAAGCTCTTCCGTTTGGGGGCGGCGATCACCCATGCCGAGGCCGCCGGGATCGTGGGCAACCATTTCCCGCAGGTGAAGGACAAGCTGCTGAACACCTTGCAACTGCGCGGCCAAAGGGACGAGGACCCACAGCGGCGCATGCTCATTGAGGCCAGCATCGCCCAGCGCAGCCGAGAACTCTCGCCCGTGCCGTTCAGCACGGCCATCGACCTGCGGCTCAACCGCCGCTACCTACGCTATGCGCTGCCACCCGTGGGCATACTGCTGATCATGCTCTTCGCCGCGCCGAGCGTCATCACCGGACCGACGAAACGACTCCTTGCCCACGGCACGGAGTTCCTGCCGGAGGCACCCTTTCAGTTCGTGGTCTTGAACAAGGAACTGACCGTGCCGGAGAACGAGGACTTCGAACTGAACGTGGAGATGAAGGGCGATGCCTTGCCGCAGCAGGTTTTCCTGGAAGTGGGCGGCAAGCGGATCCCCTTGGTGCGGCAGGATGCCTCGCACTTCACGCACCGCTTCCGCAATGTGCAGGAGCCGGTGGATTTCCACCTCGGCGCGGACGGCTTCCACAGCGCGGCCATGCGCCTGAACACCGAGGCCAACCCCATGCTGCTCGGGCTTACCGTGGCCTTGGACTATCCGCCCTACCTGGGCCTGAAGAACAGCGTGAGCAGCAATTCCGGCGACATCAGCGTGCCCGCCGGTACCCGCGTTACGTGGATGGCCGAGACGCGCAGCGCGGACAAGCTGGCCATCGCATTTGACGACACCACCTACACCCTGCTTCCGGCCAGTCCCGGCGACCAGCGGTTCACGGCAAGCCGTCGCTTCCTGAAGGGCAGCACCTACGCGTTGATCCCCGGCAACGGCGAACTGAAGGCACAGACCCCGGCACAATACCGCGTGGACGTGGTCCCGGACCTGTATCCCACCATCGCCGTGGAGCAAAAGGCCGACAGCCTCTCACCGCGCCGCCTCTACTTCAAGGGCGACATCGGTGATGACCACGGCTTCAAGCGGCTCGCCTTCCACTACCGCATCACCGAGGGCGGCGACAGCATTCCCGCGGACAAGCGCGAGGTCACCAAGAACATCGGCATCCAGCCCAACACCACGCGCCAGAGCTTTTTCGACTTCGAGGACCTCGGCGAGCTGCGCCTGATGCCGGGCGACAAGCTGGAATACTGGTTCGAGGTGTGGGACAACGACGGCGTCAATGGCAGCAAGAGCGCACGCAGCACCACGCAGGTCTTCGAGGCGCCCACCCTGAAGGAGCTGGCGGAGAAGCAGGACAAGCAGGGCGAGGCGATCAAGGACGAGCTGCGCGAAAGCATCAAGCAGGCCCAGGACCTCCAGCGCGACCTGGACAAGATGCGCCGCGAAATGCAGGACAAGAAAGAGCTGAACTGGCAGGACAAGCAGAAGATGCAGAACGTGCTGGACCGGCAAAAGCAACTGGAGCAGCGCATTGAAAAAGCCACCGAGCAGCTTAAGCAAACGCAACAGGAGCAGCAGAGCTTCAAGGAAAGCGACGAGCGGATCCTGCAGAAGCAACAGCAGGTGCAGGAGCTCTTCGAGAACGTGTTGAGCGAGGAGATGAAGGAGCTCTACCGGCAGGTACAGGAGATGCTGGAGAAGATCGACAAGGAGCAGCTGCAGGAGAAGATGCAGGACATGAAGCTCAGCCAGGAGGACATCGAAAAGGAGCTGGACCGGGCCTTGGAGCAGTTCAAGCAGATGGAGGTGGAGCAGAAGGCGGAGGACATCGCCGAGCAGTTGGACAAGCTGGCCGAGGAGCAACAGAAATTGAGCGAGGAGACCAAGGAGGGTGAGCGCGACAAGGAGGACCTGAAGCAGAAGCAGGACTCGCTGAACAAGGAGTTCCAGGACGTTCGCGATCAACTGGACTCCTTGGCCAAGAAGAACGAAGCCTTGGAGCGTCCGCTGGACCTGCCGAAGACGGATGAGCAGGAGGAGAGCATCGAACAGGAGCAGAAGAACAGCAGCGAGCAGCTGGAGAAGAAGCAGGACAAGAAGGCCAGTGAGAGCCAGAAAAAGGCGGGTGAGCAGATGGAGCAGTTGGCCATGGAAATGCGGAACAGCATGCAGCAGGACCAGCAGGAGCAGGCCGAGGAGGACATGGATGCGCTGCGGCAACTGTTGGAGAACATCGTTCAGCTCAGCTTCGACCAGGAGGCGAACATGGACGAGTTGGAGGCCACCGCCGTGCGGGACCCGCGCTTGGTGGACATCGGGCGGCAGCAGAAAAAGCTACGCAACGATGCCAAGCTCGTGGAGGATTCGCTTTTCGCATTGAGCAAGCGCGTGCCGCAGTTGCAGGCCATGGTGAACCGGGAGATGAACCTGGTGAACGAGAACATGGACCAAGCCCTTTCCCACCTGGCCGAGGCGCGGGCCAATGACCGCGAACGTCCCTTGGCGGCGGACCGCCAGCAACGTGCAATGACCTCCCTGAACAACTTGGCCCTGATGCTCGACGAGGCACTGCAGCAGATGCAGCAACAGGCCAGCGGCATGCCGGGCAAGGGGAGCTGCAAGAAACCTGGCGGTGCGGGCAGCAGCAGCGGCGACAGCAAGAAGATGCAGAAGATCAAGAGCCAACAGGAGGCTTTGTCCAAGCAGCTGGAGGAGATGAAGAAGGCGCTGGAAAAAGGGAAGAAGCCGGGAGAGAAACCCGGGGAGAAGAACCCGGGAGGCATGGGAGCCGGCATGAGCCAGCAGCTTGCCCAACTGGCAGCCCAACAGGCCGCATTGCGCCAGGAGATGCAGCGCATGGCCCAGGAGCTCAACAAGGATGGTTCCGGTAGCGGCAACAGCTTGCAGAAGCTGGCCGAGCAGATGGAGCAGAACGAGAAGGATATCGTGAACAAGAACCTCACGCAGGAATCCATCAAGCGCCAGCAGGACATCATGACGCGCTTGCTGGAAGCGGAGAAAGCGGAACGGGAGCGGGAGCTGGACCAGAAACGGGAGAGCACCCGGGGCAAGGACCGCGACCACCCCGACCCGGCGCGGTTTTTCAACTACCAGCGCGACAAAATGCGCGAAGCCGAACTGTTGCGCACCGTGCCTCCGGGCCTTAAACCCTACTACAAGGACCGTGTGGATCAGTATTTCGATACTTTTGACCGACCCTAAAGCAGACCATGGGAGCACCGACCGAGGATATCCAGTTCACTGAGCGCATCGAGTTTGCCGCCAAGGCCGAGAACATCCACTTGGCCGAAAAGATGATCGACGAGGCCTGCGCACGCTACAAAGTGCATGAATCGCTTTACGGGAACATCCTTATCGCGCTCACCGAGGCGGTGAACAACGCGATCCACCACGGCAACGGACTGGACCCGGCCAAGCAGGTGATGCTCGGGTACATCGCGGAAGGGGACAAGATCACGTTCATTGTCAATGACGAGGGTCCGGGTTTCGACTTCGAGCACCTGCCCGATCCCACGGACCCGCAGAACATCGAAAAGCCGCACGGTCGCGGGGTGTTCCTGATGCGGGCCCTCTCGGACAGCGTGGACTTTTCCGACAACGGAGCCACCGTAGCGCTCACCTTCAGCCTTACGCCGGTCACCGAATAATGGCCCCGGACGGCACCATCGCGTTCAAGGCTCTTGGTATCACCAACGCCTTTCGCGATCGGGAACGGCTGCGGAAATGGATCCGCGCCGTAGCCTCCGACCATGGCCATTCCATCGGTGAGGTCACCTTCGTACTCCTGGACGACAAGGGTCTTCTGCCCTACAACAAACGCTACCTCGGCCACGACGAGTTCACCGACGTGATCACCTTCGACCTGCAGACCGGCACCGGCATCTCCGGTGACATCCTGATCAGCTACGACCGTGTGCGGGAGAATGCGAAGACCTACGGCGTGACAGCTCGGCAGGAGCTGCACCGCGTGATGGTCCACGGCCTGCTGCACCTGCTGGGCCACAGCGACAAGAGCGTGGCCAAGCGTGCCGCCATGCGGGTGGAGGAGGACAAGTACTTGGCGCGGTTGAAGTGAGCGGCGTGTTTCAGCTTTCCACTTTCAGCTTTCAGCTATCCACCCGCTGAGTTCCTCTGACCAGAAGGCCGTTCCTGCCGCCAAGCGAAGCCGAGGTAGCCCAGCAGAACCACGGCGCGCACGGCATATTTCACCGGGCCGTCCAGTGGCAATTGCTCGCAGCCCCACCAGAGGAAAACACCGACGGCCATATACCCGAGCACGCGCCCCACGTTGTATGGGATCGGGTAGTGCTGCTGTCCCCATACGTAGCTGATGGCGGTCATGGAGGCGTAGCAGATGAAGGTGGCCCAAGCAGCGCCCAAGTAGCCGAAGATCGGGATCCACCAGAACAGCAGCGCCAAGGTGATGATGGCTCCGATGATGGCGATGGTCCCTCCGGCCCGCGTGCGATCGCTCAGCTTGTACCACACGCTTTGGTTGTAGTAGATGCCGAGGAAGACGTTGGCCATCATCAGGATGGGTACCACCACCAGGCCGGGCCAATAGTCCGGGTTGGGGATGAACCACTTGAACAGATCGAGGAAGAGCATCACCAATAGGAAGGCGCCCATGCACACCGCCACGAAGATGTTCATGATGCGGGCGAATGTTTCCCGGCTGTTCTTCTCCTTGGCGTGGCTGAAGAAGAAAGGTTCCGCCGCAAAGCGGAATGCTTGGATGAAGAGCGTGATAAGGATGGCCAGCTTGTAGGATGCGCCGTAGATGCCGATCTGCGTATCCGCGATGTTCGCCGGTAGCAAATGCTTCATCAGGACGCGGTCGGCTGTTTCATTGGTCATGCCTGCCAGGCCCGCCACCAGGAGCGGGAGGCCGAATGCCAACATCGGCCGCAGCAGCTTTGCATCGAAACCCGAACGATCCTCGCCGAGCCGGAAGCTCGGCCATTCGGGGATGAGCAACAGGAATTTCAGGCCACTACTGATCACATTGGCGAGGAAGACATAGCCCACGCCGAATGTTGGATCATACACCGCATCGATCAGCGCATTGCTCTCTCCCGCGTTGAACTTCGGCATGCAGTAGGCGAGAAAGAACAGGTTGAAGCCGATGTTCACGATCACGCTGAGCACGTTGATGGCGGCGAACTTCCAAGGCCGGTTCTCCTGGCGCAAGCGGGCCATGGGCACCACCGTGACCGCATCGATCCCGATGATCACCACCAACAGCCGCACCGATGTGGCGTGGTCCGGGTAGCCGATGAAGGACGCGATGCCGTTCCCGAAATACAGCCCGAGCACCACAAAGAGCGCGGTGGTGGCCGTAAGCAGGTACACGGCGGTGGTGTACACCCCTTTACTGCCTTCGTTCTTGCTCGCGAAGCGGAAGAAGGTGGTCTCCATCCCGAAGGTGAGCACCACGTTGAGAAAGGCCGTCCACGCATAGAGGGAAGTGATCACCCCGAAAGCCGCTGGCGCGAACACCCCGCGACTGGTATAGAGCGGCGTAAGCAGGTAGTTGAGGAAGCGCGCTACGATGCTGCTTACCCCATAGATGGCCGTCTGGCCTGCGAGTTTGCTGAGAGTGCTCAATAGAACGCAGATAACGCGGATGGATATGATGTCGCAGATAACGCGTTCCTGGGCTTGATCTGATCAGAGTTGATCCGCCCGATCTGCGTCATCTGTGTTCCATCCAAGCCAGTAATCAGATCCGTGGTGATCAGCTCGATCCGCGTCATCCGCGTACCATCGCATTTCATCACCCTCAATTCCCCTTGAATTCCGCTTTCCGCTTCCCCAAGAATGCACTCGTTCCCTCCTCAAAATCCGCAGTGCCGAAGCACTTTCCGAATTCCTCGATCTCGCGTTGCATGCCGTCGGCGCCCGGTTCGTAACCGGCGTTCACGGCGCGTATGGCGGCGGCCAACGCGGTGGGGGAGTTTTTCATGATCGCGGTGGCGAGCTCGTTGCACTTGGCCATGAGTTGGTCCTGTGGTACAACGTGGTTCACCAGTCCCCATTGCAGGGCTTCGTCGGCTTTGATCATGCCTGCTGTGAAGATCATCTCCATGGCCTTGCCCTTGCCCACGAGGCGCGCGAGGCGTTGTGTGCCACCGTAGCCGGGGATCACCCCTAAGCTCGTTTCCGGCAAGCCCATGCGTGCATTGTCACTGGCTACGCGGAAGTGGCAGCTCATCGCCAGTTCCAATCCGCCGCCCAAGGCGAATCCGTTCACTGCGGCGATCACCGGCTTTTCCAAGCGCTCCACGTGGTCGAAGAGTTGCTTATGGCCCTCGGCGCTGAGCATCTTGCCCTCCTCCACGGAAAAGTGCGCGAACTCCTTGATGTCGGCCCCGGCCACGAAGGCCTTGGGGCCACTGCCGGTGATGATCAGTACGCGAACGTTCTTGTCGGCCTCGGCCTCGTTCAGCGCTTGGTCCAGCTCGGCAATGGTGGCGCGGTTCAGCGCGTTCAGCTGGTCCGGCCGGTTGATGGTGATGGTGCGGATGCCGTTGGCATCAGCGATCAAAAGATTCGAATAGGACATGGATCTCAATGCGTTTTAGGATGGCCGATCAACAACTGATCGATCATGTTGGGCAAATGTATCGGCTACAGCACCAGTGGCAGGGATCCGCTCCCGCGAGCTTTGAGGGAATGATCCGCGTATGCAGATTCCCACGTGGTCATGGCCGTTCTTCTTCGCTCAAAGGCAATTCCATGAAGAATGAGGTGCCTGATCTTCCGGATTCCGTGGACGTTTCAAACCGCACGCTGCCACCCGCATTCTCCACCATGCGTTGCACGATGGCCAAGCCCAGCCCCATGCCACTGCTCTTGGTGGTGAAGCTGGGCTGGAAGATGCGCTCCCGATCGGCCAGGTCTATACCGGTCCCGTTGTCGCGCACTTCCACCACGGCGGAGTTGCCCTCCTTGCTGAGCATCACCTCCACACGTCCGGATCGCCCCTCCGGCATGGCTTGGAGCGCATTCTTGATCAGGTTGGTGAAGGCACGTTGGAGATGCTCCCGATCCGCGGAGACCAGCAACGAAGGCCCGGGGTGAAGCACAACTTCGGCACTGGGATCGGCAGCGAAGAGCGCCGTTGCGGCAGCAGCGGCCTCGTTCAGGTCCACCTGCTCCGGCCGTGCCCGCGGCATCTGCGCGAAGTCGGAGAATTCCCCGGCGATGCGGCTCAGGGCCTCGATCTGCTGCACCAGTCCATCGCTGAACCGGTCCAGCCGGGCCTTGGCATCGGGCAGTTCCGGCGACCATGTGCGCTGGAACTGTTGGATGTTGAGCTTCATCGGCGTCAGCGGGTTCTTGATCTCGTGCGCCACCTGCTTGGCCATTTCGCGCCAGGCACTTTCCCGTTCGCTGCGGGCCAGCCTCATCGCGCTTTCGCGCAACTCATCCACCTTGCGGTTGTAAACGCTCACCAATTGTCCCAGCTCATCGTTTCCGCGGTATTTGATCGGTTCATTGCGCGCCCCGAGCGCGATACGTTCCAAGCCCCGCCGCAGCAGCTCCAGTGGTCGGGTGGTCCAATGGGTGATCAGTGCTGCTGCCACCACGCTCAGGAGGAAGAGCAGGGTGAACAGGTTCACCAGGGCCACATAGCCCGCTGCTCGTTCCTGCTCCACTTCACCTTGGCGTGCGAAATAGGGGAGTGCCAAGTACGCAAGCACCTCGCCTTGATCGTTCCGGAAGGGCATGTAGGCGGTGGTGAAGGTGGCCGTTCCGATGTGCTCACCGTGGATGAAGGAGGAGGCCCCCTCCACTGCGAGGCGCTGATAGGCGCGGGGGTCCATCCGCCTGCCGAGCAGGCCGGTGTTGAACACCTGTTCGCGGGAGGTGGCAAAGAGCACGCCATCGGGACCATACAGCGTGAGGTCGGTGAAGAACACATTGCTGAGGTTGCCCAGCAGGTGGTCCAGGTAGGGGGTCATCGAAGGGGCCAATGTTCCTTCGCCGCGCAGCGTTTTGCGCAGTTCGGCCAGCACGCCGCGCGAGCGTTCGTCCAAGGTGCGCGTGCTGTGTTGGCTCTGCCGGACGTCCAGCATGCGCCGCATTCCGAAGGTGAAGAGCAGCAGGCTGACGATGGCGAAACCGGCCACGCCCAGGCGCACCTTCCCGCTGATGCCCATGGGATCCGCCCGATCCCTGCCGAAGAACAAGCTGGCGGCACCCGGCAAAGCGGCCAACAGGCAGAAGAAGAGGAACAGGTACGAGAAGGTGGTCACATGGTCCCACCAGGTGGGGATCCGGGTGCCCAGTACCAGCATGGCGCCGTGCGGGTCGCCTTGGGCCAACAGGTCGTAACCGCTTTCGCTCCAAAGAAGCCCCTCCGGCGGTATGGGCCGATGCCACGAAATGGGAAAGACGTACGGGCCGGAGGATGAGGTGAGCACTCCGCGTTCGTAGCGCGCCCGCACGAAACGCCCGGGCTTGAAGGGTGAAGGGCGCTGCCCGGCCAGGAGGATCTCCGGGAATCCCAGGCCGTCCGCGACCAGGCGCGGGCGCAGCTCCACGTAGAGCTGTGCGCTGTCCAGCCAGAGATGGCCCATGTAGAGCGCATCCTCGCCGGGCCGATCGGTGATGCGCAGGTCGTTGTGCTTTCCGGCAGGCACACCCTGCTCAAAACGTTCCTGGATCGCTTGGGCGGAGGAGGTTCCATCGGGCGAAGTGGAGCAATAGGAACCCCCCGTTCCCGGGATCAAATGGAGCCGAAGGTCGTACCGGTCCCAGTACCCGGTGAAGAAGGGTTGGCGCACGAGGCGGTCCAGATCGGTGGAGGTGCAGGGGGCACCGCTGCGGACCCAGGAGAGCACGGCGGGGTCCTTGGTCAGTTCCCGTTCGGCCTCGTCGAAGAGCAGTTCGAGCACAGGGTCTTCCCGCGTGGTGGCGGTCTCGGCCAGGGCTTCGCGGTCCAGCTCAATGCGTTTGAAGGTATGTCGGTTCAGCACGTGGGCGGTGATGAGGGCGAGGGTGGCGATGAGCAGCAGGGCAGGGATGGTGCCGGGGCGCCGCCGCATGCGGTCCAGCAGCCAAAGCACGGGGAGGGGCCAGAGCGCAAGCATCAGGTCGTAATTGCCCCTTGAGTGGTTGATCGCGATCAGCACCGCGCAGGCCAGCACGGCCAGCCCCAGCTTCCGCGGTCCGGGCAGGGTGGGGGAGAACTGGCGAACAACGGCATCGGCCAGTACGCACCACGCGAAGAGCAGCACCCCGATCGCGATCAGCGCGGCGAGGCTGTAGCCGTCAAAGCCCTGCACGCGGAAAAGGTCGAGGCTCACACTGCTGTCATGCACCAGGGCGATCATCACCGAGCCGATGCCGCTGGCGCAGAAAAGGAGCACGGCCATCGCCCCGATGGCCAGGGGCCACGGACGCACCGGCGTTCCGGCACGGCGCAAGGCCCGGTGCAGGAACAGGGCGACGCACAACAGCACGACCGTATTGATCAGCAGGTCGCCCAGCGAAGGCATGAAGAACGAGGAGGCGAAGAGCGAGGGGTCGAAGAGCGGATAGGTGGCCAACGCATCGAATGTGCCGTGGGCCAAGGTGGCGATGCGGGCACCCAACAGGACGGTGATGAAGAGCAGCGGCGAAACCCACCCGCCGCGCAAGGTTGCGGCAAACCACCACAGTGCGGCGATGGCGCAGATGATCGCCGCCAAAGCGAACAGCAGCGACAGCAGGGAACGCGTGCCGGGCATCGCCGCGTCATCGGCCCACTGCAGGCGAAGGATCACTTTGCCATCGGCATCGCGAACCACCGGCCCAAGGCCGGGTTCCTGTGTGGCATTGATGCCCTTGGCCAAGGTGAAACCGGGATCGAAGTGGTTGCGCAGGTATTGGTTCTCGAACGGGGGGTTGAACCAGACCCGCTGTACGGCGTGAACGCTGTGATCACCGCTGGAGACATAAGCATGCAGGTAGGCTCCGTCCAGTAGGGAGAGGTGTGCTGCGCGGGCTGTGTCCAAGGTGGCATCGGCGATCGGTGCGTGATCGGTCCAGGCTGTAACCAGATGGTCCGTGTACAGCCGCAGTCCCCCTTCGCCCCTGCCATGTCCCTCGTCCATGGGCAGGGTGTTCGCAACCAGCGCGGCCTGTGCCTTCGCCGTCAGTTCCACATGCGCCCGATCGATCCGCGCCTGTAGTTCCGCCGCTGCGGTGGTCAAGCGTTCCTGCGGTGATCGCTCATGGATCAGCGCCGAGCACACGCCCAATGCGGCAGCGATCAGCAGGAAGAGGAGGGGGCGGCGCATGTGGCGGTGGGGCTGCAAGGCTTGGGCCAAGGTAACGGGGGAGCGGCGCGATCACATCAACACCAATATCGAGCTGCCGAGCGATATCGCCAGCGGGGTGTACATCGTACACCTCACTGCTGGTGAAAGGACCTCCACCGAACTCCGGGTGATCCAGCGGTGACAGCCCTGTTCGTTCATTCCTGGACCCGGTCGGATCCATGGGCTTCCGGAGCCGGATGTCCGATCATCCATTCTTCTTTCCGATTGACCAGCGCCATCACGGTCCGCCAAGCTGAAGGAACATGTTCGGAAGTGGGTCATATCCATACCAGAACGGCTGAAGAGCGAGCGGTCATTGCAAGTCCGTGGCTTGTGGATGAAGCGTACCGAACCGGTATGTAATGAACCGATCGCAGGTCTTTTGCATTGGGGACAGTGTGCAGGCGAAAATTGACGGGGATCATCTTTTATTTCGGATCGCCAGTGATTAACATTGCCTCCCAAATTCCCAGGGACCGCCTCTATTACAGGATCAAGAAACCCAAACCACCGAGCCATGAAACTCACCTACTTCCGAATTCCTCTCCTGATCTTCCTTTCCTTTTTCCTGGCGCCACTGGCGGGCCATGCGCAGGTCCAGGTGCCACCGGGCGCAGAGAGGTGCGGCTTCGACCGTGCGCATGAACGCCGACTATTGATGGACCCCCAGTATGCACATGGCACGCAGGTCTTCGAGGGGCTGGTGCTCGCACAGGGTGATGACTGGGAACGCGGTGGTGGCCCCTTGGTAGTGCCGGTGGTGGTACACATCATGTCCGATGGCACCGCGCTCACGGAGCTGTCGGACGATCAGGTGCGTTCGGCGATCGAGGCCCTGAACCAACGCTTCCGCCATATTCCGGGTACGATCGGCGACGGCAGTGGAGTGGACCTTGGCGTGGAATTCGCCTTGGCCGCCCGCGACCCCAATGGCAATTGCACCAACGGCATCACGCGCTACGACTTGAGCGGGAACCCGGACTACGCGCAGTACGGGGTGGCCGATGGGGGCAATGGCATTCTCGACATCGACTTGAAGGACCTGGACCGGTGGGACCCCTTTCGCTATTACAACATCTGGGTGGTGTCGGAGATCGACGATAACAACGGCGGGGACGGGACCCAGGGATATGCTTATTTCGCTTCGGCCCATGGCCAGGATTACGATGGCATGGTGGTCCTGGCCAACAGCCTCAAGGACCATACGAGCACCACGTTGACCCACGAGCTGGGCCATGCGCTGAACCTGTTCCACACTTTCGAAGGGGACAACGACGGCACGTCCTGCCCACCGAACGGGAATTGCACCACGGACGGTGACCGGGTATGCGATACCCCGCCGCACATCCGTAGCCCATCCACCTGCCCCTCGGGCGGCACCAATGCCTGCGATGGTGGCTCCCCCAATACGCTCTTCGTGTACAACTACATGGATTATTCCAGCTGCAGCGATGGGTTCACGAGCGGGCAGGCCGCACGAACGGCACCCGCGCTCACCGTGCAACGGGCCTCGTTGCTCGCGATGAACGGCAACCTCTCGCTCGTGCCGCCCACGGGGTCCGCGCCGTTGATGGACATCCATTCCAGCAGCACGTTGGTTTGCGGCGTTGGACAGGAGGTTTCCTTTTACGACTACTCCACCTGCATTCCGAACACCTTCCTGGAGAACACGAGCTTTCCGGGCATCAGCTATGCGTGGACGGTGACCAATGGCGTGGTGACCTACACCTCCACGGACCATAACCCCACCTTCACCTTGGGACAGACGGGGGTATACAATGCAACGCTCGACATCACCACGGCGAACGGCACCTTCAGCCGGACCGAACAGGGGATCGTGCTGGTGGCTGCGGCACCGGGTTCCGCCTGCACACCGACCACCGATAACGCCGGGAACTATGCGCAGACGGTGAACAACGTGTCCTTCAACACGATCAACAACTCCACCAGTACCGTCACGAACACGGACTACACGGACTTCAGCTGCTCCCACAACACCGTGGTGGCCGTGGGCGGAACGTATGCCTTGAGCATCGCGTTGCGGGCCGGTGGCACCGATGCGGAAACGGTGAATGCATACATCGACTACAACAACAACGGTGTATTCGAGGATCCGAGCGAGCTGGTGCTCAGCGGATCACAACCCGTGAACAGCAGCGGCACGGTGAACGCCAACGTCACCATCCCGGGCGGGGCGGTGACCAACACCCTGTTGCGCATGCGGATCTATGGCGAGGCGGGTCCCATGACCGGGAATGCGCGCATCTGTGCCGAGCCCCTCTTCGTCGGTGATGTGGAGGACTACGGCGTGTACATCTCGAACAGCACCGCTTCGGTGAGCATCGCCGCTGCCCCGGGCAACACCATCAGCTACGGCACGTCGGTCACCTTTACGCCCACGCCGGTGAACGGTGGGGGCGCACCCACCTACGCATGGTTCCGGAACGGGGCACCGGTAGGCATAAGCGCCACCTACGTGTCCAGCGACCTGCTCCCCGGCGAGACGGTCCATTGCGAAATGACCTCCAACCTTGCCGGCGTGATCGGTTCCCCGGCCTTGTCCAACACCATCACCATGACGGTGACCGGATCGCCGCTGTCCGGCTTCTCCGCATCGCAACTGGCCGGCTGCATGGGAACGAACTTCACGTTCACGGACACCTCCCTGCTTTCGCCCACCTCCTGGAACTGGAGTTTCCCGGGAGGAACGCCTTCCAGCTCCACGGCGCAGAACCCCGTGGTGAGCTACGCCAGTGCAGGCACGTACTCGATCACCTTGGTCGCTTCCAACGGCTTCGGTACCGGCACCACCGCCGTTGGAACGGACATGATCACCGTGTATGCCGCACCGCCAACGGCCTGTGCGGTGACGCGTAGCAACTCACCGACATCGGGCATCGGCATCACGAAGGTCAGCCTGAACAACATCAACCACACTACGGCCTACAATGATGCGGTGATGAACGACTTCACGTGCAGTGCGTGGACCGCGCTGGAGGCTTCGACCCTGTACCCGATCGCCGTGTCCGTGGGCAATGCGAACGATCAATGGGTGCGCGTGTACATCGACTACGACAACAGCGGCACCTTCAGTGCGGGTGAGCTCGTGTTCTCCCCGGCCACCGGCTCGGGTGTGCGCAGCGGCAGTTTCACCACGCCGGCATCGCCCCTCACGGATGTATTGCTCCGCATGCGCGTGATCACCGACTTCGTGAACACAACGCCCGGGGCATGCACCACGCCGGTACAATACGGACAAGTGGAGGAGTACGGCATCGTCTTCCTCAGCGAAGCGGAGCCCACGTGCAGCGGTACGCCGGCCGCCGGAACCTCCTCCACCACCACGCCGACCTTGTGCAATGGCGATGCAGCCTCCTTGGCGAACAACGGGGATGCTCCGATAACAGGCATCACTTACCAATGGAAGGTGAGCAATACCAGCGGCAGCGGGTATGTGGCCGTTACCGGAGGCACCGGTGGAACGACACAGAGCTACACCAGCGATGCGCTTTCTCCCGGTACCTACTACTATGTGCTGGAGACCACCTGCAGCATCAGCGCACAGACGGTGCAGAGCAACGAAGTGCTGGTAACGGTGAACGCGGCGACCACGTGGTACCTGGACCAGGACAGTGATGGGTTCGGTGACCCGAACAATTCCACCATCGATTGCGACCAACCGAGCGGATACGTGGCCAACAGTTCGGACCTATGCCCTATCGACCCCCTGAAACAATCTCCCGGCGCATGCGGCTGCGGCAATCCCGATACGGACACGGACGGTGACCTCACCGCCGATTGCAACGATGGCTGCCCCAACGATCCGAACAAGATCGCACCGGGTGTCTGCGGATGCGGGACCAGTGATGTGGATACGGACGGTGACCTCACCCCCGATTGCAACGACGGCTGCCCCAACGATCCCAACAAGATCGCACCGGGTGTTTGCGGATGCGGGACCAGTGATGTGGATACGGACGGTGACCTCACCCCCGATTGCAACGACGGCTGCCCCAACGATCCGAACAAGATCGCACCGGGTGTCTGCGGATGTGGGACCAGTGATGTGGACACCGATGGTGACCTCACCGCCGATTGCATCGATGGATGTCCGAACGATCCGAACAAGATCGCACCGGGTGTCTGCGGATGCGGGACCAGTGATGTGGACACCGATGGTGACCTCACCGCCGATTGCAACGACGGTTGCCCCAACGATCCGAACAAGATCGCACCGGGCAATTGCGGTTGTGGCAACCCTGAGCCAGGAGCTAGCTGCGATGACGGGAACCCGAACACCACCAGTGATGTGATCCAAGCGAATTGCACATGCGCGGGTACACCGATCGGAGCCATTGATTGCAACGGCATCCCCGGTGGTCCTGCACAACCCGGCAGTCCTTGCGATGACCTTGACCCCTGCACGCTGAACGATGTGTACACGGGTGCCTATCCGAATTGTGGCTGTGCCGGCACACTTGCCGATGCCGATGGTGATGGTGTCTGCGATAGCGCGGATAACTGCCCATTGATCGCCAATCCCTTCCAGGAAGACCTGGATGCCGATTCATACGGCGATGCCTGCGACAACTGCCCCAATGACCCCAACCCCATGCAGGAGGATAGTGATGGTGATGGGGTCGGTGATGCTTGTGATGCCTGTCCGTTCCTTGCCAACCTGGTCAATGGCGATCCCTGCGATGATGGCAATCCGAACACCATCAACGATATCGTTACGGCTTGTGTGTGCGCCGGAACGCCATGCACACCACCCACCATCAGCAGCGCTTACGCCGTACCGAACCCGGTGTGCATCGGTGCAGTGGTGGACCTGTACGTGACCGCTAGCGGCACCAACCTGCAATACGCATGGACGGGTGCCGGGGGGATCAGCAATGCGAACACTTTGAATGCGCAGACCACGGCCGTGTCCTCGGGCAATTACCACATCGTGGTCAGCAACGGGTGCGGTACGGACGAGACCGACGTGGCGCTGGTGGTGAACACACCACCGACGCTCAACGCGGTGATCACCCACGTAAGCTGCCCCGGACAGAGCGACGGTGCCATCGACCTCACGGTGAACGGCGGCGCCGGCCCGATCACCTATGATTGGACCATCACCGGCAGCTGTGCGACCAACATGGATTGTCCGGCGGGATTCCCGTTGTGCCAGGGCAATGCATGCCATGCCAGCGGGGTGGAAGACCTCAGCAACCTGCCGATGGGTACGTACACCATCTCGGTGAACGCTGGTGGATGCGTCGTGTCACAGCAGTTCGTGGTCGGTACCAGTTCACCGGATAGCGACAATGATGGGACCGTTGATTGTTTGGACCTCTGCCCCGGCGGGCCCGAACCCGGTACCGCCTGCGATGATGGCAACCCCAACACCACAGGTGATGTGATCCTGGGGAACTGCATCTGCTCGGGTACGCCAGTGGGTGGTTGCACGGGCAATCAAGTCGTGGTATCGATCAACACCGACGCCAACAGTGACCAGATCACTTGGGAGATCACCAATTCGGGTAATACGGTGATCGCCACCGGCGGACCGACCGCAGCACAGGCCAACATGCTGGTGAGCGACACGGTGTGTCTCGGCAGCACGCCCACAACCGCCTGCTACGGCTTCAAGCTGATGGACAGCTTCGGCGACGGCATCGTTGGCGGCAACTGGCAGCTGCGCACCACCGACGGCAAGGTGCTGCTGGGCGATGATTTCGCGGGCGGATCCGATTCGCCTTCCCTCACCCCGCAATACGGAGGCTACGGTAGCCACCACGGTTTCTGCCTGCCCGAGGGACCGGCCAGCATCGCGCCCTCCGAGTGCGGTATCATGAACAACACG
>JAIOIH010000027.1 GCA_019912395.1 Flavobacteriales bacterium | reverse complement strand
GGCCATGGCGCGGCGCACGCTCTCCTCCGTGGGCGTGGTGATGGCCTCGTCGTAGGCGTTGGTGTGCAGGCTGTTGCAGTTGTCGTAGATGGCGTACAGCGCCTGCAACGTGGTGCGGATGTCGTTGAAGTCGATCTCCTGTGCGTGGAGGCTGCGGCCGCTGGTCTGGATGTGGTACTTGAGCATCTGGCTGCGCTCGTCGGCGCCGTAGCGATGCTTCATCGCCTTGGCCCAGAGGCGGCGCGCCACGCGGCCCATCACGGCGTATTCGGGGTCCATGCCGTTGCTGAAGAAGAAGCTCAGGTTGGGCGCGAACGCGTTGATGTCCATGCCCCGGCTGAGGTAGTACTCCACGTAGGTGAAGCCGTTGGCCAGGGTGAAGGCGAGCTGGCTGATGGGGTTGGCGCCGGCCTCCGCGATGTGGTAGCCGCTGATGCTGACGCTGTAGAAGTTGCGGACCTTCTTGTCGATGAAGTATTGCTGCACGTCACCCATCAAGCGCAGCGCGAACTCGGTGCTGAAGATCGTTGTTCTGCTCCTGGTGGTTCTTTGGGCGTGCCCCGGCTCAAATGCAGCCGGGTCGCGTTCTACGCTTTAGCCGGACTTGTCAGGGCCAGCGGCTGCGGCACTGCGGGGTCACGCCTGCGTCGTGCCGCCTCGTTGCTCGCATCCGCAATGCCCTTCCTGCGCCGGGCTGCCGCTTCGCCCGCTCACGCGGAGAACACGCTTGCGATCTCAACCGTTGAAGCCTACATTCGTCCCGGAAAATGCGTCGCCTCCTTTTCCTGCTCACCCTTACGGTCTATGGCTTCAGTGCCCTGGAACTGCACGAGTGGCTGCATGTGCCGCAAGTGGTGATGCACTTTCTGGAGCAGCATACCAGTGAGGACTTCCACGACCTCTTCCACAACGAGCACACCGACGATCAGCAACACGATGAGCACGACCACGATCCGTTCAGCGAGGATTGCCACGGCGAGTTCTGCGCGTGCAGTGGCCTGGTCGCGCTTTCACCGGTGAACAGGTCTCTCCTGATCTCCCTACAGCCGCTCACCACCAAGGTGGGTGCGCAATTCCTCAACGTTGCGCCCAGTGGTTTCACGGGCAACGTGTGGATCCCTCCCAAGGCTTGAGTTGATCCGCCCTTCGGCGGAACGGGAACGCACCGTGCTTCGGCACGGTCCGGGGCCATTGTGTACCCGCGTTCCGCATTCGTCCTTCCTTCCATTCCCAAGTTTTTCCATCCATGATCGACAGGATCATCCGGTTCTCCATACACAACAAGGCCATCATCGGGCTCTTCACGCTCGTGCTGGTGCTTTACGGGGCGTACTCGCTCACGCAATTGCCGATCGATGCGGTACCCGACATCACCAACAACCAGGTGCAGGTGATCACCACCACGCCTACGCTGGCCGCGCAGGAGGTGGAACAGTTCGTTACCGCGCCCATCGAGCGGGCCATGGCCAGCCTGCCCGATCTGGTGGAGATCCGCTCCATCAGCCGCTTCGGGCTAAGTCTTGTGACCATCGTATTCGATGAGGACGTGGACGTGTACTTCGCCCGCACCTTGGTGGACCAGCGCCTGGGCGAGGCCGCCGCACTGATACCGCCCGGGGTGGGCACACCGACCATGGCCCCGGTAAGCACCGGGTTGGGCGAGGTGTACCAATACGTGCTGCACCCCAAGGAAGGGTACGAGGGCACCTTCAGCCCCAGCGAGCTGCGCACCATCCAGGAATGGATCGTAGTGCGGCAGCTGTTGGGCACACCCGGTGTGGCCGAGGTGAACAGCTACGGCGGCGAGGTGAAGCAGTACGAGGTGAGCGTGGACCCCAAGCGCTTGCAAAGCATGGGCGTCACCATCGGTGAGCTACTGCTCGCGTTGGAGAGCAACAACGAGAACACCGGCGGCGCCTACATCGAGAAACGGCCCAACAGCTACAGCATCCGGGGCGAAGGACTGCTGCGCACGCTGGACGACATCCGCAAGGTGGTGGTGAAGATCCCGCCCGGCGGTGTGCCGCTCCTGGTGGGCGATGTGGCCGAGGTGGGCTTCGGTGCGGCCCCGCGCTACGGTGCGCTCACCCGCAATGGCGAAGGCGAAGCGGTGGGCGGCACGGTGATGATGCTGAAGGGTGGCAACAGCGCCGAAGTGGTGAAGGCTATTGAAGCGCGCATACCGAACGTGCAGAAGGCCCTGCCGGAAGGGCTGATGATCGAACCCTATCTGGTGCGCAGCGAACTGGTGGGGCGGGCCATCGGCACGGTGAAGACGAACCTGATCGAGGGCGCGTTGATCGTGATCTTCGTGCTGGTGCTCTTTCTAGGAAATTGGCGCGCGGGCCTCATCGTGGCCTCGGTGATCCCACTGTGCATGCTCTTCGCCATCATCCTCATGAACGCCTTCGGCGTCAGCGGCAATTTGATGTCGCTTGGTGCCATCGATTTCGGATTGATCGTGGACGGCGCCGTGATCATCGTGGAGGCCACCCTGCACCACCTGCATGCGCGCTTCAAGGGAAGGATCCTTACCCGCGAGGAGATGGACCGCGAGGTTTTCGTGAGCGCCAGCAAGATCCGGACGAGCGCGGCCTTCGGCGAGATCATCATCCTGATCGTGTACATCCCCATCCTCACACTGGTGGGCATCGAGGGCAAGATGTTCCGCCCCATGGCCATCACCGTCAGCTTCGCCATCCTGGGTGCCCTGTTGCTCTCGCTCACCTATGTGCCCATGATGAGCGCGCTGGTGCTGCCGCGCAACACGGCGCACAAACCCAACTTCAGCGACCGCATGATGGACCGTTTCCAGAAGTGGTACGATCCCATCATCGGCTTCGCCTTGCGCAACCGGATCAAGACCGTGGGTGTGGCCGTGGCGCTCTTCATCAGCTCGGTCTTCCTGTTCGCACGCATGGGCGGCGAGTTCATTCCCACCTTGGAAGAGGGCGACTTCGCCTTCCACAGCATCCTGCCGCAGGGCGCATCGCTCAGCCAGAGCATCGCCAACAACGCCAAGGTGGAGAAGATCCTGCTGCAATTCCCGGAGGTGAAGCAGGTGGTGGGACGCACCGGCAGCGCCGAGATCCCCACGGACCCCATGCCCCCCGAAGCCACGGACCTCATGATCATCTTGAAGGACAAGGACGAATGGACCACCGCGCACGACCGCGAGGCTTTGCAGGACACCATGCTGCAAGCCTTGAGGCAGGTACCCGGCGTGTTCTACGAAGCCACCCAACCCATCCAGATGCGCTTCAACGAATTGATGACCGGCATACGGCAGGACGTGGCCGTGAAGATCTACGGTGAGAACATGGACACCCTCGCGGTGATCGCGAACAAGGTGGCGGCGATCATCGGCGAAGTGCAAGGTGCGGGTGAACCGCAGGTGGAAAAGGTGGTGGGCCTGCCACAGATCACCATCACCTATGATCGTGCACGGGTAGCGCAGTACGGCCTCAACATCCGCGAACTGAACCGCACCGTGCGCACGGCCTTCGCGGGCGAGGCCACCGGCGTCATCTACGAGAACGAGCGCCGCTTCGATCTGGTGGTGCGCCTCGGTGACCAACAGCGGCAGAGCATCGACGATGTGCGCACCCTCTTCGTGGCGCTGCCCGGTGGCGGACAGATCCAGTTGCAGCAGGTGGCCGATGTGTCCTTGACACCCGGCCCGGCCCAGATCAGCCGGGAGGATGCCAAGCGCCGCATCGCCGTGGGCGTGAACATCCGTGGCCGTGACGTGGAAAGCTTCGTGGAAGAGCTCCAAGGCCGCATCGATGCCGAAGTGCCAATGCCCGCGGCCTACTACTACACCTTCGGCGGCACCTTCGAGAACCTGCAGGCAGCTAGCAAACGCCTGATGCTGGCGGTGCCCATCGCGCTGGCCCTCATCTTCCTGCTGCTCTTCTTCACCTTCAACAGCGTGAAGCGCGCCCTGCTGATCTACACCGCCATCCCCATGAGCGCCATCGGCGGTGTGCTTGCGCTCATGGCGCGCGGCATGCCCTTCAGCATCAGCGCGGGCGTGGGCTTCATCGCGCTCTTCGGCGTGGCGGTGCTCAACGGCATCGTCCTCATCGCCACCTTCGACCAACTGGAAAAGGAAGGCATCAGCGACCTGAAGGAGCGCGTGTTGAAAGGTACCCGCACACGGCTGCGTCCCGTGCTGATGACGGCGGCGGTGGCCTCGCTCGGTTTCCTGCCCATGGCCTTGAGCGGCAACGCGGGCGCGGAAGTGCAACGCCCCCTGGCCACGGTGGTGATCGGTGGCCTCATCACCGCCACGGCCCTCACCCTCATGGTGCTGCCGGTGCTCTATCTGCTCTTCATGGGCGGAGGCAGGAGGCGCAACGATGCCAATGGCGGCAAGGCGAACGCACCGCTGATCGTCGCGACCGTGCTGTTGATCATGATCGGCGGCACCAGCAGCGCACAGGAACCGATGCCGATGGACACGGCGATCGCACGCGCCTTGCGCACCCATCCGAGCATGACCGCTGCGGAACTGCGTGTGCAGGAACAGGATGCCCTGCGTGGCACGGCCTTCGGGCTGCAGCCGCTCAACGCGCAATTCTCCCATGGCCAGACCCAGGGGCCGTATCCCAAGGACATTATCCTGGAAGCCAATACCGGGTTCGCATTTCCCACCACCATTGCCCGACGCGCGGCCTACCTGAAGGAAAGCCTGCACCTTGCGGAGAACGAAAAGCTGAACACGGCGGCCTACGTGAAGGAGAGCGCGGGAGGGGCCTACCTGCAATGGGCCATGGGCCTTGAACAGGTGCGTATCCTGCAACAGCTGGACAGCGCGTACGCATCCATGGCGGCCTTCGCGCTGCAGCGCTTCGAGCTCGGTGAGACCGGCCGCTTGGAAAGCACCAGTGCGCAAAGCCGCGCCGAGCAGGTGAAGGTGCGCTTGCGCCAGGCACAGGCTGATCTGGTGGCCTACCAGGTGGAAGTAGAACGCTGGACGGGCCCGCTCAGTGGTGCCGTGCCGGTGCCCGAGGAATTGCTCAACACCGCACGAGCGCCGGATCCCGGCGGCGGCAACGACCCGCTCCTGCTCTCCTTGCAGCAGCGCACGCAGGTGGCCGAGGCCGAATGGAAACTGCAACGCAGCCAATGGGCACCCAGCCTGCAGGGCGGCGGCTTCTACCAGACCTTCGATGGCACGTCGCCCTTTTCGGGCTTCCTCATCGGTGCTTCGATCCCCCTGCCCGGCAGCGGCCAGGGCGGTCGCACCTCGGCGGCACGTTTGCGCAGCGAGATCGCCGCGCAGGAACTGGAAGCCGCACGCCGACAGCGCAGCAGCGAGCGCGCCACCACGCAGGCGCAGCTCACTCAATTGCGCGAGAGCCTCGCCTTCTATGAAAGCACCGGTGCCGCGCTGGGTGCTACCCTGCGCGACGATGCCCTGCGTGCCTATCGCGCGGGCGAAGCCGACTACTTCCAATTCACTCAAGGCATCGAGCAGGCCTTTCAACTCAACGCCGAGCACTTGCGCGTGCGTTACGAGCTCGCACTTACCGTCCTCCACCTCCGTGCCCTCAATGGGCTCTAAGACCGCATAGACATGAAAACGCAACCGATCAACAGCGCTCTTCAGCGCATGCCGAATACGCTCTTTCTGCTCCTGCTCACCATCGCACTGGCCGCCTGTGGCGGTGGCGCGGCCTCCGGCGAAGAAGAAGGCCATGGCCACGGCGAAGAGGAGGGCCACGGCGGTGGGAGCACCGTCACCGTTTCGCCGCAACAATTCGCCGCCATCGAGGGCAAGCTTGGCAAGGTGGAGATGAAGGACCTCACCACCGCCCTCAAGGCCGTCGGCTTTTTGAAAGTGCCGCCGCAGAACGTCGCCGACATCACCGTGGCCATGGGAGGCACCGTGCGCGAAGTGCTGGTGCAGGAAGGCGACCATGTGAACAAGGGGCAGGTGCTCGCTACGGTCACCGACCCTTCGATCATCCAACTGCAACGCGACTACCTCGATGCGAAAGCACGACTGGTGTACGCCGAAACGGAATTGGAACGCCAGACCGAACTGGCCCGCGCCAACGTGAGCGCGCAGAAGACCCTGCAACAGGTCACGGCGGAACACGCCTCCTTGCGGGCCAGCGTGAACGCCCATGCCGAGCAGTTGCGCCTGATCAACATCGACCCCGAGAAGCTCACTGCCAATGCACTGCGCTCAGCCGCGGGCATCGTAAGCCCCATCGATGGCACCGTGGCGCACATCGCGGTGAACGTGGGAAGCAAGGTGAGCAACGATGCCACAATGTTCCGCGTGGTGAACAACAGCAAGCTCCACGTGGACCTCTTCCTCTACGAACAGGACATCGCCTCCGTGAAGGTGGGCCAGACCATCGACCTCAGCCTCACCAACCTGCCGGGCAAGAACTACACGGCCGTGGTCTTCGCCATCGGCAGTGCCTTCGAACGCGAGACGAAGACGATCCCGGTGCACGCGGAGATCACCGGCGACAAAGTGGGCCTGATCGACGGCATGGGCGTTACCGGGCGCATCAGCGTAGGCAACGCCACCACCACCGCCGTGCTCACCGAGGCCATCGTGAACATGGAAGGCAAGGACTACGTGTTCATCAGGACCGAAGGTGAAGAGGAGCATGGGCACGGGCATGATGAAGAGCCCGCGCACAAGGAGGAACCGGCGCACAAACACACCGAAGGGGAAGCACACGATCACGCGAAGGAGAACAAGGCAACCCATGCACAAGGTGAGGTGCACGAACATGACCATAGCGATGAACATGCGCACGAGGCCGCAACCGGCAGCATGAGCTTCCAACGCATCGAAGTGAAGCGTGGAACGACCGATGGCGCGTACACAGCAGTAACCTTCCTGCAACCGGTGGACCCGGACGCCGAAGTGGTGACCGGTGGCGCCTACTACCTGATCGCGATGATGAACACGAGTGAAGGACACGAGCATTAAGATCATGAGCACCCATCATTCCCTCGCTGCTCGTTCCACCTGGCGGACCTACCTGCCTGCTATTGTTTCGTTCATCCTGCTCCTCAGCGGCATCGCCATCGACCAGCTGGCACCGCAGCTCTGGCAACAGGCATGGTGGCGTTTCGCCTGGTACTTGGCCGCGTACCTGCCGGTAGGCTGGCCGGTGCTGGTGAATGCGGTACGTACCATCGCGAAGGGCGCGGTCTTCAGCGAGTTCTTCCTGATGAGTTTGGCCACCATCGGCGCGTTCTACATCGGCGAGTACCCCGAGGGCGTGGCGGTGATGCTGTTCTATGCCGTGGGTGAACTGTTCCAGAACGCCGCCGTTGATCGGGCCAAGCGCAATATCCAGGCCTTGCTGGATGTACGTCCGGATACCGCGAACGTGCTGCGCGACGGCATCCCGGTGGAAACGCCCGCTGCTGAGGTGAAGGTCGGTGACATCCTCCGCATCCGCGTGGGCGATCGCGTGCCGTTGGACGGAAAACTCCTGAGTGAAAAAGCGTCGTTCGATACCGCCGCGCTCACCGGTGAGAGCGTGCCGCGCACCATCGTGAACGATGCGCCGGTGCTTGCTGGCATGATCGCTGCGGACAAGGTGGTGGACATGGAAGTGACCAAACCCTTTGGCGAGAGCAGCCTCGCACGCATCCTCGACCTTGTGCAGAACGCGGCGAAAAGCAAGTCGCCTACGGAGCTCTTCATCCGCCGCTTCGCGCGCATCTACACGCCCATCGTGGTGGCGCTGGCCGTGGGCATCGTGCTGGTGCCCATGCTCATCGTGGAACCTTACGTTTTCAATACATGGCTTTATCGCGCGCTCATCTTCCTGGTGATCTCGTGCCCTTGCGCGCTGGTCATCAGTATTCCGCTGGGTTATTTTGGTGGCATCGGCGCGGCCAGCCGAAAAGGCATCTTGCTCAAGGGCGGCAATTATCTGGACGTGCTCACCAAGGTGAACACCATCGTGATGGACAAGACCGGCACGCTCACCGAAGGCGTGTTCGCCGTGCAGGAGGTGAAGCCAGCTACGGACATCACCGAAGACCGTTTGCTGGGTGTGATCAAAGCGATGGAGACGCACAGCACGCACCCCATTGCGCAGGCGGTACTGAAACATCCGCAGGGCGATGTGGTGGGCGATGCGACGAACGTGGAAGAGATCAGTGCGCATGGCATGCGTGGCACGGTGGACGGCAAGGAAGTGCTGGTGGGCAACGCGCGCTTGCTGAAGAAGTTCAACGTGGCCTATCCAGCAGAAGTGGATGCTGTGGAAGACACCATCGTAGTCTGCGCCATCGGCGGTGCATACGCGGGTTACCTCACCGTGGCCGACAGGATCAAGGCCGATGCGAAGGAGACGATCGGCCTGCTGAGGGCCCAAGGCATCCGGGATATCGTGATACTCAGCGGCGACAAGACGGCCATAACCCACCGCGTGGCTGCTGCACTTGGCATAACCAAAGCCTTCGGCGATCTGCTACCCGAGGACAAGGTGACCAAATTGCAAGAAGCGAAGAAGGACCCCACCGCCGTGGTCGCCTTCGTGGGCGACGGCATCAACGACGCACCCGTGTTGGCCCTCAGCGACGTGGGCATCGCCATGGGCGGCCTGGGCAGCGATGCGGCCATCGAGACCGCCGACGTGGTGATCCAGAACGACAAGCCCAGCAGCATCGCCGAGGCCATCCGCATCGGCAAGGCCACCAAGCGGGTGGTCACGCAGAATATCGTGCTCGCCTTTGGAGTGAAGGCCATCGTGCTGGTGCTTGGCGCGGGAGGTTTGGCCACGCTTTGGGAAGCCGTGTTCGCGGATGTGGGCGTGGCGCTGTTGGCGATCCTGAACGCGAGCAGGATGCGGTGAGGGTTCTGGAACATAACTTGCGTGGCTACGAACATGAAACAGCTGACCACCCTGCTCTTTGCCTTTTGCACACTAGGCCTATCTGCACAAACCGGTGCAGTTTCCCCGCCCGCCAAAGGCAAGAAGACCGCCACCATCGCCATCCAGAGCACTGGCATCTGCGATATGTGCGAGAAGACCATCGAGACCGAACTCGTCTATACCAAGGGCGTGAAGAAGGTGGATGTGGACCTCAGCACCGCTGCCGTGAGCGTGACCTACGATCCGCGCAAGACCGACGCGGACAAATTGCGTGCAGCGCTCACCAAGCTGGGGTACTCCGCCGATGGCACACCCGGTGATGCAGCCGCCTTTGCCAAATTGCCCCAGTGCTGCCAGAATGAAGGCTGCGGCAAGTTGCCGGTGAAGCAATCAAGCTTCATTGGGCCATGCCGACGCAGGTGCGGCCATACTACGTAGCAGAGTTGCGCAAGAGCGAAGAGGCTCGCACGCTCGGCGATCTGCAACTCGAATGGCACCATCTCGAGCGGGCCCATATTCTCGGCCAGCGTTGGCCCTTGGAGCACAACGCGGTGCATTGGCGCATGCTGAAGTTCGGGTTCCGTACCAAGAACATGCGCGAGATCATCGGACAGTTGCCGCGTCTGGTCTTCGGTGGGGTGAAGAGCTTCGTGGGCACGGTGCCGATCGGGAATACGGGCGGAGCGAATGTGCCGGCGCTGAAGCCGCTGGCGTTACCAGACGACCTAGCAGCGATACTCAATGACACCTTTGCCGTGTGATCGATAGTGCGATCACCGTGTCCGAGAGTGAATGGAGTATCGGGCCCTTCGCGGGTCACATATTCCGCCGATACTGCCCCCCCACCTCGAACATCGCCGCAGTCAACTGCCCGAGCGAGCAATACTTCGTCGCCTCCATCAGCACGGCGAACATGTTCTCGTTCCGGATGGCCGCTTGCTGCAGGTCCTTGATCGCCTTCGCCGCTTCCGCGCTGTAGGCCGCGCGTAGGTTCTCCACCGTCGCAATCTGCGCTTCCTTCTCTTCCTCGGTGGCGCGGATCACCTCCTTGGGCAATACCGTCGGTGAGCCCTTGCTGCTGAGGAAGGTGTTCACGCCGATGACGGGATAGTCCCCGTTGTGCTTGAGCGTTTCGTAGTAGAGGCTTTCCTCCTGGATCTTGCCGCGCTGATACATGGTCTCCATGGCGCCGAGCACGCCGCCGCGTTCGGTGATGCGGTCGAACTCGCTGAGCACGGCCTCTTCCACCAGGTCGGTGAGCTCCTCGATGATGAAGCTGCCCTGCAGCGGGTTCTCGTTCTTGGCAAGGCCG
>JAIOIH010000026.1 GCA_019912395.1 Flavobacteriales bacterium | reverse complement strand
ATGTGATCCCTGTTGCGGTCCCCGCCGGTTTCACCAGCGTTACCTTCACCATCAACCTTGTGGATGATGCGATCACGGAGCCCGATGAGACCATCGACTTCACCATCACCAGTGCAACCGGCAGCATTTCGCTTGGTTCCAATTTGGGGCATGTCTTCACCATCACGAACGATGACGTCACCCCCACCATCAACTTCAGCGTACTGAACATTACCGTGCTGGAGAATGCCGGTGCGCAGATCTTCACCTTGAGCTTCCTGCCGACCACGCATGTATCGGGCAGCATGACCATCCAGATGACGAACGGTCCGGGGGCGACGTATGGACCGCTGCCCAACGATGATTATACCACCAACCCGATCGGGCCGGGGACCTTCACCCTTTTCTTCGGGCCCAATGCGCCCACCGCCAGCTTCACCGTCAACGTGAACGACGACGCACTTCCGGAATCCACTGAAACGGTGACCTTCACCCTCATCTCGGTGCCCGTAGGCTTCGCGATCGGCGCCAACAACAGCGCCACCTTGGTGATCGGGGACAATGACTCACCGCCCGCACTGCTGGCACCGGGCGACCTGGCCGTCGTGGGCGTGAACGCGAACGAAGGCTCTTGCGGCGGTGCCATCGGCGAGGACCGCGTGAGCTTCTTCTGCTTCCAGGAGATCACCTACGGTACTGAGATCATCATCTCGGACAATGGCTACGAGCGCTGCAACGCCGGCCAATGGGGCAATTCGGAAGGAACGGTGAGGATGAGGCGCACCGGCCCCGCCATTCCTGCCGGGCAGGTGATCACCTTCAAGATCCTCAACACTTCGGGTTCCGGGAACATCATTTCCATGGCCCCCGATGCGGCTTGGACCTGCACCTCGATCAACACGCCCACCGGGAACCCGAACACCTCCGTGGCCCTCAACGCGGGTGGCGACCAGCTCTTCTTCATGCAGGGCGGCACGTGGTCCAGTGGCACCTCGCCGAACAACAATGCCACCTATTCCGGCACACTGCTCTTCGCCTTCACCACCAACCCCGCCTTCCCGTGGGTAGCTTCCTGTGGAACCGACCCCACCCAACGGAGCAACCTGCCCCCCGGCGTGGAATGCTTCAGCATGTCACCCACCCTTGCCTCGGATTTCAACAAGTACATCGGCCCCACGACCGCAGCAACACAACGCGTTTGGATCGACCGCATCGATGCCCAGGCCAATTGGAACTCCTACCCGGATTGCGGAACGTACAACAGCTCCGGCTACAATTGGCTCTCGGCGCCCATCCTGCCCATCACACCGGGAACCATGACGCACGGCCTGTGGAGCGGGGGAAAGAACACGGATTGGTTCGAGTGCAAGAACTGGGATGATGCGCGGATACCGGATGCGACCACCGATGTGGTGATCAGCGAAACCGCCTTCAACAATTGCAACGTCGGGCTGAGTCCCGGTATCCAACCCGGCGGTACGGCGGTATGTGCTTCATTGCTGCAGACCACCAACACCGCCACGGTCCGTCTCTTGAACATTCGCGACAATAGTACCCTCACCGTGGGTGGCCTGTTCCGGATCCAGAACACGAACGGGACCAACAACTTGGCCACAACCGTCTTTACCAACGGTACGCTGAACGCGGGATCCATCGAGCTGGCCGGTCAATCGCCCGGTGCAAAGAGGGCGGAGTTGATCGCCGCAGCAGCTGGATGCGCAGTGAACGTTTCCGGGGACATCACCATTGGTGCGGGAAGCGGCTTGAACATTCAAGGAAGTCCAGTGGTTTTTGGCACCCTCAATCTGGGTGGGGACTTCATCAATATCGAGAATGCAGGACTGTTCCTGGAGAATAATGGTCTGGTGAACTTCAACGGCAGCAGCGACCAGTACATTCAGAACAGCGATCCCGCTGAGCTGTTCGGCAAACTGAAAGTGGACAAGCCCGGAGGGGACGTCTACCTGACCGCGCCGATCACCATCCGGAACGAGCTGGACCTCACCCAAGGACGGATCTTCTCCACACCTACGGAGATGCTCACCCTCAACCTTGGCGCCACTGCAATGAATGCCAGCAACGCCAGCTTCGTCCACGGCCCTGTGGCGAAATACGGGAACACGGACTTCACCTTCCCCATTGGCAAAGGCACCTCCTACCGGCCCGCGGCACTGACCGGGATCACAGGGGGTGGCACCTTGGCCTTTACGGCGGAATACTTCAATGCGGCCTATCCCAGCCTCCTGCATGATGGCATCCTCCACCACGTCAGCGCTTGTGAACACTGGCAGATCGATCGCAGTGCGGGCACCCCGAACGCCTGGGTGACCCTTAGCTGGGAAGATCCCGAGAGTTGCGGCGTCACCTTGCTCACGGACCTGCGCGTAGCTTACTGGGACGGCAGCATGTGGGTGGACCGGGGGAACAGCGCGATCACCGGGACCACCTCGGCGGGCACGGTAACCTCGGGCACCATCCAGTCCTCCTTCGCCCAGGCTGCCAACTACTGGACCCTGGGTTCCCTCAGCGATGCAAACCCATTGCCCATTGAACTGCTTTCGTTCACGGCGGTACCGATCGGCGAGCATGTGGACCTTCGCTGGAGCACGGCCTCGGAGCAGAACAACGACCACTTCACCGTGGAACGAAGCGCGGATGCCGTGAACTACACGCCGCTGCTGCAAGTGCCGGGCGCGGGCAACAGCCAAGGCGTCCTCAACTATTCCAACGTGGACCCGTCCCCCTTGGACGGGCTCAGCTATTACCGCCTGCGCCAGACCGACATCGACGGCACCTCCGTGGTGAGCGATGCAGTACCGGTGTTCTTCAGCAACAACAAGGGCCTTCCCCTGCAAGTGCTCTACGGCAATGACGGCCTCTTCGTATTGCACGACTTCGCCCCCGGCAGCACGTTGGAAGTGATGGACCTCACCGGGCGCGTGGTGGGCAGCACGGGGATCACCGGCCAGGGCCTGGTGAAAGTGCCGCTGGACCGCCTTGCGCACGGGGTGTACCTACTCCGCATGACCGATGGCTTGCGAATGGAGAGCACACGGGTGGCGTATTAGTCAACCATCCGCGGATGGCACCATTGGCGTTGGTCACATGAACGAATGAAAAGAGCGGCGCTCGGTCTGTTGTCCCTTGTTGTCCTGTTGCAAGGCTGTTCCAGGCAGGAATATATCGTAGTGACCAACCGGACCGGCGCAGACCTTGCGATCGAATATGAGATCGAACTGCCGATGAACGGCTTCCCGATCTTCAACGAGGTTCCGCGCGTTTACGACCTGGCAGCCAATGACGCCTTCCGTTGGGACAAAACCCGTCCGATCGTTGATCTCGATACGATGAGGTCGCGGGTCGTGTTCATCCTCCCCCCGGGCAAGGGACTCATGATCGGAGGTTTATCCAATGACACCTATACCAGCCACGATCAATACTTCATCAATGGAAGGCATTTCAACTTAAAGCGCCTTTCGGTCCGGAGGGGTAGGACGACCACCGTGATAAAGCCCGAGCTTTTCGATCAGTACTTCACCAAGCAAGGGAACCTGGTCATCTACCGTATCAGTTGACCACCATTGCCGGGCCCCTGTGCCGATCACTCCCTCTCCCGCAGCACCAGCAGCGGCACCGTGGTGTGCAGCGCCATGCGCTTGGAAGTGCTGCCTTGGAACATGCGTTCCCAGAAGCTGCGCTTTCTCCGCAACACGGCCACCAGCTGGATGTCCTTCTCCACCACCATCTGTTCCAGGACCTCCGTTACCGCATGGTCGTCCACCGTGGTGAACGAATGGGGTACGTCACCAAAACTGCCGGATAATTCCCGTAGCTGTCGCTTGGTTCGTTGATCATCGGCCGCGCTGCCCACGTGCAATATGGTGATGTGCGCACCCGTGCGCCGGGCGATGGCCAGAAGCGGCTCCAGGCTGGAGCGGGTGATCCCCTGGCCATCATCGGCCAGCAGGATGTTCGCAATGGGCACCGGTTGCCATTGGGCCGGCACGGCGATCACCGGTGGGTTGGCCGATGCGACCACTGCCCGGGTATTGCGGCCCACCCGGCCATAGTTGCCCTCGCCCTGGGTACCCATGACCACGAGGTCCACGGGCTTGGCTGCATCCAGGTCGTTTACGGCCTGCACCAATGGCTCGAAACTGGAACGCAAGGCGATGTGTACCGTGCCGGCATGCTTGCGGCAACGCCGCTCCATGCGCCGCAGGCCATTGCGCGAAGACCGCTCGGTGTCCAGGTTCAACGGTATCAGCGCGTTCCGGTAGGCCGGTTTCAGATAGGTGTTCAGCAGGGTGTAGTTCATCCCCTCGCTACCAAAGAGGTCAAGTGCGAACACAGCGGCCTTCATCGAAGTGTCGCTGAAATCGGTGGGCAATAGGATGTTGTTCATCATCGGCCGGTTGGGACGTGCAAAGTTCGGTCAGATCAATGAGCGAAAAGGGGACGATCGTCACATCCCATGGAAGATCTTGGGGGCATCTTTGTCCTGCAACCAACGCGTTCCTTCCCCCAACCGGGATGGAACCCAAAAACCAGCGCACCGATGAAGGAACAGAAAAAGGACGTTTACGCGGGCCTCGGCCACCTCTTCTATAGCATTGCCGCAAGCGATGGCCGCGTAGCACCCCCTGAGACCGAGAAGCTCAAGGCCTTGGTCAAGAAGGAATGGATGCCGCTGGAACCGCAGCGGGATTCCGCAGGCAGCGACCTGGCCTATTACATCGAGATCGGTTTTGACCACGCCAACGATTCGAACATGAAACCGGATGCCGCGTTCGATCGGTTCAAGGCGGTGCATGCCGAGCATCCTGAGGTGTTCGACCCCAGTACCAGCAACATGGTGGTCCGGACGGCCAAGGCCATTGCCCATGCCTTTGCGGGCAAGAACCAAGCCGAGAAACGGATGATCACCCGGCTCGAGGAGATGTTCAAATAGCGCGTGATGATCGCTGGACCACCTATCCCGGCAGCACACTGAAGTGCGGGTCGAGGGGATCCAGCTCGTCAAGCAAGCGATCGAGGAACTCAGGCCCTTCCCGTGCATACCACGGCATGAAGTTCTCGCGGCGTTCCTGCAGCCCCCCAGCGGGGAAGACGTGTTCGTGTACCAGGGCCAACCGCTCCAGTGGAAGCTGCTGCTCCCGCTTGGCCGCGCGCACCAGTTTCCTTTTCATGGCGTCCAGGCCGTTCATGGTGCGCTTCGCGATGGCGTTCACCGCACCCTCCAGCGTCGGGTCGGCGGCCTTGGCCCGTTCCTTCAGCGCGTTGTACAAGCGTGTGGCAGCCTCCTTCTCCGCTTCCATGGAAGTGGAGAAGGACGCGTTCTTCAAGGCTATCCGTGCCTTCAGTTCCTCCAGTGGACGAAACAGGTCGGCCACTGTAAGGCCCAGACCTTCGAGACGTGCGCGGTCCTTGTTGCCGATGAACGCTGCCGAGGTGCGCAACAGCAGCACGGGTATGGGCACCTGCATCGCTTGGAACAGCCACTTCAGCTGGAACCAGTACGCCAGTTCCCCGCCCCCTCCGATGTAAGCGATGTTCGGCAATATCGTTTCCTGGTAGAGTGGTCGCATCAGCACGTTCGGTGAGAAGCGCTCGGGATGTTGGTCCAGCTCCGCGAGCAGTTCGTCCAAGCTGAAGGATGGTCCACCATCCAGCACGTGGTAGCGATCGCCCTGGAGCTCGATCCGGCTGCGATGTCCGGGGCGCAGGTGGAAGAGGTTGATGCCCCGTGCGAAGGCCTGGGTGCGCCAATGCGCCGCGAGCTTTCCATCAGCGTAATGGACGCTGCGAACGGCGACCTGGTTGATCAATTCCTCGCGCATCAGCGGGGCGAAGAGTCGCTTCAGCTCGGCATCGTCGCCATCCAGGATGACCACACCGAAGCGACCGAAGAGCGCATCCACAAAAAGGCGCGTGGCTTGAGCGAGATCGTGTTCGGGGCGATAACATCGGCGGAGCAAGGCGCGCAGCTCATCGGCATGTGTGCCCGGCCCGAGCAGCGTATCCACCTGGTCCAACACGGCCCCGATGCCATCGAGATTCAGGCGGCCCACGGCACCAGCGGCAGTACCGGGCCAGTTCACCTTTTGCCCATGGATGAACGCGTGATCGATCTCCGGCCGGTCATGGTCCTCGGTGGCCATCCAGAACACGGGTACCACGGCACGCTCCGACTTACTGAGCTGGCGTGCCAGGCGGATGATGTTGAGGATCTTGAACGGCAGGTACAGCGGCCCGGTGAACAAGCAGAGCTGGTGCCCGGTGGTGACGGTGAACGCGTTCGGCTTTCGCAACCGGTCCAGGCTGGCCCGCACCTGCGGCTGCACCGGCATGTGGGCGTATTGCCGATCCAACGCATCGCACAGCACCCGGCGGGATGCGGGATCGAACGAGCGCGCCTGCGCTGCGGCATGAAGACCGTCCTCGTCCGCGCTCCATCGGTAGAACTCGCGCAACTCCGGTACGGCACCCAGATAGTCCGTGACCAGCGGGGAGAACCGGCCTGTTTCCCGGTACGGAATGGCAATGCGCTGCATGGGCGGCGAAGGTAGCAGCCTTCGGAGCGCCGGACCATCCCGGAGGAAGCGCCAACTTGTGATCCCTTCGCAACCACGCCAGTGACCACGGAGGTCCACATGCAGGAGATCTTGCACAGGCTCTTACTTTTCACCACCCAAACACGACCCGCATGCCGATACGGATGACCCCGGACGAGGGACAGGACGGACGACGCTCGGCGCCCCGGCCCGGCCGCAGCGGCCGCAGTGGTGGAGGAGGCGCCCTGGGAAGCCTGTTGCCGCTGCTCCTCGGATTCCTGTTCAAACGGCCCAAGTTGCTTTTGGTGGCCGCAGTGCTCTTCGGGCTCTATTACTTCTTCGGCAATGGATGCTCCGGCGATACCGGCGAGGGCGGGATCACGAATGTGGCCGGGCAGCTGCTCACCTCGCGGGGCGCGGACTTCGACCCCCGGTTGTATGATCAGGCCGAGGTCTTCGAACCCTTGGCGGACAACGTGAACGCCCCCTTGCCCGAGCGCATGAGCTTGGCGCAGTTCGCCCCGAGGCGGCTGAACCAAGGGCAACAAGGCTCTTGCGTGGCCTGGGCCAGCGCCTACGCCGCACGCACGATCGTGCAAGCCGAAGCCACCAAGCAGGACCCGAACGGCACGGCCTTCAGCCCGAGCTTCCTCTACAACCAGATCAAGCTCGGCAATGATTGCCAAGGGGCGTACATCTTCAAGGCCATGGAGCACATGCAGGCCGGCGGTGTGCTGCCCCTGAGCAAATTCGGCTACACGGATGAAAGCTGCCGCAAGCTGCCCGACGGCGCGGACAAGCAACAGGCGAAGGAGTACCGCATCAAGGGCTTCCAGCGGTTGAGCAAGGGAGGCGACGATCAGCGCACGGACATGCTGGCGATGAAACAGCAGCTAAGCCAAGGGGCTCCCGTGGTGATCGGCATGATGGTAGGCGGCAGTTTCATGCAGGGCATGGAAGGCAAGGAGCTGTGGACGCCCACGCAGGACGACTACCGCATGCCCGGCTTCGGCGGCCATGCCATGTGCGTGATCGGCTACGACGACTACAAGGTGAAGGGTGAGAAGGCCGGTGGTGCCTTCCAGATCATGAACAGCTGGGGACCCGAATGGGGCAACAATGGCATCGCGTGGATCCGGTACAGCGACTTCGACTTCTTCGCCAAGGAAGCCTACGCGGTGTATCCACAGGGCGAAGGCGTGGACGTGAAGCCTTCGGAATTTGACATCCGCTTCGGATTGGCACAAGTGGATGCCAAGGGCGTGGCCACGGGGAACCACATCGCACTGAAACGAACCGAGGGTCGCGTATTCCGCACCACTACGCCCATCCGGAAGGGCGACCGTTTCAAGATCGAAGTGACCAACAACGCGGAATGCTACACCTACCTCTTCGGGCTGGAAACGGACGGCAGCACCTACGTGCTTTTCCCCTACACGCCGAAGCATTCCCCCTACTGCGGCATCACCGGCACACGCGTGTTCCCGAAGGACCAAAGCCTGACCGCGGACGAGATCGGGAACACGGACGTAATGGCGATCCTGGTGGCCAACCAACCGTTGGATTATCCGAAGATCAATGAGGCGATGAAGGCCAACCCCGCGCAGGGACTTGATGCCAAGCTGGCCGCCGTGCTGGGCGATGAGCTCACGCCTGCGGACGCGCCGGCCTACTCGGAAGGCGGCACCTTCGGGGCCAAGGCGGCCGCGAAGAAAAACACCTTGGCCATCGTGTTGGAGATCGACAAGCGGTAGTGCAGCGTTTCATAAGGACAGTGAACTGACCTGCGTCACCTTTCCGGCAAGCTCCGTGATCCATATTCGTTGCTCAAGACCACTCCCATGAAAAAGATACTGCTGATCCTTCTCGCGGTTTTCATCATTGCCCAGTTCATCCGCCCGCCGCGGATCGCGGAGCCCGTGGACCCTTCAACCGACCTGATCGCCGTGACCCGACCCGATGCGGAAGTGGAGCACATCCTGCGCACGTCCTGTTATGATTGCCACAGCGGGCAACCCCACTACCCCTGGTACAATGCGATCACGCCTGTGAACTGGTGGTTGCACGATCACATCGTGGATGGGCGGAAGCATTTTGACGCATCCACATGGGGTAGTGTGCTCGGCTATGAACGGGACCACCAGGCCAAGGAGGGCATGGAGATGATGGAGAAAAAGGAGATGCCGATCCCTGATTATTTCTACATCGGGCGGCACGCGGACGCCAAGATGACGGAGGCACAATACGACAAACTATATGCCTACTTCGAAAGCCTGCGGGACGGCTCCTGGGACATTGAGAAGGCACGCCGTAAGGCTGCGGGGGAAGGCAAGTAGACCTGTTCATCACTCGTCATGAACCTGTGATCACGTTCAGACTGAGCACTGCCGTTCCTACTTCACCTCCTTCGCGGGATCCAGCTTTTTGAGAATGGAGCTGGCCATTTCACCGGTGAGGCGGTCCACAGTGGGTGTGCCATCCTTCCCCACTTTTATCAAGTAGACATCGGGATCTCCGCCTGTGCGACCGGTAATGATCTCAATGCCGGTCGGTAGCCCTTCCCCCACTTGGATCTCCACCGGTACGGGACCCGGACGGGGGACCAGGCTCACCACATGGTATCCTTCCTGCTGAAGTGCGGTTTCCAGACCACCGTAAACGAAAATGTTCACCGTGGTATCCACCGGGCAATGGCGGCTGTACAGAAAGAGGTGATCGCTGGTTTCTTCCTTCTTGGCCCCTTCTCCTCCATGGTGATCGGCGTGTACCAGGCTACCCGTTAGCATATCCAGCCTTAGCGGGATCATCTCCGACCCGGATGACATGGCATAGTACAAACCCACACCGATGAGACCAAATGCGACACCGACAGCTACCGCCCCAGCGACTTCACCTTGGGTTGAACCTGTATGGTTGTAGTTCGCACTGAATTCATTCCCCGCGCGATCCATTCGCAGGAACCGATTCCCCACGTTGATGTACAGGTATCTCCCATCGCTCACGCCCCACAGGTCATTCGGTGCAGGATCATCGCGCGTCGTTTTCAATTTGAACAGCTGCTCATTCTTGCCCACGGGTTTCAATGTGAAATTGAGGGACGTGTCCACCTGCTGATCGCGGAGCGACATGAAGTCGGGGTAGCTCCCACGGGCAGGTGCACCTACGGTCAACACAGGATAGGCCCTGTCCTGTCCATCGAACACGCCAGCTTTGGGCGGGTGAACAATCACCGGTACTGGGAGCGTTCCGGCTTGTTGCATCCGGCTGTATTCAGCGAAGCCTTCAGTAACCCCCGTGGCGATGTTCTCTGGCTGTTTGCCCGTGGCATCCAGCCCTCCCCCAACAGCGCTGGTAGCTGCATGGTCGAAAAACCGTACCCAGCCGCTATCCGTCCGCGTGAGCAATTCGAAGTTCAATCCGCAATAGCACCGTTCGGAAGTACTTCCGGAGACCTCCGAGATCTCCAACGCATTCACGCGCATGGTGCAGTGCCGCACGCCCTCATCCCCTGGCGGATTCACCAAGATCCCTTGGATCCCTTTGGCAACCCCTCCGGCAAGGAACGCGGGCACGGCTTTGTTGCCCAAGCCGCGCATTACCGTCCCGATACGCGCCGAATCACTGAAGGAAGCAAGAACTGAATCGATGTAGATACCCTCAGGTACCACCACCGGCGTGGCTTTGGAGAGATCAATGAGCCGTTGCGCACACGCATGTGAACCACTGCCTATAAGCCAAAGCAACAAGCATAGCTGCAACGGCCCTATCAAGCCCGATCGGAACAGCTTTCCCATCCGCCCCAATGTAGAGAGGTTAAGCCGAATAGCCTTTACGGCATCTCACACTGGCATTGCCGAAAGCTCATGCTCACGCGCCTCGGTGATCCGCACCTCCGCAAAGTCGCCGATGCGCAAATGACCCGCAGAGGTCGGGATCAAAACATCGTTGTCCACCTCCGGTGAATCGTGCTCGGTGCGGGCGTAGTAGAAGCCTCCTTCGGCCTTGTCCACCAGCACGCGGAAGGTCTTGCCCACCTTTTGTTGATTGAGGTCGAAGCTGATGCCGCCTTGCAGTTCCATGATCTCCGTGGCACGCTGCTGCTTGATGTCGGCGGGCACATCGTCCTCCATGGTGTGGGCATGCGTATCCTCCTCATGGCTGTACGTGAAGGCTCCCAATCGGTCGAAGCGCATGCGTTCGATCCACCGCAGGTTGTCAGCGTGATCGGCTTCGGTCTCCCCGGGGAAGCCCGCGATCAGCGTGGTGCGGATACCGATGCCGGGCACTTTCTGGCGGATCGTGTCCACCAGCGCTTCAGTCTTCTCCTGCGTGATGCCGCGGCGCATGCGCTTCAGCATGTTGGTGCTGCCATGCTGCAACGGCATGTCGAGGTAATTGCAGATGTTGTTGCGCTCCTTCATCACATCGAGGACCTCCATGGGGAAACCGCTGGGGAAGGCGTAGTGCAGCCGGATCCAATCGATGCCCTCCACATCGCTGAGCTGCGCGAGGAGTTCGTGCAGGTTGCGCTTCTTGTAGATGTCCAGCCCGTAGTAGGTGAGGTCCTGCGCGATCAGGATCAGTTCCTTGGTGCCGTTGGCGGCGAGGTGCTTGGCGTTCTTCACCAAGGCCTCGATGGGCGTGCTGATGTGGTTGCCGCGCATCAGCGGGATGGCACAGAACGAGCACTTGCGATCGCAGCCCTCGCTGATCTTGAAGTAGGCGTAGTGGACCGGCGTGGTGAGCAGCCGCTCCCCCACCAGTTCATGCTTGTAGTCGGCCTTCAGCGTTTTCAGCAAGCGGGGCAGGTCACGCGTACCGAACCACGCATCCACCTGCGGGATGCCGTCCTTCAGTTCCGGCGCGTAGCGCTGGCTCAGGCATCCGGTGACGTAGACCTTCTCCACCAGGCCTTGGTCCTTGGCATTGGCGTAGTTCAGGATCATGTCGATGCTCTCCTGCTTCGCATTCTCAATAAAGCCGCAGGTGTTGATCACCACCACATTATGATCACCGCTGGCGGACTCGTGTTCCACCGCGATATCGTTGGCCTTCAGTTGGGCCATCAGCACCTCGCTGTCGAAGGTGTTCTTCGAACAGCCCAAGGTGATCACGTTCACCTTGGTGGGCTTGAGGGTCTTGGCTTTCATGCGTGGATGGGGCAAAGCTACCCGTTGCGCCGCCGGAGCACCTCGGCGAGGTCCTTGGCGTGCAGCTCGGGGGTGAACCAGGGGTGTTGCTCCAACTCATGGAGAACGGCAGGTACGAGATCGGTGAGGTATACGGTGCGCTTGCGTGAGCGCATGCCGTTCACCATGTCCTCCAAGCGTTTCACCCCGGTGGCGTCGATCAGGGGCACATACTTCATGCGGAGCACCACGATGCGGTGCTTGTCGTTGATCTCCGCGAGCACCTGCTGGAAACGCAGCGCTGCCCCGAAGAACAGGGGACCGGTGATCTCGAACACCTGTATGTCCTTGGGCAGGTCCTTGAGCTCCCGGTCCACTTCGCGCGTGCTGGAACCCGTGCCCTCGGCAATGGCCGGCTGCAGATCGGTGACATCGGCCATGCGCTTCATGAAGATGAAGGCGGCCAGCACCATGCCCACCTCGATCGCCAGCACCAGGTCGAACAGCACCGTGATCCCGAAGGTGACCAGCAGTACGGCAAGGTCGTAGCGATTGCCTTTGATCGCATTGCGGAAATAGCTCCACTCGCCCATGTTCCACGCCACCACCACCAGGATGCCCGCCAAGCATGCCATGGGCACCATGCCGGCCAGCGGAGCGGCCACAAGCATGATCACCAACAGAGTGAGCGCATGGACGATGCCACTGATGGGTGTCCGCCCCCCGTTCTTCACGTTGGTGGCGGTGCGTGCGATGGCCCCGGTCACCGGGATGCCACCGAACATCGAACTGAGGACGTTGGCACCGCCTTGCGCCACCAGTTCCATGTTGCTGCGATGCCTTCCGCCGATCATGCCATCGGCCACCACGGCGGAGAGCAACGATTCGATACCGCCCAGAAGGGCGATGGCGATGGCCGGCTGGATGAGTTCGCGCATCGTGGCCAGGTCCACCATGTGGAATTGCGGCATGGGGATGCTGCTGGAAATGGCCCCGAAGCGACTGCCGATGGTCTCCACGGGCAAGTGCATGAAATGGACGGCGGCCGTGCAAACGACAATGGCGGCCATGGGTCCAGGGATCACCTTGGTGAGTCGGGAAAGGTAGAGGGACAAGAGGATCGAGACCACGCCCAACGTGGTGGCCACCGGGTCAATGGTGCCGAAATGCGCGCCCAGTACGGCCCACTTCTCAATGAATCCGGCAGGTACTTCGGCGACCTGCAGTCCGAACAGGTCCTTCACCTGGGTGGAGAAGATCACCACGGCGATACCTGCGGTGAAGCCGACGACCAGCGTGTGCGGGAAGTATTTCAAGAGTTGCCCGGCCCGCAGGAAACCCATGAGCATGATGAGGAAGCCGGCCATGAAGGTGGCCACGGTAAGCCCTTCAATCCCGTATTCCTGAACGATGCCGAACACGATGATGATGAAGGCACCGGTGGGCCCGCCGATCTGCACACGGCTTCCGCCGAAGAGCGATACGACCAGCCCCCCGATGATGGCGGTAATGAGGCCCTTTTCCGGTGACACACCCGAAGCGATCGCAAAGGCGATGGCCAAGGGAAGTGCCACGATACCGACGACGATCCCGGCGATGAGGTCCTTCTTGAGCTGCTCCGTCGAAATGCCGTCCCGCAAGAGGGAGAAGAATTTCGGGGTGAAGCCTTCCTCGGACGGTCCGTTGCCACCCGCCCGACCCGTATGGTGCCGGTCTTTCATCAGGACCCGCCGAAGAGGCTCTCCACGAACACCTGCTTATTGAACACCTGCAGGTCCTCCATACCCTCCCCCACTCCGAGGTATTTGATGGGCACTTGGAACTGGTCGCTGATGCCGATGGCCACCCCGCCCTTCGCGGTGCCGTCCAGCTTCGTGAGCGCCAGTGCCGTGACCTGTGTGGCCTTGGTGAATTCGCGGGCCTGCTCAATGGCGTTCTGCCCCGTGCTCGCATCGAGCACGAGCAGTACCTCGTGCGGGGCATCCGGGATCACCTTGCGCATCACTTGCTTCACCTTGGTGAGCTCGTTCATCAAGTTCACCTTGTTGTGCAGGCGACCGGCGGTGTCCACGATCACCACATCGATCCCTTTGGACTTGGCGCTCTCAACAGTATCGTAGGCCACGGCAGCGGGGTCGGCACCCATGCCTTGCTGCACCAGGGGAACACCGGTCCGTTCACTCCAGATCTTCAACTGGTCCACTGCAGCTGCCCGGAAAGTGTCGGCAGCACCAAGCATCACACTGTTGCCGGCCTGCTTGTACGCGTAGGCCAGTTTGCCGATGGTGGTGGTCTTGCCCACACCGTTCACGCCCACCACAATGATCACGTGCGGCTTGGATGTGGTCACTTTGAAGGGGTCATCGCCGCCATCCGCATCACGCATCAGCGCTGCGATCTCGGCGCGGAGGATGCCGTTCAATTCGGCAGTGCCCATGTATCCGTCCCGCTTTACGCGGTCCTGCACACGTTGGACGATCTTCAACGTGGTGTCCACGCCGACATCGCTGCTGACCAAGGTCTCCTCCAGCGCATCGAGCACCTCATCGTCCACTGAGCTCTTGCCGGCGATGGCCCGCGTGAGCTTGCCGAAGAGGGAGGTGCGGGAGCGGTCCAGCCCGTCATCGAGCTGTTGCTTTTTCTCCTTACTTCCGAATAATCCGAAAAGCGCCATGGTCGTTCACGAGAAAAGGCTTCCGCCGTACCGGTGGAAGCCTTTTCAGTTGGTCGTACTTGAAGATCACTTCTTCGTGGCAAGTGCCTTGTCAACGTCTTCTGCGGGCATGATCAGCTCATTGAACTGGTAGCCGCCCGTGTTGGTGTTCTTCACCATGCGGATCACTTTGACGAACACTTTGGCATCCGCCTTCTTGAGCGATGCAATGGATTTCTTTGCCATGTTACTTGATCTCTTTGTGAACGGTCATCTTGCGCATGATGGGGTTGTATTTCTTCAACTCCAGGCGCTCGGTGGTGTTCTTGCGGTTCTTGGTGGTGATGTAGCGCGAAGTGCCCGGCAGCCCCGAGGTCTTATGCTCGGTACACTCCATGATCACTTGCACTCTGTTTCCTTTCTTGGCCATCGCTTATGGGAATGGGGCGCGAATGTAACACCATTCCTCCGTCCGGCAAAACATTCCATACTACTTCCCTGCCGATCAAGCATTTACGGGCATGATGCGGGCTGTCCGCGTCCGTCTCAGATGCGGCCCGACCCCGGCCAACACCTGTTCCCGGAGCACTTGCTGCAACCGGTCCTTCAAGGAATGGCGATAGGTCACCAGACCGATCTCGCGCACCGGCACCGGTGCCTTGAACTCCCGTAGCCGCGCACGCTGACCCGCTCCCATGCCCACCGTGGCCAATTCCGGCACCACGGTAAGACCGCCCTGCGTGTCCACCATCCGCATCAGGGCCTCAATGCTTCCGGAAACGTATGCGAAGCGTCCCGGACCCCTGCCCTGCTCGCGCAGTTCACAAAGGTCCAGCACCTGTGAGCGCAGGCAATGGCCCTCTTCCAGCAACCAGAGCCGGTCCGCCTGGATCTCCGACGGCAGCACATAGTGCTTCTTGCCGATCCCTTCCTCCGGCGACACATAGAGCAGGAAGCGCTCCGTGAACAACGGATCCTCCTTCAACCCGGCCACTCCCAACGGCGTGGCCAGCACCCCTACGTCCAACTGCCCGTGCATCAGCCGATCGGTGATGGTATCCGTGGTCAATTCCTCCACGCTCACCTTCAGCCCCGGATGTTTGCGCAGCAGCTCCCCCAGGAACAAGGGCAGCAGGTAGGGGGCCAACGTGGGGATCATGCCGATCCGCAGCTCTCCGGCATGTTCGCCCCGGGTGGCATCGGCCATTTCCTTCAAGAGCTCCACTTCCTTCAGCACCGACCGGGCCTGCTCCACCAACACGGCTCCTTCCGCAGTGGGCACCACAGGTGACTTGCTTCGGTCGAAGAGCACCACGCCCAGCTCCTCCTCCAGCTTCTTCACCATGCTGCTCAAGGTGGGCTGGGTGACGAAACAGGCTTCCGCGGCGCGCGCAAAGTGACGGTGGGTATCGATCGCAGTGATGTATTGAAGCTGTTGGATGGTCATGGCCGTGAAAAGGATCAGTGATCCGCAGCGATCTTCACGGCAAAGCTACTCATTCATTCCGTCTATGAGCATATCGATACATTCAGTTTGATATATGACACCAAATGCCGACCTTTGCCGTCAGAACAAAACGGCCATTGGCCAAACAGAAAAATCAACCTGAAATGGAAACCAAAGGACAATCGCTCGCCCCACAGCGCATGGTGGGCCTGGGAAGCAAATTCCCCATCTTCAAGAAGAAAGCTTGCATCAGCATTGAAAAAGGCAAGGAGTTCACCGAGATCAACAGCGACGACCTCACCAACACCCCCGGTCGCTGGACCGTGATGTTCTGGTGGCCGAAGGACTTCACCTTTGTATGCCCCACGGAGATCGCCGCCTTCAACAAGGCTTTTGGGGAATTCAAGGACCGCGACACGCAGCTCATCGGTGCCAGTACCGACAGTGAGTTCGTGCATGCCGCATGGCGTCGCGACCACGAGGACCTGCGCGACCTGAAATTCCCCATGCTCGCCGACACCAGCAAAAGCCTCTCCGAGGAACTCGGCATCCTCACGGCCGATGAAAAGGTCGCATACCGCGTCACGTACATCATCGACCCCGATGGCATGGTGCGCTGGGTTAGCGCTTACGACCTCAATGTGGGCCGCAACGTGGACGAGGTGCTTCGCGTGCTGGACGCCCTGCAGACGGACGAACTCTGCCCCTGCAACTGGACCAAGGGCGAAGCAACCTTGAACTGATGTCGGCCAACGAATTCATGACCGCTTATGAGGAAGGAACCGCCTCCCTGCTGGAGGAGGTGGGCCTCCCGGTCGATCATGCCAACACCGCACTGCAATTGCTCGGTGCCGTGGAAAGCCGTTACAGCCGCGACCTGAAGCTCAACCTGAAGGCCGTGTTGAAGAGCACGCACCTCGATGCGAAGCAGACCAGCCTACTTGCCCTGAGCGTTGCCGCGAACCAGAAGAACGGCCCGCTCACCAGCTATTTCAATGGCATGGCCTCCGGGAACGGGGCCACGGCGGAAGAAACCGCCGAGGCCGTAGCCTGCGCCAGCTTGCTCGCGGCGAACAATGTGCTCTACCGCTTCCGGCACTTTGCCGATAAGGAAAAGTACAATGTGCTGCGACCGTCGTTGCGCATGAACATCATGATGAACCCGGCCACGGGCAAGCACCTGTTCGAGCTGATGAGCCTTGCCGTGAGTGCGGTGAACGGCTGCGAGCAGTGCGTGAAAAGCCACGAGGCCTCATTGATCGCCTTGGGCGCCACGGAGGAACAAGTGTGGGATGCCATCCGCATCGCATCCGTGGTGGCCAGCTACGACCGGGTGGTCCATTGAGCGGAAACCGAACACCAAATGAAAAGCCGCCTGGAAAGGGCGGCTTTTCGTTGCTCGGACGACCCCGTATCACCGCTTGGTGTTCCGTTCGATCGCCTTGGTGTTGTTCGCCACGGCCACCAGTGCACGGATCTGCTCCGCAATGGCCCGGCTGACGATCAAGATCAGAAAGCCGATGATGGGGCTGGCGATCAATCCCCCGATGCCCATACCGCCCATCACCATGCCCAACAGACCTGAGCCATAGCCGAAGCTTGGCGCACTGGAGCCGCTTAGTAGGCTGCCCAGCGATGCGCCCACGCCCACGATCGCAACGAACGCCCCTGACCACTCACCGATGGTCTGGAATAAGTGCGAGAATACCGGCAGGGCCACGAACTCCGAACCAGGCGTGACGAAGCTGCCCACTTTTTCCTTCCGGTCCCACCAGAGCTGGAAGCCCACCCAAAGGGCGAAAATGGTGAAGAGGCCGGTGATGATCGGGCCGACCCCGCCCTTGAACATCACGCCCAGAATGCCCAGGATGCTCAGCAGGTTCAGCACGGCCAGCACCGTGTAGAAGATCTTGAACGGCTTGCGGTACAGGGTACCACTATCGATGAGGTTGAAAAAGGGCCGGGCAAACCCGGTGAACACGTTCACGGCATTGGAGGGAGGTGCCGGGGGGACCTGATGGGGCTGATCTTGGTTTTCCATGTTGCGGGGTGTTAGGGGTGGTGTTGGTGGCGGTGGTGGAGGCTTGGTAGATCTGTTCTCCGGAGGAACGTGACTTGATGACGGCTCGGCTTGTTGGCGCATGGAGGGCGTGGAATGCGCCATCACCGGCGGCGGTGGAAGCGGTGGTGGCTTGGGAGGTGGTGATGGGGGATCGGGGACGGGCACCGTTGGCCCCGGCCGGAGAGATGGCCCTGGCGGAACTTGACGGGAAGGAGTGGGTGCTTCCCCGATGGGTGGTCCACCTCCGGGCGAGGTCGGAACAACTGGTCCAGCCACCTTTTGTTCAGGCGTTTTTCCGATCGGCTTGTCCGGCTCTACCGGTTCCTTCCCGAAGGATCGCCCCTTTCCGGTGGCCATCACGCGCATCACCGCCATGGCGACCGCCGCGCAAAATCCGACCAAGGCGCCCCAAAATCCGATGCCCGGAACTACCGTAAATGCACCTTTCCCAATGGTTTCGCCCAGATCATCCTGCACGGCCACCATGGCTCTCACATCGTGCTGAAGGAGGAACAGAAGGATCGCACCAACGGTGCCCAGCGCGATCCAAACGGCCAATTCCTGGCGCATGCCAATGAAAAAGAGCACGATCCCGCCCACGGCGCAGAGCAAGGTCAAGATCGCCCACACGTTCGGAGGTGTGGCATCCACTGGTTCCGGAAGCTCCTGAACGGGGGTTTGCGCTTGCTGCTGTTCCAGGAACCGGCGGGCCTGCTCAACGGCATCACCCCCACTGCGCTGCTCCCTGGGCTGGCGCTCCTGTTCAGCTACTGCGTCCTGCCCTTTTCCGGGGCCGCCAGGCACGCCCATGAGCCCGGCAGCATCGGGCGCTTCGCCCAGGACCAGGGACATCCCGGTGACCTCTCCTACCTGATTGCCATCGCGCCGAAACTCAAGGAAGGTGAACAGGAAGCACACGACCACCAGTGCAAAGGCGCCGGGGAAAAGCGCACGATGGGGGCCTTGGGGCGTTGGCATTGCCATGGTCCGGAGATCGGGCGGTGAAGATGCATGAAGCACGCGATACGTGAAAGCCCGATCGAGAATTCGGTCGGGCACGGTCGGGATCGATCCATTGCCAGCGGAACACCGGAAATCGAAAAAGCCACCTTGTCGGCAGCCTTTTCAGAGATGGAGGCGCTGGCCGATCAGGGCAATTGTTCCGGGCGGGTGGCGACCGGGTCGATGCCTCCGAGGTTCTGCAGCAATTTATCGCGATCGTTCCGTGCACCCGTATAGCGGATGGCCCCGTCCATGTTCAGGTCTTCCACGTGATAGCCCCAGATCGCGGCGGTAGGCACCGTGCTGCCGATCTGGAGCAGGAGGGCATCGCGGTCATTGTTCGTCCCGGTATACTTCAGTTGTCCATCGCGGACGGCATTGCCCGCCCATAGGGCCATTTTGCCATCACTGACCTCCTTAACCGCATCAGTTCCGTAAATGGGGGTCGGTTTTTTCGCAAGGTCCAATATCGATGTGTACTTGTTCATCTGCACCTGCTGGCCCTGTATCACGCCCAAATGGTTGCGATGCCTCACCGCCACGTAGTACGAGCCTTCCGGCACGTTGAAAATGAGGCTCGTACGCCCGTCAACGCCCACCGCATCGCCATCGCGTTGGAGCAGTGCGGCTTGTGTGGCCACGATGTTGGAAGCGTTCGATCCGCTGCGCAACTCCACCAGCACCCAATCCACAATGGCGTTCTTCCCGGTGATGTTCAGCATGGCTTGGTCCACGGTTTCCCCTCCACCGCCTCCGGCCTGAGTGAATCCCAGCGCGGTGTAGGGTTCCTGGAGCGGAATGAATCCATTGGCCCGCAGATCGTCCTTCATCAATCCGGTACTTGGATCGTACGGGCCGTCCAGGACCATGCGCACCTTGATCGTGGGCGAACAGTCCACCCAGCGCGCCAAGTAGGCACCATCCACCACTGTGAGCGTTGAATTGCCCGGTCGGGTCCAGCGTATGGCCATGTGGTCGCCGCCGCTTCCCTCCTTTTGGAGGAACTCGAAATAATAGTACCGACCGGCTGTCAGCATGATCGTTCCGCTTTGCTGACCGGGGTACTTCGTGTAATCGTCCGGGTTGGTAAATCCGGGAACTTCACAGATGGCGGTCTTCAATGCCGGGTCGGCATTGAGGCTGAGGTAAAAGATCGAAGCATCGTCCGATGTGGCATTGAAGGTATAGGCGCCTGTTGTGGGCGGAATGATGTACCCGCGCATGCGCGTGCCATAGTTGTTGGCAAAGTTCACCGGCCCTTGGATACTTGTGGGATAAGTACTGCCGCTGGGAGAATCCGGATAGTTGGGACTGTTTATCAATGCACTGACGGTGGAACCGGATATGCCCGTCCAGTATTCGCGAAGAACGCTCCCCATGGGACCCACGCATTGGGGCGGGTCCGTGGTGTATACCGTGAAGACCTTCGTGGAGGAGGAGGAAAGGCCGTCGTTGTCCGTGACGGTGAGGGTTACGTAATAGTCACCCGTCTCGGAAAAGGTCTTGGGCACTACTTCCCCGGAAGCGAACGTGCCGTCGCCAAAGTCCCAGTCGTAGCTCACCACGGTACCGTTATCAACACTGTTGCTTCCGTCCAAGGTGGATACCAGCGGCAATAGTCCCTGGGAACTGGAAGCAGTGATCACCGCCGTTGGCGGTATTCGTGCGCAATCCGGATAGAGCTGATGCACCACCGTGGTGCTCAAGCCACCCGCGTCGGTGACCGTGAGGACCTGTTCGTAATGGAAATCCTCGCTGTAGCAGCCCACACCGGAGATGACCGTGGAACTCGTCACCGCATGATCGACCGGTTCCGGATGGACGTGGTTGTTATGGTGAAGGATGGTCTGCCAAGCGTAGGAGAGCTGGGCGGGGCCGTGCTCGGCATCGCTTACGGCAGCTTCGAGCGCAAAGGTGGTATCGATGCCAACCGGGTAGAGTTGTCCATCGGGGAAGCTGGTGATGGCCACCACGGGCGGGGTGTTGTTCACGTTCACGATCAGCGTGGTGCTGTTGGGCTGGTTCTGGTCGTCACGCACGGTGAGCGTAACGGTGTACACGGTAGGCACACCGGGAGGTGCCGTGAAGACATGCGAGGGGTTGGCGCTGGTACTGGTATTTCCATCCCCGAAGTCCCAGAAATAGGTGAGCACTCCTTGCTCGGGATCCGTGCTGTTGCTCCCTGTGAACTGTACAGTGAGCGGGCCGGGGCCGAAAAGCGCGTCCTGTTCCGCCACAGCCACGGGCGGGAGGTTGGTGAAGCCCAAGGGCGAGACCTTGCGGATCTGCCCGGTCTCATAGCGCACGTACCAGAGCGCTCCGTCCGGGCCTTCCTTGATGAAGACCACCGCGCCCATATTGGTCGCGAAGTTGAATACCTCTACCGCCTTGTCATCGGGGGTCATCACCACGCGGCGGATCCAAGCTCCCCCGTAATCCCCCTGAAAATAGCTGCCTTGGTAACCTGCGGGCCAACCCGTACCGGCAATGAAGGAGCCGCCCACGGAAGCGTTGCCCCCGAAACGCGGACCGGGCACCGGGGAGGCGGGATCGTCAAGGTCGAAGGCTACCGCGCTATTGCCGTTGAAGGCGCTGCACCTGGACTGGTTGCCATGCACCCAGTCGATCACGGGCCTATCGTTGGTGAACGTATGGATGTTCGGCGGGATCAGGACCGAGGGGTTGCAGGGATTCGGCAGGCCCACGGGGTGGGTAAGGGTCTCCTGCACGATGAGGTCCTGGAAATCAAAGTACGGTTTGGTGCATCCACCTTGGCCGAACAAGGGGTTGGGCGCCTCCAAGTTCTGCGTCTTATTGGCGAGGTATGAACCATTTTCCCCCATCCCCTCGAAGATCGGCCAACCGAAGTTCATTCCTCCGGTATAGCAGACGTTCATCTCCTCGTAGCTGCTCCATCCCACGTCCCCGATGTAGAACACCCCCGGATCGCCGGCGGCGGGATCGGTACTACCCGTGCCGGGCCGGCGCGTGAAGCGATAGGGGTTGCGCAATCCCAGCGCCCATACCCTGCTGGCAGCAGATCGTGGAGCGCTTGGATCGTAGAAGGGGTTGCTGGCCACACCATTGCCGGTCGCTGGATCGATCCGCAGCATTTTCCCGCTCATGCTGTTCACCATTTGCGCGCGCATGGCCCCCACATTCTCCTCCGGACGCAGAATACTGTCCGCGAGGGCTTGGGCAAAGTAGGTCTGTGGTTGACTGCCCACATCGGCGACGTTGTAGCTGGCCCCGTCGCCCGCTGTGAGCATCAACGTACCATCGCTTCCAAAGACCAAGGAACCTGTGCTGTGCGATTCGTAAAGGAGCGGTATCCCGGTCTGCTTCGTTTCACCGATCAGTACCTTGCGGCTGGCCATGTTCACCGAATTGAAATCCGGTGCCTCCGCCGTGTAGCGTGTCACGCGCATGATGGTGGCATTGAAGTACTGATCGGCTGCCGGGTCGTAGCTCGGCAGGCCATGGTTCAGCAGGTAATAGCGGTCCACCGTGTAGAACAGGTAGATGTACCCATTGGAAAGGAAGTCCGGGTCCAACGTGAAGCCGAGGCAGCCATGGTCGCGCCAGTTGCCCACCTCTTCACTGATGTCGATCAACGGGTTGGGCAAGCGCACCCCGTTCTCCACGATCCATACCTTGCCCTGCTTTTCCCAAACATACAGCCGATCGTAGGCATCGAAGGTGAACCCTACCGGCTCGCTGAACCCACTTACCACCACGGCATCGGTGAAACCTGAAGGCACGGTTTGCGCCTGTGCTTGCGGAAGCGCCCAAGAACCTGCGATGAGAGGAACGAGGCCCAGCCATCCGGGAATGCGTCTCAGCATTTTCCTTTATATTTCATCGGGACATATTCCCATCCTATCCGGCAAATATGGGCATTCGTCGGCGTATTGTCAACATTGACCGTGATCAACTTTTCAACCATGCAGCACCCACGCATCACCCATCGCAGGATCCGGGCAACCGGCAGAGTACAAGGCGTTTGGTATCGAAAAAGTGCTTCCGAGGAGGCCCTTCGGTTGAATCTGGCCGGTACCGTGAAGAACCTTCCGGACGGAAGCGTTCTCATCCATGTTCAAGGCCCGGCGGAACAGGTGGACCAATTCCTCCATTGGTGCCGAAAGGGCCCGCCACAGGCCGAGGTTGCGAACGTTGAAATGGAAGAACTCCCGCTTGTGGAATATGACGGGTTCACGATCGAGCGGTAGATCAATGAAAGGGATCCACCAGTGCTGAAAATCTCGCCCACCGGTTTCAGCTCCTGCACTCGGCCCCCTGCGATGGGACGGTTTCCCGTCGATCTTCATCATTCCGGGATAGCATTGCGCAAACCTGACAAACGCCAGCATTCATCCGGGTAGTTTCGCGCACTTTTGAACCCATGAAACAGACCGTTGCCCTCCTTCCTCTTCTCGCCCTCTTCAGTTGCGGCGATGCCACCGCGCCTAAGACGGTGCCCCCGCCTGGAACCGAGATCTCCGCGAACATACCGGACAGCCTGTACTGGAATTCGGATTCGCTGATCGATCCACTGGAGACCCATTTCGAGCACTTGCGCCAGATCACCTTTGGAGGGGACAATGCGGAAGCCTATTGGAGCTTCGATGGAAAGAAGCTGGTGTTCCAAGCCAACGTACCGGCGTGGGGTGAACAGTGCGACCAGATCTACGTGTTCGACCCGTTCACGGATGACCTTCGCAGCAACAGGCCCCGGAAGCTCAGCCTCAACGGCGGCCGCACCACCTGCAGCTACTTCCTGCCCGGCGACAGCCTCGTGCTGTTCGCCAGCACCCATTTGGGGGATACGGCCTGCCCTCCTGTTCCTCCGCACGTACCGGGTGGCAAGTACATCTGGCCCATTTATCCCAGCTTCGACATTTTCGCGACCGACCTTGAGGGAAATATCCGCAAGCGCCTAACGGACAGCCCCGGCTACGATGCCGAGGCCACGGTTTCCCCGAAGGGGGATCGCATCGTGTTCACCAGTACCCGCAACGGTGACCTGGACCTGTACACGATGAACATCGATGGAAGCGATGTGAAGCAGATCACGAACGAGCTCGGCTATGATGGCGGTGCCTTCTTCAGCCCGGACGGGACCAAGCTCGTTTGGCGTGCCTCGCGCCCGAAGACTCCGGAAGCGGTAAAGGAGTACACCGACCTCCTGAAGATCAACCAGGTGCAACCCACGAGCATGGAGCTCTACATTGCCAACGCGGACGGAAGCGATGCCAGGCAGATCACTTCGCTCGGCCAAGCCAACTGGGCCCCGTACTGGCATCCGGACGGCAAGCACATCATCTTCGCCAGCAACCACAAGTCCGAGCGTGGCTTCCCCTTTACGCTGTACATGATCGGCACCGATGGTGAAGGCCTGGAGCAACTCACCAACAGCGACATGTTCGATGCCTTCCCGGTGTTCAGCAAGGACGGCAAATACTTGGTGTTCAGCAGCAACCGCGGAGGTGTAAACCACGAGACGAACCTCTTCATCGCCAAGTGGAAGGAGTGAGGTTGATCGGAAAATCAGGGGATCGGAAATTTTGAAAATGAAATGCCGTAGAAGCGACGGTGTATCGAAGATGCTCTGGTCGATCCGCTGATCTTCCGATCGTCTGATCCCCTCCCTACCACGATCACGGAATTTCCAGCACCATATTGGGACCGTACCGGCCTTGGTGCGCATCTTCGCGCAAATGGATAAAGACTCCACTGCAGAACGAAAGAGCTGGCTTCAACGCTTGGCCGCGCATTGGGGCGTGCGCACGGGTCGGGCGCTGGTGATCCTGCTCGTCTTTGCCTGTACGGGCTTTACGGTGATGTTCCTGAAACGCCCGGTGGTGGCTTTCTTTACGCAGGAGGAGGGAGGGACGCCGCTGCTCTTCTCGATCCTGTACTACATCCTGATCCTTCCGTTCTACAACTTGGTCCTGCTCGTGTATGGTGCGTTGCTGGGCCAGTTCAAGTTCTTCTGGGCCTTTGAACAGCGGTTCTTCGGCCGGATCTTCGGGCGGAGGAAGAATTGAGCTTGGCGAACCCTTCGTCCGTGCGCAAAAAGTCCTCATCGACCAGCCGGGCCTGCTTGCAAGGCTTTCCGCACACGCCTTGCCTGGGCTTGCGGGTCTTTCTTAAGCCTGCATTCCCACACGGTGATCACGCGCCAGCCTTCCTTCCTCAATGCTCGGGCATGGTGGCGGTCACGCTGCATGTTGCGGTCCAGCTTCAAGTCCCAAAAATCGGTATGGGTCTTGGGCCTTCGCGGCTGGCAGTGCGGACAGCAGTGCCAGAAGCAACCGTGAACGAATACGGCGACCTTTCTGCCGACAAAGGCAATGTCCGGCTTACCGGCCGCCTTGGCATAATTCAGGCGGTAGCCCCGGATCCCCAAGGCGGTCAACGCGGCCCGCATCCACCGTTCCGGCTTGGTGTTCTTCGACCGGATGCGGCTCATCTGTTCGCTCACTCGCGAATCCTTAGGTACCGGTGAGCGACCGTCCCTGATGTAAGTGCGTTCCGCCATGCTCTCTTCCTGCAAAGTTGCGGAACGTTGGGTCGCAACTACATTTCGGCATGAAACGGAGGGAACTGCGCAAAGCCGCTGCCGCGAAGATCGCCCAGGGCTATAGCCGCCAGCACGCATACGATGCGCTTCGCATCGAGGCACCCACGGCGGACAACGAGGACCTGGCGGATGCGGTCCGATACACCCCGTCGCTCAGGGCACGTGAGCATTTCAAGGCTGAAAGAAATCTGCTGTCGGTGCTGGTCGTGGCGCTTTCCGCATTCTATTTCTGGCAGGTGGCAATGCCGATCCATGACCATGGTCTGTTGCAACGGCTTTTCTTCTTGGCGCTCCCGATCGCCCTTTTGTTCTTTGGGGTCAGCTCCACAAGTAATCGTAACAGGCCCTATTCCACTATCGCATTCCTGGCCTTCATAACCGGTAACTCGTGGTGGCCTTGGAAGGATGTAGACCTTGCTGAACCGACGACGATCATTGGGCTGGTCCTAACCCTTACCGTGATGGCCTTGGCGTTCTACCTGCACAGAAAGCTCACTTCGGACTACACCATGCAGCGCGACCCGAACGAGGGAATGCACAAGCGTGCGGTGTTCCCGCCTGAACCGGAAGCTCCGGCATAGCGGCCCGTCGGCGTTTCTTTGCCGCATGAACTGGATCATCCTCATTATCGGCGGCCTCTTCGAAGTGGGTTTCACCACTTGCATGGGCAAGGCACAGGGATCCACCGGCACCACTGCGTTGCTCTGGTGGATCGGTTTCGTCCTCAGCGTTTCGCTCAGCATGTACCTCCTCCACCGCGCCACGCTTACCATACCCATGGGTACCGGCTATGCGGTGTGGGCGGGTATCGGAGCCATCGGCACCGCCATCATGGGCATGATCGTCTTCAAGGAACCGGCCGAGTTTTGGCGGCTGTTCTTCATTTTCACTTTGATCGCCAGTATCGTGGGGCTCAAATTCGTGACCGACTAAAGCTCACTTGAACGCTCCATTCGCATGAAGATCACCATCATCGGTTGCGGCAACATGGGCTTGGCCTATGCACGCAGCTTCCGCAAATACCACATTGCCAAGCAGGATGAACTGCTCTTGGTTGTCCGCGATCCCGCCAAGCGTGTGGCGCTGGAAGCATTGGGCCTGGGGCAAGTGCTACCGTTGATCGACGTGCGGATCGCCGAAAGCGAGATCGTGGTAGTGGCCGTTAAACCGCAGGACTACGGTGCCATCGTTCCAGCATTGGCTGGAGCGTTGCGCTCCGACCAGATCGTGCTCTCGATCATGGCGGGAATCACGTTACAGCGCCTACAGGACTCCCTCTCCCACCGCATGGTGGTGCGTGCGATGCCCAATTCCCCGGCGCAGATCGGCATGGGCATTACCGCCTACACCACCGCGCACGACCTCACGATGCGGCAGGTGATCACCGTGGAACGCCTGCTCAACAGCACCGGTCGTTCCATTCACTTGGAAAAGGAGGATCAGCTCAACGCCGTAACAGCGCTCAGCGGGAGTGGTCCGGCCTACATCTTCCACATGGCCAAAGTGCTGCTGGAGACGGGCCGCGCCATGGGACTGGAGGAGCATGTGGCCGCAGCCCTTGTGCAACAGACCATGCTGGGCGCGGTTCATCTGATGGACCATTCCGACCTTTCGCTGGATGCGTTGGTGCATGCGGTCACTTCCAAGGGAGGCACCACGGAAGCGGCCTTTGCCGTGTTCGAACAAGGCGACCTTGAAGGTGTGCTGATGCGAGGGATCAAGGCCGCCGAACAGCGCTCCAAGGAACTCTCTTCTTCCTAGCACCGCTCGTTACTCAGCCTTCCGTTCCTTCCAAGCCTGCTCCAAGGCACCGAGGAAGTGCTCGCTGGATTGTGCCCCGCTCACGGCGTACTTGTTATCGAGCACGAAGAACGGCACGCCGCGCACCCCGATCTGTTGCGCTTCGTACTCATCGGCATGCACTGCCTCCGTGAAGGCATCCGAGGCCAGCATCGTTCCAACCTCTTTTGCATCCAGTCCGATCTCCGAAGCGATCTGCTTCAACACGTCATGGTCGCCGATGTGCTCACCGCGCATGAAGAAGGCTTGGAACAAGCGCTCCTCAGCGGCATCCCCCTTTCCCTTGGTTTTGGCGTATTGGATCAACCGGTGTGCATCGAACGAACTGCCCAGAACGGCTTTTTCCATGGCGTATTCCAAGCCAACGGAGCGTGCTCGCTCCACCGTACCGGCCACCATGGCCTTGGCCTCGTCACGAGTCTTCCCGTATTTCTTGGCCAAGTGATCGAACATGTCGTCCGGGCTGCGAACGGGTGCCTCGCGGTCCAGTTCGAAGCTCTTCCATTCCACCTCCACCTCATCCTTGTGCGCGAATTGCGCCAAGGCCTTCTCGAATTCACGCTTACCGATGTAGCAATAGGGACACACAACGTCCGACCAGATCTGCACTTTCATCCTGCAAAGGTGGGCATTGCATCCCACGGAGGCGAGATGCACTAATCAACCACTGGCTACAACACGGTGACCTCCGTGCGCCGGTTCAATGCACGGCCTTCATCCGTATCGTTGGTGGCCACGGGCGTGGTGGCGCCGTATCCCTTGGCCACTATGCGGTCACCTGCTATTCCATGGTCCATCAGGAAGCTGCGCACCGCATTGGCGCGTTGCTCGCTGAGCACTTGGTTAGCCGCATCCTTACCCACATTGTCGGTATGGCCGCCCACTTCGATCCGCATCTCCACGTTCGACTTCATCAGCTTCACCAACTTCTCCAGCTCCACCGTGGAGGCCGGCAATAAGGCATAGCTGGCTGTTTCGAAGAAGATGTTGCGCAGCTCGATCTTCCCGCCCTTTTCGATCCGTTCCAAGCGCACATCGAGGTCCAAGGGCTTGGCCGTTTCGCTTTGCACCACGCTGTAGTTCTTGGAGAAGAACAGGTAGCCTTCTGCGGATGCATTCAAGGCGTAGTCGAAGCCGCGCGGCAAGCAGACCAGGAATTCACCAGTGACCGGATCGCTGTACGCTGCCGTGGCCAGTTTTCCATTTGCCAGTCCGAACAGTTCCACATCGGCCTCCAACGGCCTGCCCGTGGCCTTATCAGTCACTTTGCCACGGATGTAGCTCACCGCCAGCGGTCGCGCTTCCGGATAGAGTTCAAACCCGTAAAGATCAAGATCACCGAAGCCCCCTTCGCGGTCGCTGGCGAAGTACGCCAAGCGGCCATCGGCACTCACCAACAAACTGTTCTCGTCGCCGCCGGTGTTGATGGGATAGCCCAAGTTGAGTGCTTGCCCCCAGGTCCCGTCCTCCTGCATTCGGCTCATGTAGATATCGAGACCGCCCATGCCCGGGTGTCCATCGCTGCTGAAGTAGAGCGTTTTCCCGTCGGGGTGGATCTGCACGCTCTCTTCCTGCCCCGGCGTGTTCACATTATCACCCAAGCGTTCCGGCGTACCGAAGGCACCTTCATCCCCGAGGCGCGTCACATAAATGTCCATGTTCTTCTGCCCACCAGCGCCCTTGGTGGCGCGGATGAAGTACAGCGTGCGTCCATCGCTGCCCATGGAGGGCTGGCTCTCCCAGTTGGCCGTGTTCACCGGCGGTCCGAGGTTCTCGGGTTTGGTCCATCGGTCGCCCATGCGGCGGCTGATAAAGAGATCACAGCTGCCCATGCCCTTCACGCCCTTGCCATAGGTGCCATCCATACCGGCACACTTGGTAAAAACGATAAAGCGTCCATCAGGTGTGAGCGTGCCGGCACCTTCGTTGTCCACGGTGTTCACCGAGGTGATCGGTTGGGCTGCGCCCCAGGCTCCATCAGGGGTTCGGTGGCTCACGAAAAAATCCTCCTGCTTGCCGTAGGATGAACGCTCATCGGGGATCAGCCGGGTAAACATCAACGTACTATCATCCGCAGTGACACAGGGGAAGTATTCGGGCTCCTTCGAGTTGACGCCCGGGCCCAGGTTGATGGGTTCGAAGGGGACGGGCTGTCTTACGGCATGCTCGGCAAAGTCGGCGTTGGCCATGCCTTTTATCGCTCGTTGCTTCCGCTGTGGATCGCGGTCCAGCTCTTTGGCCATGGCAAAATGCTTGCGTGCCTCGGCATACATGCCTTGCGACAATTCCAGCTCGGCAAGATGCAGCGTGGCCGGGGGAAAGTACCCGGGGTTCACCGCCACCACTTCCGCATACATGGCCATGGCCTCCTTTGGCATGCCGCGTTGCTCGTACATCTCGCCCAAGTAGATCCGCGGTTCGATGAAGCGTGGATCCGCCGCTGCGGCCTTCTTCAAACCACTTTCGGCACAGTCCCATTTCCGCAGGCGCATGCACTCCGCCCCGCTTTCATAAAGCTTGATGGCCTTCTTGTCCGTGGTGGTGTACTTGGTGGATTGGGCTTGAACAGTAGGTATTTGGCAAAGGCAGTATGCTGCGAGCAGAACGTTCCGGAGGACCCGCAGGTAAAGTGATGTCCCCTGAGAACCCGCCGTCGCAAAAGCGCTTTGGCGTGGGAGCCTGACAACTGGCAACTGACAACTATTTAGCGTCGACTGCATCAGGGAATGTTCATGTATTTGTGCGTCTGCAAGGAGACCCGCCAACGCGGATGCTCCAACACATGGTTCACCACCAAGGGCATCATCGTATCGCGCTTGCTCCATTCCGGTTGTAGGTATAGTGCGCAGTCGGGCCGGGTATGCGCCGCATGTTCTTCGGCCCATTGCAGGTCGTGTTTGTTGAATACCACCACTTTGAGTTCATCGGCCAGTGCATGGAAGTCTTTGACGGGCGCCTTGAACTTTTTAGGACTGAAGCATATATGGTGCCACTCACCGCTGATCGGCGATGAGCCACTGGTCTCGATATGCGTACGGAAACCCGCCTTGCGCAAGGCGGTTGTAAGTGGAAGTAGATCGTAGAGCAAGGGTTCACCTCCCGTGACCACGGCTATTCGGGCCGGATGGCGCGAGGCTTCCTCCACGATCTGCTCCACGGTATGGACCGGATGCTTGGAGGCATCCCAACTGTCCTTCACATCGCACCAAGTGCAGCCCACATCGCAACCCGCCAAGCGGATGAAATAAGCGGCCTGCCCTGTATATGCACCTTCGCCCTGCAGCGTATGGAAGGCCTCCATCACAGGCAGGTGTTGGCCATCAGCGGGCATTGCATGAAGGGATGTAGCGGGGGAAGGTTGGTCCACGGGAGGACAAAAAAAGCCCACACAGGACCGAGTTCAAAAAACCCATGGATCACATGAGCGGGAGGGACAGAAAGGGGTCGGTAATCCTCGACGTTCCCGAAGGATACCACCCGAAGGTGGCGAGGCCCGCCCTTGCCCTTTGGATCTTCCCTCCCTGAGGTAGAAATGTTGGTTTTGAGAACCTATGGCCTATGTGGGCTGTCTGTTGATCAGCGCACGGCTGAGAAAGAACGTGTCAGTGGGTCGAAGGTAATGCGATCGCGCAGGAAAGCAAAATATGGGATTTGAACGGATCGTTGTGGATGAATGGTTCGGGTATCGGGTACCGACTGCTGCCCAATGCCGCTGCCTACTGCCCTACCCTTTCTGTCCCACAAAGTGATCCTCCTTGTCCTCGAAGAGGATGTTGAAGGTGGTGAGGCTTCCGTAGCAACGGGTGATGTATTGCTGCAGCTCCACTTTATCCTGATCGCTCAGTCCCGTGTGGGAGTTGATCCGCTGTTCCAGCACGCGGAAGCGGTCGCGCATCATGACGATCTTGTGGAAGAAATCCTCGATGGGGACCTCCTTGCTTTTCAGGCTGGGGTCGGCTGGCTTCATTACCAGCATGCCCTTCTGCCAGCGACGCGCCAGAGGCACCGGTTTCTTCAGGCTGTTGTCCTCGTCAAGCACTTCGCGCAGTGCGTCCTTCACGCTTTCAATGTCGAGTTCCGGCGGTTCCACCTCCGCGCCGGGAGCGATCACCACCAGGTCCTCGAAGGAACGGGCGATGGGCTTCTCGCCGTGCTCGCGGAAGAAGATGTGAATGGAGCTTGGGTCGATATTGTAGACCACTCCCAAGCCCAACGATGGGTGCTTCACACGTGCGCCGATGCCGATGTCGTAGAGTTCCATGAACGCTTTGTTATTCCGCAATAATACGTGCCGTGATCATTCCACCACACGAAGTACAGGATGCTTCCGCCAAGTGGATTCCATCCATGGCGACCGCCGATAGAGCCAGGCCAGTTGCGCGTCAGCATCCTTTGCAAACATGGGGTCGCTGGCACGCTTCTCCTCAAAAGCAACCTTCAATCCGGGATCGTGTGCCAATAATCGCGCAGCGAGGTCCTCGAACACGTAGCCATCGAACCACTCCTTTTGCTGCAGGATCGCATCGAAGAAATTCCATGCGAAAAAGCCATCTTCGGCACGGCTTTCCAGTGCTTCGATCACGTAGCGGTCCGTAGTGCGGCCCATGGGAATGAGCACATCCCCCGCATGCACGGGCACCTTCTTCAACTGCCGTGTCGCTTCGATGTTCTTGTGCAGGGAATGGCCCTCGTAGGCCATGGGCACCGTACTGAAGTCCCCTATGCTGTCCTGTTCCGCGAGCAACACGGTGTCCTTCGCCAGCAGTCTCATTTCCACGCCGTTCAGTCGCAACCGGTCGATCGCCTCATGCCACTGCCGGGGAACGATGTAGGCACTGGGCTTAGTGACGATCAGCGATGGCCGGTAGGTATCCCGCCATGGAACGCGGGTATCCGTGGGGGCCTCTCGATCGTAGCGGAGCCGAGGAAGACCGGTGACGATGCTGGTATCCGTGCGGGCGGTGTATCCCTTCCAAGGAATGCTGTCCACCACCGTGGTGTCCAAACGCCAGTTCATCCCGAAGGATGTTCGTGTGCGCGTATGCTCCTTGGCGGCAGCACGCGCCTTGCGGAGATCCCGGGGGGACTGATCCATTGCAGCCAGTGTCCCCAGAAGCAGCTGGTACGTGGCGTTCACACGCTCCGCGTATGGTTTCAACACATGGCTTTCACTGACGATCCCGATGCGGTCGAACAGCGCGTTGTAACCCGTACTGTAGCGGGGGCTGTCGTAGAATCCGCGCAATCCCAGCTCCGGTGCCTTGCCCCCTGTTTCGAAGTACGGACACATCAGCAGGCCCTTCTCCCCCATCCATTTGTACTGTTCCGGCACCAGCACTTCGGTCATGAACTTCGCCAATGCCGGAGCGAGCTTATCCTTCTGCGTGGCCAACAACGCCATGATGTATTGGTGGTCCGCGCCATCGCTCACGTGCGTCTCGAAATAGATGTCCGGATCCCAGCGCGTGAGCGCGCTCACGAGGGAACGGGCATTCTCCGAGTCCATTTTCATGAAGTCGCGGTTGAGGTCCAAGTTCCGGGCGTTCCCGCGGAAGCCGTATTCCAGCGGTCCGTTCTGGTTTGCACGGCTGTAGCTACCCCTGTTCAAGGCACCGCTCACATTGTATACCGGCACAATGCACACGGCTGTATTCACCAGCAGGCCCATGAGCTGATCACTATCGAGCAGGGTTTGGGCCAGCATCAGGCTGGCATCGATACCATCCGGCTCTCCCGGATGGATCGCGTTGGTGATCCAGAGAATGTTCTTTCCGGCCGCCCGGATGCTGTCCGGCGTGAAGCCACTACCATCACTCAGGATAAAGAGGTGGATGGGTTGGCCGCCATCGTCGTGGCCGATTACCGTGAGCTTGGCTCCACTGTACAGCGAATCCATGCGTTGATAACGCGCAATGGCCTCCTGCCAAGTGGCCGATGCATTTCCCTCAAATGTCAATTGTGCCCGGGTGGCTGCGCTGAACAGCAGTCCGGTCAGGAACAGGGATAGGCGATAGGAGAAGGGCATGCGCAAAGATGGAGCGCACCCTCCGGAAATGAGGAAACCCCGACGCGGCAAGGAGCGTCAGGGCTTCCGAAGTGCCGGCGACCAACGCCACCGGTCCATTGGGTTCAGCAACCGGCGGGGTCGGCCTCCGGCCATTGGGCGCATGCCTCCTCGGGAATCGTGGCCGGGGCCACTTGCTCTTCCACTTGTGGTTGCACCACGGGTTGCAATTGTTGGGCGAAAAGCTGCTCCTCTTCGGTGAGCTGGAGCAGGAGGGTGAGGGTCATTACGGGCCACATGTTTCTTTGGGTTGAGCGCCGCAAGATGGGGGTCGAACACCATCATTGTCAAGACGAACAATGGTTTTTCTTCGACGAATGCCACAATGCGTACGAGGATACCCATCCCGTCCAAAGCCTCAAATGCAGATCATTGTCAATTGGGATGGCTTTCACGCTCCGTGTTGCATCTTCGCCCCTTCCTTGGACCAAGATGAGATCCTGCCTTCCTTTCAGAGCGAATTTGATCGCTCTCCTTCTGCTGCCGCTGACCGTTGCGGCCCAGGAATCCCGCAACGGCCCGAAGATCGGTTTGGGCATCGCTACCCAGACGGCTGGGCAGTTCCTCGCCTGGAGCGGTTTACCCAAGCTCGGTCCCGTCGCAGGCTGGAGTTTTGAGGCACCGGTAACCTCACAGGTGAGCCTGCTGATCGAGCCGATGTACATCGGCAAGGGCAGCGTGACGGTGAACAGCCAATTGAAAACACGCAGTTCGGTCGCCCTGAACTACGTGGAACTACCCCTCTTGCTGAAGGTGAGCACCAACCCGGACCCGCAGGGCCTATTTCTTACCGGCGGTCTGATGTATGGATATTTCCTCCATGGAAAGATCAAGAACTTCCGCGATGGGAATTTGGAGAGCACCTACGACTTTTCTCCAACGGGCACCACCAACCGCAGCCAGTGGAGCGCTGCGGTGGGCCTGGGCCACGAGAAGGGGCATTGGATGTTGGAACTGCGCGGCCAAAGCAGTTTGAACACCTTTGACCGATTGGTCCGCTCCCACAACGTGGTATACTCGTTCCAAGTGGCGTGGCGCTTTGCCACCCAAGCGGAAAAGGACCAGAAGCGGCTCGAAAAAGAAGCGCAGGACTGAGCGCAGCTTGGTATCACAAGCCATCATCCCGGAAGAAGTCCAGGTTCTGGAGCTTCACCAAGTGAACGTTGGTGAAGTAATGGTGCAGGATGTCCGTGTAGGTGTACCCGTTGCGGGCCATGTGCATGGCCCCTTCCTGGCAGAGCCCGACCCCGTGGCCGAACCCCTTGCCGGTGAGCACCACCATATCGCCCTCGGGATGCACGCTGAAGTAGGCGGAACGCAGGTGGAAATCCCGGCGCAAGCGGATCAATGACACCTCCGGGCTGATGTTGGCCAGAAAGAGTTCGCGGCATTCGGGCACATGCTCCGTAACGCTGGCCACCACATTGCTATCGTCGGTGTTCACCCCGTATTCCTTGTGCAGGTAGTTCAGCCATTTGGTGCGCGGAACGCTCTGCTGCCACACGGCATGCGGTTCACGCAGGCAGAAGGTATCGATGGTGCTCACGAGGTAGGGTTCGCTCTTGCTCCAGACATCCTCGGCATTGGTGGTTTCACCTCCGCAATTGCTGTGGAAGGTGGCATGGATCAGCTGAATATGGGAGTCAACCACCACCAGGTCACGGGTGAGGGCCACGGCCTGCCGGATGCTATCCTGCTGGTTGCGGCCTTGGAACACTTGGCAGTGCGTGCCGTCACACACCTCGAAGCCATCCCCGGCATGGCGCCGTTTATTGGCCAGTGCGTAGGTACGACAGCTGACCGATTGCAACTTGTAATACTCCAGCCAATGCCCCTTTCCGGCCTCGGCCTGCACCACACCGGCCACGTATTCCTCCAGCGGCACCGTGGCCACCATCAGGAAATTACCACCAGCCGTGCTCACATGCAGGGATCCCGGATAGGACCGCTCCCGGGTTTTCGGGGACATGTTCCGCAAGCGGAAGCCTCTTCCCGCCGGTGAGCGGAAGGTCATGCTCTTCCTGGCGGTAAGGTCCAGCTTCAACGAATTCGCATGGATACCGCTTTCGGTGTACTTCAGCACCAGCCCATCGGACACGGCAAGTTCGGCCACCTGCTTGCCATCCACCCATACGGTCAATGGGCCACCGTCACCCATCACCATGATGTGCCGCGTGGGGCTGTCCCGCAGCAGCCCTACGCGCATATCGGCGTACTGTGCCAGGGCCGTGAACGATAGAAAAATGGCCGCCACCAAGGGGGGAATACGTTTCATGACGGCGCGAAACTATCCGCTGCCTTACACGGCTCAGACCTTGCCGTACAGACTTTTCCACACCCGATCGGCCACATGTTCGGATGCACCAGGGCCGCCGAGCTTCTCGCGGAGGTCACGCAGATCGGCTTTCATCCGCTCGCGATAGGCCGTATCGTTGAGCAATCGGTCCAGTTCCGCACGGAGTTCGCTGGGCTTCAATGCCCCTTGGATCAACTCCCGCACCACTTCGCGCCCCATGATCAAGTTCACCAAGGAAATGAAGGGCACCTTGATGAAGCGCTTGGCGAGCCAGACGTTCACCGCACCACCGCCGTAGCATACCGCTTCGGGCGTACCGATGAGGGCGGTCTCCAAGGTGGCCGTGCCACTGGTGACCAGGGCCGCCTTCGCTTTTCGGAGCAGGCCATAGGTACGGCCGGTGATGAGTTCCACCGGCGTTGAACCAAAGCAGGAGCGGTATGCTTCCTCCGGAACGGAAGGCGCACCGGCCACTACGAAGCGATGATCGGGAAAGTGCCTTACCACGGAGAGCATTACAGGGAGCATGCGCTTGATCTCCTGCATGCGACTTCCGGGAAGCAAGGCCACCAATGGGCGTGGATCGGCGGTGATGCCCGGATCGTCGAGATCAGGGTTCTCCTGCGCGATCGCATCCAACAAGGGGTGGCCTACGAACTCCACTTCGACTCCGCGTTCCGCATACCAGTCCTTTTCAAAGGGCAGGATCACGAACATGCTGTCCACCACGCGCTTGATCAACTTCACGCGGCCTTCCTTCCACGCCCATACCTGCGGACTGATGTAATAGAACACCTTGATCCCCTGGGCATGCGCGAACTCGGCGATCCGCAAGTTGAAGCCGGGATAGTCGATGAGAATGATCGCATCCGGCTTGAATGCAAGGATATCCGCCTTGCACGCCTTGATGTTGCCGAGGATAGCGGGCAGGTTCATCAGCACTTGCGTGAAGCCCATGAAAGCCAGGTCGCGGTAGTGCTTCACCACTTCCGCGCCGGCTGCTTGCATGTGGTCGCCGCCCCATGCCCGCACAGCGAGTTCCTCCCCGCCCGCTCGGTCCTTCAATGCGCGGACCAGGTTTCCCCCATGGAGGTCGCCACTGGCTTCTCCCGCTATCACATAAAGCTTCTTCCCCATAGCAGCAGCAACAGCACGATCACCGCGCCATATACCAGCATTGCAGCGATGACCCCGCGCATGGCCTTGAGCATCCGTCTCCGGTCCAGGGCGAAGAACAACACCACATCCGCCAGCAGGCTCAGGGAGAGCGTTGGCGCGATGTTGCTCCGGATGCCGAAAAGCATCCGCTTGAACAGGAAGCCCAATTCCAGTTCCGGCCGCAGCACGGTAACGGCGAAGGTGGAATAGGCGAGCAGCCCTACGGCTGGTGCCAAGAGCCCCAAAAGGAACCCGAAGCGAACAGTATCAAAGCGCATGGTCCCACGTGTTGATGTTGCCCACTTCGTGGTGTGCCGTCATATCGAACTGCACGGGTACCAGGCTGGCATAGCCGTGGTCCGTTGCCCACACATCCGTATCCTCACCCTTGTCGTTGGCAATGAACATGCCCTTGAGCCAGTGGTACTCGTGGTTGGCCGGGTCCCTGCGGGTTTCCACGGCATCTTCCCAGTGCCCAAGGGCTTGGCGGCAGACCCGGATCCCCTTTAGCGGTCCGGCGGAAACGGGCGGAATGTTCACGTTCAGGCAGCATCCTTTTCCCAAGCCGTTCTTCAGTACATTGGTGGTGACGGAACGTACCACGGACCGTGTATGCTCAAAGGAGGCCTCGATCCCGTACTCCATCAAGGAAAACCCGATGCTGGGGACCCCTTCCAACGCCCCCTCCACCGCCGCGCTCATGGTACCGCTGTACAGCACGTTGATGCTGAGGTTGCTGCCATGGTTGACCCCGCTGACCAGCAAGGCCGGGCGGCCCTTGATGATGTGGTAAACCGCGAGCTTCACGCAATCCACAGGCGTTCCCGTGCAACTAAAGGCCCGCACGCCCTCCATGAATTCCACCTCCCGGAGCCGGAGGAAATTATGGATCGTGATCGCGTGCCCCATCGCGCTCTGCGGCTTGTCCGGTGCCACCACCAGCACATCACCAAAAGCCTTCATTTCCTCCGCGAGGGTAATGATGCCCGGCGCAAAAATGCCGTCGTCGTTGGTGACGAGGATCAAAGGGCGATCGGATTTCTTCATGCGGGGCCAAAGCTAAGCGGGCGCTGAGGATCAGAAAATCGGGCGATCAGATGACGGTATCCGCGATGCACTTGTCGCGCCTTCCTGCCGAATGCACGGGCCAAGCATTTTCCGATCATCTGATTTTCCGGTCGCCTGATCCATCCCGAACTTCGCGCCATGAAGAAGCCCATTTTCCCAGTCGGTGCAGCCAAACCGCTCGCCCCCTACTCCCCCGCGATCGAAGTGAACGGCATGGTTTTTCTCAGTGGCCAGATCGCCTTGGTGGGCGATACTGGTGAACTACAGATGTCCAGTATCCCTGCGGAAACGAAGCAGGTGATGGAGAACCTGGGCCAGTTACTGAAGGCCGCCGGTCTAGGCTATGAGCACTTGGTGAAGTGTACGATCTTCCTCAGCAGCATGGACCACTATGCAGCAGTGAACGAAGTCTATGGCACCTATTTCAAGGATGCCCCTCCGGCCCGTGAAGCGGTTGGTGTTGCTGGCCTTCCGCGTGGCGTGAACGTGGAGATCAGCGGGATCGCGATGCGTTGAACGCCCCTGCGTCGCAACCAACGCATCCACGGGATCACCCGGTGCTACCGCAGGGCCTTCCGCTGGGTGAAGTAGAGGTAGCACCAGTTCAGGGCGAGGATGAAGCCCACGAAACTGAGGGTTTGTTGCCCGGCGATGAGGATGGGAACGAGCATGCCCAATAACTGTGCGCTGGTGTAGATGTGAAATCCATCCTTCCACCCCTGCCACATGCGGAAGGTCCCGATGAACCGCACGAGCGTGCGTAGGGCGAACACCCCCATCAGGGCCAGCCCGTGGGCTTGCAGCAGGTCCGCATATTCCAGTGCGGCCTCCCGCTGGCTCGGTTGAATGAACGAATAATAGGTGGTCTCCACCAGCTTGTGGAGTTCCTCCGGGGCCATGTCCCGGATGGCAAGGGAAACCAGCATGCCCGCCAGGTAAATGGGAAAGACCACGCCCTGGTTAATGAAACTGGCCACACAGAGCCAGGTCAACATGCGTGGGCGCGCTTCCTCCGCTCCCGTGTTTGTCCGTTGTTCCACGCCACGAAGCAACGAAAAAGCCCCCGACACTGTCGAGGGCTCTTTCATCAGGTTCCGCAAAGGCTAGTGCATGTACTTCAAGTTCACCGCATAGAGAATGATGAAGATGAGGGAGAAGAAGCCCATGAAGCCCACGCTGGCCAAGGCCACCACGCTGCCACCGAGGTAAATGATGGGCACTGCCAAACCACCGATGGCGGCGAGAAGATAGAGCCAAAAGCCACTTTTCTTCAGGTTCCACATCTGCCATACGCCGAGCAAGCTGATGAGCGCCAGAACGATCCCTGCAATACCCATGGGCTTTGCGTTCTGGGCAGCGCGTTCCGTGATCTCCATGGCTGAATCCATCATTCGGCCGGCCATCCCGTCCGCCTGATCGCCCAATTGTGCTTTTGCTTCCTCCATTTTTGTCCGCGCTTCCTCGATCGCAGCGGTCTGGTCGGTCGTCATTGTCTGAATTCCACTGAATATGCCCCAAGCCCCCATGATGAAGCTGAGGATACAGATCACCGTAAGGAGGGTGGGCCGCGTCACCGATGTGCCAACTGGTGGGGTATTCATGTCGCTCATGTCCGTGTAGTTTGGTTTGGTTTGAACGAAAATAGGGTGATCACACCATGGACGGCCAAGCTCGACCCTTGGGTTTTGCCCTGCGATCGTTGATAACGTCCGGTCCCGCGGCTGCTGGCAAGGCTTTCATGCGGGGAACGGGCTGGATGCGGCAGTGGTGTTTTCGAGCAGAAGGTGTATGCCTTCGGTCCCCCGGCCTACCTTCGCGCCGCATTTCTTCCGGGATATCCATCGGATGCCGGAGAGGAAGCGAGATCAACAAAATCCATATCTGCGAAGATGACCTATGATGTGATCGTTCTCGGCAGCGGCCCCGGCGGCTATGTGGCCGCCATCCGCGCCAGCCAACTAGGCCTTAAGGTGGCCGTTGTTGAAAAGGAAGCACTTGGTGGCATCTGCCTCAACTGGGGCTGCATCCCCACCAAGGCCCTACTGAAGAGCGCCAACGTATTCGAGTACATCAACCACGCGAAGGACTACGGGATCACCGTGGGAGCACCCACGGCGGATTTCAAAGGGATCGTGCAGCGCAGCCGCGATGTGGCCAAGGCCATGAGCAGTGGCGTGCAGTTCCTGATGAAGAAGAACAAGATCGACGTGGTGATGGGCACCGGCGTGCTGAAGCCCGGCAAGAAGCTGGAGGTGACGGGATCCGACGGCAAGAAGCAAACGCTGGAGGCCAAGCACGTCATCATAGCCACGGGTGCGCGCAGCCGCGAACTGCCCTCCTTGAAACAGGACGGCAAAAAGGTGATCGGCTATCGCGAGGCGATGTCATTACCCGCCCTACCGAAGAGCATGGTGGTGGTGGGCAGTGGTGCCATCGGCAGTGAGTTCGCGTACTTCTACAATGCGCTGGGAACGAAGGTCACCCTGGTGGAGTTCCTTCCCAATGTGGTGCCCGTGGAGGATGAGGACGTGAGCAAGCAGTTGGAGAAAAGCTTTAAGAAGCAAGGTATCGAAGTAATGACCTCCAGCGAGGTGACCAAAGTGGATACCAGCGGCAAGGGCTGCAAGGTCACCGTAAAGACCCCGAAGGGCGACAAGACCATTGAATGCGACATCGTACTGAGCGCGGTGGGCATCGCGAGCAACATCGAAGGCATCGGTCTGGAGGACGTGGGCATCGTAACGGACAAGGGCAAGATCACGGTGGACGGCTTCAGTGCCACCAACATCCCCGGGTACTATGCCATCGGTGACGTGACCCCCGGCCAGGCGCTAGCACACGTGGCCAGTGCGGAAGGCATCATCTGCGTGGAAAAGATCGCGGGCAAGAACCCCCAGCCGCTGGACTACAACAACATTCCGGGCTGCACCTACTGCTCGCCGGAGGTGGCCAGCGTGGGCTATACCGAGAAGGCCGCCAAGGAAAAAGGGTATGAGCTGAAGATCGGCAAGTTTCCCTTCAGCGCAAGCGGCAAGGCCAGCGCCGCCGGGGCCAAGGACGGCTTTGTAAAGCTGATCTTCGATGCTAAGTACGGCGAACTGCTGGGTGCGCACATGATCGGCATGAACGTAACGGAGATGATCGCCGAGTGCGTGGCCATGCGCAAGCTGGAGACCACCGGCCATGAGATCATCAAAACGGTACACCCCCACCCCACCATGAGCGAAGCCATCATGGAGGCAGCCGCTGCGGCCTACGGCGAGGTGATCCACCTGTAGGGGCGGATGATCATCCCAATATGGAACTTGCTTGGGGAATACCATCCACCTTCGCTAAAGCTTCGGCGGACACGTGTGCGGCATAGCGGGTTCCTTCCAGCTCGACCCAGGGCAGCCAGTCACCGGTGATCGGATCGGTGATGCCCTGCGCTGCCTCGCACACCGCGGCCCCGACGATGAAGGCAGATACGGGAAGGGCCGGGCGGTACTGGGACATCGGAGGCTCAGCATCATTGACACTTCGGCGCTGGGCCATCAGCCGTTCACCGACAACGATGGACGCTATACCATCGTCTTCAACGGTGAAGCGTTCAACTTCCAAGAGCTGCGTGCCGGACTGGAAGCCGATGGGCACCAGTTCCGCAGCCATACGGACACCGAGGTGGTTCTTCGCCTCTATGTCCTGAAAGGTCCCGCCTTCCTGCATGACCTGAACGGCTTTTTCGCCTTGGCTATCCATGATGCGGAAAAGGACACGCTATTCCTCGCCCGCGACCGCTTCGGCGTGAAGCCGCTGCATTGGGCCGAGGTGGACGGGCGCTTTCTTTTCGCCAGCGAACTGCGCGCCCTGCTGGCACTGGGGGCAAGCACGGATCGGGACCTCGGATCACTGCGCCAGTTCCTTACCTACCTCTTCATTCCCGCACCGCACAGCGCGCTGAGGGCTGCCCATAAGTTGAGTCCCGGGCACGCGCTCCTGGTGGATGCCCACGGGGTGAAGGAGCAGCGCTGGTACGACCTGGTAAAGGCCAGTTCAAAGGTGGCACGTCCTGCTGACCCGCGATCGAAACTGCGCGAACTGCTGGACGATGCCGTCCGCTTGCGACTGATCTCGGATGTTCCGGTGGGGGCCTTCCTCAGTGGTGGCGTGGACAGCAGCATTGTAAGCGCCCTTGCCGCCCGCCACCACAACGGATTGCACACCTTCAGCATCGGCTACACGGACGATCCCTATTTCGACGAGACGCGCTATGCGGAAGAGGTTGCCCGCCACATCGGCAGTGAGCACAGCACCTTCAAGCTTTCCCGCGAAGAAATGGCGGATGGCTACGTGCGGTTGCTGAACGCACTGGATGAGCCGTTCGCTGACAGCTCTGCCCTGCCCTCCTTTCTACTGTGCGAGCGTACACGTCGACAAGTGACCGTGGCACTCAGCGGTGATGGTGCGGACGAGGTCTTCGGAGGCTACCGGAAACACCAGGCCGAGCTCCGCTGGCGGGATCCCGGAGCAGCGGAAAAGGCCGTGGCCCTGCTCGCTCCATTGTGGCGCGTACTTCCGCGCAGCCGTAACAGCCCGCTGCAGGACCGCGTGCGACAACTGGACCGGTTCGCACGGATGAACAGCACCAATGCAGGACATCGCTTTCTGCAATTGGCCGCCTTCATTCCTCCGGAGGAGGCCGAAGCGCTGGTATCCGGACCGATCGACGCTGGTGACTTGAAGACGCGTGATGCGCTACTAATGGAGGCCTTCCGGCAAATGCCCGGCATGAACGGGGTCCTGCTCGCGGATGTAGCCTCCACCCTGCCCAACGACATGTTGTACAAGGTGGACCTCACCAGCATGGCCCACGGTCTGGAGGTACGCACTCCGTTCCTGGACCGTCGTGTGGTGGAATTGGCCTTCAGCCTTCCCCCGGAGGAGAAGCTCCGAAAAGGTTCGGGAAAACACATCCTCCGGGAAGCATTCGGGGACCTGGTGCCTGCTTCCGTGATGTCCCGCTCGAAAAAAGGGTTCGAGGTTCCCCTTTTATCCCTGCTCCGGGGACCCTTACAGCACTTGGTGGATGAGCTTCTTGCGCCGGAATTGGTCGCCCAGTCCGGGTTGGACAAGGAACGGGTGGCGATGGCCGTACGGCAGTTACGCTCCGCCGATCCGGGCCATGCACAGGCAACCGTACACGCTTTGATCGTCTATGTATCGTGGTGGAGAACCCATATCAACAGATAGGTCCGCTGCCGAACCCTACTTTCGCACCCGCTCCCCATGCCTCGTGTCCTCCGTATCATCAACCGCTTCAACCTCGGCGGTCCCACGCACAATGCCGCCTACCTCACCCGATACCTGCCATCGGATTTCGAGACGCTGCTGGTAGGCGGACCCCAAGGGGAGAACGAAGAGGGCAGTGGGCATATCCTTTCATCCTTGGGCATCGAAGCGACCATTCTTCCGGAAATGCGCAGGGAGGTCTCGCCCTGGAAGGACCGCTCAGCCTATCGGCGCATCAAGAAGATCATCAGGGATTTCAAGCCGGACGTGGTGCATACCCATGCCGCCAAGGCCGGTGCCGTGGGCAGGCTCGCCGCCAGTGAACTGGGGGTGAAAGCGGTGGTACACACTTTCCATGGCCACGTCTTCCACAGCTATTTCGGCCCTGTGCGCACCTCGGTATTCAAGAACGTGGAGCGCTTCCTCTCCCATCGCACCTCACAGATCATCGCCATCAGCGACAAGCAGAAGAACGAACTGGTGGACGAGCACCGGATCTGCCGTTCCGAAAAGGTGTCTGTGATCCCCTTGGGTTTCGACCTGTCCAAGTTCCGTGAGGGCCAAGCCGAGAAGCGCGCCTTGTTCCGTCGTGTATATGGTGTCGCGGACGATGAGATCGCCATCGGCATCGTCGGGCGGTTGGTCCCCGTGAAGAACCATGGCCTTTTCCTGAAAGGCTTGAAGCATGTGCAGGAGCGCACGGGCAAAAAGGTGAGGGCCTTTGTTGTGGGCGACGGGGAAGAGCGGGAGAACATCCAACGACAAGCGGCCGCATTGGGGCTCAGCATGGCCCATGCCACCTCCTTCAACGGGCATGGGTTCGGCCATGGCGTGAACGGCAAGCCCGTGGTGGGCCGTGCGGACATCACCTTCACCAGTTGGGTGAACGAGATCGATATCGTGCATGCCGGCGTGGACGTGATCGCATTGACCAGTTTCAATGAAGGCACGCCGGTGAGCCTGATCGAGGCGCAAGCAGCAAGCCGACCGGTGGTGAGCACCCGTGTGGGGGGTATCGAGAACGTTGTGGAGGATCGTGTTACCGGGCTGCTCAGCCTCAATAACGATGCGAAAGGATTCGGAGAGAACCTGTTGCGGATCGTTGAGGACGAGGGTTTGCGCTCGGGCATGTCCGCCGTGGGCTGGTCCAATGTGGGCGAGCGCTACCACTATTCCCGATTGGTGAGCGACACCGCGAAGCTCTATACCGAATTGATCGGCTGAGCGGAGGGGCACCAATGGTTACTTTTGCGCGAAATCCGAAAGGAATGGGGAAGGTATCGATCGCAGTGGCGATAACAGCGCTATTGTTCACCGGTTGCGCGATCAACCGGGACATCATGTTCAAAACGCCGCGCGGTTACCAGTTCGACACGGTCTCGGACACCTTGGATACGGAGTTCAAGATCCAGCCCAATGATGTCCTCTCCTTCAAACTGTTCTCCAACGACGGGTTCAAGATGATCGACCTGATCAATGAGGACAGGGCGAGCTTGGCCTCATCGAACCGTTTGCAGTTCAACTACCCCGTGTATCCGGATGGGACCGCCACCCTCCCGGTGATCGGGGTGACCCGTGTGGCCGGACTGAGCGTTCGGGAGGCCGAATTGCTCCTCGAAGAGCGGTATTCGATGTACTACCAAAAGCCGTTCGTGCTTTTGACCGTTGGCAACCGGCGGGTAGTGGTGTTCCCCGGTCGTGGAGGGGATGCCAAGGTGATCAACTTGGAGAACAACAACACCACGCTATTGGAAGTGCTGGCCAAAGCTGGTGGTATTGCCGCCCGGGGTGATGCCCACCGCGTGAAATTGTTCCGCCGCGAAGAAGACGGGCGGAAGGTGATTCAATTCGACCTTTCGGATATCGACAATCTCAAGTTCGCCGACGTGGTGATGCAGGCGGACGATGTGGTATACGTGCAACCGAACGCGGAACTCGCCCAGGGCATTCTGCAGCAGCTCAATCCGATAATTTCGCTGCTTACCATGACCATACTCGTGGTGGGTGTCGTACAATCGCTGAAATAGGCCCGGGCATGTTGAACGATGATGTGAGCAATCAAGCTGCCCAACTGGACAGCTACCGTGATCGCATCACCAACTTCAGCAATGAGTTCGATCTCGGCCTGTTCGTCTACATCGTAAAGCGGACCCTGATCTGGATCACCATGTGCCTGCTGCTGGCATTCGGTGCGGCTTACCTGTACCTCCGCTATACCGCTCCCACCTATGCCAGCAGCGTGGTCCTGCAATTGGGTCAGAGCAACAATGCGCAATCCGTCCTGAAGGTGAACAACCTGATCGAGGACAACAACCTGCAGGCGGACGTACAGATGCTCCGCTCCAAGTTCTTCATTGCCAAGGCGGTAGCGCTGCTCCCGCTGGAGGTGCGCTATTTCTTCCGCGGGCAGATCCTTACCGAGGAGCACTACAGGCAATCATTTTACAGGATCGGGCAACTGGAGGTGACCGATGCGTCCGTGCGTGGCCGCCCCATCAGCATAAGCAGGCTCGAGAACGGGAACGTGCAGTTATCCTATGTCATCGGCCCGAATGCCTTCACCTTCCAGGTGACACCCGGCCAGCTCTTCTCCACACCGCATTTCAACGCGATGCTGGAATTTACCGGTCGTCGCCAATGGCTCTCCGACCAGGATCGGGGCACCTATTATTTCACGCTCAACGACACCCGATCCTTGACCAGTGAATTCGCCAGCCAGATAGCGGTGTCCATCGCGGACCCCAATGCGAAGACGATACTCATCGCGTACAAGGACCACAATGCGATGCTGGCCCGCGACCTCTGCCAAGCCATGGCGGACGCCTACATCACCTATGATCTTCAGCGGAAGTCGGAAAGTGCCGAGAGCATCCTGCGCTTCATCGAAAACCAGAAGGATACGGTGTTCGCGGAACTGCGGGACAGTGAGCTGCAGCTTGGCGTCTTCAAGCGCGACAACCGGGTGGCGAACATGGACCAGCTCACACCGCTGCTGTTGAAGCGTTCCGACGAATATGAGGACGAGATGCTGAAGCTGCGGATGGAGGACAACCTGCTCAAGGAGATCGAGCATGCAGCCAGGCGCGACGAGGGTCATATGGACGTGTACCAGCTCATGCCCCTGTTGGCCGGAACCGACCTCGCGGGTTCCCTGGAGGAGTCGATCGGCGTTCTTGGAAAGCTGCTCAAGGAGCGGGAGGAGATGGCCTTTGAGGTGACCGGGGAGAACGAGAACTTGAGGATGAAGGACCGGCAGATCGAGCTGCAGCAGAACCTGATCATGGAAAGCATCGCCACCATGCGTGAAAGGATCGCCTCGCGCATGACGGACTACCATGCCCGACTGACGGAGTATGAGCAGCGATTCAGCCAGCTGCCGGAGAAGGAACTGGCCTATGCGCGCATCGCACGGTTGTTCAATATCAACGAGAAGTACTATACCCAACTCTTGGAAAAGGACATTGAATACCGGATCAGCAAGGCCGGCTTTGTTCCGGAAAACCGCGTGCTGGAATCCGCCACGCTGCCCACCCAGCCGGTCTCACCCAACAGGAGCATGGTGATGCTCTCCTACATCCTCACGGGCCTGATCCTCGGGGTGCTCATCGTGATGGTGCGCTATATCCTGCACAACAACATCACCTCGCTGAACGACATTGCCAAGGCGAGCAATGCCTCGGTGGGAATATTGGGCATGGTGCCCAAGTACAAGAAGGAAATCCCGGTGAGCCAGTTGCTGGTGGATAAGAACCCGAAATCCCTGATCGCGGAAAGTTTCCGCAGCGTGCGCACCAACCTTCAGTTCGTGGACAACACGCCAGGGCCGAAAGTGATCGCGGTGACCAGCACGATCTCCGGCGAGGGCAAGACCTTCGTGGCCATCAATCTGGGCGGCATCATCAGCTTCAGCGACAAGCGTGTGGTGATCCTGGACCTGGACATGCGCAAACCGAAGATCCATTTGGGCTTTGGCGTGGAGAATAAACGCGGCATGAGCACCTTGCTCATCGGCAAGGACGATGTGAAGAGCTGTATACAGCGCAGCAGCCTGCCCGGGCTGGATTTCATCACTGCAGGCCCCATTCCTCCGAACCCCAGCGAGTTGATCATCAGCAGCAACATGAACCGCATCCAGGAGGAACTCAAGCAGGAATATGATGTGGTACTGATCGATACACCGCCGGTGGGCCTGGTCACCGATGGCATCTCCATTATCCAGGAAGCGAACATTCCGATCTATATTTTCCGGGCGGACTATTCGAAGAAGGCCTTCGTGCAAAACGTGGACCGCCTTATGAACGAGAACCATATCACCAGGCTTAGCGCAGTGCTGAACGGGGTGGACGTGGACCGCAACAAGTACGGCTATTCGTACGGTTACGGCTATGGGTATGGGTATGGCTACGGTTACGGATATTACGAGGACCGTGCCAAGGCCCTTCAAGGCAATTGGTTCACCAAGCTCTTCAATCGTCCATGATCGAGGTCATTCGAACGCCCATCGACGGTCTGTTGCGGTTGCGCCCCCGGGTGTTCGCCGATCCACGGGGACATTTTCTGGAAACATTCAACATATCGGCATTCGCAGCCACCGCCGGCATCACCGCAACCTTCGTGCAGGACAATGAAAGTCGCTCGCACGCGGGAGTGCTGCGCGGGCTGCACCTGCAAGCGCCCCCGCATGCACAAGCCAAGCTGGTACGGGTTTCCGCCGGTGCGGTCCTGGACATCTGCGTGGACTTGCGCCCCGACAGCCGGACGTTCGGCGAGCACTTCGGTGCCCGGCTGGACGCGGTGGACCACGAAATGCTGTACGTACCTGAGGGCATGGCCCATGGATTTCTGGCCTTGGAGGACAATACCGTGTTCTCCTACAAATGCTCGGCCTATTATGCGCCCCAAGCGGAGCGTACCATTCTCTGGAACGATCCCGACCTGAAGATCGACTGGGGGATCAAGGACCCGGTGATCAGTGATAAGGACCTGGCTGGATCGCGGTTCGCCGATCGGCTCTGGGAGAAGTAGCCCATGTACTCCGCGAACCAACTGTTCTTCCTGCTCGCCGGCCTGTTCTTCCTGGCCTTGGTGTTCACCCTCCTGGTCAATTCGGTCTTCATGCGGTTCTTCCGCACCTTCGGCATTCGTGAGAACGCCCCGACGATGGTGCGCTGGAATGCCTCCTCCAAGCCTGCCTTCGGAGGGATCGGCTTTTTCATCGTCTTTCTCTTTGCCTTCGCCGCATATGGCGTACTGTTCCCCAATAGCACCGACCCCTTTCAACCGGAGCTCATCGGGCTGCTGGCGGCCACGGGACTGGGCTTTCTCATGGGCCTGGCGGATGATGCCTACAACACGCGTCCACTCCTGAAATTCGTGACCCAAGTGCTCTGCGGGGCGCTGCTCCTGGCCACCGGGACAAGCATTCACCTCTTCAATGTCCCTTGGGTGGACAATTCCCTCACGATCCTCTGGGTGGTGGGCATGATGAACGCGATCAACATGCTGGACAACATGGACGCGATCACCACGGTGGTGTCCCTGGCCATCTTCATCGCCGCCCTGGCGGTGCAGCTGCTCACGAACGCCGCATCGGACATCAACACCATCCTGATCATCGCGGTGTGCGGCGCACTGGGCGGATTCCTGTTCTTCAATTGGCACCCTTCGCGGATGTACATGGGCGACACCGGAAGCCAATTCCTGGGCGTGCTTCTCGCCTACATGGGAATCCGTTATTTCTGGAATGGCCAATCGCTGGACGGTGTTGTTGAGCCGTGGCGCCAGATCTCCGTTTCCATTGTCGTGTTCATCCTGCCCCTGGCCGATACCACCACCGTAACGATCAACCGGATGCTTCGTGGCCGATCCCCGTTCGTCGGTGGCAAGGACCACACCACCCATTTCCTCAGCTACATCGGCCTTACCGATTCCCAGGTGGCCATGGGGTTCGGGGGTGTGGGACTGATGTCGGGCTTTCTTAGCTACATCGCGCTCCGCTTCATTCCCGAATGGCACCTGCTGCATACCCTGCTCTACCTCGGCTATGCGGCACTGGTGTTTCTTTTCCTTTTCGGATCGACCAAAAGGCCGGGGATCGACCGACCTTTGTAGTCTCCATGCGCAATTCTCCCTCCATCATTGGCAAGTCATTGCTGATGCTGCTGCTCATCGGTGGCGGCGCGCTCGTCCTGCAGCTCCTCACCTTCAGCACCAACGGTGAAGGCACGGACCTGGAACATCAGCGGCGCTTCAACGAGAGCTACAATATTTTCAGCCTGAACCTGCCCACGCATCTTGACTTTTGCGGGGAGCCGGTCCCACTGGAATTGCTGGACGTCCGGGAACGGCTGGACCGCGAACTGCTGGTGAACACCTACTGGCAGAGCAGTTCGCTCCTGGCACAAAAGCGCGCCAACCGCTGGTTCCCCTTGATCACGGAGATCCTGGAGCGGGAAGGTGTCCCGGAGGACTTGAAGTACATCCCTTTGGTGGAAAGCGGCCTCACCAATGCAGTGAGCCCGGCGGGGGCAGTGGGCTTTTGGCAGTTCATGCAACCCACCGCCATGGCCCACGGGTTGGAGGTGAACAGTGAAGTGGACGAGCGCTACAATGTGGAGCGCAGTACCGAAGCCGCTTGTGCCTTCCTAAAGGAAGCTCATGCCCGTTATGGATCATGGGCGATGGCCGCAGCCAGCTATAATCTGGGAGAAGGAAACATGCAGCGCCAGCTCGGGCGCCAGAACGAGAACAACTACTTCGACCTCCTTCTGCCGGAAGAGACCTCGCGGTACATATTCCGGATCCTGGCCATGAAGGCGATCTTCAACGATCCGGAACGGTACGGCTTCCACCTGCGCAAGAAGGACCTGTACCCACCCTATCGCACCCATGCCGCCAAGCTGGTGCCTCCGGTGGCCGACCTGAACGCATTCGCCAATGCCAATGGCACGAACTATAAGACCTTGAAATTGTTGAACCCGTGGCTTCGGGACAACACCTTGTCCGATCACCAAGGCAAAACCTACACGGTGCTGTTGCCGGACAAGGACTTCGACAAGGCCAGCGCGGACGATGAATAATAAGGAGAAGATCCTTCAGGAAGCGGAGGCCGACACCCCAACGGAACAGCTACCGCCGGAGGCGGAATACATCGAGGTGTTCGGTGCCCGCGTACACAACCTGAAGAACATCGATGTGCGGATCCCCCGCGATCAGTTGGTGGTGGTAACCGGCCTGAGCGGAAGTGGGAAGAGCTCGCTGGCGTTCGATACCATACATGCCGAGGGGCAACGCCGCTATATCGAAACCTTCAACGCATACGCACGGCAATTCCTTGGCGGCATCGAGCGTCCGGACGTGGACCTGATCACCGGACTGAGCCCGGTGATCGCCATTGAGCAAAAGACCATCAGCCGGAACCCGCGCAGCACCGTGGGCACCATCACGGAGATCTACGACCTGCTGCGCCTGCTCTATGCCCGCGTGGGCGAAGCCTACAGCCACGTGACCGGGGAGCGCATGGTGCGCTATACGGACAAGCAGATCACCGAGCTGCTATTGAACGAACATGACGGACAGGACCTGCTGATCCTCGCGCCGCTGGTGCGCGGGCGCAAGGGCCATTACCGCGACCTCTTCGAGCAATTGATCCGGCAAGGCTTCCTGCGTGCGCGGGTGGATGGCAAGGTGATCGACATCACCGGTCGGCCTCGCTTGGACCGGTACAAGATCCATGACATCGAGCTGGTGGTGGACCGGATGAAGGTGAGCGCTTCACAGGCCAAGCGCCTGCGTGAAAGCAGCGCCATGGCGTTGAAATACGGCAAGGGCAACATGATCGCGCTGAACGTGGACCAGCCCGATGCCCCGCGCTACCTCAGCCGCCACCTGATGGACCCCGTGAGCGGTATCGCCTACGAGGAACCCGAACCGAACCTCTTCAGCTTCAACAGCCCCTACGGTGCGTGCCCGCGTTGCGGGGGCTTGGGCCAGGTTACTGAAGCAGCACCGGAAAAGATCGTGCCCGACCGCTCGAAGAGCTTGAAGCGCGGTGCCATACCCGTGTTGGGCAACTTCAAGCCCATGGGCATTTTCCGGCAGGTGGAGGCGGTGCTGGAGCACTTCGGCCACGATGCGAACACCGCTTTCGAGGAGATGGAGGACGAGGTGCTCACGGGCATCCTCAATGGCCTTGACGAGCCGTTGCGCATCGTGAGCAAGGCCGGGCTGAGCGACCGTACCGTGCGCTTCGATGGGATCATTCCGTTCATTCTGGAGCAAGCCCAGGACGGGCCGCAGAGCGCGCGGAAGTGGGCCGCGCAATTCACCCGGATGGTGGAATGCCCGCTGTGCGAGGGAACGCGGTTGAAGAAAACGGCACGCTGGTTCCGCATCGCAGACAAGGATATCGCGCAACTTGCGCACCTGCCGATCAACGAGCTGCACGACCACATGCTCGCGTTGCCGGGGATGCTCAATGCACGCCAGGCCGTGATCGCCCATGAAGTGGTGAAGGAGATCGCCTCGCGAAGCAAGTTCCTGTTGGACGTGGGATTGGAGTACCTCACGCTGGACCGCAGTGCGCGCACCCTCAGCGGCGGGGAAGCCCAACGGATCCGCCTGGCCACGCAGATCGGCAGCCAGCTCACCGGTGTGCTCTACATTCTGGACGAACCCAGCATCGGTCTCCACATGCGCGACGACCACCGCCTGATCGACAGCCTGCGCGACCTGCGCGATGGCGGGAACAGCGTGCTGGTGGTGGAGCACGACAAGGAGATGATGCGACACGCGGACCACATCATCGATATCGGCCCCGGTGCGGGCATCCATGGCGGCCACATCGTGGCACAGGGAACACCGCAGGAATTGATGCGGAGCGATTCGCTCACCGCCCGATACCTCACGGGCAGGGAGCGCATCGCCGTGCCCGCCAAGCGGCGGAAAGGGAACGGCCATGTGCTGCACCTCAAAGGAGCCGCAGGGAACAACCTCAAGAACGTGGACCTCCGGCTTCCGCTGGGCACCTTCATCTGCATCACCGGTGTGAGCGGAAGCGGCAAGAGCACCCTGATCGACGATACGCTGTACCCGATCCTGAGCAAGACCTTTCATCGCGCACAAACCCAACCCCTTCCATACGCGGGCATTGAAGGGTTGAAGCACCTGGACAAGGTGATCGAGGTGGACCAATCGCCCATCGGCCGCACCCCACGCAGCAATCCGGCCACCTATACCGGTCTGTTCGACCATGTGCGGCAGCTCTTCGCCGCATTGCCGAGCGCGAAGATCCGCGGGTACAAGGCCGGGCGTTTCAGTTTCAATACTCCGGGCGGCCGTTGCGAAACCTGCAAGGGTGCCGGCGTTCGCACGATCGCGATGAACTTTCTGCCGGACGTGGCCGTGCCCTGCGAAACGTGCCGGGGCAAACGCTACGATCGGGAAACGTTGGAGGTGCGCTTCAAGGGAAGGAACATTGCCGACGTACTGGGCCTGAGCGTGGAGGAAGCCATGACGGTCTTCAGTGAGATCCCCAACATCAGCATGAAGCTCAGCACCCTGCTCGACGTGGGCTTAGGGTACATCACCCTCGGGCAGGGAAGCACCACGCTCAGTGGCGGCGAGGCCCAGCGCGTCAAGCTCGCCACCGAGCTCAGCAAGCGGCACACCGGCAGTACGTTCTACATCCTGGACGAGCCCACCACGGGCTTGCACTTCGAGGACACCCGCCAATTGATCCATGTGCTGGACAAGCTGGTGAACCAAGGCAACACGGTGCTTACCATCGAACACAACATGGACATCATCAAGGTGGTGGACCATGTGATCGATATGGGACCCGAGGGCGGTGAGGGCGGCGGACGCATCGTGGCCCGCGGCACGCCCGAGGAAGTGGCGCTGATGGGCAAGGGCCACACGGCCAAGTTCCTCGAGAAGGAGCTCTTTGGCTGAACTGTTCTCCCTGTTGACCATCGCGACGTGCGCACGAGATCCATGGGATCTTTCGGTGCCGGGGACAGTGCTCGTTAACACGCTGTTGTTGGAAGATGCACAAGGGGAAGGGAACGGGCCGATGGGCATGCGGATAGTTTTGCTCGCGTCGCAAGAAGCATACATACGCGAAGCCCGTCACCATGATCAAGCTGTTTACCCTGTTCAACGTCGTTGGCCTGTTCCTGTTCAACATGCTCCTGGGCAGCGATGTGAGCATCGTACAGAACATGCCGGAACGGATCGATCCCGGCACGGAAGTCCGCGTTACCGTCACGGTGACCAAGGCCCAGATCTCCGGATTCGCCAAACTGCAGATCGATCTTCCCCCTGGGTTCACGGCAACAGCCATCGACACAAGGGGAGCTTCCTTCACCTTCGCCGACGGCAAGGCCAAGTTCATTTGGATGGCGCTGCCCACCCAATCCTCCTTCAAGGTGAGCTACACGCTCAGCGCCGATGCCGATGCCAATGGCACCTTCCCGGTGACCGCGCGCCTTTCCTACATCGAGGACAACGAGCGCAAGACCGCGGACATGGCCCCGGCCACCATCACCGTGGGAAGTGGCACCGCCGTGGCATCCAACCCTGTTCCCGCGCCCGATGCGGCGAGCAACGCCATGGACCTTGCCAGTGCGGCGGAAACCGGAATGATCCCCGATGTCGCAGTGACCGACACCCCCGACCTCCCCTCGCAAAAGGGACCTGGCGATGTGAGCGCCACGCGCACCATCACGGCGGTGAGCAATACCGAGCTGCTCGTGGAAGTCACCGTGCAGAAGGGCCTGCTGCGCGGGTTCGGAAAACTGCAGGAGAACCTCCCGGAGGGATTCACGGCGGTGGTGAAGGAAGAAGATGATGCCATATTCAGCACGAAGGACCGCATTGCGAAATTCGTCTGGTTGAACCTGCCCTCGAAAAGCGAGATCAAGGTATCCTATCGCCTACTGGCGCCAACGGGTGCTTCCGGCACGTTCACGGTGAACGGTGAGTTCGGCTATCTCCTGAACGACCTCACACAACGCGCCGTGGTGGGCAGCACCAGCTTCACCCTCGACAGCGAGGCCATGGCCGCGGAAATACCGCCTACCCAACAACCTGAAGCAACCCCTCCGGCCAACCAACAGACCGGGACTTCACAGGAGGCGGCCAAGCCCGCAGTGACCTCGCCCACCACCAACGCGCAGAGCCAGGAGGGCGCTCCCAAGCAGAATGGCACCACCGCCCAAGCAACCACTCCGAAAGCGTCCAGCACCCCGGCACCGGAATCCGGCATCACCTTCAAAGTGCAGATCACTGCGGCCCATCGCGAAGTGGGTCAGGCCTATTTCATCCAGCGCCACCGGTATGACGGCCCTTTCAGCATCGAGCACAACGATGGATGGATCAAGTACGTCACGGGCATGTTCGACCGCTATCGTTCGGCCCGAGATCAACGCCAGGCCTACCTTGATGCCAATTACAACTTCCCCGGACCCTTCGTTACCGCGTACAACAATGGTGAGCGCATCACGGTGCAGGAGGCCTTGATGATCGCCAAGCAAAGTTCGGTCCAGTGAACTGACCCCACCCCCCACCCCTCGGATGCGCACCCCGGCCATGCCCTCCCAGTTCCGCACCTTGGCGATGGGTGCCGCAGTGGCGATCGGCATGGGTCAGTTGGTTCAGGCCCAGTCCGACTCCTCCCGTGTACAGCTGAAACCGACCTTCTCCCTGGGCACCGGCATGCTGGGCTTCTATGGCGATGTCGGCTTTCAAAGCAAGAGCTACAGCCCTCTGGTCTCGCGCATCGGCTATGAACTGCGGGCCTCGGCCCCGGTAACCGAATGGCTGGAGGTGGGACTCTTTGCCCTGCACGGGCGCATGAGCGCCAATGAACGCAGCCCATCGCGCAACCTGAACTTCGAATCGCGCATCACCACCGGAGGATTGCAGTTCACCTACAACTTCCATCACCTGCTGAAGCCGGGGCGGACCGTGGAACCGTGGGTGAGCATCGGTTTCGAGTCCTTGGAATTCCTGAGCAAGACCGACCTGATGGACGCGCAGGGCCGGCGGTACAACTACTGGAGCGACGGCACCATCCGCGACATTGCCGAGGACGCGCCGAACGCTGAGAACGCGGTGGAGATACAGCGCGACTACTCCTACGAGAGCGATGTGCGCGAGAGCAACGTCGATGGTTTTGGAAAGTACGAGGAGCAGACCTGGGCCGTACCCGTGGGCGTGGGTGTGAAGATGCTCCTTCCCCACGGCTTCGATGCGAGGATCGGGGCCACCATGCACTTCACCGGTACCGACTTTATCGACGGGGTGTCCTCCAATAGTCTTGGTGACCGCAAAGGGGACGGCCGCAACGACCGCTTCCTCTTCACCTCCTTTTCCGTGGGCTATGCCATCAGCACCAAGCCGAGGAAGAAGAAGTGGAAGCCCACCCTCTCACCCGAACAGATGGATGCCATTGCCTTCAATGATGACGAGGATGGCGACGGGGTGATGGATTGGAACGACCGCTGCCCGCATACCCCGCCCGGTGTGGCCGTGGACCAGCATGGCTGCCCCTTGGACAGTGATGGCGACGGAGTACCTGACTATCGGGATGACGAGGCAGGCACCTTGGCGGGGGCACCGGTGGACGCTCGTGGCGTAACCATCACCGATGACGACCTCCTGCGCGCCTGGCTCAACTTCAAGGACTCCGCAAATGTCACCATCATCACCAGCCGGGTTGAATCCTTCGGGCCGGTGGGCAAGCCTAAAGTGACGCGCGCAGCCACGCCTGCCAAGCGCACATACGTGGTGAAAGTGGGCTCGCAGGTGGAGGGGATCAGCGAGGAATTGATCCAGCGGATCCTCAGCCTGCCGGACGTTCGCACCATCGAGCGCGGCGATACCACCTTCTATATCGTGGGCAGCTATGACGATCTGCCGGAAGCCATCAAGCGGGAACTGCAGCTGAAGGGACAAGGATTTGAAGGCACCGTGATGATGGAGCAGAACGGCAAGTTGCTCGACCTGCCCAGTGGCGGCATCACGCCTCGCGAGGAGGAAGTGCTTACCAAGTTAACGCCCAGCACGCCGGAGCAGCCGGGCAAAGTGGTGGTCCGCGTGCAATTGGGTGCGTTCCGGCACCGGTTGTCGCAGAACATCTTCACGGGCATATCCGACCTCGTAACGCTGAAGGGCAATGATGGCCTCACCCGTTACTACACGGGTTCCTTCACCGATATCAACGAGGCGGCCAAGCACAAGGTGAACATGCTGCTCAACGGCTTCGAGGGGGCGTTCCTGGTGGCCTTCAAGGATGGAAAGCGCGTCTCGATCACCGAGGCCGGTGCCCAGCTTACCGGACCGGAGAACCTGGACGACATTCCATTGGGTAGCATCAATACGGACAACCTTAAGTTCCGCGTACAATTGGGCACCTTCGCCGGCAACGTGCCGATGGAGACGATGAGCAAGTACGTGGACCTGGGCAATGTGAAGCCGGTGGCCAGCCAAAGTGCCGTACGCTACCTCTATGGGGAGTACCCCACCCGAACCGCGGCCGAGGAAGCCCGCAAGGAGTTGCGCAACCTCGGCTTCGAGGATGCCTTCGTGGTGGGTGAAATGAACGGCCGCATCATCCAGGCCGAGGATGCCGAGAAGCTGCTGAACGGGCAGTAGGCACTAAGGAGTAGCCAGCGCGCAGCAGGCAGTTGGCGGCAGGCAGCAGGCAGCAGGCAGCAGGCAGTTGGCAGTTGTCAGCACTTCTCTCTTTTCCCATATCTCTGGCGCGGGCGTTAGGCCAACACGGCACCTCCGGCAATCAGCCGTCCTCCCGTGACGAACGATGGATTGCAATACCACAGCCCCGAAAGACGAATAGCAGGATCATGGCCGTTACCTTTCAAGCCCACACGATCCCTCACATGCAGCACAGCCAACGAATCTTCCGTGCCCTCCTGATCCCTTTTCTGGCACTGCTCCTCGTCACCGCTTGCCGCACGGACAAGCAACCCATCCGGCCGGACGCCACGTTCATTCCCTACATCCCCGCCTTCACCGCAGGGCATATTTCCGCACGTGCACCCATCCGCGTACGCATCGCCGAGGGGTTGGCCATGAAGGACACCTCCGAGGCCGCATTGCAGGAACTCTTCAGCCTGCGTCCAAGCGCGGAAGGCATCGTGACCTGGCAGGATGCGCACACGCTCGCCTTCCAACCCCGCGAGCGGCTCAAGCAGAACACGGACTATACCATCACATTCGATCTGGGCCGCTTGGCCGAAGTGCCGAAGGAGTTCCAGGATTTCAAATTCAGTGTGACCACCTTCGAGCAAGGCATCGACCTGCGCGTGAACGATCTCCAGTCACTCTCCCCTATCGACCTCACCTGGCAGCGCGTGGTCGTGGGCGTATTCACCAGCGATGACGCCACCGGACAGGACCTGGAAGGCAGCGTGACCGCCACGCAGGATGGACAACCGTTGAAGATGACCTGGGAGCATGAACCCGGTGGCACGCTTCACCGCGCCGTGGCGGACAGCGTTCACCGAGGTGAGCAGGCCAGCAACGTCGTCTTCACGTGGGATGCAAGCAAGATCGAAGGCAAGGGGAAAGGAACGACCACGTTCGAAGTGCCTGCCATCGGGGACCTCCAGCTGATCACCACGGAGACCTTCACCGAAGGCGAGCAGTACGCCACGCTGCTCTTCAGCGACCCGCTTGATGCCGCGCAGGACCTCAGCGGCCTGGCAGGCATCGCCGGGGCGGACAAGGTGCGGCTCTCCGTGACGGGCAACAAGCTGATGCTCTATCCCGAGCAACGCTTGACCGGCGATCAGACGGCGTTCGTGGCAGCGGGGCTGAAGAACGTGAACGGTCGCGCGCTCGGCCAGGACCTCACGGTGGACCTCACCTTCCACGAGGTAAAACCGAACGTGCGCGCAGTGGGCACCGGAACCATTCTTCCAAGCACGGATGGCCTGCTCTTTCCCTTCGAAGCCGTGAACCTCAACGCCGTGGACGTGCGCGTGGTGCGCATCTACGCGGACAACGTGCCACAATTCCTACAGGTGAACAACCTCGACGGGAGCCGGGAACTCGCTCGCACCGGTCGCTTGGTGTTGAAGAAGATCGTGCCGCTGGACGCGAAGGAGAACGTGCGTGCGGGCCAATGGGGACGGTACTATCTAGATCTGGATAAACTGATCAAGGCCGAACCCGGGGCTATCTATCGCATCAGCCTCGGCTTCCGGCAGGCCTATTCGGCCTATCCCTGCGGAAGTACACCCACCGCGGCACCCTTGATCGTCCAGGAGCCGGAAGAAACGGGTGAGGGAGCGTGGGACACGCCGGACAATTATTACTACGACGATGACTACGGCTACTACGACGAGGAGTACAATTGGAAGGACCGTGATGACCCGTGCACCCCCAGCTATTACCGCAACAAGGGCAGCGTGGTGCAACGCAACATCCTCGCCTCGGACCTCGGCATCATCGCGAAGCGCGGCAACGACGGCTCCCTGCTGATCGCCGTGAGCGACCTGCGCACCACGGCGCCCGTCCACGGGGTGGAGGTAAAGGTGCTGGACCTCCAGCACCGCGCCATGTCCACCCAAAAGACGGACAAGGACGGCATGATCACCCTGCCGGCCACGGCGCACAAACCCTTCCTGTTGGTGGCCTCCAAGGACAAGCAGCGCGGCTACCTGAAGCTCGATGACGGCAGCGCGTTGAGCGTTAGCAATTTCGATGTGAGCGGTGAATACGTGGACAAGGGCCTAAAGGGCTTTCTCTACGGTGAGCGCGGTGTCTGGCGTCCCGGCGATTCCCTCTACCTCACCTTCATCCTGCAACAAGCGCAGCAGAAACTACCCAAGGACATTCCGGTAACGCTGGAACTCACCGACCCGCAAGGACGGCTCGACCAACGGCTCGTGCGCACCACCGGTGTGGAAGGCACCTATGCGTTCCGCTGCGCCACTTCAGCGGATGCGCCCACCGGTGTGTGGGGGGCGCGTGTACACGTGGGAGGCACCTCGTTCTACAAACCCATCCGCATCGAAACAGTAAAGCCCAACCGGCTGAAGATCCTCCTGGACCTCGGTGGAACACGGCTGACCAAGCTCGCCACCCAGCCGGTGCAACTGCAGAGCAATTGGCTGCACGGTGCTCCCGCGAAGGACCTCACCGCCCGCGTCACCGTGAGTCTTTCCCGCTCCAACGCCAGCTTCACCGGTTTTGAGCAGTACGATTTCAACGACCTGAACAGCGACCTCAACACCGAGGAGTCACCGATCTACGAGGGCCAATTGGACGCGAACGGACATGCCTCCTTCCCCTTCGACCTGAAGATGAACGGTCGTGCGCCGGCCGCCGTGAAGGCCAACATCGTGACGCGCGTGTTCGAGGCCGGCGGTGATGCCAGCATCGACCGTACCGATGTGCAGTACTATCCGTACGCGTCCTACGCCGGCTTGCGCATGCCGGAAAGCTCCAGCTACTGGGGCAGCTATTTCACCGACACCACCTACTCCATTTCCGCCGTGTCCGTGGATGCCGATGGAAAGCCGCTCGCGCACCACGCATTGAAAGCGCAGGTGGTGAAGGTGGGGTCCAACTGGTGGTGGAGCGGGAACATGGACGATCCCTCCAACTACATGTCGGCACCAAGCTCGCGCGTGATCAGTGAAGAGGACATCACCACCGACGGTAACGGAAAGGCCAGTTTCAGCTTCCGCGTGGACCGTCCGCAATGGGGTCGCTTCATCGTCCGCCTTACCGACCTCTCCAGCGGCCATGTCTCCGCCGCACAGCTCTACTTGGACTGGCCCGGATATGGTGGCCGAAGCAGGCGCGAGGAGGGAAAGGCGGCCGCCATGCTCCAATTCAACAGCGACAAGGAAAAATACGCCGTGGGCGACCGTTGTGAACTAACTATTCCGAGCTCCGGAGCAGGACGCGCGCTGGTGAGCTTGGAGACCGGCAGCCGCATCATCGAAGCGAAGTGGATCGAGCTGAAGGACAAGGAGACGAAGTACAGCTTCGCCATCACCGAGGCCATGGCGCCGAACATCTATGCCTACGTCACGCTGGTACAGCCGCATGCGAACACTGCCATGCCGGACAGTGCCGAAAGCGCGGGCAACGACCTTCCGATCCGGCTCTACGGCGTGATCCCGATCCGCGTGGAGAACGCGGCCACGCATCTCACCCCGGTGATCGGCAGCGCCAAGGAATTCAAGACCGATGAAGCCTTCACCGTGGACGTGAGCGAGAAGGACGGCAAGGCCATGACATACACCCTCGCGATCGTGGACGAGGGATTGCTGGACCTTACGCGCTTCAAAACACCTGACCCTTGGAATTATTTCTATGCCCGTGAAGCGCTCGGCGTACGCACTTGGGACCTGTATGACGAGGTGATCGGTGCGTTCGGACAACGCCTGCGGCGGATCCTCGCCCTCGGCGGTAGCGACCAGGCCAATCCCGCTGAGGCCGCGAAGGCCCAGCGGTTTAAGCCGGTGGTACGCTATGTGGGACCCTTCACCTTGGCCAAGGGCAAGAAGGCCTCGCACAGTTTCACCATCAGCAATTATGTGGGCAGCGTGCGCATCATGGTGGTGGCCAGCACACCGGCAGGCGCGTATGGCAATGCGGAAAAAGCCGTGCCTGTCAAGAAGCCACTGATGCTGCTGGCCACGCTGCCACGCGTGGTGGGGCCCGGGGAAACCGTGGACCTGCCCGTGACGGTGTTCGCCATGGACCCGAAAGTGAAGAACGTGAAGCTCAGCCTCGCGGCGAACGAACTCTTCAGCCTGGAAGGCCCGGCCGAACAGGTGCTTTCCTTCAGCAAGACCGGTGAGCAGGTAGTGATGTTCCGCGTGAAGATGAAGCACCGCGTCGGTGTCGGCAAGGTGACGTTGACCGCCGAAGGTGCCGGGGAGAAAGCCACGCAGAGCATTGAATTGGACGTGCGGCAGGCGGGACAGCCGGAAACCGAAACCACCGAGGTGATCGTGGAGCCGGGCACAAGCTGGGACGCCGCTCCGGAAGCGCTCGGCGTGGCCGGTACCAACAGCGCCTATTTGGAGCTGAGCACCATGCCTCCGGTGGACCTCGGTCGCCGCTTGCAATACCTGATCGACTATCCGCACGGTTGCCTGGAACAGACCATCAGCAAGGCCTTCCCGCAGCTGTACATCGCCGACGTGATGGAAACGAGCGATGCCACCGTGGACGAACTGCGCCGCAATGTGCAGGCCGGCCTCGGCAAATTGAGGCAGTTCCAAACGGCGGGCGGCGGCTTCGGCTACTGGCCCGGCGACCGCACTCCCAATGACTGGACCTCCACCTACGCGGGGCACTTCCTGATCGAGGCGGAACGCAAGGGGTTCGCACCACCGGCCGGTGTGAAGAACGCGTGGCTGACGTTCACCCGCAAACAGGCCAGGGACTGGGCTCCGAACGAAAGGAAGGAATGGAGCCGCAGGAGCAGCCAATTGGCGCAGGCCTATCGACTGTATGTGCTCGCCTTGGGCAACAGCGCCGAGGCCGGTGCCATGAACCGCCTGCGCACCACGCCCCTGCTCAGCGACCAGGCGAAGTGGATGCTTGCCGCCGCATACGCCACCAACAACCGCAAGGATGTGGCACGAGAGATCGTGAAGGACCTCGCCACCAACGTTTCCCCCTACCGGGAAATGTCCTGGACCTACGGCAGCAACCTGCGCGACGAAGCCGTGATCGCCGAAGCACTGATGCGCATGGACGACAAGGCCGCCGCCGCTGGCGTGGTGCGCCGCATCGGGCAGCAGCTCAGCAGTGGAGGCTGGTACAGTACACAGAGCACGGCATGGGCCATGTACGCCGTGAGCCGTTTCGCCGCCAACAACGAGCTGGACAAGACCATGCACTTCACCTCCACCATCGCCAGCAAGGCGGACAATCGCGTGAGCGCGAAACCCATCGTCCGCCTGGACCTTCCCGTGCCGGACGGCAAGCGGCGCGTGACCATCGCAAACACCGGAAAAAACCTGATCTACCTGCGGCTCGTTCGCACCGGCACGCCTGTGGCCGGTGAGGAAACCCCGGCCAGCAACGGCCTCGCGTTGAGCGTGGTCTACAAGACGATGGACGGCCATGTGATCAACCCGGCACGCCTGGACCAAGCCACCGACTTCCTAGCGGAAGTGACCGTGCAGAACCCCGGCACGCGCGGCACCTACCAGGAGCTTGCGCTGACGCAGGTGTTCCCCAGCGGCTGGGAGATCCGCAACAGCAGGCTCGAAGGCACGGAGGAGGCACAACGCAACAGCACCTTCAATTACCAGGACATTCGCGATGACCGCGTGCTGACCTACTTCAACCTCGGCGCCGGACAGAGCGTGACCTACCGCGTCTTCCTCAACGCCGCGTACACCGGTCGCTTCCACCTGCCCAGCACCACCTGTTCGGCGATGTACGACAACACCGTGAACGCCAGGAACGGAGGGCAATGGGTGACGGTGGTGAAGCCGGGAGAGTGAGCCGGAGGTGCTGACTTGTCTTATGTCTAATGTCCAATGCTTGGATCCGCATAAGACATCACTCACCTACTCCTTCCGCAGGGCCTCGCCATGCCGCAATTCCAACGAACAGCGGGCCCTGCGGCTCCGGTACGCGCATAAGACATAGGACAACCACCATAGGACAACAGGAATTTACTCCTTCCGCGGGGTCTCGCCATGCCGCAATTCCAACGAACAGCGGACCCTGCGGCTCCGGTACGCGCATAAGACATAGGACAACCAGCATAGGACAACAGGAATACGACAGCACCCGTTCCACTAATTTCGCATCCCTATCCACCCATCATGCTCTTCATTGATAACAAAGGCAACCTCGATGCTTCATTAAACCTGGCGTTGGAGGAATACTGCCTGCTGAACCTGCCGATCGACGAGAGCTACTTGCTCTTCTACGTGAACGCCCCTTCGATCATCATCGGCAAGCACCAGAACACCTTGGAGGAGATCGATACGGACTTCGTGAAGGAGCGCGACATCCGCGTGGTGCGGCGCATCTCCGGCGGTGGCGCGGTATACCACGACCTGGGCAACCTCAACTTCAGTTTCATCAAGCGATTCGACCCAAAGCACTTCAACAACTACCGCGAATTCACCGGGCCGGTGGTGGCCGCACTGAACGAGCTGGGCGTGCGGGCGGAACTGTCCGGGCGCAACGACATCCTGGTGGAAGGCCGAAAGGTCTCCGGCAACGCACAGGCCGTGCGCCGCGATCGCATGGTAAGCCATGGCACGCTGCTCTTCCGCTCGGAACTGGAGGATGTGGTGCATGCCCTGAAGCCCAAGCCGGGCAAAATGATCTCCAAGGGGATCCAGTCCATCCGCAGCCGCGTGGTGAACATCGGTGACTTCCTACCCGCCACCGTGGACATGGAAGCCTTCCGGAGCGCGTTGCTCACCCACCTTTTCCCCGGCACCAGTACACCGCCCATACAGCAACTTTCCGATGCAGACTGGACGAAGGTGACCGCCTTGGCGGACAGCAAGTACCGCACATGGGATTGGAACTTCGGGGAATCACCCGCCTTCAACCTTCAACGCGTGCAGCGCTTCGCCATCGGGGAGCTGGATGCGCGCCTGATGGTGGAGCAAGGCCACGTGAAGAACGCGAAGTTCTATGGCGACTTCTTCAGCAAGCGCGACATCGGCGACCTGGAAAAGGCGCTCAGCGGCATCCGATACCATCCGGATGATGTGCGCGAGGCAGCATGCGCCGTGCATGCCGAGGAGATCTTCGAGGGCGTGGGCATCGACGAGCTGGTGAAGCTGTTGTATTGAAGAGGAGGTGTGCGCTTGTCCTGGGTCAAATGTCCCGTGCTTTGGATCTGCACAGGACATAAGGCATCATCCACGGAATGCAGGTCGGGAGAGCGAAGATCTCACTCCAATGTGGTGTATTCCTGGATCGTCAGAGATACCGCGCCATCCACGTGTTCCGCAAGGGCGTGCGGAAGCGGGCATCCATGTCGGCCTTGGTGGCCACAAGGTCGTCGAAGACGATGGTATCGGCCGTCAGTGTACCGCTCCTCAGCAGATCCTCCACTTCCGGGACGCGGCACGAGCGCACGGTGCCGTCCTTTTCGAAGAGCACTACCATGCGATCGGTGAGCGTGAGGCCCAGCTCCTGCTCCAGTGCCTGGATGAATTGTACGCTGGCATCGATGGCACCGCCACAGAGCTTCATGTCCTGGAGGTCGGCAGCGATCACCACGAAATGCCCGTCCAATAGCGCAAAGGCCGCTGCCACGTCATCGCCGTGCGAGGTCCATTGCCCGGTAAATGCTTCTCCCCGCTCACGGATCAGGGCTTGCTGCTCCGGAGTGAATGCCGTGGCGCTCTTGTAGGCCCACACACGAGAATGGGCAGGCATGGCGACGAATGCCGGTCGGGTGGTCTTTACTTCCATGGTGCAAAGGTCGGTACTACCGCCCATCCTATTCCCTCCCTCCGTAAAAGCATGACGGCATAGCTTTCGGCCGATCGTTCCCGAAACCAGTAAACCATGTCCCGTACCAACGCCCCCTTGTTCCTTGCCTTCCTCCTCTTCCCCTTGGCCTCGATGGCACAGACCGAGGCGCGGTGGCTGCGCTATCCGGCCATTTCACCGGATGGAAGATCGATCGTCTTCAGCTACCAAGGCGACCTCTGGCGGGTGGATGCTTCCGGAGGAACAGCCTCTCTGCTCACCACCAACGAGGCTTACGAGCATTCACCGGTGTGGTCGCACGATGGTAAATGGCTCGCCTTTGCCAGCGACCGCCATGGCAACAATGATGTCTTCGTTATGCCGAGCACCGGTGGTCCGGCCACGCGGCTCACGTACAACAGCGCCAATGATGTTCCCAGTGACTTCACGCCGGACAACTCCGCCGTGCTCTTCAGCAGCAACCGCCTGTACAGCGCGGCCGACAGGCAATTCCCCAGCGGTCGCTTCGGTGATCTGTACCAAGTGAGCATCAGCGGCGGCGAAGCGTTACGTGTGATGCCCACCGCTGCCGTGAATGCGCGCTACAGCCCGGATGGCTCCACGATCGTCTACCAGGACATCAAAGGCTACGAGAACACCTTCCGCAAGCACCACACCTCCTCGGTGACGCGCGACATCTGGACCTTCAACGTGGCGAGCAAGCAGTATGCGCAGATCAGCACTTTCAAAGGCGAGGACCTGGACCCGGTCTTCAGCCCGGACGGGAAGCAGGTATTTTTTCTGAGCGGAGCCAACGGTTCGCTGAACGTATATCGCACCAGCGCGACAGGTGGAGCTTCCACGCGGATCACCTTTCTGGAGAAAGACCCGGTGCGCTACCTCTCCATCAGCAACACCGGAACGCTCTGCTTTTCCTTCCGTGGCGCGCTGTACACGATGGCATCCGGTGCGGCCCCCCAGCGCATCACCGTCAGCACCGCCACCGACAGCCGCTATGCCTCCGAAAAGACCATTCCCGTAAAGGGCGATGCATCCGAGGTCAACCTTTCGCCGAACGGCAACGAAGTGGTCTTCGTGCATCGCGGCGAGGTCTTCGTCACCTCCGTGAAAGAAGGCACCACCCGCCGCATCACGGACACACCGGAGCAGGAGCGCTCGGCCAGTTTCAGCCCCGATGGTCGCAGCATCATCTACGCCAGCGAGCGCAACGGCAGCTGGGACCTCTACCGCTCGTCGCTCACCCGCGAGTCCGAGAAGCAGTTCTTTAATGCCACGGTGCTGAAGGAGGAAGCTGTGCTGGCCACGCCGGCGGAAGAGTTCCAGCCCGTGTTCTCGCCCGACGGAAAGGAAGTGGCCTACTTGGAGAACCGCACTACCATAAGGGTGCTCAATTTGGCCAGTAAGAAGACGCGCACCATCCTGCCGGGCGACCGCAACTACAGCTACAGTGATGGCGACCAGTACTTCTCCTGGTCGCCGGACAGCAAGTGGTTACTTGTGGAGTTCCTTCAGAACAAGCAGTGGATCACGCAATGCGGACTGGTGAGCGCCACGGGTGATTCACCGGTGGTGAACCTCACCAAGAGCGGCCACGGCGGTGCGCACCCCAAGTGGGCCATGGACGGCACGGCGATGCTCTGGTTCAGCGGCCGTGATGGCATGAAGAACCAAGCGAGCTGGGGCGGGCAGGAAGATGTGTACGCCATGTTCTTCACGCAGGCCGCGCTGGACACCTTCAAATTGAACAAGGAGGAATTCGAACTGCTGAAGAAGGAGAGTGGGGACACGGATACCGCCGACAAGGATGAAAAGGGCGACAAAAAGGATAAGAAGGACAAGGACGGCAAGAAGGGAAAAGAGGAGAAGAAGGACAGCACCGTAGCTCCGTTAAAATTTGAGTTGGACGGGATCGAGAACCGGAAAGTGCGGCTCACCATCAACTCTTCCGACCTCGCTGACGCCGTGCTTTCAAAGGATGGTGAGAAGCTCTATTATTTGGCCTCTTTCGAGAAAGGGTATGACCTTTGGGAGACGGACGTGCGCAGCAAGGAGACGAAGTTGCTGGTGAAGATCGGCGCGGAAGGCGCAGGCAGCTTGGAGATGGACAAGGAAGGCAAGAACCTCTACTTCCTCAACAACGGCGGCATCTCCAAGGTGGACCTGGACAAGGGCGAGGTGAAGGGCGTGGGCATCAATGGCGAAATGACACTGAATGCCGTGGCCGAACGCGACTACCTCTTCGAGCACGTATGGCGCCAAGCGAAAGAGAAATTCTATGTGAAGGACATGCAAGGCACCGACTGGGACTATTACAAGAAGGAGTACGCGCAATACCTGCCGTACATCAATAACGACAATGACTTCGCGGAGCTGCTGAGCGAGATGCTCGGTGAGCTCAACGCCTCACATACCGGGGCATACTACCGTGGCGGAAGCCCGCAGGGCGATGTGACCGCACACCTCGGTCTGTTCTATGCCAACGACACCACGCCTGGGCTTACCATCGCCGAGGTGATGGAGCGCTCGCCCGTGGTGAAGGCAGGCTCGAAGATCAAGGCCGGCACGGTGATCGAGAAGATCGATGGCCAAGCGATCACCAGCAAGGAAGACCCCGCACGTCTGCTGGACCGGAAAGCTGATCGCAACACGCTGCTTTCGCTGTTCGACCCCACGACCGGGAAGCGCTGGGAAGAAACCGTGAAGCCGATCGATGGCGGCGAGGAGAACGAACTGCTCTACCATCGATGGGTGGAGCGGAACCGACACGACGTCGACAGCATCAGCGGGGGCCGTGTGGGCTATGTGCATGTGCGCGGCATGAACAACGACAGCTACAAGACCGTGTACGAAGAGGTGCTCGGCAAGTACCACGACAAGGACGCGCTGGTGGTGGACACCCGTTACAACGGTGGCGGCTGGCTGCACGATGACCTCGCCACCTTCCTCAGCGGCCACGTTTACATGCACCTGCGGCCACGCGGGCAGGACCTCGGCACGGAACCGCAGTTCAAGTGGTCCAAACCCAGTGTGGTGCTGATGAACGAGTCCAACTACTCGGATGCGCACATGTTCCCCTTCACTTACAAGGCGCTCGGCATCGGCAAGCTGGTGGGCATGCCCGTGGCCGGCACCGGCACCGCCGTATGGTGGGAGCGGCTGCAGAACGACGTGATCTTCGGCATCCCCGAAGTGGGCATGGTGGATAATAGTGGCAAGTACTTGGAGAACCAGGAGCTGGAGCCGGACGTGCGGCAGGCCGCTGAACCCGGCTTGCTCAGTACGGGAACGGATCAGCAGATCAGTGCCGCTGTGAAAGCGGTGATGGAGTGATCAGGCAAATGCTCGCTCAGGGTCTCCGCCTCGGGACCCTGAGCTTCTTCTGACCTCAGGGTCCGCTATGTATCGGAGATGCCGGTTGGCGAGACCCTGAGGGAGCTATAAACCGCTCACTCGTCCAGCGCGCGGGGATCGATACGCAGCGCTTCGGTCCTGCACTTTTCCATCTCCGCCACGTGACCGTTACCCATCGCGATGTTCACTTTTACGATGAGGAAATCCAAGTCCTCAGGGTCCAAGGTGAGGTATTTGTCCGCGATGGGTGCGGCCTCCGTGAAGCGGCCCAAGTCGGTGAGGTAGGCCGCAAGAGCGAGTTGATTCGCGCGGGTCTCCCCTTCCGTGGTGATCTCGCTCCGCACGGAAGCAAGCTTCGCATAGGCCACTTCCTTGTTCGCTTGGAGTCGGTACAGGTTCAAGGACATCCGCAATATCCAGTCCTCATTCACGGTGTCCGCGCGGTCCATCATCAGTTGTTGTTCGGCCTGCATGGCCACGGAGTCGCCCAGCATGTTGTGCACCAGCGCCAATGCCACATGCGGGCCCAAGCGAGTTGCCATGGCCGGATATCCGGCCATCTTTCCAGCTATGCTGCGAAGCGCTCCGAATGCGCTGCTGTCATGCGCACCCACGATCACACGAAGGTCTTCGACCGGAATACCAGTGGCGTCCAATAGTGTGGACTGCGCCGCCTCCAAGTGCTGGAAATGCTCGTATATCCCGGCCTTTAGGATAACCAGCCACATGTACTCCGGGTTACCCTCGGAACGATCCGTCACGAGATCGATCGCCTGTTGAACGCTAACGAGTGAAGCGTTGAAGTCACGCTTCCCCATCTCCTCGTTCGTGCGCTCGATGTAGAGATCGATGCTGTCCGAAGCTTGGGTGATGCTGCCCGTTGCATAGGACTTTGTACTCTTGTTGCCCTTGGCATCCCACCAGGTCCATTCCCCGTGCTTCTGTCCGTTCAGGAAATCGCCGACCATCCTGGGTTTGCCGTCCGGATACCACTCTTTCCAGATGCCGATGCTCGTATCCCCTTTCAACTCTCCTTGTTGCATCAATTGGCCATTGTCGTGGTACCACGACCATTCGCCTATCGCTACACCTTCGTGATAGGAGCCCTCCTTGCTTTTCCTGCCGTCGTCAAAGTACCACGTGAACACGCCCTCTTCCTTACCGTCCTTGAAAGCCCCCTGCCGCTTCAACTGACCACTCTCATACCAAGCCTTCCAAATACCGGCTTGTGTCGTTCCATGCAGCTCGCCTTCGATCTGCTTGTTCCCGTTCAGGTACCAAGAGCGCAGTTTCCCATTGGGCTCGCCGTCCTTGTATTCCACCGAGGATTCATTTGTACCTATCTCGTTGATCACGACCACGGTACCGGTGTAAGGCACAGTAGAACCGAATGCATAACCGATCCCGTCGCGCAGCTCAAGACTGTCGGCATTGAGCTGCTGCGCGAAGATGTTTCCGCCAATGAAAAAGAGGAGGACGAGAAGAATTGAGATTCGCATCTGATACGTACTGATCTCAGGGTCCTCTGAGAGAGCTGGATCACAGATCCCCTGCCTCTGCGATCAGCTCCGCCACGTCCTTCACCACCACGTCGCCCTCCTTGTTGAAGTGCTTCACGCCGTCGTTGAGCATGGTGTTGCAGAAGGGGCAGCCCGCTGCGATGATGGTCGCCTCCGTGCCGATGGCTTCCTCGGTGCGCTCCACGTTCACCTCCTTCTTGCCGGGCTCGGCCTCCTTCCACATCTGTGCGCCCCCGGCACCGCAGCACAGGCCCTTTTCCTTGCTGCGCTTCATCTCCACCAAGGCGGCGTCCAATTTCAGAAGTACCTCGCGTGGGGCTTCGTATTCGCCGTTCCCCCGCCCCAGATAGCAGGGATCGTGGAAGGTGATGCGCTTACCCTTGAAGCTGCCACCGTCAACGGTGATGCGGCCTTCCTTCAGCAGTGCATTGATGAACTGCGTGTGGTGCATCACCTCGTACTGGCCGCCCAGCGCGGGATATTCGTTCTTGATGGTGTTGAAGCAGTGCGGGCACGCGGTAACGATGCGCTTCACACCGTACCCGTTGAGCACGGTGACGTTCTGCAGCGCCTGCATCTGGAAGAGAAACTCGTTGCCAGCGCGCCGTGCGGGATCACCGGTGCAGCTTTCCTCCTGCCCCAGCACGGCGAACTTCACCTTGGCGGCAGTAAGGATGCGCACGAAAGCCTTGGAGATCTTCCGTGCACGGTCGTCGAAGGAACCCATGCAGCCTACCCAGAAGAGTACTTCGGGGACTTCACCTGTGGCCGCGAACTCGGCCATGGTGGGGACTTTGATGGGGTCTTTCATGGAACGAAAAATGTAGAATGTAAAAGGTAAAAGGCCAAACGGGGGCCGCGATCGCTCATTCTTCGGTCCACTTCATGCGTTGGTCCGGCCCAAAAGCCCATGCCGCGCCGTTGTTCTCGATCGTGGTGAACATGGCGTTGAGCTCTTGGCGGGCCTTGCTCTCTTCCATCACCAGGTAGCGGCGCATGTCGAGGATGATCTCCACCGGGTCGATGTTCACCGGGCAGGCCTGTGTGCAGGCATTGCAAGTGGTGCAGGCCCATAGCTCCTCTTCGCTGATGCGGCTGAAAAGGCTCTTCCCATCGTCCTCCCACTGGCCTTTCGCATCGATCACCTTGCCCACTTCCTCCAGACGGTCGCGGGTGTCCATCACGATCTTGCGTGGGCTGAGGAGCTTGCCGGTCATATTGGCCGGGCACTCGCTGGTGCAACGCCCGCACTCGGTGCAGGTGTAGGCGTCCATCAGGCTCTTCCAGGTGAGGTCGAAGACGTCCTTCGCGCCGAAGTGCTCGGACGGCAGGCCGTTCGCGGGTTCGGCGGGTGGCGCAGGCGGCGGAATGGACGGGTCCAGCATGCTCTTCACTTCCCCGGTCACGCGCGGCATTTCCGACATCTCCGTCTTCGGCTTCAACTTGCTGTACCACACGTTGGGGAAGGCCAGCAGAATGTGGAAGTGCTTGCTGTACGGCAGGTAGTTGAGGAAACCGAGGATACCTATGATATGGAACCACCAGCTGAAGCGCTCAATACCGATGAGAGTGGATGGTGCAAGTGCTGAAAAGTGGAAGAGCTGGGCGAGGTGCGCGCTTACCGGGAAGGCACCGGCCACGACGTAATGTTCCACACCCATGCCTTGCAGCGTATGGTCCGCAGCGTTCATCAGGAGGAAGGCAGACATCAGCAAGATCTCGAACGTGAGGATCAACCCGGCGTCCGTGCGGGGCCATGCCGTCATCTCGGGCATCCAGAAGCGCTTGATCCGCAGGATGAAACGGCGGACGAGGAAGATCGCGCAGCCAAGCCACGTAAGAACTGCCAGTACTTCGAAACTACCGATCAGGAAGTCATAGAAGCCGCCCATGAAGCTGAGCACCCGATGCGTACCGAAGATGCCGTCGATGATGATCTCCAGCACTTCGATGTTGATGATCACGAAACCCGCGTAAACGACGATGTGCAGGATCCCCGCGATCGGACGCACCACCATCTTGCTCTGGCCCAAGGCTACCTTGGCCATCAAGGCCCAGCGTTCCCCGGAGCGGTCGGTGCGGTCCTCCTCCCGTCCCAGCAGGATGTTCCTGCGGATGCGCCGCACATTCCGCGTGAACCACCACACGGCGGCCGCGAACGCAAGGAGGAATACGATCGCGCTGAAGCTCATGGGGTGGTCTTTGGCGGATAGGCCTCGCGGATGCGCTCGATGTCCGAGCCGCTGAGCTTGGGCAACTTGTCCTTGCGGCCGAAGATGGAGAGGTAGCGGTGCGGGTTGAGGCGCAGATCCTCCATCAACAGGTCCATCTGCCGGGTGGCGGCGTTGAGGTTGCTGTAGAGGCTGTCGTCGGTCATCAACTTGCCCAAGGTGCCCTCCCCGCTATTGAGCCGTGCCATGGCTGCCTTCAGGTCCGCGGAGGTGGACTCCAGGTTGGCCATCATTTTTTCGAGGCGGCCATTGGCCAAAGCGGCCGAGGCGCTGTCCATGTTGGCGAAGATGTTGTTGAGATGGTCGTTGTTGGCGGCCAAGTTGGCGGTGACCCGGTCCACATTGGAGAGGATGCTGCTGATGTGCTGACTTTCCTTGGCGATGAGCAGATCGAGATTATGGGTGGTGGAGTTGATATTTTCCAGGGTTTCCCGCAGGTTGGTGAAGCTGGCATCGATGTCGCCGCGCGCATTCTCGTTGAGGATCAGCTGCATGGCACTGAGCAGCGAATCCACGCTGGCCAACATGCCTTCCGCTTTTCGCTTCAGAGGATCGATCTGGGCACCCACCGACTCCGTAAGGCTCATCTCGGTACCGCCCAGCAATGTATCGCCGCGCTGCGCCTCGGGGCCCGTGCCCAACTGGATGCGCACTGCACGGCTGAAGAGATCGGCACTGTACAGTTCCGCATGGGTATCCTTGGTCAGTTTCAGGCGGTCCTCGTTGATCTGCATGGTAACCGCGATCCTGCCGGAGCCGTCCGGCAGCATGTTCGTGCCCACCACTTGCCCCACCTTGTATCCGTGATAAAGCACCGGGGTGGCATCGTTGATGCCGGAAACATCATTATACACGGCATGGTAGATGTTGCTTCGCTGCAAGAGGTCCAGCCCCTTGAGGTAGTTGAGCCCGAAGATCAGCAGGACGATGCCTCCGATCACCATGAGCGCGATGGAATACTGGCGTTTGATCTTGGGCACGGGCGGTGTGTGTTGTTGTCGGTCGCGGTCCGGTAATTACCGGACCAAATTAACGGCTTGCTGCAGATCGATGCGCTCCCCCTTCCTCCACGCGGTGATGAACGCATCATTGAACCCTTTGTCCTTGCAGGTTTGCTGGATCTTCCGGGCACCGGCAAGGTCGGTTGCGCTGCCCACGCTGTACCGCCAAAGTTCATTGGCCTGCATCTCCTCCACTTCCAGCCCTTGGAACTTGGGGGAACCCGCAGGGATCCGCTTGCTGCTGGTGATGATCTGCACCTTGAAGCGGACCCCATGGTCAGCCACCGGGTCCGTGGCGTTCCCGGAGGTGTCCACGAAGGTGCTTTCCGCCTTGGCCTCCAGGTCAAAGTTGACATCCTTGTGCTCGATCCGCGATTTGTATTCCTTGAAGGCGCGGTACATGGCCGAGGCCATGTATTCCTGGCCCTTGGTGCTCTGCAGGAAGTCCTCCTCGCTGGGGTTGGTGAGGAATCCCAGCTCAACCAGTACCGCCGGCATGGTGGTGTAGCTGATCACGAGGAAGCCGGCCTGCTTCACCCCCCGGTCCACGCGCCCCACCCGGTCCTTGAACTGCTCCTGGATCAAGGAGCTCAGCAGCAGGCTGTGGTCCAGGTAGGCGTTCTGGCGCAGGCTCAGCGCGATCATGCTCTCGGGATCCTTGGGGTCGTAACCGTCGTACTTCAGCTCGTGGTCGTCCTCAAGGAGGATGGATTCGTTCTCCTTCATGGCCACGCGCATGTTCGCCTCGGTCTTGTGCAGGCCCATCACATAGGTCTCGCAGCCATGGGGGTCCGAGCGGGAGTTGGCATTGCAGTGGATGCTGATGAACACATCGGCCTTGTTCCTGTTCGCAATGTTATTGCGCTCCATCAGTTCGATGAAGCGGTCGTCCTCCCGGGTGTAGAGCACCTTCACCTCCGGCAGGTTCTCATTGATGTACTTGCCCACCAGCAGGGTGATGGCCAGGGCGATGTCCTTCTCGGTGGTCTTGTACCGCTTGGTACCGAGATTTCCGGGATCCTTGCCACCATGGCCGGCGTCCAACACCACGGTTCCGACGCGATTGGCGTTGCTTGCCGACTTTTGCGGCATGGCGTATGCGGAGAAGGCCAGCACAAAAACCGCCACAAGCACCCATCCACCGCCCGCATTCCTGATGAAACGCCGTGCCGCACGCGGGCCAACCGCTACTTTCGGCGCGGTCGCCAAGCAGGCGCTCCTGCTGATGTCCCTTGAACCCTGCATATCCGATCCCAACCCGGACCGCATGGCCCGACGCCGCGAATGTATCCCCCTTCCTTTTCGCACCGGGACAGCGGCCCGCGCGATTTTCATCACGTTGATGTCAGTAACCGCGACGGCTACCGCGACGGCACAGGCCCTGCAAAGTGAAGTGAAGTATAGTGCGCGGGACAGCATGCGTTACGATCTGGCCAAGCAAACGGTGTACCTCTTTGGTGCGGCCACCGTGAAATACCAGGACGTGGAGCTCACTGCGGACCGGATCATGCTGGACCTGGCGCATGAGGAAGTGCAGGCGTTCGGCACGCTGGACAGCACCGGCATGCCCGTGGGATCCCCGCAATTCACCCAAGGTGGGCAGGAGGTAGCGGCGGATAGCATCCGCTATAATTTCAGGACCAAGGAAGGTCTGATCAGGGAGGTGCGGACCCGGGAATCCCAGATGTACGCCTTGGCGCATTTGAGCAAGCGCCATGCGAACGGCGAGATCCACAGCCGTGGCGGCAGCCTCACCACCTGCGATCGCCCCCACCCCCACTACCGCTTCGATGTGACCAAAATGATGGTGATCCCCGACGACAAGATCGTGATGGGGCCGGCCATCATGAAGGTCGGCAATGTGCCCACACCCTTGGTGGCACCGTTCGGCTTCTTCCCCAATCACAAAGGTGGCTCCGCTGGTCTCCTCATCCCCACTTGGGGCACCTCGGACCAGTTCGGTCTCTTCCTGCTGAACGGCGGCTACTACCTGCCCATCAGTGACAACTTTGACGAGCAGCTCACCGGGGACATCTACAGCAAGGGCAGCTGGGGGCTGCGTTCCGTGACACGCTACAAAAAACGCTATCGCTTCGGCGGTTCCATGGACCTGCAGTACAGCGACAAGCTCAACAGCATCCGTGAATATCCGGACTTCAGCGAGCAACGCACCTTCTTCGTCCGCTGGAACCACCTGATGGACCCGCGTGCCAGCCTCACCAACCACTTCAATGCCAGCGTGAACATCGGCTCCAGCCAGAACTTCACCAACAACTTCAACAGCTCCACCCAGGACTACCTCAGCAACACCTTCCAAAGCAACGTGAACTGGAGCCACCTATGGCCCGGAAAGCCATACAGCCTCAGCGTGGCCGCCCGCCATAGCCAGAACACCATCAACCGCACCTTCGACGTCACCCTGCCTTCGATGAACTTCAACGTGCAACGCTTTTTCCCGGGCGCATGGTTCCGGCCGGAGACCGCCACCCGGCAGAAATGGTTCGAGCGCATCGGCGTCACGTGGAACTCGGTTTTCGAGAACCGGCTGAACACCACGGAGGACCAGATCTCCATCCAGAACATCCCGAACCTGATCGATCAGATGCGCAATGGCGTGCGCCATACCGGTTCGATGAGCACCTCCATCAAGACCCGCGCCTTCACGTTGAACCCCCAGTTGAACATCACCGACCGCACCTACTTCGATGCGTTGAACAAGACCTACTATCCCGCAAATGATTCCGTTGCCGTGGATACCATACCCGGGTTCAACAACGTGTTCAACTGGAATATCGGGGCTACCGCCACCAGCAAGTTGTACGGCATGTATTCGTTCCGCAGCGGCAGGTTGAAGGCCATCCGCCACGTGATCACCCCCTCCGCCTCGCTCACCTACCTGCCGGGGAAGGATACCCGCATCAGCGGTCCATACGGTCCCGGAGGAAGCACCGGCAGTTATTCACCCTATGATATCGGCATCTTCGGCCAGCCTTCACCTAACTCCAGCGGCTTGGTCTCACTGGGGCTGGTACAAAGTGTGGAGGGCAAGATGCTATCGCGGAAGCCCGATGCCAAGGGTGATCCGCAGTTCACCAAGATCAAGGTCCTGGATTACCTCGGCATCAATGCAAACTACGATCTGCTGAAGGATTCCGTGAACTGGTCGCCCGTGAACATCGCAGCGCGGACCAGGCTCCTCAACTTCCTCGACCTCAACCTCGCCAGCAACTGGAACCCTTACGCTACGGACAGCTTGGGCCGCAATGTGGACCGCCCCACACGCTCGCTGGACGGGTCGCTCGCTCACCCGAGCAGTGCCACCGCGGCCTTGGGCTTCGACCTGCAGAGCAAGCGCCATGGTAAGCCCCTGGGTGAGCCCAACAGCGATGAGCAGGTGGTGGCCGAGGCCGACCCCAGCAAGGGAGCCCGGGTGAACTTCAGCATCCCCTGGCACTTGCGGGTGAACTACAGCTGGGGCATGGCACGCAACTACCGCGCAAAGGAGTACACCGAACAGCAGACACAGAGCGTGCTCTTCAGCGGGGACATCAACATCCTCAAGTACTGGAAGCTCGGCTTCAGTAGCGGGTACGACATGGAGGCCCAGGAATGGACGCCCACCTCGCTGAACCTCTACTGGGACCTGCACTGCTGGGAATTCAACGCGAACGTGATCCCGATGGGCGTGCGCAAGAGCTTCACCTTCCGCATCAGCGTGAAGGCCAGCGTGCTACAGGACCTGAAGTACGAGTTAAGAAGGCCTTTCGGGAATACGAACGAGCTGCTGTATTGAGGCAGAGTTCGACGACGATCAAAAGGCCGTCAGGCACCCGCAACTCTTCCCCGCTAACCATGCTCTGCGTTCCACAGCCAACGGCGGGGGCAACTTGTGGGCCATGGACTGTACATCAGTTCGCGCATGGAGATGAAGTCTCCAGACTTTTCCCAACGAAACTAACACGCTTGGGCTTCCGGACCATGAACGCGTGAGCTGGTTCCGTGTGGCAGTCCGAAGCCTGCCGGGAGCATCAGTTCCATGGGCAGCTCTTGCGAACAAACCCACAAGTCGCCCCGGCCCATTTGTTCAAGAGAACCTATTCGCCTTTGGCCGGGATAAATTGCGAGAGCGGGGAGATGCGTCCCGGGTCCAACCCGGGACGACGGGCCGTAGTGACGTTGTTCCTGGGAGTGGGCCGCGCCTCCCTCGAACCGGCAGGGAAGCAACAAGCACCAATGGTCATCCGTCAGCGCATCCCCCGAATTGGGGATGAGCAGCGCTGCATGAACCTGCTATCTTGCATTTGAACTGCAACACTCCCCTCCGCATGAACTACACTTCGCTATGCGTTCTACCCTTGTTCCTATTGCCATTTACGAGCACCGGCCAGTACGGTGAACTGGACATGAGCTTCGGCCCCACGGGATATGCCATAACCGGGCAAGCCATGGGCAACAGTGCCGTGAATAAGCTCATCCATCAGGCCGATGGCGACATCCTCGTGTCCACCTTAGGGCCCATAAGTATCCAAACGGACCTGCTATCGTCCGTTGCCGTGGCCGATCCGGAATGGTACACATACGCCCATACGGCCATGGCATATCCAACGGGTAACATCGTGGAGCGGCCGGACGGGAAAGTCGTGGTCGCCGTTATGGGCCTGACGGCTGCGAACGACCTCCGCTTATTGCGCTATGCGACCAACAGTGAACTGGACCCCGGCTTCGGCACCGATGGCGTGGTGTTGCATCCTTTTCCGGATGTCGATCAGGTACACGTGAGCGCGATGGAACTCCTGCCCGATGGCAGGATGGTGCTTGCCGGTTCCGTGCGGGATAGTAGCAGCGAGCGGGTGTTGGTGGGCCGCTTCCATGAGGATGGTTCGCTGGATCCCACCTTCAATGGGACCGGACTGTTGTTCCTGGACGTGGGCGATGCCACAGTTGCCGAGGACCTGCTGCTGCTGCCGGATGGCGGGATCCTGATCGGTGGGTACAGCATGGAAAGCGGGACGAAGCACATGCTCCTGGCGCGCTTGTTGGCCAATGGTGAATTGGACGGATCCTTTGGCACCGATGGCATGGTCGATCTGGATCTCGGGTACAGCGCACAGGCGATCCAAGGCATGGCACTTGCACCGGGCGGGGCCATTGTTGCAGCAGGCTGGGTGGAACGGTCGGAGACCGACACGGATGCATTCCTGGGCATGTTCAGCACAATGGGGCAGTTGGATCCCGGCTTCGGCACCAATGGCTGGCTTTTGGTGGATGTGGCTGCGGGCTTGGACCGGTACAACGATGTGTTGTTGGACCGGGACGACCTGATCCTTACCTGTGGTGAGGCGTGGCCCGCAGGCATGCCACAGGCCACCATTACACGGCGAACGCTTAGCGGTACACCGGATCCCACCTTCGGCACTGATGGTACGGCCATGACCGAATTCGAATTCGGAGGGAGCGGTACATGCCTTGCGTTGCAGGCCGATGGAAAGGTCCTGCTGGGCGGTAGCTGGGCTGGTGGCCTGTACACGTACGGCATGGTGGCCCGCTTTACAGCTGGCACGTATTCCGGGATAGCCACGCGGGAGGCCGCTGCACCACTGGTGGTAGTGCCAAACCCCGCTACGGAGTTGATCCAGCTTACCCTTCCGGATCCCGGTCATGCCTTCGAGTTGCGCATCCATGACGCCATCGGTCGTATCGTTGGTCGGGGGCAACTCGGCACCACCCGTCCATCTGTGGTGGATGTGCATGGCCTTGCCGAGGGGGCCTACCAACTGGTGCTGAGCGATGGCCCCCAAGTGTACCGAGCCTCCTTCGTTATTGCGCGTTGAGATCCAGTTCGGTACCGGTCGCCAAGTCCCGCGTCGCTTCCGTAAGTTGCATGCGCGGCCGGTTGTTCCGGCGGCATCTTGATCGCGATGGAGGCCAACTTCCATATTCCGCATTCGCTCGCACCGTTGGTGCATGTGATCTGGGAACAGCGCTCGCCAGGCAGTAGCGCGTGGCGTATTCTTCCCAGCGGCAAGGTGGAACTCATCTTCAACCTCGGCCCGCCCATGGACCGGGTGGAGGGCAAGCGGGTGGGCGGCTCCTTCGACCCCACGGCCTGGTTCTGCTTCCTCTCCGGCCTGCACACGCGGCCCTTGGACATGAGCTTCCACAACTTCCACGTGATCGGTGTACAGATGGAACCGATCGCGGTGAAGGCCCTTTTCGGCATCCCCTGCGAAGAGGTGCGCGACTGGGCCGTACACGGGGAGGAGCTCTTGGCGGAGATCCGCATGATCGAGGATCACCTGCGCGGCCCTGGCACCTTCCACGAGAAAGCGTGTTGGCTCGAACGACTTCTGCACGGGCTGCTCGCAAGATCACCGGACCTTGAACGGGCGGTACAATTGCGCGGCGCGGTGGCGGTGATGGTGGCCGAAGGCAAGGAGGGCCAACGCGTGCGGGCCGAGGACCGCTTGGGCTATTCGCGCATGCACACCAACCGCCTCTTCCAGGAGTGGATGGGGCTGCCGCCCGGTGCCTTCCTGAGACTGCAACGCTTCGTCGGTGCGGTACACCACCTGCACGGCAGCTCGGACGAACTGACCTCCGTGGCCTATGCGAACGGCTACCACGACCAAGCCCACTTCATCCACAGCTTCCAGGATTTCGCGGGAATGGCACCGGGTCGCTACCGCGCGCTGCGAACGGAATTGCCCGGACAACTCGCGTTGTGATGTTACACCCGTACAAGCGGGGCTGGGGCGAAGAAGCTTGCTTTGCGTTCTCACCGACCGAACAAGCCAACCATGACGACCACCAACACGATCGTGAACCCACGCGTCGCCGGGGCCTGCACCATCATCGGCGCCATCATCATGCTGTCCGGTGCGGGCACTTGGATGTCCACCGGCACGGACCTCGATGCCGCGCTGATGGGCGGAACCGTGGCGGACTACCTGATCGCCACGCACGCGAAGACCGGAACCTTGGCCGTCAACATTGCGCTTTGGACCATCGGTGCGGTGGTGATGTGCGCCGGTGGCGTGCAACTCGCCATGCTCGGTCGTGCCCGACCACAACCCGCAGCACTCGCGTCCTTCGCATACGCGGTGGGTGCGGCATCGGCCATCGTGTTCTTTCCGCTGTGGTACGGCATCATCGTGGGCCTCTCACCGGCGCAGACCGCCGGTGCTGATGTCAGCGCTTTCGCCACCGCACTCGGGCATGGTGCGACCACTGCGGACTGGCTCGCCACGGTCATGATCCTTGCCGTGGGCGGCATGTCGGTCGCAAATGCAGGCCGCGACACCTGGGTGCCGCGTTGGTTGTTCATCTGGTCCTACTTCATCGGTGTGGCCGGTGTGCTCACATTGCTGGGTCTCGTACTGGGTGATCGCAGCACCTATGCCACGCTCATTATTCCCATCGGCATCGGCTGGCTCATCGCGGCGGGCATCGTGGCGATGCGGTACAAGGGATGAGGTCCCCGCACTAACGTGCCACCAGCTCCACCCTGCGGTTCAGCTGTTTGCCCTCATCGGTCTTGTTCGTCGCCACCGGTGCCAACGGACCTACGCCGTAGCCCTCCATCCGTGCAGCGGCGACGGCGTGGTCGGTGGTGAGGATGCGCACCACCTCGTTGGCGCGTTCGCCCGATAGCTCCATGTTGTGGTGCAATGTCCCCGTCATGTCGGTGTGGCCCACGATGTACACGTTCAGCTTGGGCAGCATGCCGAGCACCTTCGCGATCTCGGCGATCACCGGCAGTGAGGAAGCTTGTACAGTGGCCTTGTCGGTATCGAAGAGGACGTCGTTGATCGCCACCTTCCCGTAAAGTTCCAGCTGCTGCTTCATCCACTCGGCGTTCACCTTGATCTTGTCCGTGGCGATGGCCACCTCCTCGATGATGTCCACGAGCACCAGCTTCTCCTCGCTACTGTATTGAGCGCCGCTCACCACCACATGCACCGGCACACCGCCGGCGCTCATGCTCCCGGCGATGTAGAAGGTGCCGCCCGAGGTGGCCGAGCCGTTCAGGAGCTTAAGGCCGGCGCTCGATGGCAGTTCGTTCCGCGAGAGGAAAACGCCCAGGAAGGTGCGGCTACCGATCTCCGGCGAGGTGCTCTTTTCCTGCGTCCCCTGCGCCAGGATGGTGGCCTGCGCACCCTTCAGTGCGTTCTGGTAGTTCAGGTAGATGTCGCGCAGGGAGGTGGTGCCCTTGATGACGTAGTACAAGCGTGTTCGCTTGCCGCTCACCTCGGTCCAGTCCGCGATCTGCCGGTAACCGGTGATGGGGCCGCGCGCAATGGCGTACTCCACATGGTTCTGCTCCTCGCACCAAGCGAGCGCTGAACCCGGATAGCGGGTGATCACGGGGTGGTCGGTGCAACCGCTGGCATCCTGTGCAAGCGTGGGTAACGCTAGCAGAACGGACACGAATGCGCAGAAAACAGTGCGGTGCAACATGGTTGAAATTTTACGCGGATCAGCGAAGAATCACGCGCGTGTTGGCCATCGTAGTTCCATGAGCGTCGGTCAACCGGAGCACGTAGGCCCCTGCCATCAACCCGTCCGTCGGGAGCGCATTGCCCACGTTGGCATAGGTGCGAACGAGGCGGCCGGTGGCATCCGTGAGCTGGACCTTCGTTCCGGCCAGATCGCGGGATGTGTTGATGTTGATCGCGGAGCCGACAGATACCGGGTTGGGATGGACGCTGAACGTGATATTGTTCGCCTCGGTAATGGATGCGGGGCCGGCGGGCGCGGGGTCCTTGTCGTACCAGACCAGATCGCTCATGCCGAAGCCATCACCATTGATCTCCATGAGCAGCAGCCAGAAGCGGTGGTCCGGCGAGACCCAGGCCCATTGTTCCTTGGTCTGCGTGGAGGTGTTCCCCAGGACGGTGTTCACCTGAACGCGGTTGAAGTGGTAGCGCACCACGTTGGTGTAAGTGGCGTTCGGCAGGATCAAGGTGCCATAGCCGTCCACGCTTTGGTCGATGGAGCCTGCAAGGGTCCCCGCGAACACACCCGCTTGGAACGTGCCGCTGAAGTTGTCCGTGAACCCATCGCCGAAGGTGTACGGCAGCTCGATGATCTGCTCCGGGTCGGAAGCCATCAGGATCTTCGCGGTATCCTCGGGGGGCGTGCCGGGGATGACGATCGCATTGCCCTCTGTCTGCAAGGCACCGCCCCCTACGATGTAATAGCTGTACGCATCGTCCCAGCTTACGCCGCAGAGGTTGGAATTGGGGAAATCGGCTGCCCAAGGGGTGGTGGCCGGGTCCACGAAGGTGAACTGCTCTTCGGAGGTCTCGTTGAGGTCGCTGAAATCCCAGGTCACCATGGCTCCGGAAGCGGCGTTCAAGCTTGCGGCATCCACGATGTCGTCGCACAGGCCGATGGTGGTGATGTCCCCGATGATGGGCACGTTCTGCACGTTGATGACGGGCTGTGCCCATGCCGTGGCCGTGACCATGGCGGTGAGCAGGATGGAAAGGGTTCTCATGGGGGATCAATTGCGCGCCAACACAAGGCGCTGGTTGGTGGTGATACCTGCATGCCGGAGCGAAAGGAAGTAGACGCCATCGGCCATATCGGATGCCGGCGTCCATTCGATGCGATGCTCGCCGCCTGAAAGCGACCCATTGACCAGGTCCTCCACGTGGCGGCCCAAAGCATCGCGTACTTCCATACGGACGTTCATCGCTGCGGGCAGCGTGAAGGAGACCGATGTGGCATCCATAACGGGCATCGGTGCTACTGTCAGGGGTATCCGGGCAAGGCTTGCCTCGGTGATCCCGGTTCCCGTGCCCGTGAATGAGAGGTCGTCCACGAGGTAGAAGGCCCCCAGTGTTCCGGGTTCACCCGCCCCATCGCTGAAATTGAACTGGATCTGGGCGGTCGTTGGCGGATTGCCGCTGCCCAAGCTGTAGTCCAGGTTCAGCACGAACTCCTGGTAGGAGGCCGATGGCGGAAGCTCGCTCTCCTGAATGGCGACCGGCTGACCACCCGCGTCCATCAGTATTACCACCACCAACATTTCAATATTGGCGCTGGTGATCAACTTGTAGAAGCCGCGCAGTTCCCCGTAAGCATGTGAGATGGGGAAGCCTGCGGGAATATGCAGGATCGGAGGCCACGGATTCCCGGAGAAGGTCACGATCTCACCGCGTGCGGCCTTGGTACCACTGTGCGCATCACTGGAAGCAGTGACGCAGGTGACCACGCCCTGAATGTTGGAGGTGGTCCAGGAAACCGGGTCCAGCCCCGGCCAATCCTCGAAACCCGGGTTCGGGATCTGTGCGTATGCACTGAATGTTAGGATGGCGAAGAAGAGGAGTATGGGTTTTCTCATGAGGTGTGTCCTTTGGGAGACAAAGCAAGTACCTACGGAATGAATGCGCCATTACCCATATGGGTGGATCACACCAAGCGGTCCCGCAGCGCCCGCTTCACCGCTCCGGCACGCGTATTCACATGCAGCTTTCCGTAGATGCCCTTGATGTGTGCCTTCACGGTGTTGGTACTGATGAAGAGCGCTTCCGCGATGCTGCGGTAATTCTCGCCTTCGCACAATCTCCCGAGCACCTCGCTCTCCCGGTGTGACAGGCCGGGCGTGCTTTGTGGTTGAAAGGAACGGACCACCAGGCGCGCGATGTCCGGGGTGATCGCGGCCCCCCCTTCATGCACCACCCTTATGGCCTCCAGGATCTCCATCACCGATGCATGCTTCAGCAGATAACCCGAAGCGCCAGCGCACAGGGAACGGAAAACGCTTTCCTCGTCATCGAGCACCGTGAGCATGATGAAGTCCGAACCGGGCATCTTCTCCTTGAGCCGCTGGATGGTCTCGATACCGTTCCACCCCGGAAGCTGAATGTCCATGAGCACCACGTCAGGCAACAGCTCGGGCAGCTGCACCACGGCTTCCTCTCCGGATGCGAACGCCCCCGAACAATGGAATCCATCGACGGCGGACAAGGCCGCAACCAATGCCTCGCGCGATCCGCGGTCGTCCTCCACCACGGCAGCAGTGATCACCTTTGGAAGGGCGTGCATGGTGGCTCAAGTTAACCCGATCTTGGTGATCGGGGCCAATTCGATGGAAAGATGGACGGTGGTGCCCGTGCCCGGCGCACTTTCAACCCGGAATTCCCCACCAATGCCCATGGCCCGCTCGGCCATGGTCCGCAGTCCATACCGGTCCCCGATCCCGGCCGCTGAGGGGTCGAATCCCTTGCCATCATCGCGAAGTGCAAATTGGATCCGCGAATCCGAATAATCCACGGACAGCGTGCATTGTTCGGCTTCGGCATACTTCGCGCAATTGTTCATCGCTTCCTTCAGGATCAAGGTGATCGCCCGTCGCTGTTCCATGTCGAGCGCGATCGTCCGCATGGCATCGGTGCCGCCCTCCACGGTAAAGCGCGTACGACTGCCGTCAAAAAGCGTAAGGGCAAAGGCCGACAACCGGTCCAGGGTGTCGCGCAAGGTGTCACGGCCCGGGTCCATGGTCCAGATCAGGTCGCGGATGCCGGCGGAGAGCTCGCGCTGGGCCTGTTCAATGTGGGCCAGGTGCCCGGAGAGCGCCGGGTCGCTTGCTGCCCGCTGCCTGGCCAGGCCGGCATGGAGGTTGATCCGCGTGAGCTTGCTGCCCGATTCATCGTGGAAATCGGCCGCGCTCTTCCTGCGAAACCGTTCGCGGTCCGCCACCCGTGCGCGTTCGATGCGGGCCATGGTCTCCAGTTCCTCCGTTGCCCTGCGCAGGCGAAAGCGGAAATACGCCGCGATCAGGCCGAGGGTGACCCCGAAGTACAGCACGTAGGCGTACCACCTTCGCCAAGGTGGCGGGGAAATGTGCAGGGCCAAGGAAGCACCCTCTTTATTCCAAACCCCATCGTTGTTCGCCCCCTGCACGCGAAAGCGATAGTCCCCCGGGTCCAGGTTGGTATAGGTCACGGCGTTGCGATGCCGGGCATCCACCCAATCCGCATCGAAGCCCTCGAGCATGTACCGGTAGCGGTTCTTTTCGGGGCTTCGGAAATTGAGCGCCGCGAATTCAAATCCGATCACCTTGTCGCGCCAGGACAGGTCTATGTCGGTCAGCGTATGGATGGCTTGCTCGAGTGCGGGCCCATCACCCGTGCTGTCCGATACCAGACCAACGGGTTCGTTCATCAGGAGCAATTGCGTAATGTGAACGGGCGGCACGCTCGGGTTCGGCACGAGCTCCTCCGGATCGAACCAGTTCATCCCGTCCACCCCGCCGAAGTAAAGTGTGCCCGTGCGCGACCGCACGAAGGCGTTCTGGTTGAACTCATCGTTCTGGAGGCCATCGGCGGCCGTGAAGCTGCGCCGTACGCGGCCTTCGGCAGGATCGAATTCCGCCAATCCCCGGTTGGTGCTGAGCCAGAAGTGGCCGCGCCTGTCCTCGAGCAGGCCATAGACCACTTCGTTCGGCAGGCCCTCGGCACGACCGTACCGGGTGAAGCGGGCTTCCTCCTTTTGTCCGCGGAGCAAGTCCCGGAACAAGGCATCGGTGAGGGTCAATTCGTTCAATCCGTTCGCCGTACACACCCACAGGGCATCATCCTTCCGGTGAAGTGCGAGAACGATGTCATTGCTCAACGAGGTGCGGTCATCCGGGTCGTTCTTCAGTGCGATGAACTTCTCCGTTCCCGGATCGAACAGGTCCAGTCCTCCGGTGGGTGTGCCCATCCACAGTAGTCCGTTCGCCTCTTCCGCGATGCAGTAGATGTACGGGTGGCTCGGTCCGCGGGCATCACCGGTAGCCGGGTAGCAGGTGAAGGTGCCGCGCGCGGTGTCCATGCGGCACGCGCCACCACCGGCCGTGCCCACCCATAGCGCCCCCTCCCGCGCGATCATCAACGCATGCACCCTGTTGGAGCTGAGGGAACCGATCGCATCGCCCGCCTCGAACCGCCTGCACTGCAGCCCGTCCCGGTCCAACCGGGCCATTGCCAACCCATGGCCATTGGTACCGATCCACATCAGGCCACGCGGGTCCGGGGTCAACACCAGGATATGATCCCCCGGCAGGGACATTGGATCGGCAGGGTCGTGCGCGAAGTGGAGCAGGGTGTCGCGAGCGCGGTCCCAGATGTTGAGTCCGCTCGGGGTGCCGATCCAGATGTTGCCCAGATGATCCTCGGCCATGGCACCGATGATCTTGTCGAACAACGTGTTCGCCTGGCCGGGAATGCTACGGAGGAGGTGCAGCGGCGGATCGGCATCATCGATCCGGTCCAGACCGTTCCGCGTGGCGACCCACAGCTCACCGCCACGGCCTTGGAACAGCGCCAGAATGCTGTTGTGGGCGAGGCTTTGCGGATCGCTGGCCCGATGCCGATGGACGGTGGCGCGGCCACTTCCCCGATGCCAATGCACCAGCCCGCGGGTGCTGCCGATCCACCAGTGGTCCCCATCGATCCACAGCCGCGTAAAACCCGCGCCCTCTTGCAGGCCGACGACCTGAGACGGGGCCAGCAGGACCTCATCGGTCCGGTCCGCAGTGTTGAAGCGTACCAGGCCCGCAGCACAGGTCACGAAGACCTCGTCGCCCCGAACCGTTAGGCTCTGCACATTGCCGAGTTCGGCACCGTGCGAAAAGGGCAAGCGCTTGAAGTGGGACAGCACGAGGTTCCGCCTATCCAAGCAGGTCAATCCGGAATCGGATCGCATCCAAAGCATCTCGTCTTGCATCGCCAATGCGCTGACGAAGTGGTCCTTGGCCCCGCGATCCGTCCTTCCGTTCACCAGATAGCGGCGTACCCGTCCGGTCAGAGGGTCCAAAGCCGCCAAGCCATTGTTGGTACCGAGCCATAGCGTGCCTCCCGCATCCTCTACGATGCTGAAGATCCGGTTCGACGGCAGGGTGGTGGTGTCGGCGGGATCGTGCCGGTAGTGCTTGAACAGTCCGGTGTTCGGGTCCAGCCGATCGAGGCCACCACCGAAGGTGCCGATCCAGATCATTCCGTCAGCATCCTCGTGGAGGGCCCAGATGTAGTTGTTCGACAAGCTGTTCGTGCGCGCGCTGTTGCGATAGGCCGTGAACGTCCGTCCATCGTACCGGTCCAGCCCGTCCTGGGTACCGAACCACAGGAATCCATGGCGGTCCTGCAGTATCGCATTCACCGAGTTCTGGCTGAGCCCGTCGGTGATGGTGAGGTGATGCACCGCAATGGTGCCGACCTGGGCACTCCCGGATCCATACAACGGAACACAGGCAAGTAGCAGTACCGTACGCCAGCAGTGGAAATGGGGCTTGCGGTCGGCCATGGGAAGTGTAGCAAGATAGCGGTAGCGGTGAGACGTGGTGCGGGACAGGCCGCAGGGGACCGATCTCCCCCCGCGCTCGGCGCGCTCCATCCCGGCGCTTGGGTGTTTTCCCGGGTGCGGTCAATGCCCTGTGTACCGAAGGCGGAAGTTCCGCTCCGAGAGGTCCATGAGCGTCCATCGCACCGCAGCCTTCCTACCGTTCCCCAAGTTCGCGATCGTTCCTCCCGGTCGCTTCACCTACTTTAGCCGCCCCCGCAAGGAAGCCCTTTATTGATGACCCGAACCCTGATCCCACGCCTCGTGCTCCTCTGCGCGCTGGCCCTTCCCCTGCTCACCCTCGCACAAACAGGCACTGTCCGCGGTTTCGTGTACGACGAGTCCTCCGGCGAACCCTCCATCTTCACCCCCGTCTCCTTGCGCGGTGCCGCGGTCCACGGGGCGCAAACGGATGTGAACGGCTACTTCTCCATCAGCAAGGTGGCCCCGGGGAACTACACCCTGCAAGTGATCTATCTGGGCTACGACACGCTGCGCAAGGCCGTGGAGATCAAGGCGGACCAGATCCTCACGGAACAGCTGTACCTGAAGAAGGGCAGCATCCAAATGTTGGCCGTGGAAGTGAGCGCCGAAAAGCAGAAGGCACAGAACAATGTGCGCGTGGGGGTCACCAAGCTCACCCCCAAGCAGATCGAGCGCTTGCCGGCCATCGGTGGGCAGGCCGACCTGGCGCAGTACATGCAGGTGGTGCCGGGCGTGGTGTTCACCGGCGACCAGGGCGGGCAACTCTACATCCGCGGGGGATCACCCGTGCAGAACGAGGTGCTGTTGGACGGCATGACCCTGTACAACCCCTTCCACAGCATCGGCCTGTTCAGCGTGTTCGACAATGACATCATCCGGAACGCTGACATCATCACGGCCGGCTTCAACGCTGAATATGGCGGGCGCATCAGCAGCGTGATGGACATCACCACCCGCGACGGCAACAAGACGCGCCTCAGTGGCAAGGTGGCAGCAAGCACCTTCGCGGCCAAGGGCCTGCTGGAAGGACCGCTGAAGAAGCAGAGCGCGCCGGGCAAGGGCAGCAGCTCCTTCCTGCTCAATTTCAAGCACAGTTACTTGGACCAGACCAGCAAGACCCTGTACAGCTATGCGGACTCAGCCGGGTTGCCCTACAAGTTCACGGACCTCTATGGCAAGATCTCGTTGAACGCCGCCAACGGCAGCAAGGTGAACTTCTTCGGCTTCAACTTCACCGACGGTGCCGGGTACCGGGGCATCAGCGACCTGGACTGGAAGAACTGGGGCGCGGGCACCAACTTCGTGCTGGTCCCCTCCGGAAGCGCCGTGCTGATCCAGGGCGTGTTCGCGCTGAGCAACTACAAGATCGAACTGCTTGAGGGCGACCTTCAGGCCCGCACCAGCAGCATCAACAACTTCAATGCCGGTCTGAACTTCAAATACTTCTCGGGCAACAATGAGATACACTACGGCATTGAGGTCACCGGTGTAAAGACCGACCTGAGCTTTTACAACTCCTTGGGCTACGGCATTCAGCAGGAAAAAGTGAGCACCGAGCTCGCCGGTTTCCTCAACTACAAGCTGAGGGTGGGGCAATTGGTGCTGGACCCCGGCATCCGGCTCCAGTACTATGCCACCTTGGCCGTGCTGAGCCCGGAGCCCCGCTTCGGCTTCAAATGGAACGTGAGCGACCGCTTTCGGATCAAGGGGGCCGCAGGCATCTACAGTCAGAACCTGATCGCCACCAACAACGACCGGGATGTGGTGAACCTGTTCTACGGCTTCGTCACCGCGCCGGACGATATCCCCAAGACCCTCACCACCGCCGACGGCGACGTGCGCGAGATCAAGGACCCGCTGCAACGCGCCAACCACCTGGTGGGGGGCTTCGAGTACGACCTCACGCCCAAGGCCAGCATCAACATCGAAGGATACTACAAGGACTTCCGCCAGGTGACCAACCTGAACCGCGAAAAACTCTACAACGACACCCCCGAATTCATCAACCAGCCGGACGAGCTGAAGAAGGACTTCATCGTGGAGACCGGCAGCGCTTACGGGGCCGACATGCTCCTGAAGTACGAGAACAAGGGCCTTTACCTCTGGGTGGTCTACTCGCTGAACTTCGTGGACCGCTTCGACGGCATACAAAGCTATAATCCCATCTGGGACCGCCGGAACAACGTGAACCTCGTGGCGAGCCAAACCTTCGGAAAGCACGATAGCTGGAAGGTCAGTGCGCGCTGGAACTACGGTTCCGGCTTCCCCTTCACCCAGAACCAGGGCTTCTATGAGAAACTTCCCTTCAGCGATGGCATCGGCACGGACATCAATTCGGCCAACGGTGACCTTGCCGTGATCTATGGGCCATTGAACGGTGGGCGGCTCACTGATTACCACCGGATGGATCTAGGGGTCACCAAGACCTGGAAGCTGGATGAACACCAGGTGGTGCAACTGGACCTGAGCGTCACCAACGTGTACGATCGCAAAAACATCTTCTACCGGGACCGCTTGAGCGGAAAGGAGGTCTATCAATTGCCGGTGCTTCCGAGCGTGGGATTTTCCTACACGTTCTGACTTGGTTGTCATCTGGGTAAAAGCTGTAACAGGAAAGCTGACAGCTGAAACCGGCAGCGCAACAACCACTGTTTCAGCTTTCCTATTTCAGCTTTGCTGTTTCAGCTTTCTTCTTTCAGCTTCCAAACCATCCCTTAGCTTTACGCCCCGTGATCACCATTCCCATTCAGGGCGGGATCAACATGTGATGACGGGTTCCACCAAGTATATTTTCGTTACCGGAGGGGTCACCTCCAGCCTCGGCAAGGGCATTGTCAGCGCTTCCCTCGCCAAGCTGTTGCAGGCGCGGGGCTTCACGGTGACCATCCAGAAGCTGGACCCGTACATCAACATCGATCCGGGCACGCTCAATCCATACGAGCACGGAGAATGCTATGTGACGGAGGATGGGGCCGAGACCGATCTGGACCTGGGGCACTACGAGCGCTTCCTGGACACGCCCACCTCCCAGGCCAACAACGTCACCACCGGCCGGATCTACCAGAACGTGATCAACAAGGAACGTCGGGGCGAATATCTCGGCAAGACCGTTCAAGTGATCCCGCACATCACCGACGAGATCAAGCGGAACATCCAGTTGCTGGGGCGCAAGGGCATCTATGATTTTGTGATCACCGAAGTGGGCGGCACCGTGGGCGATATTGAGAGCCTGCCCTACGTGGAGGCCATCCGCCAGCTGAAATGGGAAAAGGGGCGCGATGCCCTGTCCATCCACCTCACGCTACTGCCCTACCTCAGCACCACCGGCGAGCTGAAAACCAAGCCCACCCAGCACAGCGTGAAGGAGCTCCTGAGCCTCGGCGTGCAGCCGGACATCCTGGTGTGCAGGACCGAACATGCCATGCTGAAGGGCATGAAGGAGAAGATCGCCCTGTTCTGCAACGTGGACCAGCAGGCCGTGATCGAAAGCGCCGATGCCGAAACGATCTACGATGTGCCGCTGCTGATGCAGGAGGAGCAGTTGGACGTGGTGGTGCTGGAGAAGCTCGGCATCGCCAACTACCCCGATGCGGACCTGGACCGGTGGCGGGAGTTCCTTCGCCGGCACAAGAACCCGACGCGCACGGTGCAGATCGGACTGGTAGGCAAGTACGTGGAGCTGCGCGATGCCTACAAGAGCATCAAGGAGGCCTTGGACCATGGCGGGGCCGAGAACGAGACCCGAGTGGAGATCCGCTGGATACACAGTGAAAAGCTCACCAGTAAGAACGTGACCAAGCACCTTGGCGGGCTCAGTGCCATCCTGGTGGCTCCAGGATTCGGGCACCGCGGCATCGAAGGCAAGATCGAAGCGGTCCGTTTTGCCCGGGAGAACAAGGTGCCCTTCCTTGGGATCTGTCTGGGCATGCAGTGCGCGGTGATCGAGTTTGCCCGCAATGTGCTGGGCCATGCCGAAGCCAACAGCACCGAAATGGAACCCGACACCAAGTGGCCCGTGATCTCCATGATGGAGGAGCAGAAGGCCAAGGTGGACAAGGGCGGTACCATGCGCCTCGGTGCGTACCCCTGCAAGCTCGGCGAAGGCACGCTCACCGCCTTGGCCTATGGCAAAACAAGCATCAAGGAGCGCCATCGCCACCGCTATGAGTTCAACAGCGCCTATCTCGGGGAATTCCAAAAAGCGGGGATGATCGCCGCCGGCGTGAACCCGCAGACCAAATTGGTGGAGGTGGTGGAGCTGAAGGACCACCCTTGGTTCGTGGGCGTGCAATACCACCCGGAGTACAAGAGCACCGTGGCGCGGCCGCATCCGCTCTTCACCCGCTTCGTGCAGGTGGCCCTGGATCACCAAGCCGAAGTTGCCGCCAAGGACCACGTGAAGGCCTGAGCACTGCCGGTTGGATCCATCCGCTGCGGAAAAGCCGTGCGATCGACCGCCGAAAAGGACGGCACCCCACGAGCGTGCAAGGCTATCTTCGCGCCCTTTCCCGTCACCTCCAAAGCGACCACGGATCAGCATGGACCGTAATTCGATCATCGGCATCCTCCTCATCATAGCCATCCTCTTCGGCTACCAGTACCTCACCATGCCGAGCGCGGAGGAACGCGCCCGTATGCAGCACGAGCAGGACAGCATCGCCGAGGTGGCCATCCAGAAACAGGCCCACCACGCGGATTCCGCCTTGTCCGTGCAACAGCAGGAGGTGAAGGAGGCCGTTGCCACGGCCCCGGTCGATACCGCCCTGGTCGCCGACAGTGTCAACACCGACAGCATCCTCGCCGCCAAACAGCTTGACCGCTTCGGGATCTTCGGCCCCACCGCAAGCGGGCGCAATGAGGTGATCACGATCGCCAATGAGAACCTGCAGGTCGCCATCAACACCTTCGGCGCACGGCCCAATGTGATCCGCCTGAAGGGCTACAAGACCTACCACGGCCGCAAGCCGCTGTTGCTCTCCGTGCCTGATAGCGGAGCGTACGAGTACAACTTCTTCATGGGCAACCGGAAGATCAGCACGAAGGACATGAACTTCGCGGCGGAGAAGATCGGGACCACAGGCGTGAAGCTCACCGCCGCCACCACCGACCCCTCGAAGTACTTCCGGATCACCTACCAGCTGGACAGTGCCACGTGGTTCATGAACGTGACCGCGGAGCTGGTCGGATTGCCCGAGGTGGACCCGCGCAACGTGATGTTCCACTGGAACCTCACCGGCTACCACAATGAAAAACACCGCCCCACCGAGGAGCACCAATGCACGGTCTACTACAAATACCTCAATGACGACCGGGACTACCTGAGCGAGAGCAAGGACGATGTGAAGAAACTGGAAGCGAAGACCAACTGGGTGGCCTTCAAGCAGGACTTCTTCACCGTGGCCATGATCAAGAAGGACGGCTTCGCCAGCAATGGATCGGAGATCTCCATCACCACCCTGCCGGACGACACCCTCTACTCCAAGCGCTATGACGCCAAGCTGTTCTTCGGCCAGGAACCCAGCGAGCACGCTACCCTCGCCATGCAGATGTACCTCGGCCCCAACCAGTACAACACCCTGCGCCAAACGGACATCCCCGAGTTCAGCCGCATCATCGACCTGGGCTGGGGCATCTTCGGCTGGATGAACCGCTTTCTGGTGATCCCCATCTTCAACTTCCTCAGCCAGTTCAACCTCAGCTACGGCATCATCATCCTGGTGCTCACCGTGGTGATCAAGATGCTGCTGTTGCCCATTGCATATCGCAACCAGAAAAGCAGCATCCGCATGCGGGCGCTGAAGCCGGAGATCGCCGCCATCACCGCCAAATACGGCTCCGATGATGCCATGAAGAAGCAGCAGGCCACCATGGACCTCTACCGAAAGGCCGGGGTGAGCCCAGTGGCCGGATGCGTACCCATGCTCCTGCAAATGCCGGTGCTCTATGCCATGTTCCGCTTCTTCCCCAGCAGCATCGAATTGCGCCAACAATCCTTCCTCTGGGCGGATGACCTCAGCAGCTACGACAGCATCGCGCAACTCCCCTTCCACATCCCGGCATACGGGAGCCACGTGAGCCTCTTCACCCTGTTGATGGCCGCCAGTACCATCGTGTATACCCTCGTGAACAGCAAGCACATGCCCCAGCAGCAAGGCATGCCGAACATGAAGGTGATGATGTACCTCTTCCCGGTGATGATGCTCTTCTTCATGAACTCCCTGCCCGCCGGCCTCAGCTACTATTACTTCCTGGCCAACCTCATCAGCATCCTGCAGATGACGGTGATCACCAAGTGGTTCCTGGACGAGGACAAGCTGCGCGCCCAACTGCTGGCCAACATGAAAAAGCCCCGCAAGAAGAGCAAGTGGCAGCAGCGCATGGAGGAGATCCAGAAGCAGCAACAAGCGAGCAAGAAGCGTCGCTGATCGATGCCCCGAACGGCAGGGACAGGCTGAAGCATGTACGGTTTCACACGTGGTCTTGATGGATTCGCACGGGCCTTCGGCTTCATCCTGCGGAACCGGATGGGCTGGATGTTCCTCGCCCCGGTCCTGCTCTGGGCGCTCTTCGCCCTGGGCCTGTTCCAAACCGGGAACTGGCTGGTGGATGCCGTACAGGCATGGTCGGAGAACTATTTGGGGCTGGATGTTCCCTCCACGGGTCGCGAAGGATGGCCGGGGTTCTGGGATGATCTGAAGGCCGTGGTGAACGGCACCCGCGATGTGCTCGTATGGCTCGTGCTGAAGTTGGCGATCTTCTGGCTGGTGAGCGTGGTGGGCAAGTACGTGGTGCTGGCATTGCTCTCTCCGCTCTTGGCCCATGCCAGCGAACGCGCCGAGGAGATCCTGACCGGGGTGATCACACCCTTTCACGTTGCACGCTGGCTGCGGGAAGTGCTGCGCGGCATGGCGATGGCCCTGCGGAACGGATCGGTGGAACTACTGATCACCATCGCGGCATGGGCGATCACCTTCTTCCTGCCGCTCCTCTCGCCGATCACCGCCTTGGTGCTCTGGGGCGTCTCCTGCTGGTTCTACGGCTTCTCCATGTTCGATTATGTACACGAGCGCCGGGGACTGGGACTTCGCGCCAGTGTGCGCGCCGCTCGTGACCGGGGCGGTATGGTCCTCGCCAACGGGTTGCTTTTCAACCTGCTGATGAAGGTACCCGTACTGGGCATGATCACCGCTCCCTTGCTGGGTGCCGTGGGGGCCGTGCTGGCATCCGTGGGGTCCGCCCGCCGAACCCTCCCGACCGGGCAGGCGTAATAATGCCCATGCGCATGTGGCATTCCGCCTTCCTGGCACTGCTCTGCTTCACGCTCCACGCTCAGCGCCCCCACCTTGCCGTATCTCCGGAAGGTTCCCCGGAACGCCTGCAGATCTTCGGTACGGTCACGGACAGCATCACCGGCAAGCCCGTTTATGATTGCCTCGTGGAATACTACGACATCGATGGCCAGCGACTGTCCATATCGTCGGTGAACAGTGACGGCATCTACTCCATGTTCATCCCCGGGCACATGCCCTTCGAACTGCGCATTGAACACGAGAACGGATACTATGAAATGCGCAGGTCAGCACCGGTGATCCCGGAGGGCGTGGCCCGGTTCCGCTTCGACCTGGTGCTCCGACCCAAGTGAAGAAAGCGCTCTTCCCCAAGCTTCAGAACGCGAACAGGCCGCCCCGGGGGGCGGCCTGTTCGTATTCCGTTGCCGATCCGGTCACCGCTCGGTGCCTGCCGGGATTTTCGCAGGCTTGGCAGGGGCCGTTTCCACTGCGGGTTCCACCGCTTTGGGCGCCTTCACCACGGTCATTTCGTCCACCAAGTGCTTCGCCCCAGCGAACTTATCGATGACCCACAGCACGTAGCGGATATCCACACTGATGGTGCGCTGCAGTTCCGGCTCGTAGGAGATGTCGCCGCTCATGGCCTCCCAGTTACCGTCGAACGCGATGCCGATCAGCTCACCGCTCCCGTTGATCACGGGGCTACCGCTGTTCCCTCCGGTGATGTCGTTCTCACTGATGAAGCAGATGGGAAGGTTCCCGTCGTTGTTCCCGTAGCGCCCGAAATCCTTGGCCAGAAGCAGTTCCTTCTGGCGTGTGGGCACGGTGAACTCATCGCTCGTGGGATCCTCCTTCTGCAGGATCCCGATATGCGTGGTGGAGAGATCATAATGCACGGCATCCGCAGGGCTGTAATCGTTCACGATGCCGTAGGTGAGGCGCTCCGTGCTGTTCGCGTTGGAGTACCACATCTTCTCCGGGTCCTTCTCGCGCATGGCCGCCACCATCAGGCGGTAGCCCTTGTCGATCTTTACTTGCGCTTCCTGGATACCCGGGCCGAGATCGTTCCGATAGAGGCCCAGGCAGCTCACCATGGTCTGCATCCCCATGTCCTTCTGCAGGGTTTTCAGCTTGGGGTTCGCCAGGAAGGCCATCAGTCGGGTGCTGTCGGTAAGCACGCTGGTCTTGAACACGGCCGCGGCCCACTTGCTGAAATCACCCTTGTACTTCTTCGTTACCGTTTTGATCACATCCGGTTGTTGCGCAGGGTCCACGTCCGCGTGGATCATCTTGAACATGGCCGCCGTGACCTCCTGGTCCGTGGCCGGATCGTAGTCCTTCCAGAAATCCCGTGCGCTGCCCTTCACGCGGTCCGTCAACGCCGCGATGCGCGTGGCATCCTTGGGGTCCTTCTCCAACTGCATCATCAGTCCGTACACCCGGAATCCGAAGACGACCATTTCACTGCCGAAGGCCGCTTCCTGCATGTAGGTACTGGCCTTCTCGAACTGGGCCCGCTCCGCATAGCCCTCGCTCAGGTCCTTCCGCACTTCGCCATACTTGGCCTCGCGCACGGGGTCCGCGTCCACCCACGCCATCAGATCGTCCTCCTGGGCTTTCTTCCGGTCGAACACACGCTGGGCCTTCAGCCCTTTCTGCTGACCGATGAAGTATTTCCAGTAGTTGGCGACCTGGGCATGCTTGGCGGCGTACTTCAGGCGCACGGCATTGTTGGCGTTCATGTGCTTCTTCATGATATCGAGCTTCTCCCCACGGATCTTCACCCGGCTGGGCTGCTCCACGTCCAAGGCCAGCTTCACGCCGTCACTGTTGAGGAAACGGTCCGTGCTGCCGGGGAAGCCCATGATCATGCTGAAGTCGCCCTTCTTCACACCGTCCAAGCTCACCGGGAAGTGCCACTTGGGCTTGAAGGGAACGTTCTCCACTGCATATTCCGCAGGCTCGCCGTCCGGTCCGGTGTAGATGCGGAACATGCTGAAGTCGCCGGTGTGGCGGGGCCACTGCCAGTTGTCGGTATCACCGCCGAACTTGCCGATGGCATTGGGTGGCGTGCCCACGAGGCGCACGTCGGGGTAGGTCTTGTACACGAAGAGATAGAATTCGTTCCCCTCGAACATCGACTTGAAATCCGCTTGGATGTGTGGTTGTCCTTCCGTGGCCTGGCCTTCAAGCGCGCGCGCCATCACGCCGAGGACCGAATCGCGCTCGGCCTCGCTCATTTCGGAGTTCAGGGAGGAAAGGACCGTATCGCTCACATCGGTGATGTATTGCAGGAAGCTGACCGAGAAGTCGGCAGGGCGTTCCTGGTCGCGCTTCATGGCCCAAAAGCCATCAGTGAGGATGTCATCCTCAAGGGTGCTCAGGCTCTGGATGGCCGAGTAACCGCAATGGTGATTGGTGAGCATGAGGCCGTCGGCGCTTACCACTTCACCGGTGCAGAAGCCACCGCCCAGCCGCGCTACCGCATCCTTCATGCTCGCCTTGTTCAGGCTGTAGATGTCCTCCGCAGTGAGCTTGAAGCCCAGCTCGCGCATCTGCGCTTCGTTCACCTGTTTCAACTTGTTCAGCAGCCACATGCCCTCTCCGGCAAAGGCGCTGCCCATCGCAAGCATGGTTACGAGGAGCGCGGAAAAGATCTTCTTCATATCGATCGGTCTGAGTTCGATTAAGGGAAATGGGAAAAGGAACGGCTTCCGTTCAGGGCCGCGAAAATAGTGCTTTACCGCAACTGCCGGCCATCCATGGGAAAGGCGGTGCTGAGCCGTGGCGAACGGATACGGGAACACGGGAACTAGCGCAGGTCACCAACCTTGGTCCATTCCACCTTGGACAATAGCTCCTCCGCCCTCACGGTGAAATTCTTGAAGGCCTGCGGCGTGCCCACCCGACCGACCACTTGCTTGTCCCCGTGGTCCGCATGCACACGGATGATCACGCTCGGCAGGTCCGTAACAGCCCGGTCGTACACATCGTCCATGGCATAGAAGCCCCGCGCTTCCGCCTCCTCCTTTAATGCGTTCATCGTGGCCGCATCCACATGCCCGGTGTAGCGCCCTTCACGCTCGGCGAACCTTCGTCCCACGTACGTCGCGGAACCGTCCTGCATGATGGTGAGCTTGTAGGTGGGGCAGGTGCCGAAGCAGGCGGTCCGCTCGATGGAGAAGAACACGCTGTCGTCGCCCAGCTTGGTCGGGGTAACCGGTTCCATCGGTTGGTCCGGCGCGTTCTCCGAAACCGCCGGTGCGGGATCGCCGGTTTCCGCCACTTGGGTGGTCGGGTTCTTTACGGGGGTGGCGGCCACCTCCTGCTTGTTCTTGCAACTGGTGGTGAATGCCAGCAGGAAGGCGGTGAGGATAATTGTGGGTATCTGCATGGTGCGAATTTAGGCGTACCCGCTGGTGGCGAAGACCGTGCCGATCCCGATCATGCGCCTTACGGTCCGCCCGGCGGGCTACTTTTACCGCCCATGGAACTTGACCCGCTCACCGCCATCTCCCCCATCGACGGGCGCTATCGTGTCCGGACGGCTTCCTTGGCCGCCTGGTTCTCCGAGCTGGCGCTGATCCGCTACCGCCTCATTGTGGAATTGCATTGGTTCCGCTTCCTCTGCGAAGTGCCACTTCCGGAACTGAAAGGCACGGATCTCAGCAGCTTGAGTGGATTGGCCAAGCGCATCGCGGCATTCAGCGAAGCGGATGCCCACGCCGTGAAAGCGATCGAGCGCACCACCAATCACGACGTGAAGGCCGTGGAGTACTGGCTGAAGGAACAATTGGAAGGGCTCGGCATCGGAGCATCCAAGGAGTTCATCCACTTCGGGCTTACCTCGCAGGACATCAATAACACGGCGCTGCCCCTGCTGTTGAAGGAGTTCACCACGGACCATTACCTGCCATCCATCATGGCATTGCGGGACCGGATCCATGGGCTGGCGTTGGACTGGGCGCAGGTACCCATGCTTGCACGCACCCACGGACAACCGGCCTCCCCTACGCGCTTGGGCAAGGAACTGGAGGTATTCACCGAACGCCTGGACAATCAGGTCCGATCGCTGCGGGAAGTCCCCTTCTCCTGCAAGTTCGGCGGAGCCACGGGCAATTTCAACGCGCACCTGGCCGCCTATCCCGAACTGGACTGGGTAGGCTTGGCGGACCGTTTCACGCAGGAAAAACTGGGGCTTCAGCGGCAACGCTTCACCACGCAGATCGAGCACTACGATTCCATGGCGGCCCTCTTCGATGCCATGCGCCGCATCAACACCATCCTGGTGGACCTGTGCCGCGACCTCTGGGCATACATCAGCATGGACTGGTTCCGCCAGCGCGTGAAGGCCGGGGAAGTGGGCTCTTCCGCCATGCCGCACAAGGTGAACCCGATCGATTTCGAGAACGCGGAGGGCAACCTCGGCATCGCCAACGCGCTCTTCAACCACCTCAGCGAAAAGCTGCCGATCAGCCGGCTGCAGCGCGACCTCACCGACAGCACCGTGACCCGCAACATCGGTGTGCCCATGGCCCATACGGCGATCGCCATCGGGGCCATCATGCAGGGATTGGACAAATTGCTCCTGAACGAGAATGCGATCGCCCGCGACCTGGACGCCCAGTGGGCCGTGGTGGCCGAAGGAATCCAGACCATCCTGCGCCGGGAAGGCCATGCGGAGCCCTACGAACTGCTGAAAGCGCTCACCCGTGGCAAGGAAAGGATAGGCCAAGCGGACATTGCCGCGTTCATCGAAGCGCTCGACGTGGAGGAGCGCGTGAAGGTCCGGTTGCGTGCGCTTACGCCTTCGAATTATCTCGGGGTGGACTTATTGGGCGGAGCGTAGTTGTCCGTGTCAGTTGCCAGTCACTTCCTGGCCATCAACATGCGCTGATAGGCAACCAGGTCGGTGCTCGGGATGTCGCCAAGGTCAAGTTGACGCATGATCGTCACCACCTGTCCGCGGTGATAACTGGCATGGTTGAAGCAGTGCATCAGCAACTGCCAACGCGGTTGGGCGAACTTCTCCCCCTTGGAATTCGCATATTTCACGATATGCCGGAGGTTTTCCTCATCCAATGCATGCACCTTGTCGGCCATCGCCACGCTCATCTTCAGCAGGCTGTCCACGCCCCCGCCGAACTCGAGCTTCGGCACATCGAAGATGCGTCCGTACCACGTATTCCCGGCATCGCGAATGTGCGCAATACTGAGGCGTAGCGAGGGGAAGCTGCTTTTCACATGGCGATCCGACATTGCATCATTTTCGCGTTGCAGGCGCTCCACGACCCGGGTGTTCGCCCAAAGATCGTAGGCGGCATACTGATGGATAAGGTCCTTCATGGCAGGAGTTGAGTGGATAACGGTGTTGAAAATACGCAAGGATTCCGAATGCCGGCTCTCCAGGGAACCATTAGGTTCGCGTCGAGAACGGCACCGCCATGATCGGAACAATTTTCGGAAAGAAGAAGATCAGTGAGGACAAGCTAGCGAACGTGTTCGTGAACGCCGTGCTGCGCCTCACCGAACAGGGCTACCCCACCGTGGTGGCCGAGCTGGAGGAGGCCGGCGAATTCGTGACGCGACCGATCTTCGGCCCGGGTGACGACGAGCTCTTCGCCTTGATCCTTTTTGCGGGGAACCTCATGGAGGCCCCCAAACACTTGTCTCCCGGCCAGGACCATCGGCTTGCCCAGCACGCCTACTCCAAGTTTGCACCGCTGATGGACACGTCGGCCGCCGAGCTGGAAACGGAGACCATCGCATTGCAGCATTTCATGGCACGCATCAACCACCCGAGCAAGAACACGGTGTACGCGATGAGCAAGGCGATCTTCCACAAGTACGACCTGTTCCGCCATCAGGACGCCTATTTCCGCGAGCAGAAGGCCCCCAACCCGATCGTGCTGGGCCGCATCAACAAGCTGATGCAGTATTGCCTCTGGGACTGGGCCGACCTTCTGGACGATCTGCGGGTGACAGCTTGAGGTTTTTATGCTATAGCTGAAGGCTGAAACTGGAAAGCTGAAGGTTGAAACGGGAAAGCTGAAAAAGGACGTCGCCAAGTGCTCGGTTTCAATTTTCAGCTATTCCGACCTACCTCAGCACCCCTTCCTCCACCGCCATTTCCACGATGTGCTCCCCGATGGCCAGGCATGCCGTGGCTGCAGGTGAAGGTGCGTTGAGCACATGGATGTGATCTCCTTTCCGCTCGATCCGGAAGTCGTCCACCATCTCCCCGTCCGCGCCGAGCAACATGGCTCGCACACCGGCACGGCCCGGCTTGATGTCGTCCATTTGAAGCGTGGGGATGAGCCGTCGCAGCGTCTTCAGGAAAAGCTTCTTGCTGAATGCACGCCGGTATTCATCGATGCCATAGGACATGTTCTTGAAGAAGAGCTTCCAGGTGCCGCCGTACGTGAGCGCATCCCAGGTGTCGCGAAGGCTGAAGTCCGTTTTGCCGTAGCCTTCGCGCTTGAACGTGAACACCGCGTTGGGCCCGCATTCCGTGCTTCCATCGGTCATGCGGGTGAAGTGGACGCCCAGGAAGGGGAAGCGCGGATCGGGCACCGGGTAGATCAGATTCCTCACTTTGTGCTTTCCCTTCTCCGTCAATTCGTAGTAATCGCCGCGGAAGCCCACGATCTGCTCCTTCACGGGCACTCCGTCCGCACGGGCCAACCGATCGCTTTGTAGCCCCGCGCAGAAGATCACGCATTTCGCGCGGTAGGCTCCCTTGTTCGTCCGCACAGCGCTCGCCCCGTCCGCTTGCCCGGTGCCCAACACCTCTTCCCCGGTCCGCACTTGGGAGGAGGGGTTCAGCGCCAATGCCAGTTCGGCCATCTTGTTGGTGGCCCCGCGGAAATCAATGATGCCGGTGCAGCCCACCCAAAGACCGGCAATGCCGCTGCAGTAGGGCTCGATGGCCTTGATCTCCTCCGCGGTGATAAGCCGCAGGTCCTCTATTCCGTTGGCCACGCCACGTTGGTGGATCTTTTGCAACCGGGGCAGTTCCTCCTCCTCCATCGCCACCACGATCTTGCCGCACACGTCATGCTTCACCCCGTGCTCCTTCGCGAACGCGACCAGTTCCTTTCGGCCCTTGGCACAGGTGATCGCCTTCTTGCTGCCGGGAACGTAGTAGATGCCACTGTGGATCACGCCGCTGTTATGGCCCGTCTGATGGTCGCTCAGCAGGGATTCTTTCTCCAGCAGGAGAACCCGCTTTGCCGGAAAGCGTGATTGCAGCTTGTACAAGGTGGCTGCACCGACGATGCCGCCACCGACGATCACCACGTCCCATTCTTCCGTAAGGTCGGTATTGCCCATGAATGGCGGCGAAGTTACCGTGCCGGCCCCTCCACCGGTGCGATGCGTTGCTCCCGGGGAACCCGCATCAGAAGAAGGGCACCCAGCACGAAGAATGAACCAATGACAATGATGGTGTTGCGGATGTCGCCGGTGAGCTGATTGACCATGCCGAATGCCAATGTGCCCAGCACGGTGGCGAGGTAGAAGCTCACGTCATAGAACGAAAAGAACGAGGCATGGTCCTGGGTCTCGGGAAGAAGCTTTGCGTACGTACTGCGGGAGATCGCTTGCGTGCCGCCCATCACCAGGCCCACGAATGCCGCGAGCACGTAGAATTCGTTGGTGGCTTGGATGCGCCACGCAGCCAGGCAGATGCCCATCCAGATCACCATGCCGATGACCAATGCGGCGATATTGCCGAACCGTCGGCTTAGCCGGACAAAGGCCATCGCCCCCACTGCCGCCACCAATTGGATCACGAGAATGCTGATGATCAATCCGCTGTCCGCAATGGGTGAGCCATCGGGTTCCTTGATCTCCTGCTTCGCGTAGGTAACAGCGAGGTACATCACCGTTTGCACGCCCATGTTGAACACGAAGAACGCCGTAAGAAAGCGACGGAGCCGCTTGAGGCTGAGCATCTGGAACCACACCCGGCGCAGTTCGCGGTAGCCCACGGTGAGCACGTTCACCTTGTCCTGTTTTGGTGCCTTGGTGTCCGGCAGGCTGCGAAAGGTGACCTGCGCCCATCCTGCCCACCAGATACCCACCGTAAGGAAGGACAGACGTGCTGGTAAGCCATCCCTGTCCGGGATCCCAAAGAGTGCGGGCTTCATCACCATCAGCAGATTGAGCACCAGGAGGATCACACTCCCGATGTAGCCCATGGCATAGCCCCGCGCACTGACACGGTCGTGGTCCTTCGGCTCCGCGATCTCCGGCAGATAGGCATCGTAGAAGATGAGACTTCCGGAAAAACCGATGCTGGCCAACATGAACAGGACCAGGCCCGGCCAGAGGTTGTCATAGGTGAAGAAGAAAAGACCGGCGCAGCTGATGGAGCCGAGGTAGCAGAAAAATTTCAGATAGTTCTTCTTGTTGCCTCGATGGTCGGCGATGCCGGAAAGGATCGGGGCGATCGCCGCCACCAGCAGGAAGCCCGCCGACAGCGTATAGGATTGCAGTGATGCCGCTGGAAGCCCGTACGTCCGCAGTACGTGATCTTCTCCCCCGAACGTGGTGATGGCAGCGAAGTAGATCGGGAAAATGGCGGAGGTGATCGTGAGCGAATAGGCCGAGTTGGCCCAGTCGTACATCGTCCATGCGCGGATCAAGCGGGGATCCCCTTTTTGCATCGGGCCAAGGTAGGGGGTGCGAGAGTGCCGAGAGAGAGAGACGGACTATCGCACCCTTGCACTCTCAACCAATTACCGTGCTTCTCCGTGGCTCTGCCTGCCCTGAGCGAAGTCGAAGGGTGCTTCTGCGGTTTGCTTCCTCCTCCTTCCCTCTCGTCGCTACTTCACCAGATCCACTTCCACCCGTCGGTTCTGGCTGGTGGAGACCTCGTCGTCGCCTTCCACCGCAGGATCGTTGCCTTTCCGATCGGCCACGCTGATGCGGTCGGCAGCTATACCGGCGTCCACCAGGTAGCTTTTCACCATCCCGGCACGCTCCTCACCAAGATCCCTGAGGTCAGGGCGCATGCTTACGCGGTCCACCTCCTTCACATCCGTGTGTCCGGTCAGTTTCACCTTGATCGCCGGGTTGGCCTTGAGCACGGAGACCAGCGTGTCCATGAGCGGCCCCATGGATGGATCGACATCCTTGGTGTAGCGCTTGAAATAGATCACGCTGCGGTCCACGCGTTGCGCAGGGGCAAGACCCGGGTTCACCGTGACCTTGCGACCGTATATGAACTCGCTCTCGTCCTTGTCGATCTGCTCACAGGAGCATTCGCTCAGCAGCTTTACGGGCTTCACGCTCACATCGTCAATGTAGAAATAGGCGATGGGCCGCTGCGGACGTGCTTCGCCTTTGGGGCGGGGCATCTTCCCGGTGTTCACTCTATCGGTGGCCGCAAAATTGCCGATGATCAAGTACTGTTCATCGCCCTTGGCCTCGTACACCCCGCACACACCTTGCCAACCGTTCACGTCGTTGTACACCTGGGTCTGTAGCGCGGGCACCTGCGGCTCGTAGGTAAGGCTGGCCTCCCCTTTCCTGTTCACCACGATGCGGCTGATGTATGCACCCAGATGATCACTGGAGTACTTGCTGAGATCGCCAAGGCTCACGTAATAGCTGACGCAGTACTTCTGGCCCTTCTTCAGCATCTTCTTGAACTTCACCTGCAAGTAGCTGCGCGGCTCCTTGTCCATGTAGCTGTACCACAATACGCCGGCATAGTTGGTCCCGCTGAGCGGGCTTTGGAAGCCGTATGCATTTTGGGGTGCGAAGGCCGGGGATCCGCTATCGATGCTCCCACTGTACAGATCAGCCTTGGCCTCGGTAGGACTGCTCCATCCTATGGCAGCTTCTATCCCTCCGAGCCTTCGCAGTTTGCCCTCCAACTCCTCGAAGCTGCCGTTGGGCACCATGTTCAAGCTGTCAGGAACTTGCTGGGCGGTGAGGGAAAGACCGAGAAGAGCGGTGAAAGCAAGGGAGGGCAGGCGCTGATTCATGCGTGTGGTTTCAGATGTTTCCGACCGTGCTTCGAAGGAAGCGGGGCAATTTATACCATCTCGCAATACGCCCAGTGTTGGTGCGCATTGGACGCATGCCGCTTGCGAACTTCATGCCGATCGCACATCTGCCAGTGAAAAGGGTCGTCCCGCCGATGCGGAACGGCCCTTCCAATAAAGCCGTTCTGATATCAGAACTTGGCGCAATAGCCAACGCTCACCCAGCTGATATTATAGCCCAGTTCGGCGAAGACGGCGGAACTCTGGCTGAAGCCATAACGGGCACCAGCGAAGGCCCCGAAGGCCACCCCACCCACCTTGGGTTCCACAAAGAACGTTTTGTCATAGCTGGGGTCGTCGGTATCGAACTTGGCACTGGCGATGTTGTATCCCAACATCAGGCCGGCGTATGCATCCCACTTGTCATTGTCCACAAAGTGGTAAGCTCCGCGTGCACCAATGATCAGGTAGGAGAAGTTCCACGTGTACTTGTATTTGCTTGCTCCCAACCCAAAGTAATTCTGATCCCACTTTGAACTGGTGTATCCCACCAGTGCACCCACGCCGATCTTATCGGACACGGCGGCCTCGAAGGAGGCGTGGACGGGCGGAACCCCCATCTTCGAACCCGAATAGGCATACGGGCTACCGATGCCGACCCCTACATGAAGGAATTTGGCTCCTTCCTCAAAGAACTGTGCGTTCGCGGCTGACACGCAGCCGATCACTAACGCAGCGGTGAACAGTTTCTTCATTCTCTTGACGTTTTATATGGTGAATTTGGCGCAAAGTAGCCAAATGACCGATATGTGCAATACGGCGTTGACCGTATCGATCCACCACGTTCCGGTGTAACAGGAATTAGGCCTTGTGGCCAACATTAACAGACCTCAGGGTCCATTGCCGGAGACCATGAGTGAACTGTAAGTCCGCTAGCAGGAAACCCTGAGCGAGCTGAAAATGGCGATGAAAGTGACAATGCAAAGGGGCTGTCCTTTTGAGACAGCCCCCTTTGCAATAATTCGGAAGGTCTATCCGGTTCAGCGCCCACCGAACATATAGGCCAAGCGCAATCCCAAATAACTGTTCGTAACGGTCTTTGATTCCGTGGTGACCGAGAGACCAGAGACTACGGCGGTCTCCTGCTTTGCGAAGATCATCTGGTATCGCAATGCGATATCGATGTTCTCCCCGATGATGTAACCCACCAACGGAGCCAAGCTGAAGTTGGAGTTGGTTTCCGTCTTGGTTCCGGTACTTGCGCCCGTAGTGAGGTTGTACTCCGGAACCTTGACAGATGTCATGTGGACACCCGTGAGCAGACCCGCGTAGAATCCCTCCTGGTTATCGGTGACATAGTACTTGGCCCCCACCTGAATGGGAATGATGCCGGTTGCATCGGTCTTGGACGTTGCAGTGACTCCAAGTACGGTTACCGAAACATCCTTACCGGCAAAACTCATGTATCCAGCTTGGGCCATGAGACCCAGGTTGTCACCGACTGGCAACTCGAAGCCCAGAGTACCTCCGATGCCAATGCCGACGCCATCCCCAAAATCGCCCATTGGGAATCCCAATTCCGCACCGAGGCTGAACCGGTTCTCCTGTGCCATCATGCTTCCTGCGATCGCCAAAGCAATCACGCTCAGTGCAATTTTCTTCATTTGAGTTGATGTTGGTGTCCGGCAAACCTAATCAGATCATCGGAACTTCCAAATGATAAATGCCTTTCCCCGGTTCCCGACCGGTCCGTATGGAGGATGGGGAAAGCACTCACCACAGCCGCAGGGGATGAGCGCACGACCAAGGCCTATCCGCCAAAGGTCCACCCTACCGAGAACTCCACCAGGTTGCTCCATATACGGTAACGGCTGCTCCCGGCTGATTCATCATAGGTGGTGCTCAACCCGCGGTAATAGCGCAGGTCCAGGTCCAAGCCCACCTCCAGGGTATAACCGATCCCGGCAAAGGCGGCCACGTCCGTTTTCTTGAAATTCCGCGTAGCCGTGCTGCCCTTTTTCTTGGTGGCCTCAAAGCTCTCGCTCTCCACGCTCTGTTGCTGGCCCTGGTTCGTCACGGTACCCTTGACGGTCGTGGTTACATCCGTGTTCTGCTTACCGCCCATCAGGAAGTTGAACGCGGGACCGAACATGACACGCAGTCCCTCCGTCGGCTTCAGCATCAATGGTGCATTGATCTGAAAATAGGTCAACCGTTGGTCGGTCTCGGTAAGGATGGTCTGCGTGCCGGTGAACGGCATCCCATTGAGCGTGACATTGTCCGCTTGAGTGTAGGTTGTGGTGTTTGTATTGTCCGTCTTCATCCGGCGGAATGAGAAGACCAGTTCCGGTCGCAGGCCCACCAGATCCGAGAAAGGAATCTCCACATAGCCCCCGAACTGCATGCCCAATCCCTTGGGATTGGTGGGTGGATCCTTAGGGTCGGGCTGGATCTTCTGGGAACCTGCCAAGTAATTGGCTCCGGCCTTTACCCCAAAACCAACTTGTGCGAACGATTGGTGGTAAAAGAAGGTGCATGCGCTAAAGGTCAAAAGAAGGGTGGCAAGCCGTTTCATTCAGTTCGGATTTGGCCCAAACCTAAGGAGGTTGCTCCAATCCACACAATCCCCATTTCGGGGGATGCCGGGATCCCTGCCCCCAAATAACGGAACCCCGCCGGATCGGCGGGGTTCCGAAACATTTTCCATGGTGCCACCCTTACTTCCCGTGTTGTGCCCGGATCAGGTTCAACGCACTGCCCGCCTTGAACCACTCGATCTGCGGCGCATTGTAGGTGTGGTTGCACTTGAGCGTGTCCTTCGTTCCGTCCTTGTGGTTCAGCACCACCGTCAATTGCTTGCCGGGTGCGAACTCCATGAGGTCGGTGAAATCGATGCGGTCGTCCTCCTGGATCTTGTCGTAATCCGCCTCGTTGGCGAAGGTGACACCGAGTAGACCTTGCTTCTTGAGGTTGGTCTCGTGGATGCGCGCGAAGCTCTTCACCAGAACGGCGCCAACGCCCAAGTGGCGCGGCTGCATGGCGGCATGCTCGCGGCTGCTGCCTTCCCCATAGTTGTGGTCTGCCACCACCACGCTGGGCTGCTTGGCGGCCTTGTACGCACGCTGCGTAGCGGGGACTTCACCGTATTCGCCGGTCAGTTGGTTCATCACCTTGTTCGCTTCGCCATTGAAGGCGTTGATGGCACCAATGAGCGTGTTGTTGCTGATGTTGTCCAAGTGCCCGCGGTAGCGCAACCATGGACCTGCCATGCTGATGTGGTCGGTGGTGCATTTGCCCTTCGCCTTGATCAACAGGACGGCCCCGGTGATGTTCTTACCGTCCCATGCAGGGAAGGGTTCCAGCAATTGTATGCGGTCGCTGTCGGGTTTCACCAGCACCTCCACACTGCTTCCATCCTTGGCGGGTGCCTTGTAGCCGGGATCCTTCACATCGAAGCCCTTGGGTGGCATCTCCATGCCCTTCGGCTCGTCCAGCTTTACCTTTTTGCCTTCCTCGTTCACCAGTTCATCGGTGAGCGGGTTGAAGTTGAGGCTGCCGGAAATGGCCATGGCCGTCACCAGCTCGGGGCTGGCCACGAAGGCGTGCGTGTTGGCATTGCCGTCGTTCCGCTTGGCGAAGTTCCGGTTGTAGCTGGTGAGGATGGAGTTCTTCTTCTCCGGGTTCTTGTTGTGGCGTGCCCATTGACCGATGCACGGTCCGCAGGCATTGGCGAGCACCAGACCGCCCATCTTCTCGAAGGTGGTCAACAAGCCATCGCGCTCCGCCGTGAAGCGCACTTGCTCGCTGCCCGGTGTCACGGTGAAATCGCTCTTGGTCTTCAGCTTCTTGTCCACGGCCTGCTGCGCGATGGATGCACTGCGGGTAAGGTCTTCGTAACTGCTGTTGGTGCAACTGCCAATAAGGCCCACTTCCAGTTTTTCGGGCCAGCCGTTCTCCTTCACGGCGGCGGCGAATTTGCTGATCGGCCAAGCCAGGTCCGGTGTGAACGGGCCATTGATGTGCGGCTCCAGTTTGTTGAGGTCGATCTCGATGACGCGATCGAAATACTTCTCCGGATCGGCATAGACCTCAGGGTCGCCAGTGAGGTGCTCGGCCACTTGGTCCGCCAATTTCACCAGATCCGCACGACCGGTGCCGTTGAGGTAGCGACGCATACTGTCGTCGTAACCGAAGGTACTGGTGGTTGCACCGATCTCCGCGCCCATGTTGCAAATGGTACCCTTGCCGGTGCAGCTCAGGCTTTCAGCACCCGGACCGAAGTATTCCACGATCGCTCCGGTACCGCCCTTCACGGTGAGGATGCCCGCCACCACCAGGATCACATCCTTGGCGGAAGCCCAGCCGCTGAGCTTTCCGGTGAGCTTCACGCCGATGATCTTCGGTTGTTTCAGCTCCCATGGCAGTCCGCTCATCACATCGCAGGCATCGGCACCACCCACGCCAATGGCCAGCATGCCCAAACCGCCGGCGTTGGGCGTGTGGCTGTCGGTACCGATCATCATGCCGCCGGGGAAGGCGTAGTTCTCCAGCACCACCTGATGGATGATGCCCGCGCCGGGGCGCCAAAAGCCGATGCCGTACTTGTTGCTGATGCTTTCCAAAAAGTTGAATACTTCGTTGCTCTTCAGCAGGGCTTCCTGCAGGTCCTTCTCCGCCCCCACCCGCGCTTGGATCAGGTGATCGCAATGCACCGTACTGGGCACGGCCACGGTGGCGCGCCCGGTGGTCTTGAACTGCAGGAGCGCCATCTGCGCGGTGGCATCCTGCATGGCCACGCGGTCCGGTGCGAAATCGACATAGTCCTCGCCGCGATTCAGCGCTTTGGTGGCCGCACCTTCCTCGAGGTGGGCATACAGGATCTTCTCCGTCAGGGTGAGCGGCTTGCCGAGGGCCTTGCGGGCAGCGGCAACGCGTGCGGGATAGCGGTCGTACACCGCTTTGATCATGTCGATATCGAAAATGTGGGCCATGCTGAACTGTGCGATAGGTTTTACGGCCGCAAAGGTACGAAGCAGGATGAGCGCTCCATTTGCTTCCAGGGTCCACCGCTGCGCGGCGGATGACCCGGGGTGAACATATTCCTTCAAAGGTGGTCCCCGTTCCCTCCGGTTCCCGTGATGCCTCCGGGCGGCAACGGGTCGGAGCGCCACCAGCGCGCCTTGCGCACATGGAGCAGGCCGCTATACACGAAGGCCCCGATCAAGCAACCCGTGGCGATCGCGGTGAGAATGAAAAGTAGCTGCAATATGCTTCCCGCCGTGCCCTGGCCATCCATCGCCATGGTGGTGACACTGACCAGGCCGAAGGAACCGGGCGCCAGCAGCCAGAAGGCCGGGATGATGGAGACCAATGCCGGAGGGCCTTTCAAGCGGTATTCGATCACCAGGGCCGTGATGGTCATCACCGCCGCGCCGAAGAATGCCGTGGAGGAACCGTCGAGGAATCTTCCCGCGATGTTCTGTCCGAGGAAGGCCATCAACATGGTGGCCATCATCCAAAGGAGTGACCGCCTGCGGCTGCTCTTGAACAGGTGCAAGCCCAAGGCGAACAGCACCACGCCGGCCCAAGCCAACCACGGAGCCAGCCGGTCCGTGTTACCAAGATCCGAGGGGAATTCACCGCCGAAGGCCTTGAAGCCGCCCAAAAGTCCAAAGGCCAGCAGGATCAGCTGGGTGAACCCGGCCACCATGCGCGATGCGCCGGAAACAATGTTCGCAAAGGCCAGTTCCACCACCGCCACAGTGAGCATGTTGCCCGGCAGGAAAATGATCAACGGCGGGATCAATAGTTGCAACGCCGGTTCACGCACACCGAACCGGTACATCACGGCAACGGCGGCGGAGAGCAGGAAGGCCGCCACTACGGGCATCACTGCATTCCATACGGGTTGCCTCCGCACTGCCACCAGCAACAGTGCACAGGCCAGGCCCAGCCCGGCCACATAGCCCAAGCCGGTCCATGTGGGCCGCAGGATCAGGGCAATGCCGATGGTGGTTACGAGGTAGCCCAGCACAAAACCCGCATCGCCATAGCGGTGCTTCATGCGCCAGACCGCATCCAATTTCCGCAGCCCTTGGGCCGGAGTGATCCTACCCGACCGGGCTTCCCGTGCAATCTCCAACACCCCTTCCATCTGATCGAAGCGCAGGTCCCCAACGCGGTATGGACCGGGGGTGAGGTGTACGCGATGCTCCTGCCCTTCCGCGGATTGGACGATCAGCACGGTGGGCAACGCGAAGACCACCGTGTTCTCCTGACCATTGCGCCTGGCGATCTGGCCCAAGTCACGCTCTACCAACGCAACGGCATTGCCTGCAGCGAGTTCGGCCTGGCCCAAGCGGGATAGGAATTTCAGCAATTGTTGCTGTTCGAGGTCGGCTTCGGACATGGCGGCGAAAGCTACACGCGTTCGGGAAAAGCGAAAACGCTTCGCGGACTGCTCGAGGTTTGGTATTGTTGGACGACAGTTGCATGGCCATGCAACTGTCAGGAAGCGCACCGCAGGAGGTATTGGGGTAACCGTGCGAAGAGCATCCACACCATGGAGGCTTTCCACGACCGGATGCAGATCGGGGCACATTCGGAAGGAAATGCATGCGTGACGCAATCTCGTTCATCGGCCTGTAGATCGACACTTGCATGGCCATGCAACTGTCAGAAAGCGCACCGCAGGAGGCATTGGGTCACCGGGCCAGGAGCATCCCACATCATGGACGCTTTCCATGATCGGATGCAGGTCGGGGCACATTCGGAAGGAAATGCGTGCGTGACACAATCTCATTCATCGGCCTGTAGATCGACACTTGCATGGCCATGCAACTTGAGGGACGGGCATCAAAAAAGGGCCGCCTCTTCACGAAACGGCCCTTTTCATTGGTATTGACTACAAGCTCACTCTTCGACCACTTCGAAAGAAATGGTCTTGACCACATCGCGGTGGAAGGTCACTTCGGCCTCGTAGGTGCCGATGGTCTTGATGGCCTCGCCTTTCAGCTTGATGTACTTGCGGTCCAGGTCGATGCCGAGCTGCTTGAAGGCATCGCTGAGCATGATGGTGTTCACGCTGCCGAAGATGCGGCCCTTCTCGCCCACCTTTGCTCCGATCTTGATGGTCTGGTCGATGAGCTTGGCGGCGTTCTTGTCGGCCTCATCGCGGAGTTTGGTCTCCTTGTGGGCGCGCTGCTTGAGGGTCTCGGTGAGCTGCTTGCGCTCGCTGGGGGTGGCGGCCACGGCCAGCTTGCGGGGGAGCAGGAAATTTCGGGCGTAGCCGTCCTTCACTTTCACCAGGTCATTGGCGAAACCGAGATGCTCCACGTCTTGTTTGAGGATCACTTCCATGGTCGTGTGTTCTTACTTGAGCATATCGGCCACGTACGGCATCAGGGCGAGGTGGCGGCTGCGTTTCACGGCTTGGGCCACGCGCTTCTGGTACTTCTGGCTGGTGCCGGTGAGGCGACGGGGCAGGATCTTGCCCTGTTCGTTCACCAAGCGCAGCAGAAAGTCCGCGTCCTTGTAATCGATGTAGGTGATACCGAGCTTCTTGAAGCGGCAGTACTTGTCCTTCTTGGTCTCGATGGAGATCGGCGTGAGGTAGCGGATCTCATTGCTGGCGCCTCCACCCGTTTTCGCGGGTGCCGGTGTGGATGCCGGTGCGGCGGAAGTGGTCGTTTCTTCGCTCATTTCCGTTGTGTTCAGGCGTTATCCTTCTTTTTACGCGGAGCACGACCGGTGCCGCCCTCACCACCCCGGGCGGGGCGGCTTTCGGCGAACGCGATATGGTGCTTGTCCATGGCCACAGTGAGGAAACGGATCACCCGTTCGTCGCGGCGGTATTCGGTCTCGAGCTTGGCGATGAGCGACGGGTCGCTCTCGAACTCGATCAGGTGGTAGAAGCCCGAGGACTTCTTCTGGATGGGATAGGCGAGCTTGCGCATCCCCCAGTTCTCTTCATGGCGGACCGTGCCATTGCCCTCTTTGAGAAGGTCTTTGAATTTGGTAACCGCCTCCTTTGTCTGGTCCTCGGACAAAACGGGAGTAAGAATGAAGACGGTCTCGTACCGGTTGGTCATGTGCCTCTTGGTAAATTTGGGGTGCAAATGTAGAAGTTTTATGGGATCGGATCCGAAGTTCGGAAAATCGGATGCTCCGAAAGCGGATTGCCTTGCTCAATAGGAGGCGACATGGAACGCGGATCACGCCGAAAAGCAGATGATGAAGTGAGGTCCGGGCGATCGGGGTTGTGGAATGCCTTTCACCTAAGTGGTACTTTATTGGACTCTCGCAACCCTGCGTGGCAGGGGACGGCAGTGGGGAATTGGACCGCGGCCGATCGTTGGGGGCTGCCACCCTGCGCTGAGCCCGTACACCGGACCGTTTCACACTTCCACTTTCATGTTTCGCACGTAGGCAAACGCGGCAGCGCACGTATCTTAGCCCCGCCCATGGAACGTTACGTCGTCAGTGCCCGCAAATACCGCCCCGACACCTTCGATTCGGTCGTGGGGCAAGAGCATGTTACCGGTACCCTGAAGAACGCCGTCCGGAACAACCACGTGGCGCAGGCCTTCCTCTTTACCGGCCCACGAGGCGTGGGCAAGACCACCTGTGCCCGCATTCTGGCCAAGACCATCAACTGCGAGAAGCTCAACGAGGACCTCTCCACCTGTGGTGAATGCCTCTCCTGCAAGGGCTTCGATGAGGGCCATTCGCTCAACATATTCGAGCTGGACGCCGCCAGCAATAACAGTGTGGAGGATATCCGGAACTTGATCCAGCAGGTGCAGATCGCTCCGCAGATCGGGACCAAGAAGGTGTACATCATCGACGAGGTACACATGCTGAGCTCCGCGGCCTTCAATGCCTTCCTGAAGACGCTTGAGGAACCTCCCTCCTACGCCATCTTCATCCTGGCGACCACCGAGAAGCACAAGATCATCCCCACCATTCTTTCGCGTTGCCAAGTGTTCGATTTCCGGCGCATCACCGTTTCGGACATCGCCAAGCACTTGGCCTTGATCGCCAAGAAGGAGGGCATCACAGCCGAGGCCCAAGCCCTGCACACCATCGCCCAAAAGGCCGATGGCGGATTGCGCGATGCGCTCAGCATCTTCGACCAGCTCGTCAGTTTCGGCGGGGACAACCTGACCTATGCGGATGTCCTGATGAATTTGAACGTGCTGGACCACGAGCACTATTTCAACATTACGGACAGCCTGCTCCAAGGGGATGCCGCTGGTGCCTTGGTGGTGTTCAACGATATCCTGTACCAAGGCTTCGACGGCCATCTCTTCGTCGCCGGCCTCGCACGGCACTTCCGCGACCTGCTTGTGAGCCAGGACCTGCGCACCATTCCGCTCCTGGAAGTGAGCGAGGAACTGGGCGAACGCTATGGCGCACAGGCTGAAGCGGTTCCGCGTGACCTCCTTGTGCAAGGTTTGGACCGGCTTGGGCAGGTCGATTCCCAGTACAAGAACAGCAAGGAACCGCGCCTGCTGGTGGAACTGGCATTGATCCAATTGGCCCAGACCAGCAAGCATGCGATCGCTGGCCATAACGGCAACGGGCCCGTTCCGCAAGTGGAAAAAAAAAGTCCTGATGTGACCGCCGACCCGCTCCCTTCAGCACCAGTTGCGGCTGCCAATAGTGCCAAGCCCACGCCGAATCAGCGGCCTGCCGACCCCCCGCCCGGACCATCCCGTCCCGCGCCTCCCCAAAAGCGCATGGCCGGCGCGGTTTCCATCCGGCAGCATTTGGCCCCCTCCCCGGAAACGGCATCCACCAGCCTGGCGGACCACCCCGGCGAACAACCGACGGGAAAAGCTGCCCATCGGCCCGGCCGCGAGCTCAATCAAGCCCTGCTGATGAAGACCTGGGGCGAATACGCCAAGGGCCTGAAGCAACAGGGAAAGAGCAGCATGCACGCCACGCTGATCGCCAACAAGCCCGTGATCATCGGCCCGCACAGCATCTCCTTCACCATCGTGAACAGCGTGCAGGAGAATTACATGCGCGAGGAGAAACCCATGTTGCTGGGACATCTTCGCCGCGAGATGGAGATCCCCGACCTGGAACTCGATGTGATCAAGCGGGAAGTCGCCAACATGCGCCCACGCTATACCCCGAGGGACCGCTTCATGATCATGGCGGAGAAGAACCCGGCCTTGTTGAAGTTGCGGGAGGACCTTGATCTGGATCTGGGATAGATGGGCGGAGAGTCGTGAGACTTGAAGACCACAGGGTCACGGAGGCACGGGGAAACACCGAGGGCTTCGGGTCGGGAGTCCACTCACCCGATCACCGGTCACCGATCACAACTTCTTGTTCAACGCGGCGAGGTACCTTCGCGGCCCGTTAAACACGACAATCCGATAGCATGCAGAAGATCAAGGTGGCGAACCCCATGGTGGAGATCGATGGCGATGAGATGACCCGCATCATCTGGAAGTGGATCAAGGACCAACTGATCCTGCCATACGTGGACGTACCATTGGACTACTTCGACCTCGGCATCCAACACCGCGATGCCACCGACGACCAAGTGACCGTGGATGCCGCCCATGCGATCCAGAAGCATCATGTGGGCATCAAGTGCGCCACCATCACGCCGGACGAGGCACGGGTGAAGGAGTTCGGCCTGAAGCAGATGTGGAAGAGCCCCAACGGCACCATCCGCAACATCCTCGGCGGCACCGTGTTCCGCGAGCCCATCGTCATCAGCAACATCCCGCGCCTGGTTCCGGGTTGGACCAAGCCCATCGTGATCGGTCGCCACGCCTTCGGCGATCAGTACAAGGCCACCGACGTGGTGATCAAGGGCAAGGGCAAGCTCACCATGACCTTCACGCCGGAGGAAGGCGACCCCACCACTTGGGAAGTTTACCAGTTCAAGGGGGACGGCGTGGCGATGAGCATGTACAACACGGACGAAAGCATCGATGGCTTCGCCCATAGCTGCTTCAATCTGGCGCTGGAGAAAAAATGGCCGCTCTACCTGAGCACCAAGAACACCATCCTGAAGCAATACGACGGCCGTTTCAAGGACATCTTCGAGGAGATTTTCCAGAAGCACTACAAGGCCGATTTCGATAAGGCCGGGATCACCTACGAGCACCGCTTGATCGACGATATGGTAGCGGCGGCGATGAAGTGGAGCGGCGGCTTCATATGGGCCTGCAAGAACTACGATGGCGATGTGCAGAGCGACATCGTGGCACAGGGTTTCGGCTCACTCGGCCTGATGACCAGCGTGCTGATCACCCCCGACGGCAAGACCATGGAAGCGGAGGCCGCCCACGGCACCGTGACCCGTCACTTCCGCCAGCACGAACAGGGCAAGCCCACCAGCACCAACCCCATCGCCAGCATCTTCGCCTGGACGCGCGGCCTCGCCTTCCGGGGCAAGCTGGACGGCAACCAAGCACTCATCGACTTCGCCCACAGGTTGGAGGCCGTCTGCATCCGGACCGTGGAAGCCGGCAAGATGACCAAGGACCTCGCAGTGTGCATCCACGGCAGCAAAGTGGGCCCGGACCAGTACCTCACCAGCGAAGCCTTCATGGCCGCGCTGCGGGAAGGGTTGGAGAAGGGGATGAAGTGAGCGTGGCGCGATCGCCGCATCTTCGCGGGGCATGCTCAGCACTCGCACCCGTTGGATCCTGCTTGCGGCCCTTGTCGTGCATCTTGTTGCGGCTTGGTTCAGCACGGGTTTCCAGAGCGCCGATGAGCACTACCAGGTGATCGCCTTCGCGGAGGCCCGGCTCGGGCACCAGCCGGTGAGCGGGCTGCCTTGGGAATATGCGGCGCACATCCGGTCCGCGCTGTTGCCATCGGCTTGCTTGGTGATCTTCAAGATGGCCGCAATGGTGGGCGTGACCTCACCGTTCGTGCTGGCCTTCCTGTTGCGGTTGATCACGGCGTTGGCAGCGCTGTTGGCCGTGTACACGTTCGTGAAAGCCGTGCGGCACAGGGTGCCGGAAAACCTTTGGACACCCTTCCTGCTGCTCTCGTTCCTTTTGTGGTTCCTGCCGTTCCTCCATGTGCGCTTCACTGGCGAGACCTGGTCCGGGCTTTTCGTGCTGTTGGCCTTGGCCGCGTTGCTTTCCGGGGAAGACCGCGCTGGGCGGCACCTGCGCTGCGGGCTCTGGTTGGGCTTGGCCTTTCTCTGCCGCCCGCCCACCTTGGCCATGGCCTTGGGCATCGTGCTCTGGTTGGCCGTGGTGAAGCGGGAACACCTCCAAAGCATCCTTCAGTTCCTCATCGGCATCGCCGTGATGGTGTTGGCGGGTATTGCCCTGGATAGTTGGTACTACAACGAGCCCGTGATCACTGCATGGAATTACCTCCGCCAAGGGATCGCAGGTACCGGCGACCATCGCTTCATTTCCTATGCCTGGTGGTACTATCCCGCTTGGGTGGTGAAGTTCGCCACCCCCCCATTCGGCCTCGCGATCCTCGCCGCATTCGCGACGCTATTGGCGTTCAGGCCGAAGCACATCCTCGTCTGGGTGACCGTCCCCTTTCTGGTGCTGCATTTGGCCTTGGCGCACAAGGACCTCCGCTTCCTCCATCCGCTTGCGGACCTGCTGCCCCTGATGCTGATCCAAGCGTGGGCCGTTTGGCGTGAACGCAAGGTGTGGAGCGCCGTACCTGCGGGTGTGCTCAAACCATTGCTCGCCATAGTGATCGTGATCAATTCGGCAGCGCTGGTGGCGGTGATCCTCGCTCCGGCCGGAAGCGGACGCACTCGCCTGGCGAAACTGGTCCGGAGCCACTTCCCCGGTGAGGTCGTTCGCCTGAACTATGTAGCGGACAACACGACCGTTTGGGATATTCGGATCCCGCGTTTCTACCTGTCCCCAACCGCCTCCGACACCTTGATCGACGCACCGTGCAACCTGATGTCCCGATCTCCCGGCACTATCGAATTGTTGGTGACCGACCAGCCTAGGCCGAACTGCGAAAGCATGGAAGGCCAGTACTGGTCCGAGGTGGGCAATGCACTGCCCCGGTGGAAGCAGATCGCACTGGAATGGTACGCCTGGGAGGATGCCAAACCGGTCTGGAAGCTGTACGAAAGTCGTCCGCAGGGAACGTCCCGCTTACCTTCGGCGCCATGATCCGACACTTGATCGCTCTTGTGTTTCTGTTCTCGGTGGCACCACTGCTACAAGCGCAGGACAGTACGGCCTACGTGCAGGATAAGCCGACCGAGAAGCCCATTCCCTTCAAGGACCGCCTGTGGTTCGGCGGAGGGATCGGATTGAGCTTCGGCACCATCACGGCCGTTCAGTTGGATCCGGTGGTGGGCATCTATTTGGACCGGCCGCGCAAGGTGTCAGCCGGTCTCGGTCCCAGCTATACCTATTACCAGGACAACCGCTATTCACCCCCTTTTGAGCTCAGTTCGTACGGCTACCGGGTCTTCACACGATATCGGGTGATCGAGCAGGCCTTTCTGCATGCGGAATTCCTGCATATGAACACCGAGTCCTACTACAACTTCAATAATGACTTGGGACGGATCTGGGTACCACACTTGCTGGTGGGTGCAGGCTATGTGCAACCGATCAGTTCGAGCAGTTCCTTTTATCTGCAAGTTTTGTTCGAGGTGCTTCAGGATCCGAACAGCATCTATTACGCCACGGGCCCCATCTTCAGTGCTGGCGTTGGGATCGGCTTTTGAAGGCGTAGTACTGTGCGTATGCGGAAGCGATTTCCGCGCGAGCATCCCGATCTATATCAAGTGACGCCCCATGAAGGCGCGCCCTGATCCGGATTTCAAATAGTTCTCAAATGCAAATGCCTTCGACTTATCAATGAAGCCGATAGTGGACACACAGATAACTGGAAGCCTTCCGATTGTGGAGGTAACCAAGCCCTTCTCATGTCGTGCCAATCGTTTCAACCTAACACTCGTGCAACCCACATAGTAGCGCTGATCTGCACAAAGGAGAATGTACACATAGTACGGCAGGTCCATCGATGGAAATGGCGTTTGTCAGTAAGACGTTGGCGAAGCGGAACGAAAGATGCGCATTCCGTTCAGGCTTCGTAGAAAATGAAAATACCACTGCCCGCCTTCGCATCCCCAACCGCTGGCGCGGTTGGGGATGCGAAGGCGAGGCGAGTGGAGCCGGAGGGATTCGAACCCTCGTCCAAACGACCGTACCACGAGCTTTCCACATGCTTCTTCCTTCGTTGGTTTTCGAGAGCCAGCCGGGAAAGGACACCCTACTGACAACTTAGGTCCTGTTGTCTCATCAGCGCTTCGGACCACCGCGCTGACCAGCTTCCCATGATGATACCCCTGGGCCGGGAAGGAGGGTTGCGGGCCTCCCCGAGGGGTACTTGCCCCCGCTACTGTTGTTCACGGGGTGAAGCTTCATAGCCTTGGGCTATTAGGCAGCAAGTGCGTACTCAGTGTTGCCGGTTAAGGCTTGAAGATCGAGTTTAAAGAGCGTCATCCTCAATGCTCTGCATGCTTACACGCACTACGTAGCCGCTGTCGAAACCATGTCGGCCCCAATGTGGGCAGTGCTTTTCAAGGAACACTGCAAAGATACGGCATCCGGAGCCAGATCCGTGAATGGTGACCGGCGGCAGCATTTCCCCGGTCACCTGCCACCAGCCGTTTTCAATTGAGAACGCCTCGGCAGCAAATTCTACATTCGCGCACCCTTATTCACTCCATGTTCAAGAAGATAGGCATCATCCGTGAAGGCAAGGCACCGCCCGATCGCCGCGTTCCGCTTACGCCCAAGCAGTGCCATGAGGCCATGCTCCAAGGTATCGACATCGCCGTGCAGCGCAGTCCCGTCCGCGCATACACCGATGCGGAGTACACGGCACAGAACGTGCGTGTCACCGAGGACCTCACGGACCGCGACCTGATCATCGGTGTGAAGGAGGTCCCGTTGGACATGTTGATGGCGGACAAGGCCTACCTCTTCTTCTCCCATACCATCAAGCAGCAGCCGCACAACGCCAAATTGCTCCATACCGTGCTGGACCGACGGATCACGTTGATCGACCATGAACTGCTCACGAACACGAAGGGACAACGGGTACTGGCCTTCGGGAAATGGGCCGGCGTGGTGGGTGCGTACAACGCTGTTCGCGCTTGGCAAGTCACCACCGAAGGTCCATTGTTGAAGTCCGCCAATGCCTGCCATGATCGCGCCGAGATGGACCTGCACTTGGCTGCGGTCCAATTGCCGAAGGATCTTCGCATCGTGCTCACCGGGACGGGGCGCGTCGGCCATGGAGCCATGGAGACCCTGGACCGCGCCGGTGTGATCAACGTATCTCCGAACGACTTTCTTCAGCACACGTTCGACCATCCGGTGTATACGATCCTCGGAAGCGCGGACCTCTACGTCCGGGATGATGGAGAGCCCTTCGACCGGGCCGCCTTCCATGCCGACCCCCGTGGGCACCGAGCGGAATTCCTCCCCTTCATCAAGCGTGCGCAGATCTACATCGCCTGCCATTTCTGGGATGCCCGCGGGCCGAAGATCCTTTCCGCCGAAGACCTGAGGGATCCCGACATCAAGCTGCGCGTGGTTGCCGACATAAGTTGCGATATCGGCGGGCCGATCGACAGTACGTTGCGAGCCAGCACCATCGCCGACCCGTTCTTCGGATATGACCCCGCCACGGAGAAGGAATGCCCGGTGGGCAAGCCGGGAAGCATCACGGTGATGTCCGTGGACAACCTGCCTTGCGAGCTCCCGCGTGATTCATCGAAATCGTTCGGGCGCGACCTGATGACCTTCGTGCTGCCCCATCTCACCGGGGATGATGGCGAGGGAATGATCGACCGGGCCACCATCGCCAAGGGGGGTAAGCTCACCGGACCTTTCAAGTACCTCGCGGATTACGCGGCGGGGGGCAGCGTCTGACAGGTCGGTGGCCTGGGGAAGGGTGCAGTGCCCGTAGCGTACCCGCTGCCGAAGGCATCTGGTTCCCTACGATCAAGCTGCTGGCCTGTCGGGGTCTTCGTTCTTCCCGCCCACTCTCATCTCGAACGTGAAATACGAGGTAAAGGGACCCAGTGGATCGCTGGAGGTAACGAGCGGACCCGCGCTTTTCCTCGCCAGCGTCAGCAGGCCCAGGCCAGCACCACCGTTCGATGAGCGGGCATTGCCGGCCAGAACCTTCAGGTAATGTTCCTTCAGGTCCTCCTGCCCCATCAGGTTCAGGACCTCCACCCGGTGGGAAAGCAGCATGCCCGTGGCATAGGGGACCGCATTGCCCGTGGCCAAGCGGTAGCCCGAACGGTCCCGCACCAGCAAGGCGAATGAAGCGTCGTTCAGGATGCCCAAGGCGTGGCGGCTCAGGTTGTCCACCGCTTCCACCAGCACATGCATCAGCCTTTTGCGCACCAGCACCGGATCGCCGTGGGCGTGGCTGTGCTGCTCCGCCAGTTCCAGGAATTCGGGTACTGTTTCCGGATGCACTGAACCCGAATGCTCAAAGATCAAGATGGCCGAGGGATCAGCCAGAAAGCGACTTCTCGTTCTGTCCAGCCAACGATGGCCCATTTCCGGAAGCGGAATGGCGTGATCCATGGTTCAATTCAATGCTGCGGCAACCCGGCGGGGCCACCTTTCAGGAATATGGGCCTGATACGCATCAGACCATGCAAGGTTCCCCCATTTCAGCTCCGAAGTGTACTGTCCCCCATGCCATTGCGGGGTGAAACGCCATGTACGGGCCCTTCAGAACGCGCATCGCCGCACCTCCCCATCGCCAGATCGCCGATCCTTTATTCCTTTACACGGCCGACCACACCGATAAGCCATCCGCTTCGCACCCATGAAAACGCTTGCCCTTCTCGCCCTGACCACCCTGCTCACCACAGGCTGCACCATGAACTGCGTCCAAGGCAGCGGGCCCGTGGAGGAACGAACGTTGGAGATCGCTTCTTTTTCCGGGATCGAAGTGGGCGGCTCCATACAGGTGACCTTGGAGAAGGGGTCCGAGCAGAAGATCACGGTGACCGCACAGCCGGTATTGCTCGACCTGTTGAACACGGAGGTGAAAAGTGATGTATGGCGCATCCGGACCTCGAAGTGCTGGTCCTCCGATTCGGAGTTCACCGTGCATATCGTCACGCCTTCCCTGATCAATTCCATTGAAGTCAACGGAAGCGCGGATGTGGGCACGGCGGACGTCTTTGGCTCGGGGAATACTCGGTTGTCCACGTCCGGAAGCGGCACGATCACCGTTGCCGGGATCAATGAGAGGAAATTGGACCTGTCCATCTCAGGCAGCGGTGCCATCACCGTTCGCGGCACGTGCAGCGAATTGAGCGCCACGCTTTCCGGCAGTGGCGACCTGATCGGGGAAGAACTCACCGCCAATGAAGCGGTACTCAAGGTCTCCGGCAGCGGCAGCGCCACCATCACCGCCATCAGCAAGTTGGACGCGAAGGTCTCCGGCAGCGGAACCGTACGCTACGGTGGCATGCCGAACGTAAGCTCCAAGGTCTCCGGCAGCGGTTCGGTATCCCCTCTGCAATGAAGCACATCACCCTGATCACCGCCGTGCTGGCACTGGCATCCTGCATGTCCCCGGAGGGGAGGCCGGAGAACGTTGCCGAAAAGAACGACACCACACTGCGCGGAACGGTCGCACCGATCGCCAACGCAAAGCCGTTCCACTTGCGGGACCTGCCCAACCTGGAGGACAATGTGCGCGACGATACGCTCCTGATCTACACCATCCATGGGCTGGGCGATGGCACTTTCGTGCTTGCCGGAAAGAACATGGAGGACAACCGCGAGGGCCTCCGCTTGATCCAGTACCGCCCCCGGTCGGACAGCACTGCCGAAGTGCTAGCGGTCTCCAAGCCCGCGTATGACAGCGAAGTGATGCTGCCCACGTTTTTCACCACCGATGACACGGCGGACGGCATCATCATCCTGGCCAACTACGGAGGCTTGCAGAGCTGGGGGCAGAATGTCTTCCTGCTGAAGGATCACCGCTTCACCAACCTGGGCTGGCTCGATGTGGCCGCTCGCGGCTGGAGAACACGCTTGGACAGTCTGCAGCAATGGCGCACCAATATCGCTCCCCAAACATGGGTGAGCGGTGCCGATGGTCAGTTCGAGTTCAGCTTCACCACGGACAGTGTTCAGCTCTATGATGACCTGCAAGGCCATCTGGAAGCGATGTTCGCCTCGGACCGGATCAGGTACCGGTACGACGGGAAGCGGATGATCCTGCTGGTGGATGGCCTGCCCCGCTTCCCGAAGGAGCCGCTCTGATCACTCCACGATAGGGATCAGCCCGCGGACGCCCATGTCCACCACGGTATCCCCGGCCAACGGCTCAAAAACCCCGTCGCCCGAACTGTCCGTCCACTCGAAGCTCCTGTTCGTGCTGAGCGCTACGGTGATCGTCACGTCCTGGGTCTCATTCCCGGTGATGACCAAGGGTGAGGCGAATGCGCCTGTGGCCACGCACGACCCGGCGGGGATGGGTGAAGAGTTGAACAACGGGTTCACCACCGTGGTGGCCCCTGCAGGCGCTTGGCCGGTGATGGGAGCAAGCGGGACCGGCGGGTTGTTCACCTCGAAGGCCCAATAGCCCTGGGTCCGGTTGCCGTTCACCACCACCTGCTGCTGCCCCACGTTGAAGGAACCGATGTAGGTGTTGAAACCGATGAACGAGGCAATGGTACCCGTGAGGTCAAGCGCACCAAGGCCGAAGACCGTATCGGTATACCGGAAGTCCACATCGTAGTTCTGGTAGGACAGGGAAACGCGCAACCACGCATAGCTCCCTACCGGCAAGGACGCCAGGGGGATGTCCAGGAAGGTTTCGCCATCCCCCGCATGCACTTCCTGCGCGAAGTCGATCGCTGTGCTTCCGCCGAGGGTGGTCTCCGGGGCATGGTACACCACGGCTCCGGTGCCGAGTGCCGTGAATGCCAAGGGTGCGAACTCCACGTAGTGCGCACTGATGGCATTGAACCGCGGGCTTTGGGCACCGTGCCCCGCAGGTACCGCAACGGGCTGCCCGAGGTTGCCCAGGCGCACCTGCGTACTGTCCAGCCTGAACTTCATGATCAATCGGGGGCTGTTCTCCGCAGGGGCGGATGGAACCGGGGCGGGTTGTTCCTTCTTGCAGGCCAGAACGGCGCACAGGCCGAGCAGGGGCAGGAGCTGTCGTACACGGATCATCAGGAAGCTCAATTTGAGGGGCCGAAGATCGCCAACCGCAAGCGGAACATCGAATTAATTTTCCGCTCATGCCCTTGCGTTCCCACCGATTCCACTACTTTGGTGACCCCTTAATCCGACCCCAATGGCCATTTTACTCCCCAGGCTCATGCGCCTGTTGCTCCTGATTCCTGCCTTCACCCTCGCCTTGGCCGCGAGCGCCACGCACATCGTGGGCGGGGATCTGGGGTACCGCTACCTCGGCGAGACCGCTCCCGGAACCGGGGAGTACCGCTACAAACTGATCCTCCGCCTGTTCGTGAACTGCGGACCGGGATCCAGCTTTCCTTCCGTGATCGATATCGTGGGTTCCCCCACCACCGGCTTGCCGGTCGGGGTTTACGCGGACGACCCCAATGCGCCCAACGCCAACAAGGTACGGATCACCACGGCCCCGGTCTATGTGACCTCCTACGGGGTGATCACGCCGGACCTGTCCGATGGATGCAGCCTGGGTGATGGCCAATGCGTGGAAGAAAGCCGATTGGAGGGTGAAGTGGTGCTCTCGGGCAGCCCCACCGGCTTCCACCTGTACGTGCAGTTGTTCGCCCGGAACGAAGCCATCGATAACCTTGTCGATCCCGGGGGAACCGGTATGGGCTTTTACTCCTATGTACCGCCCACGTCCATCGTCAACTCCTCACCGGTGTTCACCGGAACGCCCGTGCCGTACATCTGCATCAGCGACACCACGGCCTTCAGCAATGCGGCGGTGGATAGCGATGGCGATTCCCTCGTGTTCAGCTTCGAGACACCCTACGCCTCCCAGGATGACGTTGGGGGCATTGCCGCCCCGCCAACCACGCTCTTCTGGCCGCTGGCGCCCGTGCAGTTCGGCGCGACCTACAGCGCCATTGCGCCATTCGGTGCATCCGGTTTCGCCAGCATCAACTCCGTGACCGGTGCCACGCAATACGGGACCACCTTGATCGGTAATTGGGTGGTGGCCGTTGAAGTGAAGGAATTCCGGAACGGGCAATTGATCGGCGTGATCCGCAGCGACCTCCAACTGCTCAGTGTACCCTGCAGCGGAACCAACACCGCCCCGATGCCGCTCAGTGGTGAGCTCACTACCTCCTATCAGGTGGTGGCCGGCGAGCAACTCTGTTTCCCGCTGGATTTCGTGGACGTTGACGGGGACCTGATGACCATCAGTGCCATCGGTGGCATCTTCGAAAGCACCCTCACCGATCCGCCGGCAGCGCTCACCGGTCCAAGCACCGGGGACAGCCTGCTCACCTCCCAATTCTGCTGGACCACCGCATGTGATCAGGGCAGCAGCGATCCCTACCACTTCTCCGTGCTGGTGTATGACGATGCCTGCCCACCCGGCACGTACAGCGCCACCATCTCCATTGAGGTGGTCCCCAGTTTCGCACCGCCCAGCATCTCCGGGCTCGGCATCGGGTGCTCCGGGCAGACCACAACGGAGTATTGCACGGAACTGGTGGAGAACGCCACCTACACGTGGACCGTGACCGGCGGAACGATCGAATCCGATGCGGACGGCAACTGCATCACCATCGCATGGGGCGCACCCGGCATCGGCCAGATCACCGTGGAGCGCTCCGTGGACGGATGCTCCATGGAGACCATCCAGCCGGTCAATATCCTCACCACCCCTCCGGCGGAATTCACCGTGACCACGGACACCACCTGTCTCGGCATCCGCGCACGGGCTTTTGATACAAGCCCGAACACCGTGGGTTCCACTTGGCTGGTGAACGGTACGGAAACCACCGTGGGACAGAATGGCCCGGAGTTCCTGCTCCCCTTCAATGCGGCCACCGTGATCGGCCTGCAGACCACCACCAACACCGGCTGTGTTGGTTATACAGAGCAGACCCTAGCAGTTGCTCCGTACAGCCAGCTCATCCATTTCGAGCTACCCAATGTCTTCACGCCCAACCGCGACAATGTGAACGACCGGTTCAAATTGAAGACCACCCAGGTCTTGGACCCGTGCTTTCACCTGCAGGTGTTCGATCGCTGGGGCAACCTGGTCCATGAAAGCGATGGTGGATCCAACGGCTGGAACGGCACGACGGAACAGGGTGAGCCCGCCAGCGACGGCGTGTACTTCTACCTGGTGAAGGTCAACGACGAGACCTTCCAAGGGCATGTGAGCCTGATGCGATAGGCGATCGCGCTGCATTCCGCACCTGGCCTTGGAACGCTGCTGAACAGACTTCCAAAGCGCCCCGAAGCGCGCACATGGTATGCGTGCATACCTTTTTCCTGATTACCTTCGGACCTTTGCCATCCATGCGCCCCGAAGACACCATCGACCACCCGATCCGCTGGGCCTGGCATCGCATCATGCGGCGCTACAACGAGAAAGCCTCCGAGCACGGCGGCTCCATGAGCATCGGCTACGTGCTGCTGAACATCGATCCCGAAGGCACGCCCAGTACCAAGCTGGGGCCCAAGATGGGCATGGAGTCCCGCAGCCTCTCGCGGACACTGAAGAACATGGAGAAGGAAGGGCTGATCAAGCGCGTGCCCGACAGTTCCGACGGACGCATGAGCCGGGTGAAACTCACGGCCAAGGGCAAGCAGATGCGGGACGTGAGCAAGGATACCGTGATCCGCTTCAATGAGGCTGTGCGCGCCAGCATCCCGGCGGCGCAGCTCCAGACCTTCCACAGCGTGATGAACAAGATCAACACGTTGCTCGACAACGATGAACTCTTCAAATGAAATTCACCGCCACGTCGCAACGAACGCCAAGTAAACGCCAAAGAATTCAGACCGCTGTACGTTGCGTAGCCGTTGCGCCGTAGCGCCGTTGCGGTGAAGAAAACCAACCAAAATGCCAAACAGACATATCAAGAAAGTGGCCGTCCTCGGATCCGGTGTCATGGGCTCACGCATCGCCTGCCACTTCGCCAATGTGGGCGCGGAAGTGCTGCTACTGGATATCGTCCCGAAGGAAGGTGACGACAGGAACAAGATCGTCAACGATGCCTTGGCCTTCGCGCTGAAGAGCAACCCCTCCCCCATCTACGACAAGGCCTTTGCGAGCCGGATCACAACCGGCAACTTCGAGGACGACCTCTCCAAGATCAAGGATTGCGACTGGATCATCGAGGTGGTGATCGAGCGACTGGACATCAAGCAGCAGGTGCTGGCGAACGTGGAGAAGCACCGGAAGCCCGGCACGCTGATCACCACGAACACAAGCGGCATTCCGATCCACGCGATCGCCGAAGGACGTAGTGAAGATTTCCGAAAGCACTTCTGCGGCACGCACTTCTTCAACCCGCCGCGCTACCTGCCTTTGCTGGAGCTGATCCCCGGTCCGGATACGGATCCCGCGGTGCTCAGCTTCCTGGAGGACTACGGCCAGCGCGTGCTCGGCAAGGTCACCGTGCTGTGCAAGGATACGCCCGCCTTCATCGCGAACCGCATCGGCGTGTTCGGCATCATGGGCCTGTTCCACCTGGTGGAAGAGATGGGCCTCACCGTGGAAGAGGTCGATCGTTTGACCGGTCCAGCATTGGGCCGCCCGAAAAGCGCCACCTTCCGCACAGCCGACGTTGTCGGCCTGGACACGCTGGTGAAAGTCGCGCAGGGCGTAAAGGACAACTGCCCGACCGACGAGCAGAACGCGCTCTTCACCATCCCCGGCTACTTGCAGCAGATGGTCGACAAGAACATGCTCGGCAGCAAGACCGGCAAGGGCTTCTTCTTCAAGGACCGCGCGAACAAGGGCGAGATCATGGCGCTGGACCTGAAGACGCTGGAATACCGCTCACAAGTGAAGCCCAAGTTCGCCACCATGGACGCGGCAAAGAAGGAGGACGACCTGCGCAAGCGGATGACGATCCTTTACGACGGCAGCGACAAGGCCGGCGAGTTCTACCGCAAGAGCTTCCACGGATTGTTCGCGTACGTGAGCCATCGGATCCCCGAGATCACCGACGAGCTCTACAAGATCGACGATGCCCTGCGCGCCGGCTTCGGCTGGGAGTTGGGGCCGTTCGAGACCTGGGACGCGGTTGGTGTGAAGAAGGCAATGGACGCCATGAAGGCTGCGGGCATTGGGGTGTCACCATGGGTAGCCGAAATGCTTGCTGCGGGCCACACGTCCTTCTACAAGACCGAAGGCGGCAAGCGCATGTACTATGATGCGGCGAGCAAGAGCTACAAAGCGATCCCGCGTGCAGAAGGCGTGCTGGTGCTGTCGGATCTGCCCGAGAGCAGCATCGTCTGGAAGAACAGCCAGGCCGTGGTGCGCGATCTCGGCGACGGCATCCTGTGCGTGAGCTGGACGAGCAAGATGAACACCATCGGCGCGGAGGTGATCCAAGGCCTCAACAAGGCCATCGACCTTGCGGAAGGCGGCTACAAAGGCCTCGTGGTGTACAACGACGGCGCGAACTTTAGTGCGGGCGCCAACGTGGGCATGATCTTCATGATGGCCGTGGAGCAGGAGTACGACGACCTGGACATGGCCATCCGAACCTTCCAGAACACCATGATGCGCATGCGGCACAGCGCCATCCCCGTGGTGGCCGCGCCGCACCAGCTCGCACTAGGCGGTGGATGCGAATTGAGCATGCACGCCGACAAGGTGGTAGCACACGCCGAGACCTACATGGGTCTCGTGGAATTCGGTGTGGGCGTGATCCCCGGCGGCGGCGGCAGCAAGGAATTCGCACTGCGCCTCAGCGACGAACTGCACGAGGGCGACATGCGCATCAACCGTTTCCGCGATCGCTTCCTCACCATCGGTCAGGCCAAGGTGGCCACCAGCGGGCATGAGGCATTCGCACTCGGCTACCTGCGCGAAGGCCAGGACGAAGTGATCGTGAGCCGCCAACATCAGCTTGCCCACGCCAAAGCCTGCGCGCTGGACATGGCCAACAAAGGCTACACCCAGCCACCGATGCGCAAGAATATCAAGGTGCTCGGCAAGGAAGCGCTGGGCATCGTGTACGTAGGCGCCAACAGCATGCAGAGCGGCAACTACATCAGCGAACACGACACCCTGATCTCGCAGAAGCTGGGCTACGTGCTGGCCGGTGGGGACCTGAGCGAGATCACGGAAGTGAGTGAGCAGTACTTGTTGGATCTGGAGCGGAAGGCGTTCCTGGAGCTCTGTATGCAACGCAAGACGCTCGAAAGGCTTCAGTCAATTATCACAACTGGTAAGGTGCTTCGCAACTGATGAACGCGGTGAAACATAGCGTTAGTTGTTTGGGCGTGCCGGCTCGAAGACTCGCCGTCGCGCTTTCCGCTGCAAGTCCTCGCTCGTTCCTCGCTGTGGGCTTTCCGCTTCAATCGCTCACGCGAAACACCTATTGCGCATGACCATTGAGCAGCTAAAGCTTCTGAAAGAGTCAGAGGACCGCGTTGAGTTTAAGGAGGCCAAGCGGAACTTTCCCTTCAATGGCAGCAGTCATGCTGACCCCGGTGAGCGACGTAAATGCGTGTTGGGTTATGTAGCAGCGTTGGCGAACGAAGGCGGTGGAATGCTGGTCCTGGGAATGACCAACGCATGGCCACATGAAGTCGTTGGATCAGAGTTCGGTCTTAGGAAGGTTGGCGAAATGGAAGATGCCATCTACCAGCACCACCGGATGCGGGTGCACATAAGCGAGCTGTTCGAAGGGGTCAACCGTGTAGTGATCTTCAAGGTACCGCCCCGACCAATAGGCAAGACCTTGAAGTTCGAGGGAGTTGCTCTGATGCGGACCGGCGATAGCCTAAGGCCGATGTCCGATGACGAACTGCTGAGCGTATTATCTGAGCAAGAGCCAGACTTCTCCGCAAAGATCTGCAGAGGCCTCACCATCAGCGACCTTGACCTTGAAGCCGTGGAGCGCATGAAGGCCGCCTATGCAAAGAAGCAGAAGAACCCGGCTTTTGCGACGCTCAGCCTCGAGCAGATACTGAGCGACCTCGGACTTTCGACCGCACAAGGGCTGACTTATGCAGCACTCATCCTGCTTGGCAAGGTGGAAGCCATAGGGCAGCATCTTCCACAGAGCAGGATCATCCGTGAGTTCCGCAATGAGGACACACAGATCCATCACGATTCTCGTGATGTCTTCGAAGGTCCGGTGTACAAGGTGATCGATCTTGTATGGGATGCCATCAATGACCCACGGCTGAATCGGAAAACCCCGGTTCAGTTCGGCTCGTACATCTTCGACATCTTCAGCCTGAACGAATCGGTAATCCGAGAGGCGCTGTTGAACGCTGTGGCTCACCGGGACTACACCATTCAGAGCGAAGTTGTGGTGAAGCAGTATCCAGAGCGGATCGTGGTCAACAACCCAGGAGGATTCCCGAAGGGCGTTACGCTGGAGAACCTGCTTACCGTCAGCAGCACCCCGCGTAGCCGCCTGATGACCGAGGTGATGGAGAAGACCGGTCTCGTGGAGCGCAGCGGCCAAGGTGTGGACAAGATTTTCTCAATCACGCTTTCAGAAGGCAAGGCAGAGCCTGACTACAGCGCCTCGGACCCGTTTCAAGTAACCCTGTCACTCTCCTGTACAGTCATAGACAAAGCCTTTCATGTGTTCATCAATCGCTATCAGCTGAGCGACAAGGAACCGAAGTTGGGAGTGGAACAGATCATCACGCTCTGCAAGATCCGGAACAGCATGTTCCAAAGCTTGAACCAACCGATCGTGGACCAGTTGCTGGCGATCGGCTTGGTCACCAAGCCGCACCACTCTGCGAAGCGATACCAGTTACACGACGAGTACTATCAGATGGTCAGCGATGGCTTGCGGATCGGCAAGCGGTACATCACATACGAGATCGAACCGATCATCGTTGCCTTACAGGATGGGGACAAGAAGATCGGAGAACTAGCACCGGTCATGGAAGCAGTGCTTTCACGCAGTCAGTTGCGCAGTGTTCTCCAGCGCCTCATTGAAGACCGCGTTGTGACCTCCAGTGGAAAGCTTAAGGGTACGCGCTATTCCCTGTCGCCCACATTGGCCAACCTTCGAGGTAGCGCGTTGGTGAATGAGGCCTTTGCTCAACTACGAGCCGCCCATGAATGAACGGTGCCAACATATGCCTATCAGATGGGAATTGCACCAACCGGCACCGGTGCATACATGTTGTTCACCATATCAGGGGCCGAGAATTGACATATTCCGGGCACCCCCGGCACATCTCACTGAATATCAAAGCATTAAAGAACACACCTCCAAGTCCTCTCTTCTCCATATCCCCCCCTCGATCTCCCAAAACACCTCGTCCCGCCCCTCTTTCAACTCTCCATATCGAGGGAGAGATCTTGACATAACCGGAGGGACCATTCTGAAACTCCCTGAATCTCAATCGTTTACCTCTTCGGCGGTGCATACCACAGTTCTCCATATCGCACCACCGACACAACATACCGGTGCTCACCGCCGACAACAACCTGCATTCCGCGTGAGCGATCGCAGCGGCACCCCGCAGGCCGGTAATCCGGCCGAGGAGTACAGCGGAGAGCGCGACCCTAGGCTTTGCGAGGGGCACGCCCCAAAGAACACAAACGAAATTCCACCGGTGATCCGGTAACAACATCATGAATGCATACATCATTGCCGCGTACAGAAGCGCCGTCGGAAAGGCACCCCGAGGAAAGTTCCGCTTCACACGACCCGACGACCTCGGAGCCCATGTGGTGAGACACCTCGTGAACTCCGTCCCGGGCTTGGACAAGGAGCGCATCGACGATGTGATCGTGGGCAACGCGACGCCCGAGGCGGAGCAGGGCCTGAACATCGGCCGCATGATCAGCCTGATGGGCCTGGACACGGACAAGGTGCCGGGCATGACGGTGAACCGCTATTGCAGCAGCGGCAGCGAGACCATCGCGATCGCGAGTGCGAAGATCCACAGCGGCCAAGCCGATTGCATTGTGGCCGGTGGCGTGGAGTGCATGAGCCCGATCCCCTTCGGTGGCTGGCGCATTGTGCCGAACGCCAGGGTGGGCAAGGAGCACCCGACGTGGTACTGGGGCATGGGCCTTACCGCCGAGGCCGTGGCGCGCGACTACAAGGTGAGCCGCGAGGACCAGGATGCCTTTAGCCTGAAGAGCCACGAGAAGGCGCTGGCCGCCATCGCCGCCGGGCGTTTCAAGGACGACATCGTGCCCTTCGAAGTGGAGCGCGTGTTCCTGGATGCGAAGGAGAAGCGCCAGGTGGAGAAGTACATCGTGGATACCGATGAAGGTCCGCGCGCGAGCACGATCGAGGGCCTGGCGAAACTGCGTCCGGTGTTCGATGCGAAGGGGACGGTGACGGCGGGCAACGCGAGCCAGACCAGCGATGGCGCGGCCTTCGTGCTGGTGGTGAGCGAGCGCATGCTGAAGGAACTCGGCGTGAAGCCGATCGCGCGCCTCCTCTCCTACCACGTGGCCGGCGTGGAGCCGCGCATCATGGGCATCGGTCCGGTGGCCGCCGTGCCGAAGGCCATTGAAAAGGCCGGGCTGAAGCTGCAGGACATCGAGCAGTTCGAGTTGAACGAGGCCTTCGCGAGCCAGAGCCTCGCCGTGATCCGCGAGTTGGGCCTGGACCCGGCAATAGTCAATGTGAATGGTGGAGCCATTGCGATGGGACACCCGTTGGGTTGTACCGGGGCGAAGCTGAGCGTGCAGTTGTTCAATGAGATGCGGCGCCGCAAGCAGAAGTACGGCGTGGTGACGATGTGCGTAGGGACGGGGCAGGGAGCGGCGAGTGTTTTTGAGTTGTTGAATTGAGCACAGCATGGATCGCAGCGAACCGGATCCAGATCGTAACCGGTTGGATCGGTCACCTCAACTGGTAACAGATCGTAACCAGTTGAAGCAGTTGGTTACAAATTGGATCCGACTGAATTGTTCGATGGCGGATATCTTGGGAACTTCTTCATTCATTCAGCTCGAACGCGCCACCATTGTCTGATCATCCTCCTTCGCTAAAGCTTCGGCGGAAGCATCCAATTTTCCGATCGTCTGATCGCAGCCATGAGCACCACCTTCGACCCCAGGACGCATTGGGAGGACCTCTACGCCAAGAAGGGCCCACAGGACGTGAGCTGGTTCCAGGCCATGCCCAAGGTCTCGTTGGACCTCTTCGCTGAATACGGGGTACGCAGCGATGCGCGGATCATCGACATCGGCGGTGGCGATAGCCTGCTGGTGGACCATCTGCTGGACCGGGGATTCACGGACCTCACCGTGCTGGACATCAGCGGCAAGGCCATGGAGAAAGCGCAAAACCGCCTGGGCGACCGCGCCAACGCGGTGGAATGGATAGAGGCCAGCGCCACGGACTTCGAGGCCACAGCTCCCTTCGATGTCTGGCATGATCGCGCCGTGTTCCACTTCCTGACCACGGATCAGGAGGTGGAGGACTACTTGGGGAAATTGTCGAAGTACTTGGCCCCCGGTGGGCTGTTGATCCTGGCGACCTTCAGCGAGAACGGACCGGAGAAGTGCAGCGGGATCCCCGTCCACCGCTATAGCGAAGCTGAAATGACCGCTCGGTTGGGGAAGGTCTGCACTAAGATCAAGTGCATCACGGTGGACCACGAGACACCGACCCATAAGATCCAAAACTTCCTCTTTTGTGCGTTCCGGAAACCTGATGCCGAATAAGCGGCCAAGGGTACTTGCAGGATATAGTATGCGTGCATACCTTTATCCGAACTAGCGCAAACCACCTTTCTTAAAGACATCCCACAGGCACCGCAGCCTGAACATCCGAACTGAACAATGGCGAACGAGACCAGAACCAAAGCTCTTCAAGGTGGTGAGTTCCTGATACGCGAAAGCGATCCGCAGGAGATTTTCATCCCCGAGGAATTCAATGAGGAGCAGCGCATGATCGCACAGAGCGCCCGTGAATTCCTGGAACAGAACGTATGGCCCAATTTGGACCGCATCGATTCCATGGAGGAGGGCCTCATGCAGAGTTTGCTTGAAAAGGCCGGTGAACTCGGGCTGCTGGGCATCTCCTTGCCGGAAGAGTTCGGCGGCTTCGGCAAGGACTTCGTGACCACCATGTTGCTGACGGAAGTGACCGGGGCCGGACATAGTTTCAGCGTGGCCATCGCGGCACATACCGGCATCGGCACGCTTCCGATCCTCTATTACGGAACCGGGGAACAGAAGCAGAAGTACATCCCCAAGCTGGCCACCGGCGAGTGGAAGGCCGCCTACTGCCTCACCGAGCCCGGCGCCGGCAGCGATGCCAATAGCGGGAAGACCAAGGCGGTGCTGAGCGATGACGGCAAGCACTACCTCCTGAACGGCCAAAAGATGTGGATCACCAACGGTGGCTTTGCGGACATCTTCACGGTGTTCGCCAAGGTGGTGGACCCCAAGACCGGCGAGCCCGACAAGAACCTCAGCGCCTTCATTGTGGAGAAGGACTTCGGTGGCATCACGCTGAACCCGGAGGAGAAGAAGATGGGGATCAAGGGCAGCAGTACGCGCCAGGTGTTCTTCAACGATTGCAAGGTGCCGGTGGAGAATATGCTGAGCGAGCGCGGCAACGGTTTCAAGATCGCGGTGAACATCCTGAACATCGGTCGAATCAAACTTTCAGGTGCCGCTCTGGGCGGGGCAAAGGCCGTTGTGGACATGAGCGTGAAATATGCCAACGAGCGGCAGCAATTCGGGCGTCCGATCAGTTCGTTCGGTGCGATCCGCCAGAAGCTCGCCGACCAAGCGACCTACTGCTATGTGGTGGAAAGCGCGACCTACCGCTGCAGCCAGGACATGGAGCGCGCGATCGAGGAACTGAAGGCCGGCGGTGCGGACCATGCGAAGGCCCTGCTGAAAGGTGTGGAGCAGTACGCGGCCGAAGCAGCCATCCTGAAAGTGGCCGGGAGCGAGTGCCTGGACTACGTGTGCGACGAGGGCGTGCAGATCTATGGCGGCATGGGCTATAGCGCCGAGAGCCCCGTGGAGCGCGCCTACCGCGATAGCCGGATCAACCGGATCTTCGAGGGCACGAACGAGATCAACCGCATGCTCACGGTGGACATGCTGCTGAAGCGCGCCATGAAGGGCCAACTGGACCTGATGGGTCCGGCGCAGGCCGTGGCCGCGGAGCTGATGGGCATTCCCGACATGCCGGAACCGGATGATTCACTCCTCGGCGACGAGAAGCGCATGGTGGCGAACTTCAAGAAGGCCGTGCTGATGGTGGCCGGTGGGGCCGCGCAGAAGCTGGGCCTTGAACTGGCGAAGCACCAGGAGACCTTGATGCACATCGCGGACATGGTGATCGACACCTACCTGGCGGAAAGCACCTTGCTACGCACCTTGAAGTTGGCAGGAATGAAGGGAGATGCTGCGATCGCGGAGCAGGTGGCGATGACCCAACTCTACATCCACGACGCGGCGGACCGCATCCACAAGTACGCGAAGGAGGCGGTGAACAACTTCGCCGATGGCGATGAGCAGCGCGCGATGCTGATGGGTGCGAAGCGCTTCACGAAAGCGACGAACCTGAACACCGCTGAGCTGCGGAAGGCGATCGCGAAGAAGTTGATCGCGGAGGGAAAGTATGCGTATTGATCGGACGATCGGGCGATCAGACAATTGGACAATTGAAGGCCGGCGCGGAATATTCCGCGCCGGCCTTCGCGTATGGGCCTCCCTCTTGATCCCTCACTACCTTCGTTTTGAAGATGATGGGAATCCGTTGGCTGCACTTCGTGTTGATCGTTCTGCCCTTTTCCGCTGGTGCGCAGATCACCATCAGCGTGGATGCCTCCAACGTGGTCGGCACGATCACACCGTTGTGGGGCGATCATTACGAGATGCATTTGATCACCGGGGCTGGCGGAAACCCCAGTGTGGTCGGACCACATGTCCAGTTCATCGACGACCCGGGATTCGCGAGTGAAATGGCCCGGTTGAAGCCCCGCTTCGTCCGCGTTTCCACGGCGCGTTTCGACGACCCCGGCAGCGCGGACCACTACTCCACCGACACCACGGTGCTGAAGAACTTATGGACGGAGTTCTATCGCGGACCGAACACGATGGCCGGTGCGAACGAGCCCAGCAACTACGATCTCAGCTATGTGGATTCACTGATCGATGTGGTGCATGCCATGGGAGCCGAACCGTTCCTGGACATGGCCGCGATGCCCTTCACGCTGGCCAGCGTGGATACACCGGCCTATTATCCGTGCATCCATTGGAACCCACCTTGCCACTTGTTGGGTTGGGACAATGGGATCCGCCAAGCACCGCCGATCGATCCCCTGGTCTACGGCCGGGTGTTCTATCAGCTCGTGAAACACCTGTACACCACACGGAATGTCAAGTGGTTCGAGGTGTGGAACGAGCCGGACCAGTTTCCCGGGCTAACGCCTTTCTGGGACGGCACTGCTGCACAATTGCACGCCATGATGGCCGCGCTGGCCGATGAGGTGGAAGCCGACCCGGCGCTTTCGCCGCACGTCAAATTGGGTTGCTGCAGTTTCGCGATGCAGAGCTTCCTGAACCTCTTCCCCGTCCAATTCCTTTCCATTGCACGCGACAGTTCCACGCGGATGGACTTCCTCAGTGTTCACCCCTATTCCGCGGATGCCTTTGGGGGCTACGACAGCACGAAGGCGGGCATTGCACAAGGTTGGAGGAACACCTTCTTCCCGGATGCGAACCTGATCAATGCGGAGTGGGGCGTGCTCAACCCTGCGTTCGGTTCGGCAGGATGGAACAGCTTGGACTATGGCTTGGACCGGATACGGGGCATCATTGAAATGAACGACCGCGGCTTTGTCATGGCGCACGCCGCGAGCATGACGGACAACGACACCACCGCAGCGACCTGTTGCCTGGGCATGTTCTATTCCAAGCCGACCTTCGCGCCCAAGCCCGCCGCCTTCGCCTACATGGCGATGAACCGCATGTTGACCGCCACGGACCGGATAGCATGTGCGATCAATGCTCCGCACATGGCACTTGGCGGTCGTACCACGAATGGGGATACCGTGTACGTGGTGCTTCCCGCCCCGGACCCCGGGCCGGATACGGGAACGGTGGAACTGAACGTTTCGGGCCTGCCCTGGTCGGAAGGGCATGTGGACCGGTACGAACTGACCATGACCGGCTATGACAACGACGAGGTGCTCACGCTCGTTGGTTCCGGCACGATCACTTCCGGCAGCTACACGGGATCCGTGAATTACACCAGCGATCAAGGCAATGGCCGGTTGATGCTTTGGGAATTCGTGCGGGACAATGCGGACGGGCTCGCGGAAAGAGAACGCACACCGGTCCGGGTGGTTCCGAATCCAGCCCGGAACGTACTGCGTCTTGTGGCCGATGGATCGCGCACGATCACGGATTGGCGGATCCTGACCATGCAAGGTTCGTTCACAGGCCATTCCGGCAAAGGCGCTGAAGGCATCGATGTGGGTGAACTCGCGGTGGGCACCTACCTGATCGAGGCATCCGGCGCGGACGGCAGCGTGCTGCGTGCGGTTTGGGTGAAGCAATAGACGCAGTGCGGCAGCCGAATCGCTCGTGAAGTTGCAGGGGAAACACCACTGTGCCGGACCAAGACCGTCACTTGCGATCCAAGGCCCGTCCACCCGGCGATCCACGTTCAGGTCCGGAGTTTCCTCAGCACAACAAGTTGTAGCGCACCAGCAGCCGTTCTCCGTCCCGCCAACGGATCCAACCCGTCGGTACGATACGGTCCGCCAAGCCATCGGTGGAGACCATGAGCCAATCCCCACGCACGGCAAGTGGGACGAGCAGGGCATTGGCGCCTTCCGCGAGTATGGCGGCGTGGTCCAGTGGCTTCAGACGTACCGGGTTCGTTTCCGTGTCGATGATCTCCACGGAATTCACGTTGATGATGAACTCGGACCAGGTCTCGAAGTGCAATTCTCCCCGGTCCACCCATCGCGTGGTGCCATCGATGCTGTTCACCTCCACCTCCGCCCAGTTGCGCGAAAGCGTGACCACCTTCAACAGCAGGAGGCCGTAATCCAACTTCAGGTGTGCCGGAACGAACCAGGGTGGCGCGGATGTGATGTCGATGAAGTGCTCGCCCTTCGCGAAAGTGAGACTGTCCGTTGCACGAAATAGCCCCGGTAGCTGGTCCAGGTCCGGTGCGCCGTGGAAGTGGAAGGTGCCGAGCTCCATGATCGGTGCCGCCATGCCCAAGCCGAGCACGGGGTCACGCGCTTCATCAGTGGTTGGAACGTTCCCCATGACGGTATTCAATGACGCGAACATGACCGGTGCTGTCGGTGCGGTTGGTTTCAGCTGCTTGTAGCGCTCCCGATCGATCTCCCAGCGTCGGTCACTTTCGGCCTTGAGCTTCATGAAGCGCCACGTCGCCCCGGCAAGCAGGATCACCGCAAGCGGCCCTATGATCATCAAAGCGCGAAGCAACCCTCTGCGTTCCAAACGGCGCACCAGAAGGATGGCTCCAACAACAAGGATCACGCCGCCGAAAAGGCCATAGTACAGTACTATCGCGGCCCCGGCCATCCCATCGGTCTTGCTGACCGAAAGCCTTCCAATGAAAGCCCCTGCGAACAGGCCGACCACCAGGGCGCACAGCACGAACCCGACCGCCGGCAGCAGCTTTGCGGACTTGCCTTCTTCGGTCATCGCGCGATCAACTTATTGGCCCATGGCCTTCTTCATCGCTTCCAGCGCGGCGGGGTCCATTTTGTCCCCTGCCTCGATCATGGCCAACTCCATGCCGAGGGTGGCGATGCGCGGAGCATAGGTCTGCCCGATGGTATTGAACTCCTGCCAGCATTTCAAGCCCAGATCCCGCTCGCCGCGTTCGTTCACCTTATCGCTCAGGGCCTGTGCCTTCCTGCTCCACTCCTCCTGCCGTTCGGCATCCACCTTTTTCGCTGCGATCATTTCCTTCAGGCCAGCCTCGTAGTCCGCCATCAAGTCGCGGTATTCCTCCACTATCGGATCGCAGGCAACGGCAGCTTCTTCCTCGGCGCTTGTGGCTGGCAAGCCGCTTTCCGGCCCGGGGCCGGAAGAGCATGCCATGAGGACGGTCAGCAAGGATGCTGAGAATAGGGAAGTATGTACATTTCGCATAGTGGATCGGAGTTTGTGGACTACGAATATGCAAGATCCATCCTGATCGTGCGACCTGATCGCAGCGCAATCGCCTCGTGGAACCTCTCAAAATCAAGTGCCGAAGGACTTGCCGTACTGATGATCACGGGCGTAGGTAAGGATGGCGAACAAGTGAGGGGCGATAGATATCGGGCGGCAAGGACCGATGCATACCGACCATTCTCACCGTTCTTTCCGTCCTTCCCAATTGCTCCCGCAACACAGCCGCACCCCCTGAAAGTACCGAAGGTGCGGCACCAAGGCTGGAATGGACGATACCCCTGATATGCCATGGCATTGCCTTATCGCTCCCGCATCAGGGGGCCGGGCAGCGTTCGTGATCCACGACACGTCTGTTCCTGCACACAAGCGTCCACGGATTCACGAAACGTTTCCCTTGGCATTCGATCAACTTCGGCGCGGCGCTGCCACGACCTACCTTGTTCCTCCAATTGGCTCAACAACGAACACGCATGCCAATATCCAGCTCCATGTTCAGGTCGTTGCCAGTAGCCCTCGGCGTTGCCCTGTTCTCCACTGCATCGGTCGAGGCACAAGCGCCGAACTGGGATTGGGCGGTCTCCATGGGCGATAGCAATTCCGACTATTGCTACGCGCTTGCCACCGATCCCTCGGGAAACGTCTATGCAACCGGGTATTTTATCGGAACGGTGGACTTTGACCCCGGTCCTTCCGCGCACAACATGAGCTCACACGGGGGGCTGGGCATTTATCTGTCGAAATTCAACAGCGTAGGGGAACTGGTGTGGGCGATATCCTTCGGAAGTCCGGGCTACAAGGCCGGGGCGTCCGTGAAGACGGATAGCCATGGCCATGTGTACTTGACCGGCTTGTTCACCGGATCGATCGACATGGACCCGGGTCCCGGCATCACCCAGCTAACTTCCGTTGGCTCGCATGACATTTTTGTTGCCAAGTTCACCGATCAAGGCAGCTTGGTGTGGGCCCTCGCTATTGGCGGGCCGGACCATGAAGGCGGGTCCAGCATGGCCATTGACGATACAGCGAACGGGGCGGTTTACGTCGCGGGCAGCTTCTCCGGCCCGCTCGATTTCGATCCCGGCCCCGGTGTTTTTGAGATGGACCCCGATAGCCTCACGGACGCATTCATCCTGAAGCTGGATACGGCCGGCCACTTCGTATGGGCACGTTCGCTGGCCAGTGCTCACTTAGTCCCCCTGAGAGATATGGCGGTCAGCCCCTCAGGTGATGGCAGTGTGTATACCGTTGGCTATTTCGAGGGGACCATTGACATGGACCCGGACCTGGCCACGACCTACACCTTTACTTCCGTTGGCGGCACCGACCTGTTCGTGAACAAGTTGAGCGCCGAGGGTGACCTGGTGTGGGCGAAGCAATTCGGAGGGATGGGGTTCGAGATGGCGATGGCGGTGGTAGTGGATCAAATGGCTCCCTATGATGTATACCTCGCAGGGAACTTCCAGAACACGGTGGACTTTGATACCAGCCCCGCCGTCACCACGCTCACCGCCGCAGGAGCCTTCGATGCCTTCATCGCAAAGCTCAATAGCTCCGGGGCACCCATTTGGGCCAAAGGTTTCGGCGCGCACGGGGATGAATACAGTGGCAAGCTGGTCCTGGACCCCACGGGCAGCGGCAATGTGATCGCTTGCGCCTACTTCAACCATAGGGTTGATTTCGACCCGGCCCCGGGAACGGAGTTCTACCTGACATCGGCCGGTGGAACGGACATGTACGTGCTGAACCTGAACAGTGCAGGGGAATTCAACTATGCACATTCTGCCGGAGGCTTTGCGCCGGACATGGCCCTGGCCCTGGCAGCCGCCCCGAACGGGGACCTGTACGTAGGGGGTAGCTTTTTCAGCCCCGAGATCGCAATGGGGAATACCACGTTGACCAATGCCTTTGATGGCGGTTATACGGGCGATATTTTCATCGCCAAGCTGGGCCATTTGGATGTCGGCGTGGAGGAGCGGACGGCTTTCCCCGTTTCCGTCCATCCCAATCCTGCCCGCGACCGTTTGGAGATCACTGCGGGCCCGGAGCTGAACGGGGGCCTGATCGAGATCTTCGACGTGGTCGGACGAAGGGTCCTTCGCTCCCGGTGGGGGCCGGTTGTGGATGTGACCTCCTTGAACCAGGGCCTGTACGTGTTGAGGCTTTTGAAGAGGGATCGATGTGTTTTCTCAAAACGGATCGTGATCGAGCGGGAATGACGGGGGTACTTGGCGGCCATAAAACCACAAAATGGAATGCGCTTTCGTAGGGGGGGCCCTGTACGGCGGAACCCGGGCATCGTGGATGAACAGGTATCCGCCAAATGCCGCCTGTGCATTTAACTTTAACATATCATGAAGCACCTCCACACCCTCCTCACACGCGCCTTTCTGACCATGATGCTTGCTACCGCTTTTGGACAAGCCCAGGCTCAGGTCTTCATTCCGGACACCGTGGAACGGCATATGCTAAACACCTTGATACCCGGCATCGTGGACGGGGTGGGGATCATGGACACCTTGAATTCGGGAATTGCTTCCCTGGATACGGTAAGCCTCTTCATTCCATACGATGATTATACGGCGCCCATTGAATTCATCGGATTGAGGTACCTGCATGCGATGAAATCGTTGTCAATGAGCGTATACCTCGATACCACGGTGTCATTTTCCCTGAACGGCTTGCCATCCGGTCTGAAAAGACTGTTGGTCTATTCCTTCACGTCGATAGACCTGAATGCTTTGCCTGCTGGACTGCAAGAGCTTTGGATAGGAGGATTGGGAACTCCGGGGCTTACAGCCCATATCGCCACCATGCCTGACAGCCTTGAAAGCATGAGGGCTATGTACATCAGGCAGTTGGAGTGGGAAGGGTTCTTCAAGATCGGAGATCTCTACATCACGAACTGGAGCAACAGCACATTCACGATGCCCCCTTCCACTATCGACAGTCTGTATCTCGCCACCGGAGGCACGGTATCCGTCGATCTGTCCGCAGCATCGATCCGCAAGGTCTTTTTGAGTGGAAATGAGTATAGCTATCTATCCTGGCCAACAGGCATGACTGACCTCCGGATCTGGCCCAACTATACGCCTCAATTATGTTTACCATGGCTTCCCAACACGTTGACATCCTTGCGGATCGATGCATGGACCTGTATCCCCAACTGGCCTGCATCCCTTCCATACTGTACCATCTCATACATGGACTTCGGCCCCGAAGAGGTTACCTACTGTTCCGTGCTGAACACGGATTGCCCCGGCATCGGGCCGGGCATATCAGGCACCGTATTTATCGACCAGGACAACGATGGCCAGTACGGCCCAAATGACCTTTCATTCCCCTGGGCATCCGTAGTGGTGGATCCAAACGGATACATGGTGGGATGCAACAGTGATGGGAGTTGGACTGTGGGCGTACAACCGGGCAACTATACCATCATTCCGGCCTCCAGCTATCCATACTACCAAGCCATAGCTCCCGCCCTGCATACTGCGAGCTTGCCCGAAATGGGTGATGCGGACACCCTGAACGATTTCGCCGTCACGCTGATTTCCGGCCTCCAAGACCTCCAAGCCCACCTGTACGCTGAACCCGCACGGCCCGGCTTTGACAATCGCCTCTATCTCTCCTGCCGCAATTTCGGCACCGTTCCCATGGATGCGCAGTTGGTGTTGAACTACGATGCGGTCCAAACTTGGGTGGGCAGTTCCATCGCCCCCAGCTCCCAGACCGGCAACACCGCCGTATGGAACCTGCCCTCCATGGCCGTAGGGGCCACCGCAAGCCTGACCGTGGACCTGAACACGGCGGCCAGCGTGCCTTTGGGCACAGCCATTGACCACATGCTGAGCGCCTTGCCCGATGCCGATGATGAAACACCTTCCAACAATTTCATACTGTTCCCTGATACTGTGGTGGGCAGTTTCGACCCGAACGACAAGCTCCTGTCACCTGCGGTGATGTCACCATCCGAAGTACAGGCAAACGAGAAGCCCATCACCTACACGGTGCGCTTCCAGAACACGGGTACCTATATGGCTGAACGTGTGGTCATCGTAGATACGCTGCCCGACGGCCTGCGAGCAGAGAGCATCCGGTTCCTCGCTGGCAGCCATAGCTACCATTGGTACATTGATCACGGAGTGCTCTACGTCCTTCTTGAGAACATCAACTTGCCTGACAGCAGCAGTGATGCCGCGAATAGCCAAGGGTTCGTCAGCTTCAGCCTGTTGCCCGACGACGACCTGACCCTCGGGACGACGATCAGTAACATGGCTCATATCGTTTTCGACTTCAATACTCCGATCACCACTCCGCCAGCGGTGTTCCATGTACAGCTAGCGACTGCGGTTTCCGAGTTATCCCAACATGGGGTGCGAGTCTATCCCAACCCAGCCCAGGACCGGCTATGGACCAACATGATCACGCGAAGCGATGCGGTGAACTATGTGGTCAAGGACCTCTTTGGCCGAGGCGTACTACAAGGGCGGATGCCAAACGATGGTGCCGTGGATGTCGCCGGTCTTCCTGCCGGATCCTACACCATCACCACCTTTGGTTCGGAAGGTGCACGTACTTCGCGTTTTGTGAAGTTGTAATAGCCGTGCCATCACATCTCTGGGAAGCTCATGCATACAGGACCACGATGGAGGAGGAATCACACTTGAAATCTTCGGGCATGCGCCACATCCTACCCCTTCTTCTCCTGTTCACCTCCCAGGCCCATTCACAATATTGGCTGCAAGTGCCGGATTTCCCAGGAACGGCAAGGGATGACGCAGCCGCTTTCTCCATCGGGACGCATGCGTATTTCGGCACGGGAATGGAAACGGGCTGGGGACTCACTTCAGATTGGTGGATGCTGGATATCGTCGGCAACCCTCAATGGTACCCAGTTCCCGACCTGCCCGCGGAACCCCGGCAGTATTGCGTTGGCTTCAACTTTCCTTCTGGCGACCACGGATATTTGTTCGGTGGGCTCTCCGCGAGCGGACCGCTAGATGAACTGTGGTCCTTCTCGGAGGCTACCAATAACTGGGTGCAACTCGCTTCGATGCCTGCTGCCGGACGGTATGCCTCCACGGCATTCACCATCGGGAACAAAGCCTATGTGGTCGGAGGGCTCATCACGGGAGGAACGGCCACCAACGAGTGCTGGAGCTACGATCCCGCGACCGACATGTGGGCACAAGTGGCCGCCATGCCGGGTGTCGCTCGTCATCGTGCTACAAGCTTCGAGTCCGGATCTTTCGGGTATGTGATCGGTGGGGCGGACAGTGCATATAATGCTTTGGCTGAAACTTGGAAGTACGATGCAACCACAGACCAGTGGACAGCAGCGGCCCCACTTCCCGAACCTCGGTATGATGCTGCTCCTCTCAGGGACATTGATACTGGGATCGTTGGGGGAGCATCGGACGACACGACTTTCCATGCGAACGCATATTTCTACGCCCCGGTGGCAGATTCTTGGAGCGAGATGATCGACCCACTGCCATACGGCGTGCGAGGCGCATCAGGGACCTACGCCGGAGGAGGTGGAGGATGGTACTTCAACGTGATCGGTACGGGGATCGACAATGACCTTGTGAGGCGTACGGAAATGTTCACATACGGCTTCGTTTTCGGCATTGAAGAGCTGGTGCGCGCTCCTCTCAAGGTATACCCGAATCCTGCAACCCACACGATCACGGCGAACTGGCCCACCACATGGCCCGCTGCCCGCATCCGGATCATAGATGCGTTGGGACGCACAGTCCGTGATGAGTTGGTGAACACCGGCTCGCCCATCGATGTTAATCGTTTGTCTCCCGGCCGTTATGTAGTGGAGGCCCAACATGGAACCACGCAACTTCGCGGCATACTGACCAAACATCCCTGATGCATTTCATCGACCCCGCGCTTGACGCCTATTGCGAATCACATAGCGGCAGGGAGCCGTCCTACCTGAAGGAACTTACTGCGGAGACCCAGGCGAAGGTGGAGATGCCGCAGATGTTGAGCGGCCATCTGCAAGGGCGCTTCCTCTCGATGCTCAGCCATCTGGTGAAGCCGAAGACCATTGTGGAGATCGGCACCTTTACCGGATACAGCGCGCTGTGCCTCGTGGAAGGCTTGGCTGATGGCGGCATGCTGCACACCATCGACATCGACCCCAACTTGCCGGACATGGTGAAGCGCCATGTACTGAAGGCCGGTATGGAGGACCGGATCACCATGCACCATCGCCCAGCGCTCGAGGTGATCCCCTCACTGCCCGCACCGTTTGACCTGGTCTTCATCGATGCCGACAAGCAGAACTACCCGAACTACTTCGATGCCGTGGTGGACAGGATGCGCCCCGGAGGTCTCATCATCGCGGACAATGTGCTGTGGAGCGGGAATGTGCTGCAGCCCACGAGTGAACAGGACGAACAGACCCGAGCGTTGGTTGAATATGCGCGCCGCGTGCATGGCGATGGACGTGTGGAAGCCGTGATGGTCCCCCTGCGGGATGGACTGATGGTTGCCCGGAAGAAATAGGCGAATGAACGATCACGACCTGGTGCCGATCCGCTTTTATGACGATCCGATGGAGGCGCACTTGGCCCGTTGCCTGCTTGAGAACGAGGGGATAGAGGCCTTCGTGCACGATGAGCATATCATCGGCCTCAACCGGATGTTCAGTTATGCCCTCGGGGGCATTAAGCTCAAGGTCCCGGAGGGATCGAAGGCGGAAGCGATACGTATCCTGAACGTGACTGAACAACGCCCCTTCCTCGACGAGGAAGAACAACCGATAGGCTGCCCGAAGTGCGGATCGGAGGAGTTGACGAACGGTGTTTCAAGGCCCCGGACCACAAGCGGTATCCTGCATTGGGCGGTGGCTTTGCTCTTCTCGGTTTATCCGCTGGCCATGGACCGCTCTATGCGCTGCAACCTGTGCGGCCATTTGTTCCGGCCCATGGAATGAACATCCTGCATCTACCTTGAACCACAAGGGGCCGACCGCTGCAGTGCGATCGGCCCCTTGCCGTCCAGTAAGCCAACGATCACTCCACCACCACGTTGGTGGTGGCAATACCCTTGCCGGTAACCGCCCGCACGATGTAGACCCCAGGGGATAAGTGCCCCACGCGAAGCAGTTCCGCAGGCTTGTCCACGTTGGGCTTGAACAGCACCTCGCGGGAGGAAGCATCATACATGCGCAGCTCCGTGATCATAGCCCCTCCGGCATTCACCACCACCTTGTCCGGGGTGGGTACCGGGTAGGCATGGATCGTTACCGCAGGTGCGGTGTCCCTGATGGAGACGGCTTCAACGGAGTTCAGTCGATAAACACCATTGTTCGTGGCGGCGTACACGTGGCCGGATGCATCGCGCGCCATGTTGAAGATCAAGTGCTGGGAGATCTCCTCTTCCACCGGTGACCAACTGGTGCCGTGGTCCAAGCTCTGGTACAAATTGCCTTGGGTGGTAGCGCCCTCTTCATGGCACATGAAAAAGAGGTGTCCGCCTCCCATGTTGAAGATCCTTGAACCGGTGAGGCCCAGATAGGGGAAATCCACGGAGAGAACGGACCATTTCTCTCCATCGTCAGGGCTCTTGAGGATCCGTAGCCCGTTCGTGGCATAGATGGAATGGTCCCCGTTGGAACTGGCACCCGCAAGGTCGTGCTTCACGTCACTGATCCGTTCCCAGGAGTCCCCGGAGTCGGAGGACCGGAATAGCCCGACATCCTGATCGTTCTGGACGTTCTCCGCGAAAGCCTGGACCAACAACCGTCCTTGCCCATCGCGGCCGATCAATCGGGCGTGGACATCCGGGCCGGATGGGAAACCGGGCACCCAAGCATCGCCGTTCTGATCGCTGAGGATGATGGAATTCGCTCCCCCGATCCCGGTGGAGGCTACAAGGCGCCCATCATCCATCATTTCGAAATTGGTGATGACCCAGTTCAGGTCCACCTTTTCATCCGTGACCGTATCCTTCCGATAGATACCCTGCGGCCCTGCCTCCCTGGTTCCGTGGTTCACGTATTGGAACCGTTTAAAGGAACGGTACTTCCACGACTGGCCATCCGTGGCGAACTGAAGCGGGTTCCATGTGGCCCCCTCGTCATCGGACCGGTAGATCGTACCGCTGTTCTCCGCCGAGTGAAAGTAGATCGAACCGTCCAGCACTTGAACTCCTCCGGTAGTGGAGGAGTACCCTTCCAAGCCCATGTGTTGCCATTGGGCCATTGCGCCGCAGGCAAGCAGGGAGGTCAGGAACATCGCATAGTTACGCTTCATTTTATCCGATTTGGTGGACGCTGTTACGGCGTTGTGGCGCAATTGTTCCCGGCGGGTGCCTACGTTCGCGTGACCGGTGCAGCCATCACGCCTCATCCGTGCGCGGTCCCGTTCCCCGCTCTCCTTCACGGAAGGGCCGGAGCACTCGGAATGTGCCGCTGTCCCACTAACATCCTCTTCCCCGGAACGCTTACCTTTCGGCATGGACCAGCGGAAATTCTATGCGGAACTCGGACGATTGCTCTATGCCATTGCCGCGGTGGACGGTCGCATCCATGCGAAGGAGGCCGCCACCTTGCGGCGTGTCGTTACGGAACAACTGGTGCCGCAGGAAGTGACCGTGGACCATTTCGGCACCGACCGGGCCTATATCACCGAGTTCGAATTCGACATCCAAGTGGAACGCGGGGAAGCCCCGGAAGTAGCCTTCGAATCCTTTATCCTGTATCTCACCCAGCACAAGGACCGCTTCAGTCCCGCGCAGAAGAAGCTGGTCCTGCGCGCGGCCGATGTGGTGGCACATGCCTTCCACGGGGTCAATGCCAAGGAGCTGCGGATGCTCGCGGAACTGGACCGCCGCATTCATTGAAGACCAGTCACTTTTTCCGCCTGCTCCCTCCACTTACCTTGGTCGCCATGTCATTCATAGACCTCCGGTCGGATACGGTAACGCATCCCACGCCCGCCATGCGAGCGGCCATGCTCACCGCCGAAGTGGGCGATGACGTCTTCGGCGAGGACCCCACAGTACACGCCTTGGAAACGCGCATGGCCCAGCTCTTCGGCCACGAGGCCGGCCTGTTCTGCCCCAGCGGCACCATGGCCAACCAGATCGCGATCAACGTACACACCCGGCCCGGTGACGAGGTGATCTGTGAGGAAGGGGCGCACATCTACCGGTATGAAGGTGGTGGCACCATGGCCAACAGCGGATGCAGTGTGAAGTTCGTGCCCGCTGATCGAGGACGCTTCACGGCGGAGGAGGTGGAAGCAGCGGTAAACGACCCGGAGGCCACGTACTTGGCCCGCACACGATTGGTGAACATTGAGAACAGCAACAATCGTGGCGGCGGCAGTGTGTGGGACATCGATGAGGTAAAGCGCATCCGCACAGTCTGTGATCGGCACGGCTTGAAACTACATCTGGACGGCGCACGCATCTTCAATGCCATGGCCGTGGACGGGAACAGCGCTGCCCAATGGGGCGCACCGTTCGATTCGGTCTCCATCTGCCTCAGCAAAGGGCTGGGCGCTCCGGTCGGTTCCGTGTTGGTGGGCGGTAGCACCTTCATCGATCAAGCACGTCGCGTGCGCAAGCGCTTCGGCGGGGGCATGCGGCAGGCGGGGATCCTGGCGGCAGCGGGCCTCTACGCGCTGGACCATCATCTCGATCGCCTTGCGGATGACCATCGGCGGGCCAAGCAGCTGGCCGCGATCCTGGAGCGCTGCCCGTTCGTGGAGCAATTGATGCCCGTGGAAACGAACATCGTGATCGTCACGCTTGATCAGCGGATGACCGTACCATCCTTTTTACCAAAGCTGAAGGAACGGAACATCCTGGCCGTGCAGTTCGGCCCGCAAATGGTGCGCTTCGTCACGCACCTCGATGTGGACGACAAGGCCATCGCGCACGTGGATGAGGCCCTGAAACATGGATACGAATGAAAGCAATTCCAACCCTTCTTCTCTTCCTCCTTGGCATTACATCCTGCAAGGCCCCCCAATTCATTCAAGGGGGTGAAAAGGATGGCGTAGCGGTGAGCTACCGCTGGAACCACAAGCCGGGCAAGCCCAGTGAACTCCTATTGAAGATCGCGAACGAAAGCCCGTCCGCCCAGCGATTGCACCTGGGCTTGGACCTGTACTACCAAGCCTTCACGGTGGAGGAGTTCACGGCGGACACCTGCATCCCGGCGGGCCGCACCTTCAATGGAAAGCTGAACGGCATCTACTTCATCCCCCGCCAGATCACCCCCGAGCAAGCGGCCAGTCCCGACACCAAGGTGCAGCTCACTGAATTCACCGTGGAACAGGAACCGGCCTGCCCCTGAACCCTGCCCGCTTCCCCATGGCGAAACCCTGGTTCATCTCCGAGCGATGGCTGATCATCGGTATCTCCGTACTGATGGTCCTCACTTTGGCCATGCTGGCCCGTGTACTGGCCAATACCAAGGAGCGCGGTGAGCGCTTGGGAATGCTGATGCTGGCCCGGGCATTGGAGAGCCAGGAGGAACGCGTGAAGTTGATCACCCGCACCTACACGTGGGACATGGAACAGCAGGCCGACCGGATCAGGCAAGAGGATACGATCGATGATGCCGCCCTGCTCCGGCGATGGCTGCCCCTGATGCGCAACCGCTATGCCATCCGCGCCATCGGCCTGTCCGACGATCAGGGCAACGAACGGGTTCTTCAGCGTGCGGGCAGCAAGTGGCGCTTCATCAAGAGCGACCGGAGCACGGACGAACCGCTCACGCTGATGACCCTGTGGCCCATCAACGGCGTGGAACCGCCATTGCCGGATACCGTTCCTGCACGGACGGATCCCCGGGGAGCGATCTGGTTCAGCCATGCACTGGAGAACCGGAAGGATGGGCCGGTGTGGTCCGAGAGCGAGGATCCCGGAGAGACCCTGATCCTGCATCTCTCCATGCTCATCCGCAGGAATTCCGACAACGGAGCGTTCGGGATCCTCCACTTCGACATCGCCGGGGATGCCATGCTGGCGGACCTGAACCAATGGACACCGGACATCGCGACCGTGCTGTTGGACTCGAAATGGCGCTCCCTGAGCCTCATCGACACTTCCACCATCGGGCGGGTGTGGACGCAGGTGTTGAACGACCGGCGTGCCGACCACTCCACGAACATCTTCCGGACCTCGTTGGGCGATCAGCGCTGGGTGGGGCGGATCATTCCCGTGCAATTGAACGGTACACGATTCCATACCGGGATCTTGATCGGCTTTGAGGGTATTGAACGCTGGATCGGCGAGGGGCGCATCGGCCTACTGGCCGTGCTGGGGCTGCTCCTGTTGCTGGGCCTGATGCTGGCACTGGTGTTCATCCAGAGCCGCAGCGCGGAAAGGCGCGTGCTGCGCCAGGAGCGCCGCTCACACCTGCAAGCCCGCAATTTGGCCCAAGCGATCGGTGAGCGGGAAGTGCTGGACCGTGAGGTCCATCACCGGGTGAAGAACAATCTGCAGGTGGTGAGCAGCCTGCTCAACCTACAGGCCCAGCGGGTGCCCGGCGCTGAGGCCCGGAGCGAGTTCATGCGCGGCAAGAGGCGGATCGATTCCATGGCCCTGGTACACCATAAGCTCTACCGCCAGAAGGACCTTTCCGCCGTGGACCTGGGTGTTTTCCTCGACGATCTGGCCAAGGCCCTTGCCGCCATGTTCGAACCGGAGAGCCGCTCGGTGAGCCACAGTGTGGATGCGGCAGGCATCCGATGCGATGCCGATACCAGCATCCAGCTGGGCATGATCCTGTGCGAGCTGCTCGCCAACTGCCATCAACATGCGTTCCCCTCCACAGGCGGCCACATATCCATCACGGTACGAACTGCCGACGATGGCTCCTTCATCCTGATGGTGAAGGACAACGGCAAAGGCCTCGATCCGCGATCGGTGAAGGACACGCACCTCGGCCTGGAAGTGGTGGAGGCCCTGGCCGATCAATTGGATGGCACACTGCGCATTTTGAACGATGGAGGCACCGCTGTGGAAGTGACCTTTCGCACTAACCGTCACGGTAGCGGAACGATCGCCCGCTAACGGACCCACTCCAGCTCCACCCGGCGCTCTGCAGGGTCCGTGCCGGAGCTTTGGCTGGCACCGAAATAGTTCAACAGCACGCGCTCACCGCCAATGCCGTGCAGGAGCAGATAGTTCCGTACCGCTTTCGCCCGCCGCTCACTGAGGGCCAGGTTCAGGGCGGGCGATCCGCTGCGGTCCGCGTAACCGGTCACCAGGACCCGACCTTCCGGGGCCAACCCCATGGCCCGCACCACCTCATTGAGCAGGGCCTTCTCCGTGGTGCCCAGCTCCGAGGAGCCTCTGGCAAAATGAACGGTGACGTTCCGACCCACCAGTGCGCTCAGGTTGGCCACCGGGTTTTCCGTAGTGCCGGAAAGGGTGCGTTCCCGGTTCAGCTCGTCCACCTGCATGCCGATATCATCCAATCGCCCCTCCATGTCGTCCATCCGATCACGCAGTACCCAGAGTTCCTTGCGCTGGTCGCTCTGATCGATCCTGCGGTTGATGGCGTCCAGCTCCGCCTTCAACCAGCGGTCCCGCTTGCGCAGTTTGGGTTCGGGCTCCGTGCTCCGGAAGGTTTCCGCCTTGGAGGCGATATCCGTGAGCATCGCATCGGTGAGCCGTACATCCGGCATGGCCGCATCACTGTCCACCCGCAGGTCCAGGGCGCAGAGGAAATTGTCGTCGTCGAACACCGTGCTGCACACCGTGGGCACCTGCTCACTCCTATCGACCGTGCCGATGGACCCCTCCTGTGCAAGCAGGGGCCGAATGCCGGACAAGGGGATCAGGTCGTTGCGCAACTGTCGCTCCAGTTCCTGCCGCTGGGCGCGGACATAGAAGGAGATGGCCAAGTACTTCTCCTGGTCCTCCCCGCCATCCACTCCGAAACTGGCTTGGCTCCAATCAATGCCGCTAACCCGTGCCAGCTGCTTTTGCGTGGCCTCGGACAGTCCCACCGCAGGTGCGCCGACATGGGACGCGGACAAGGCGATCATCTTGTCGATACCCTGGATAAGCCCGGCCACCGGGATGTCCGTGCGCACGCCGTTGCGCGTGAAGTGGATCCGCTGATCGAGATACTGTTCCACACCGGCAACGATCAATTCGCTCAGCGCGATGGCGTGTCCTGTCCCGAAATTCTTCAGCCGATCAAGACGGAAACCCGGGGTGTTCCCCTCCATTCCAGTCCAGTCCGCGCGGAGCACGGGGACCCCCTCCTCCGGATCACCCGCATAGACCGTAACGGCAATGGAATCCGATGTCCCCAACGCCAGGAGCGACAAGGTGGATTGGGCCTCCAGAAGGGTAAAGGAGCCGATGAGCAGGAAGAAGGTGATCCCCCGGAGGAGAAGGTGCGGTGGCATTGACGGAGCTAACTTAGATCACCACGCAACGCCGCGCCAGTCCCCCGGTGCCGAAAAGTCGGATGAACGCACCATTACCCGACTGACACGAGGTCATTGGAGCAACATGCTTACCATCCCGATATCCGAATAACGCGGATCAGTGCTGTACAGCCTCCGGCACCGCCTGCCCGTCCGCAGCGTTCGGCAGCGCCATGCCGATGATCGCACACACGGTGGGAACTACGTCCGTGATGGAGGTCCGGCGCAGCACTTCCCCCTTGGCCACGCCCTTGCCGAAGAAGATCACGGGCACCTGGGTGTCGTAGTTCCAGGCCGTTCCATGGTCCGAACCCTTGCCGTCCCATTCCGGATAACTGCGCAGGAAGCCCGGTTGCATCGCAAAAACCACATCACCACAACGCTGCCGCATGAAGCCGTTGGCGATCGCCTTGGCATAGCCGGAGAATTCAGGGGCTTCCAGCAAGCGGTCCGCGCTTACCGCATAGGCGATCGCCGGATGCTCGTTCAACACCTTGGCCATGGCATCCGCCGTACCCGGCGCGGCACTGGGCACCAGGTAGATCTGGTCCTTCTTGATCGTATCGATCGCCGCCGCAAAGCCCCGCCCGCCCAGCCACGAACGGAGTTCGACCATGGACGTGTATCCCGCACTGCCCTTCAGGTCGCGCAAATAGGCCGGGACATCGGCCCCGCCATGGTCAGCGGTGAGGAAGACCGTGTATTCGCCTGCACCGACCTGCTTGTCCAGGAAGGTCAGCAAACGGTCCAGGTCACGATCCAAGCGGACATAGGCATCCTCCCCTTCCACGGAACGTTGCCCCATGGCATGCTGCAGCTCATCGATGCTGCCGTAGCTCACGGCCAACAGGTCCGTCACATGGTCCGCGCCCAGGGAATCCCCCTCTATCGCGGCGATGGCCATGTCGGTGGTGAGCGTGTTGCCCCAAGGGATGTAGGGAAGCAGGCTCAGGTTCGTTCCTCCCTTGCTCAATGCGGCCATGTCAAGGGGAAGTGAAGGCGCGATGCCATTCCCCCAGGACTCCTCGTATGGATTGACATCGGGCAGCGGCGTGTGATAGCGGTCACGGGGCAATGCCATGTCCCACGTTTGGTCCATGTACTTGGCGGCCAGCCGTTTTTCATTGAAGGTTTCCACCCACTTGGGCAACTGCTTCATGTACCAGGAACTCGTGATGAACTTCCCTTCATCGCCACCGACATACCAGTAGGCGGCATCCCCCATGCGCCCCATGGGCATGATGGCCGACCGGTCCTTCATCGCGATGCCCACCGTGCGCGAGCGGCGGTCGGTACGCAGCTCCAGTTCATCCGCCAAGGTGGTGGCAAGCAGTTGCCCGGGAGATCGCTGCGCACGGCTGCTCTCCGTACCCACGGGTGTTACCGAGGCGTCCAGGGCGCAATAAATGGTACGCCTCGTCGAGCGGTCATACCTATCGTTCGCCACAATGCCGTGGCGCGCCGGGGTGGTGCCGGTGTAGATGCTGGCATGGCCGGGCCCGGTCTGGGTGGGCACGTAGTTGAAATGGACGTCGCGCTGGAAGGATCCCTCGCGCACCAATCGCCGAAAACCTCCGTCACCGAAGTTGCCCCAATAGCGGTAGATGTTGTCCACGCGCATCTGGTCCACCACGATGCCCACCACCAGCTTGGGCGGCGAGGCCCAGCGTGGTTCCTGGGCAATAAGTGCAAGGGACAACAAAGCAAGGCCAGTGGAAAGAAGGGTTCTCATGTGTGCCGGGCGATCAGGACAAAGATGGCCAGGCAGGCCACCACGTTCACCAGGATGTTGGCAATGGCCATGCCGGGCATGCCCTCCCGGAAGAGGAGAAAATTCTCGTAGCTGAAGGTGCTGAACGTGCTGAAGCCACCACAGATGCCCACGGTGATGAAGGCGCTGAGCACGGGGCGTTGCTGAAAGTGCCCGGACATCCGCAGGATCATCCAGGAAAGGATGATCACGCTGATGACATTGGCCAACAAGGTGGCCCACGGAAATGCCCCGCGCAGATCCAACGCCAGCAACAGCCGTGTGATACCGTAGCGCATCAGGCTGCCGATGCCGCCGCCCAGGAATACCGCGCCCCAAACGTTCATCGCTCACCGGTGCGTTGGTGAATGGTGCGGAACAGCCCGTAGGCCAGCCCCCCGATCAGCGAACCGTAGAGCGCCCCAACGATCACATCGCCGGGGTAATGCGCTCCCAGATAGATGCGGCTGTACGCCACCAGTCCCGCCCAGACCAGCAGGGACGGCAGCGACCACCAGGGATCGCGGCGCAACATCCCGGCCATGAAGACGGCCAGTGCGAAATGATTGGCCGCATGGGAGGAGATGAAGCCGTACTTCCCGCCGCAATGGTCGTTCACCAGGTGGACCAGCCCTTGCAGGTCCGCGGCATGGCACGGGCGCAGCCGCTGCACGGTGTTCTTGAAGAGCACCACAGAACCGGTATCGCTGCAGAAGACCATCAACGCCGCCACGGGCAGGGACCACCAGAGGCCACGCCAACCCCAGCGCAGCTTGATCAGCACCAGGAAGAGCACGTACAACGGGACCCAGAGCGTGGGCTCGCTCAGGTAGCTCATCCATACATCGGCCACGGCGGAATGCGCACCGTTCACTGCCAGGAAGGCCGTGCGGTCGGCGGCAAGTATGGCATCGGTCCACGCCATCAAAAGCGGCTGGGTGGTGGCTCCGGCTCCAGGGTGGTGTGGATCTTTGTCCAGATCATGTCCTTCAAGCGGTCCAGTCCCTGGTTCGCCACCGAGCTGATGAGCACATGGTCGATGCCCTTGGGCAGTTCCTTGCGCACGGCTGCTGCCAGTTCATCGTCAAGCATGTCGCACTTGGTCACCGCCAGGATGCGTTCCTTGTCCAGTAGCTCCGGCGAGTACTGCCTCAGCTCGTTCAAAAGCACGTGGTACTCGGCCTTGATGTCCGGGCTGTCCGCAGGCACCATGAAGAGCAGCACACTGTTGCGCTCGATGTGGCGCAGAAAGCGCAGACCGATGCCCTTGCCCTCGTGCGCGCCTTCGATGATCCCCGGAATGTCCGCCATCACAAAGCTCTTGCCGTCCCGGTATGGGACGATGCCGAGATTGGGCACCAACGTGGTGAACGGGTAATCGGCGATCTTCGGCTTGGCCGCACTTACCACCGAGAGCAGGGTGCTCTTTCCCGCGTTGGGGAAGCCCACCAGGCCCACATCGGCCAGTATCTTCAATTCCAGTACGATCCATTTCTCCAAGCCCGGCTCACCGGGCTGCGCGAAACGGGGCGTCTGGAAGGTGGAGCTGTGGAAATGCTGGTTGCCCAAGCCGCCGCGCCCGCCTTCCAGCAAGATCAGCTCTTGGCCGGGTTCGGTGATCTCGCAGAAGATCTCGCCGGTATCGGGGTCCTTCGCCACCGTGCCCAGCGGCACTTCGATGATGCGGTCCTCCCCCATGCGGCCGCTGCTCTGGTTACCGCTGCCGCTCTCACCGTCCTTGGCGATCACATGCTTGGTGTAGCGCAGGTGCAGCAGCGTCCAAAGCTGCGGGTTGGCCCGCAGGATGATATGCCCGCCGCGCCCGCCGTCACCACCGTCGGGGCCGCCCTTGGGAATGTACTTCTCGCGCCGCATGTGGCGGCTGCCCGCACCGCCCTTTCCCGAGCGGCACTCGATGCGGATCTGGTCGATGAAGTTCGCGGAGGACATGGGCGCAAAGGTGGTGAATGACCGCGAGGAATGGATTTGCGACCGGTGCAGGGGTTTCCATGAAGCGTTCCATCCAACGCGCTATTTTCCCGGGGAAACGGGCACCCGGGCAAGAGACGATCGCGCCTACCCGTCGATAGCGGTGGTGAGCCGCGCAGTGATCTCCGCAATGCTCCCGACACCATTGATCTTGCGCAACTTCCCTTGGGCGTTGTAGTAGTCCTTCAAGGGCGCGGTCTTCTCCTCGTACTCGCGGATGCGCTTGCGCACCACCTCCTCGCTCTTGTCGTCCGGCCTGCCGCTGGTGGCACCGCGCCCCAGCAGGCGCTTCACCAGCTCCTCCTCCTCCACTTCCAGGGCGAGCATCAGGGTGATGTCGCTGCCGATCTTTTCCAAGGTGGCGTCCAATGCCTCGGCCTGTGCGCGCGTGCGCGGAAAGCCATCGAAGATGAAGCCCTTTGCATCGGGGCTTTCCTCCAGGAGGTTCTTGATCATGCCCACCACGATCTCGTCGGGCACCAGTTCGCCGGCGCTCATCAGCTCCCGCGCTTGCAGGCCCAGCGGTGTTTCCGCATGGATCTCCGCGCGCAGCAGGTCACCGGTGCTCAGGTGTTCCAGTCCGTAGCGTTCCGTCAGGAACTTGCTCTGCGTGCCCTTGCCCGCCCCCGGAGGGCCGAAAAGCACGATGTTCGTTTTCTTCATCCGTACACGCCGAGGCCCGGCGCTGGCATTGGTTCAGTTATTCACGATCCGATAGATCCCCGGCAGGTTCCGCCCCAGCCCGTCATGGTCCAGGCCCGAACCGACCACGAAGACGTTGGGGATCTCCATGGCCACGAAATCGATCGGGATCTTCTTCCTGTACACCTCCGGCTTCAGCAAAAGGCTGGCAATGGCGATGCTGGCGGGGTTCTTCTCCCGAAGCGATTCCACGATATGCTCAATGGTGTTGCCCGTGTCCACGATGTCCTCCACCACCACCACATGGCGACCGGTGATGCGCTCATTGAGACCGATCAGCTGGCTTACCGTGCCCGTACTCTTGGTACCATGGTAGCTGGCCACTTTCACGAAGGTGATCTCGCAGGTGATCGGCAGTCGCTTCAGCAGTTCCGAGGCGAAGAAGTAGCCGCCGTTCAGCACGCCCATGAACAAGGGCACGCTATCCGCGTACCGGGTGGCCACCTTTTCGGCCACCTTTTCAATGGCCGCGTTCAGCTCGGCGACACCGATAAAGGGCTCGAACTGCTTGTCGTGAAGGATGACCTTGTCCATGGGCAGGGGCCGAAGGTAGGGATCGGGGGCGGGTGACCATGATGAAGAGGACCTCCAACCTGGCCTCCGTCACTTCATCACACCTTACGAAAGCCCCTCGACCATTGGCTGTGGGCCCGATGAAATGGTGACCGATCGGCTGACACATCCATGCGCTCTTCCCGTCCAACGCCCCGGATACCTACTTTCGGACCGATGCGCACGATCACTTTCCTCCTGGCGGCGGCCCTGACCCCTGCCGCTGCGCTCGCCGGGGGCGAGCATATCCCCACGAGCGCCCGCTTCGCCGGCATGGGCAATGCGGGCCTCACCCTGATCGACCTCTGGAACGTGAGCGGCAACCAAGCGGGACTCGCCGGTTTGGAACACGCGGTGGCCGGGGCCTACTACCAACAGCATTGGCTTTCACCGGACCTCGCCATGCAGGGTCTGGCCTTCGCGTTGCCGGTGGGCAAGGGCACCTTCGCGCTCAGCGCCAATTCCTTCGGGAATGACCTCTACGCGCAACGCACCTTCGGGCTGGCATACGCCATGAAGCTCAGCGACGGCCTGCGCGTGGGCGTGCAACTGGACTACCTCAACCTCCGCCTCGGCGATGACTACGGCAGCACCAGTGCCATCACCGCCGAACTGGGCGTGCAGGCACAGCTCACCGAACGGTTGTGGATCGGCGCGCACCTGTACAACCCCAATCGCGCCACCCTGGGCGGACCTTACGATGAGAAGGCACCCACGGTGATCAGTGCAGGGCTGGGCTACACCTTCAGCGATCAGGTCGTGCTGACGGGCGAAGTATCCAAGGACATCGATCGCTCCGAGCAATACCATGCGGGGATCGAATACAGGCCGATCCCCGCACTTTTCCTCCGCACGGGCATCAGCACCGGCCCCACCAAGGCCCATTTCGGCGTGGGCGTGCGCATGGGCCAGCTGGACCTGGACCTGGCCGCCGTGATGCGATCCCAGTTGGGCCTCACCCCGATGGTGAACCTGAACTACCGCTTCAAATGACCCCGGAATATGCAGTAGGATCCGTCGCGAGGGTCGGAATCGCAATGGCAGCGACGCTTTCACTGAGAAGGAATAGCCCAAGCCATTCTGCCGAAGGAAAAGAGGGCGAAGCGTATGCTGCCGCAGCGATTTCGGGCCACAGTGGAAATCCTATTGCATATTCCGGGATGATGCGGGGCCTGGGTTTGGTGCTTGCGCTGCTGATCGGCGCGATGACCGTGCGCGCGCAGGAGGTCTCGCCGGAGCTGCGGGACCTGATCGAACAACGCATCGTGGTGATCGCGGAGCAGCTCGGCGACGAGAGCGACTTGGACCTCTCCTCCCTGGCCGACCAGCTCACCGATCGGCTCGGCGATCCGATCAACCTCAACCGCACCGATGCGGAGGAGCTGGGTTCGCTACACCTGCTCACCGACATCCAGATCAACGCCATCCTCGCCCACATCCAACGGTTCGGCAAGTTCATCAGCATCTACGAACTGCAGGCCGTGGACGGCCTGGACCTCGCCACGATGGAACTGCTCCGATCCTTCGTCACCATCAGCGGGGAGGGCAGCTCCCGCACCTCGCTGAAGGAGATGCTGGCCAACGGCAAGAGCGAAGTGCTGCTGCGCACCCAGATCAATATCGAACAACGCAAGGGCTTTATCGGAGGCGGCGATCCGTTCAACCAACCGTATACCGATCCGAACGGCAAACCACTTCCCGACACCGATGACCCGCAGGTGATGGATTCCCTGCGGGCGAACAGCAAGGTCTACCTCGGCAGCCCTTGGAAAGCGTACGCACGCTATCGGTTCAAGTACCGGAGGAACCTGGACTTCGGCATCACCGCGGAAAAGGACGAGGGGGAAGAGTTCTTCAAAGGCAGCCAAAAGCAGGGCTTCGACTTCTATTCGGCACATCTCTTCCTGCGGGACATCGGCCCGTTCAAGGCCGTGGCCATCGGTGACTACCAAGCCCAGTTCGGGCAGGGACTCGTATTCGCGAGCGGCTTGTCCTTCGCCCGCAAATCGGCGTACACGATGAACATCAGCCGGAATGCTCCCGGGCTTTCACCCTACGCCAGCGTGAACGAGAACCAGTTCCTGCGCGGTGCCGGCGTCACCATGGACATCGGGAAGCACTTGGAGGGCACCGCATTCATCAGCAAGAAAAAGTATGATGCCAATGTGCAGGCTGACACCAGCAGCACGGGCTTCGATACCGACCAGGCCACCTTCAGTTCCTTCCTCGAGGACGGCTACCACCGCACGTACAACGAACTGGCCAAGAAGGATGCCTTGGAGGAGTTCATCTATGGTGGCCATCTCCGGTACAAGGGGAACGGATGGGACCTCGGTGCCACCGCCGCCCAGGTGAACTTTGACAACACCCTGTTGAAGAGCACAACGTATCCCTATAATCAATACGAATTCCAAGGAAATGTGAACACCACCTACGGATTGAATTGGAACGTCGTCCACCGCAGCCTCACGTGGTTCGGCGAAGGAGCCCGCAGCTCCAACGGCGGACTTGCCGGCATGACGGGTGTGTTGGTGGCGTTGGACAAGAGGCTGTCCCTGGCCATGCTCTACCGCGATCTCCAGCGCGACTTCCATGGCCTGTACAGCACTGCCTTCGCGGAAAGCTCCAACCCATGGAACGAACGCGGCCTGTATACCGGCATCGAACTACGCCCCAGCCGCAGATGGGTATTCAACGCCTATTTCGACCAGTTCGCATTCCCGTGGTTACGCTACCAGACCAATGGCCTCAGCAACGGCTACGAAGCCCTGGGGCAACTCACTTGGACCCCCAGCAGGGGCGTACAGATGTACGTGAAGGCCCGAACACAGGTAAAGCCGCGCAATACGAATGAAAGCGTCACGGGGGTACTTCCCCTGGTGGACACCAGGCAGAACAACTATCGCTTCAATGCCAGCTACCGCGTGAGCCCGGGGGTCACTCTGCGCACCCGGATCGAAAGCGTGGACTACGCGCGCGACGATAGTCCCACGGATCACGGCTTCCTGATCTACCAGGACATCATTCACCGGCCGAAAAGGGGCAAGTTGGAATTCACCGGTCGCATCGCGCTCTTCTCCACGGACAGCTACGATGCACGCATCTACGCGTTCGAGTCGGACATCCCCGGCGTGTTCAGCCTGCCACCGATCTATGGACGGGGCATGCGCTGGTACGCGATGCTCCGCTGGTCCGTGGCCCGGAACATTGACCTCTGGGCACGATACGGCATCACCATGTTCACGGACCGCGAGGTGATCAGCTCCGGATTGCAGGAGATCTCCGGCGATCACCGCAGTGACCTGAAGATGGAGCTGCGGTTGAAGTTCTGATCACAACAACATTCCCGATCAGGGAACGTGGGGCGGCACGGCCTGTTCCGAGGGTGCCGGCACCACCTCGTGCTCCTTGTATTGGTTGTACATCACCACCGCGACAACACCCCCCACCACCAGCAACGCAAGGATGATCAGGAGCATGAAGCGCGTGGCCGGCGCGTCCGTTGCCGCAGGGGGATGAAAGCCGACATTGGTGTCGTGCCTTCCGGTTCCGGGAGTTGGGGTGCTCATGGGTTGGCGATCAATTGTTCCGACCGTTATTGAACCCACAGGTCCGGCTGGTCGGTTTCACCGGCTTGGGATCGGACGGATGCTCGCGTGTGGGTTCCGGGGCCTTGCCCGGCTCGCTGGGCACCTCTTGTGGCGTGGTGGTGGGCGGCAGTGGATCGGGTTTCGGATCAGGCTTGATGCCCGGTCGCGGCACCTCACCGGGTTTCCCCGGACCCGGAGCATGGACGCTATTGTCCTCCTCTTTTGTGTTCATGGTCTTCGGATCTTGAGTGAAGGTAATGCCGATCGGATGCCAGATGGAGGTCCCTCTTGAGAAAGAGCACTGGTCCACGGCATGAATGGACCTGGACCGGGAAGCGCCCGGGCGGGCAACGAAACTGACCAACGGGGCATACTGGGGAATCCGCTCCATGGAACCTCGCGGGGATCCCCCACTTCCTGGTCGCGCACGGTCTCCGCCTCGGGACCCTGCCATGCTGAATCAGTACGCTTAGGGTCCTCTTCGCGAGACCCTGAGTGAGCAGTAGATCGGACCGTATCGCTCCACTACATGCGAACACGCCTCCAGTCGAGTTCCCTTCCCGCTTGCTTTGCCCATGTTGAGGAAGATCTGCCTCGCATTACCAGACCTTTCCCCCTTGCGGCTTGCCGGTACGATATGTGTCTTTTCATCGGAAACCAAAAAACCATACGACCATGCTCAGATGGGTAGTCACTTTCCTTGTTATCGCGATTATCGCCGGGATCTTTGGATTTGGCAACATAGCCGCTGGTGCCGTGGAGATCGCGCGGATCATCTTCTACATCTTCCTAGTCCTGCTCGTGTTGTCGCTGATCTTCGGCTCACGGATCTGGAAGAACACGCTGTAGAACCATTTTTTATCCGTGGTTTCCTTTTGGGAGACCGGTATTGGATATACCACAGGAGCGCTGAACAGCTTGTCGGCAGCGGGTCGCATGCCGTTCGCCCTTTGCTCGTTTCGCAGCTACAGCGACCCCGCGCAATCGGCACACTTCGTGGAGTATGCGCCACGTATTCCTCAACCTCCCACTCCAACATGGAGAGGTCCCATCAACCCACCTACCAACGCTACCAACGGCGCATGGTCTTGCATCCGTTCATCAACAGGCGGCACCCGCCCCCACGTTGGCAGCACGTTACTTGTCCATCCCCGTTCCGCCGGATGCAACGCTTGTGCTATATTCGATCCATGTGCTACCATACCGCCTTGGATACCGATGTGGCCGCGCTCCAGGTCCGCTTGCACCGGCAGATGCTCGAGGAGACCCGGGGGCAGCTTCCCCTTCCCCGCACCAGTGCCTTTGCGCGCCCGTGGTGGCCGGTGATCAGCGCGGAGGAATCCAAGGTGATCGGCTGGAAGCAATGGGGCCTGGTGCCCGGCTGGGTGAAGGATCCCAAGGAATTCCTCAAGCGCACGCCCACCTTCAATGCCATGAGCGAGACCATCTACGAGAAGCGCGCATTCAAGGCCGCCGCCACCGCAGGCCGCCGCTGCCTCATTCCGGTGACCTCCTTCTTCGAGTGGCAGCACCGGCCCGTGGAAGGGCGCAAGACACCCGCCAAGGTCCCCTTCCAGATCACCCTCAATGATCATGAAATCTTCTGCCTCGGCGGCATCTACGATGGCGATACCTACAGCATCCTCACCCGCCCGGCCCAAACGTTGATGGCCAGCATCCACAACAGCAGGAAACGCCAGCCCGTGATCATCCCCAAGGCCTACAAGGGCGACTGGCTCAACCCCGCATTGGGTGAGGCTGATGTCCATCGCTTCTGCGAGATGGAGGAGGAGGCGGACCTGGTGGCGGAGGAAGTGGTGCAGGACCTGGCCTGAGCAGGATCGCAACGCGGATCAGCGAGCGAAGAGGACGTAACCCTCATTGCGCAAGACCACGGTGGGAAACCACTTTTCACGCAGCGGTAGCCGGGCCTCATCGGCCGTCCGTAGCAGCAGATGCGTCACGCCGTACTTCGCCAACAACGCTTCATCACCCGGTTCTTCCACCTGTAGCCCCTTGAGCATGGAATCCCGATCCGCCATGCGGGGTACGAGGTCCACGTACGGATTGGCCATGGTGCAAACGGTCGCCACCACCTTGCGCGCGGACGGCATGAGCGGGAACACGCTGAGGCTATCGTCGCAGAGCACCACATCGTCCCAAACGAGGGAGTCGCGCAGGCAGTGGAACATGTCCACAAGGTCGTGGTCCTCGCTGATGGCGAGGCTTTGGGCCTGCATGCCATGAACGTCCATACGCCCGGAGTAGCCCGGATAGACCATGGCGATGGGCACCACCCAGACCAACATCGCGGCCACGCGGGCCTGCGCGGGGCTGAAGGGCAAGCGCCGGGCAATGCGGGCGACCAAAGTACCGGCGAACAGCACCATGGCGGCTTTCATGTAGAAGAAGTAATGGAAGGACGGAGCCGTACCGGGCAACAGGATATCAAAACTCGCGTCCAGCACGCTCACCAGGTACGCATACCCGAAGAGCACCAGCGAAACCACGAACCACCAAAGTTCGATCGTGCGCCGTAGCCCGTTCCGCCTCAGCACCTCACGCACCAGCAGCACCAACCCCACCAGCCCGGCCGCGGTTACCCATGTGATGTTGTAGAAGAGGAACAGGCGGATGTGGGCCAGGGTAAGCAGTTCGTACGTGTACAGGAACGGCGTCCGGTTCCTCATTTGCATCCCGTAGGTACCGATGATGTACCACAACAAGGGCATGGCGAACAGCACGAACATGGTACCTGCGGCGGCGCTCAACCCCAACCTTCGCCATGCATTGCGGACCTCCCCTGCGCGGAACGCGGTTATCACCCTTTCCGCCGTGAGCAGTCCGATGATCGCAACGAGGATCAATGCCGGGGCGGCATGACTCAGAAAGATCAATCCGGTCACCGCGCCCAAGGCCAGCGCGGAGAACAATGTCCCGCTTTGGAAGGCCCGGTGGAGCACGATCAATCCCAGGTAGAAAAAAGCCTGCACGAAGGAGATCGGGATGAGCCATGGCGTGTACGTAGGGACGGCCCACGCCGGTTCATCGCCCACCAGGAAGAAGAGGTAGATCGCCGTTGCCGCTACCGCTGCCACCGGACCCCGGAAGTACCATGCCATGATGAAAAAGCATACCGGGGCCAGCAGGTTCAACCACGGCCCGGCCTGTACCAATACCGTTTGCACGGGAAGCCCGGTGAGCCTTGCCAGCAAGGCCTCCATGCCGAAGATCAATGGCGTGTACCACAAGTGCTCTCCCTTGAATTGGGGGTCCTGCCCGAAGCGACCGTCCAGGATGCTGTGTACGAAGGATCCATCGCGGTAGAAATCCGTAGTAGGTCCCCACTCCAGGCCACGCACCGCATGCACTGCGGGTACCACCGCAAGCACCAGCATGAACAGCAGCATCAGCACGGCTATCCCTCCCTTGGAGGTCACCCGCGCCCGAAGTGCATGCCACTGGTTCCTGCTGTCACGGCTCATTCCGCTCGCCTGAACGTTACGGTCTGGAACAGGTCCTTCCCAACGGACGATGCCACTCGCAGCCGGGGACCGCCCCAGCCGGGGACCCATGCCACGCGGCGGTCCCAGACGGGATCATCCAGCCTGAGCGAATGCCCCTTTTCATCCCAACGCCATCGCCCCTCATAACGTACCGTGCCGTTGTGATCCTTCATGATCACCTGATGATCTGGCATGAAGTGGATCACATCCGGCCAATCACCGGAACGCGGAAAGGCTTCGAGGACCCGGTCGAACGATCCGGTCGCGACCGCCTCCGTCACGGGCTTCAACGCTTGATGGATGGATATTCCACCCACCCCTACAAGCATCAGCGCCACAACCAGGAAGCCGATCGGGGGCAGGGCCTGCCCACCCCGCGCAGCTGCTCCGCATTCCTCCTCGGGCCGGTCCTCCATGCCTTCCACCGCATGGAACGGCTTGTAGTACGGGTCCGTGGCCAGGGCGAGCATCGGCCGGTCCGCCGGTGTATCGCCATAGGCATACATCCGCTCGTAGCGCGCCAGGTCCACTGCTTCATTCAATCGCCGCACTTTCTCGGTCCCCTTGCAATTCGGGGTGGACAGCTCCCCGGTGTAGTGCCCGTCCCGCGTTTCCAGCTCCGTGGCGATCAATTCCACTTCTTCCGCATCGCACCAGGGCCGCAGCCACGCGCCGCAGGAAGCCGAGACCACGATCACGCGGTGACCCTCGCGCAGGTGCCAGCGCACGCGCTCCAAGGCACCGTGCCGCATCAGGCCCGGCATGGCTTCGCGCGCAAAGCGTTCCGCATCCTTCGTCACCTCGCTCACCGATGCACCGGCGAAGGCCATGCGCATCAGGCGTTTCTTTCCGGCATCGGCCGGTACCACGCCGATCTTGCCCAAGCCGTCCAAAGCACCCGCCACCAGCAACATCCCTGCGTACTTCCACGCCCCGGTACGCTGGCGGATGTATGCAAGCATGGTGTCCTCACAGGTCAACGTGCCGTCCAGATCGAAGAGCGCCAAGGTGTTCACAGCTTGCTTCGTTTGAAGATGAATTCCGGCAGATTGCGGACTACGGCCATCACCCAGCGCCAACGGCCCAGGACGTACACCGTGTTCCGCTTTTGCTTCATGGCCTTGATGATCGCTGCCGCCGCTTGTTCCGCCGTTGCCGTGAGCGGTGCCGGCAGGGGCAGACCCTCCGTCATGCGGGTGCGCACGAAGCCTGGCTTCACCGTAAGCACCTGTACGCCCGACTTGAACAGCCGGTGCCGCAAGCCGCTGAGGTAGGCCGTGAAGCCCGCCTTGGCGCTGCCGTAGATGTAATTGCTCGCCCTCCCGCGATCGCCGGCCACGGAGGAGATGCCGATGATGTGCCCCGCGTTCCTGGCCTCCAGGTCGGCTGCGGCGAACTCCAGGATGCTCACCGCCCCGGCATAGTTCACCTGGATGGAACGCAATGCAAGCTCGGGGTCTTCCTGTGCCTTCACCTGGTCCGGCAGGTCCCCGAAGGCGCACACCACGATGCCCGGCCTCGGGTCCAAGCTCTCGTAGAATGCGCGATGCCCTTCCGTCTTTACGGCATCGAAGGCCATGGGGACGCACACCACACCGTGCGCTCGACCGAGGTTTTCCGCCATGGTGCGCAACCGGTCCACGTCCCGCCCGGCGAGCATCAGCGAATGGCCTTCGCGGGCGAATTGTTCAGCCATGGCGGCGGCGATGTCCGAGGTGGCACCCAGGACCAGCACGGCCTTGGGATCGAAGCGGGGGTTGTCCATTTCGTTGTTTCGCAAGGCGATGCGTTCGGCCAGCGCCGAGGTAAAACGCCCCTGCCCTTCCCGGGCCACGGTGCGTTGGAAATCCGACAGACCGGCGTAGGTGGCCCGCAACGTATCGCCGGACATGCGGGCATCCTTGGCCAGGTAAATGCGCCCGCCCGCTTCCGCCACCATGGCATCGATGCGGTCCAGCACCGCGAACACGCCCTTGGAGCACGGGATGTCCAGTGCGAGGGTAAAGCCCTCCATGGGGAAGCTCATCGGGCTCATTTCATTGCCGGGTCCGAAACGCTTGAGCACCGCGAGGAAACTGGCCACGCGTGCCTTCGAGAGTTCCTCGATCACCGCGCGCATCCGTGCCTCGCCGCCTTCCAACGGCACCACGATCTGGTACTGCAGGAAGCCGCGCCTTCCGTAGATCCGGTTCCAGTCGCCCACGGCGTCCAACGGATGGAAGTACGGGCCGTAATGCACCACGCTTTCCTGCTCGCCCTTGCCATGCTTGCCATAGTACAGCATGTTGAACATGCGCACGGTGAGGTTGCTCAATGCGAATGCCGGGAAGAAGAACGGCACGCGCAATTTCGCCTTTGAATGCACCCGCAGCGGATCGTGGCGCAGCTTGGCGGGAAGGCGTTCCGCGGGTTCATGCTCGCCCAGCAACAGCACGCTGCGGCCCAACCGGTCGCCACTGGCCAGGAGGTCTATCCATGCCACACTGTACGTGGCGTCCGCATGTTGCACAAAGCGCTCGAACAGTTCGGAGAGGTTCCTGCACTTGATGCTGCGCTGCCGGATGTAGGCGGAACTGATGCGTTTGAGGGCGATGGTGGCGCTGGTGATCACGCCGGTCAAGCCCATGCCCCCCACGGTGGCTCGGAACAGCTCGGCATTGCTGGTGGGCGAGCACGAGACCTCTTCGCCATGGCCCGTTACCATGCGCATCTCGAGCACGTGCGCCGAAAAGCACCCGTCGCAATGGTGGTTCTTGCCGTGGATGTCCGCTGCGATGGCACCGCCGACGGTGATGAGCCGCGTACCCGGAGTGACGGGCAGGAAGAAACCTTCGGGGACGACCCGCAGCAGCAACTCATCCAGCAGCATGCCGGCGCCGCAGGTAACGGTTCCCTTTACGGGGTCCAGGTGAAAGTCCGGTGGCAGGGCAAGCCCGTCCAACATGCGGGCACCCAGTGAGGCATCGCCGTAGCTGCGGCCATTGCCACGAGGGGTGAGGGTACCGCCTTCGCGCAGCAGCTGCTTGACCTCCTCCACGCTTTCAGCGGCGTAGGAGCTGCCGGTACGCACCGGATAATTGCCCCAGTTGCTGAAGCGGCCGTGTTCAATGTGCATAGATGATGAGCGCAAAGGTGACCAACCAACCTGCGATGATCGCCTGTAACGGCCAATCCTCGAGCACCAACCGCGTTGGCGATCCCGTCCGATGCTTCACCAGCGCCAATTGCAAGTAACGCAACATGCCCATCAGCACGAAGAACGCGGTATAGTACAACCGTGTACTGCCGATGCGGTCCATCACCTCGGGACTTACCGTGTACATCAGGTACGCCACCAGCGTCACCGACGCGATCAACGACATGCTGCTGTTCACCATCTCCAGATTGTAGCCTTGGATGCTTCGCCGCGCGGCCGCGCCGGACGCCGTGGAGACCATAACCTCGTCACGCCGCTTGCCAAAGGCGATGAACAGTGCAAGCAGGAACGTGAGTATTTCCAACCACATGCTGATGGGCACTTCGACCAACGCACCGCCGGCATGGATGCGCAGGAGAAAGCCCACGGCGATGATCATGACATCGAGGATGGCCCATTTCTTCAAATAAAGACTGTAGGCCAGATTCATCACGGCATAACCCAGCACGATCAAACCGAAATTCGTTCCCAGAAAAAACCCACCCGCCAGGCCCATCGCAGCAACCAGACATGCGATGGAAATGGCCGTGGAAGGTCGCACCAGGCCGACCGCGATGGGCCGCTTGCATTTTCGGGGATGCAGGCGATCGGCGGGCGCGTCCCGCAGGTCGTTCACGATGTAAATGGCCGAGGCCACCAGCGAGAAGGACACCATGCCAAGGAAAAGACGCAACGACACGCCCGGTTCCAGAATGTTCCCCGCAAAAAATGAGGGGAGCACCAAAAAGCCGTTCTTCACCCACTGCTCGGCGCGCAACAAGTCACGGATCGTTACCAATTTCATGGTTCACCTGATCTCTTTCCCATGGTTCACCTGATCTCCTTGTGAAAGACCGCCCTGCTACGCGAAGGGTGGGTGGCGTGTTACGAGCGGGCAAGTTACCGGAATTGTTCCGTGAAAAGGGTGCAACGAGGGGGTGAAGAACCGCCAGCGGTGGGCACCAACGGTCATGGTTGGGGCCGCAGTTCAGCTTTGTGCAGGTGGCAAGGCAGGAAGGCGCTGCAACCGTCAACGGCGCATGGACGAGAACCGGTGACCGGTCGGGTCGGGTAGGAACGGATCGAACCAGCCGCCCGCAGTTCACCGGGGCGCACCCCCCTGTTGACCGCGGATCCAGCCATGGGCTGTTGATAACCTGAGCCGCGCTGCCCGGGCACGCCGTGTTTCATCGGCCCTATCTTGCCCCTGTGCCGGGCCTGTTGCCTGGCATGTGATCCCCGAACAAGATGGCAGCACCAGTGGAAGCGTATTGCGTGAAGTGCAAAGCGAAGCGCAACATGAAGGACCCCGAGGAAGTGACGATGGCCAATGGTCGCAGGGCGATGAAGGGCAAATGCCCCGAATGCGGCACGGGCATGTTCAAGATCCTGGGGAAGGCCTGATCGTTCGGCACGGAACGTAACCGGTGATCACCATGAACGGGATCGTGTTCGAGCCGAAGCGCACTACGCGTATCCTGTTCACTGTGCTTGCCTTTCTGGTGGCACTTGGCCTCTTCACCTCCTTTTGCCATCTGGTGCTCCATTGGCGGGTGGAGGCCCTGACCCTATTGGCCGACCTCGACACGGAGGGTAACCTGCCCACCCTGTACAACGTGCTGCTCTTTTTCATCGGTTCGGCGCTCTTCCTGTTCCATGGAATGAATGCGCCAAAGCAAGCTGCACGTGGATGGAAGTTGATGGCTGCCGTCTTCCTGTTCCTCGGTATCGATGAAGGCTCCCAAGTCCATGAGAAGTTCATGCAATTCACCAAGCGCCTCATCGAGGCTTCCGGAAGCGATGGCAGCCTGACCGGCTGGTTCTACTATGCCTGGGTGATCCCGTACGGCCTGGCCGCGATCGCATTGGTCCTGTTGCTTTCCCGCTGGATCATGGGCCTGTCGCCGCAGCTGCGGAAACGGCTTGTTGTGAGCGGAACGGTCTATGTGCTCGGTGCCGTGTTCATGGAAATGGCCGGAGGAAAATTGCTCGAAGGCCTTACCCCGAGGGACGCGGCGAACTTCCCATGGATGCCGTGCGGCGTTTTTGGCGATGCCGCTGATTGCTGGGTGTTCATGGAACCGGGTTACATCGCCATGTATACCATGGAGGAAACCTTGGAGATGACCGGTCTGATCCTCTGCATCCGGGCCTTGCTGCTGGAACTGGCGGCGCGGGACAAGCACCTTGTGCTGACCGCGATTCCAGTGGGAAAAACACAAGCGTAGCCCACTGCACGCGGAAGGGGCCATCGGCCGCGCCTGCCCTGGTGTTGGATCCCTGAAGAGGAACCACGGACGGACACGAACCATGCATCACGTGCCGTAATTATTCCTTGTATCCGTGGTTGGTGTTTCACTGGTGTCCGGAATAATTGCGGGCATCACTCCTTCGCGGTCCATCCCCCAAGAATTCCTGTACAGGTAGAGGGGGGTGGCTGCTACTCCCTGGCAGGCAATTCACCGTCGCGGCGTGCCTTGCGCTCGGCCGCTTCGCTCAAGCCCTCCTTGCCCACCTTGCCCGGGGTTTTCGTACCCGCCGTGCTTTGGGACCGATGCCCTCCCTTGGGCTTCCTTTCACGATCAAAATGTTCCGGCAGGGGAATGGCATCGTGCTCCTTCTTGGGATCCGTGATCGTCCTCTTTTGCGTGGTTTCCATTTGAATGACAAGTTTTGATCCATCACATGGGCACCGAATAACGTGCCGGAACTGGGGTGCGTGCCGTGCATGCCCGACCCACCGTGGTGTTCACGGCTTCCGTGATCCCGGAACACCTTGGCACTGCGTGGAGAAAGCGCCACAAATTCGACCATTCCTCCCGCAGGCATCAACCGTACGCGCAGATCCGACATCCTCAAAAGGCGCTACACTTGTGGTATGAAGCTCTTGAACACATGCATTCTGGTGATGATGCTCCTCCCTGTACCGGCACTTGCATGGGGACCCACGGGGCACCGGGTGGTGGGGAGCATTGCCGATAAGCATCTCTCCAATAAAGCGCGCAAGGCAGTTCAACGCATCCTGGGCCCCACCTCCATGGCGATCGCCTCCACATGGATGGACGATGTGCGCAGCGACTCCACATACGACCATACCCGCGACTGGCACTGGGTGACCATTCCCGATGGGAGTACCTATGCCCAAGCGGAGAAGAACCCCAACGGGGACGCCGTGGAAGCCATCGACCGGATGGTGCAGGCCTTGAAGAGCGATACGCTGTCCGATGTGCGTCAACTCTTCTGTTTGAAGGTGTTGATCCACCTGATCGGGGACCTGCACCAACCGTTGCACGTGGGCCGGGGTGATGATCGGGGCGGGAACAACTTCCAAGTGCAGTGGTTCAAAAAGGGCTCTAACCTCCACCGCGTATGGGATAGCGGCCTGATCGACCAAAGCCAACTGAGCTTTTCCGAGCTGGCACGCAGCCTGGACCACGCCACGCCGCTGCAGATCAAGGAATGGTCCTGCGGCTCGGCCGCGGATTGGGCACAGGAGAACGTGACCTTTAGGGCACGGATCTACCCTGCAGGACCCGGCGCTGAACTGGGTTATGAATACCAGTATGAAAACTGGCCGTTGGTGCAGCAGCAGTTGCTCAAGGGGGGCATCCGGCTGGCCGGCGTGCTGAATGCGATCTTCAAGTAATTGGGGGGGGCGCAGACCGGCGGCGCGGCACTGATCATATTGCCGGTGGCCGGCTCACGTAGTACTTGGCGAGCATCGCCATTCCGCGCAGGTTGAACGGCTTGGTGAGATAACCGTCCGCACCGCACCGCTGGGCCGTCTCACGTAGCCGCTCCTTGGCATGGCTGGAGATCAGGATCACCGGGAACTTGGGAAGATCAGTGCTGTGCTTGATCCTTTCACACACCACTTCACCGCTTTCACCACCGATCTCCACATCCAGAAAAAGGACCGCCGGGTCGATCTTCTTCACCGTTTCCACGGATGGCGCGGAGAAGAATCCCTGCACATGGAACCCCTTCTTCCTCAGGACGCGTGACAAGAGCCACAGCAGGTCCCTGTCGTCATCCACCACCATCACCGTGGTACGGCGCGCTCCGGATGTAACTTCAGGGTCCATGCATCCATCCGGACAAACACCGGGCCGTGGCCTCCCGGGCGAAGCCTCCGCTCCATAAGCGGCCCGATGGGGGTGAACATGCCCGTTCCGCCACGCATCGACGGGGCAATTACTCCCCGCTCAGGGTGTCCCCCTGCACCGGGAGTGTCCGGTGTGGACGTATTGACTTAGTCCATCCGGGGGACGTTGTGCTCCTCCCTGCCCAGCTCGTATGCCTCGGACCTATTGCCCTCGCTGTTCCTCCGTCATCCTTCTGATCGGTGCAACCGGTTGCACCGCCCCCGATGAGAGCGTACTGAAAGGGCCGCACGGACCGTGAAGGTCATCCTGATCGCTTCGATACGGTATCTCAAAGCCCACCTTGTATCCCTCATGCGCAGCAAGCAACCCTCCCATTCCCGATACCTATCTTGGGACCATTAAACCCTGACCCCATGAAATTCATGTTGACCATGGCGCTCTCCGCATTGATGGCAGGGAGCGCGTTCGCACAAAGCACCAAGGGTGTGCATGCCGATCCCGCATCCCGTGCAAGCCAGCTGACCGAACGCATGGCGAAGGAACTTTCGTTGACCCCTGAGCAAGCAAAGCAGGTGGAGGTGATCAACTTGAAGTACAGCGAGCAGGCCAATGCCCGGGCCACGGAGAAGTCCTCGATGGATCCCGCAACGGACCACGCCACGATCAGGAATTCCATGAACAGTGAATTGAAGGAAGTGCTCACCCCCGACCAATACGACCAGTGGTTGAAGGCACAGTCGGCCCAGCCCAAAAAGGCAGCGGATGGTCGTGAGATCAAGAATGTGAACGTGGTGGAGTGATCCCACGCCGTGCGGAGCAGCAACATCTCCCTGGAACCTGTTCAGGATCAATCCTCGGCAGGCCCCTCCTCTTCCATCAAGTTGAAATTGATGGGGACGGTAAAGCGCGTTGCAACCGCCTTGCCGTTCATTTGTCCGGGCTTCCAATCCGGCATGGCGCGTATTGCACGCACCGCCTCATCATCCAGATCCTTGCGGACGCCCCGTCGTACTTCCGCATCCCGCACTTTCCCATCGCTGCCCACCACGAATTGGACGAAGACCTTGCCTTGCACCTTTTCCAAAAAAGCGCTGTCGGGATAGTGGATCGTGGAGCCCAGGTATTCATACATGGCCGCCATACCGCCCGGAAACTCGGGCTGCACATCCATCGAAGCCACATCAATGATGGTATCGGTCGGCTCCTGAACTCGGCCATCGAAAACGTGTTGTGCGGCATCCGAGGCTTTGCCCAACGCACCCACACTGGATTGCGCAAGTGACATACCACCAATGAGCATCGCGGCGAATGAAAGGGTTGCTCCGGACCTGCGCATGTCCAAATGTACACACTGAGCATTGTCCGGGGATCGCACTTCCGCTCCGATTACATTTGGCAAACACCATATCCCGGAACATGAGCAACGTGTACTATCCCGACTACCTCCAACTGGACAAGATCCTCGGCGCACAGGAATTGGAGAGCGACAAGGCCGGCAAGCCCGCGCATGATGAGATGCTCTTCATCATCATCCATCAGGCATATGAACTGTGGTTCAAGCAGGTGCTGTACGAAGTGGGCAGCGTGATGGAGATCTTCAAGCATAAGCAGGTGGATGACAACAGTGGCGAACTGAACATCGCCGTCCACCGTTTGCAACGTGTAAAAACGATCCTCGATGTACTGGTCCATCAGTGGGAGATCATTGAGACGATGACCCCCTTGGACTTCCTGGACTTCCGCGACCTGCTTCGGCCGGCGAGCGGCTTCCAGAGCATGCAGTTCAAGATCCTGGAGGCCCGGCTCGGCCTGCGCATGGAGGCCCGCTTCGGCAAACAGTACTACACCAGCCAACTGCGCCCGGACCACAAGGCGCAGATCGAGGCCCTGGAGAACGAGCCCACCTTGCTGGACCTGGTGAACGCCTGGTTGGAGCGCATGCCCTTCCTGCAGGAACGCTTTTGGCCGGAGGAACCCGACTTCTTCGAACGCTTGGAAAAATTGTACGTGGACAGCTTGGTCAAAGGCGAGGAAGGCAATGCGCAACTGTGGCGGAAGATCTTCGTGGATGGCTCGCCCGATCGCCACTTCTCCCCTGCCGCGGCCCGCAGTGCACTCTTCATCATGCTCTATCGCGATGAGCCGATCTTCCAGCAGGCCTTCCGCTTCCTGGATTCATTGCTGGACATCGATACCGTGATGGCCTCATGGCGTGCGCGGCACATCAGCATGGTACACCGCATGATCGGCCTGCGGGTGGGGACCGGTGGCAGCACCGGCCAGTCCTACCTGAAAGGAGCGATGGACAGCCATCATATCTTCTCGGAGATCGCGGACCTCAGCAGCTTCCTCTTTGAGCGGCGGAAATTGCCGCCATTGCCCGATGCATTGAAGAAGGCGGTGCAGTTCGCGGGGTGAGCGCAAATGCAGCTTGTCTGTACCGCAAAGAGCGCAGAGGCCGCAAACGGTTCGGTTTGCCGCAGACAAGGTTGTTGGTTTGACCTCAACGTGCGCAACGGCATGCTTCCGGGGGCCAGGAGCACAAGGACCTGAACAGTATCAGACCTTGGGCAATTGAAATGGGACGCGGCCCAGGAAAACTCCGTATTGCGAAGAGGCTTGGTACCTCCATGGTGTACCCCCGCCCTCACACCTCGAATCGCTGTCCCTGTTCGGGGATCTGAATGTTCCGGAACCCATGCTCCGAATACACTTCGCGCAGGCCGTGCAGTGCAGGCTCCGCACCGTGTACCAGGAAGACCTGCTTCACCAATGCGGGATCCTGGCAGCTGATCCATTGAAGCAATTCGCCGCGATCACCGTGTGCGCTGTAGCTGTCCATGGTGAGAATGGCAGCACGGACCGGCACGACCTCGCCGTACATCTTCACCGTTTCCGGACGCTTCAGCAAGCGTTCGCCAAAGGTGCCAGGTGCACAGAAACCCACGATGAGAATTGCATTGTTGGGATCCGGCAGGCCATGTAGCAAGTGGTGCCGGATGCGGCCTGCATCCATCATGCCGCTGGCCGCGATGGTGATGCTCGGTCCTTTGCGGGTGTTCAACTCCTTGCTGCGCCGGGCCTCCCGCACGTACTCCACACCCGGGAAACCAAATAGGTCCTGGTCCGACTTCAGCTCCTTGCGGATATCGGGGCGTAGCAACTCCGAGTGCTTGCGGTAGATGGCGGTGGCATTGATGGATAGTGGGCTATCCACAAACACCGGCACGCGAGGCAGCAACCCATCATTGAAGAATTTGTTCAGTTCGTACAGGATCTCCTGGGTACGCCCCACACTGAAGGCGGGAATGATCAAGCGGCCCTGTTGCTCCACACACACGCGCTGCACATGGCCGAGCAGCTCCCTCACGGATCCACTCGGCTCGCTATGGTCGCGGTCCCCATACGTGCTTTCGCAAATGATCACGTCGGCCTGCGGGAAGGGTTTCGGCGGCTCCACCAAGCGGGCCACATAGCGGCCAACGTCACCACTGAAGGTGATGCGGCGCACTCCCTCCCGTCCAGCCACGGTAAGGTGTACCGATGCACTGCCCAGGATATGGCCCGCATCGATGAAGGTGAGGGTCACACCGGGCAGGATCTCCGTGGGGGCATCGTAGGGTATGATGCGGAACAGGTTCATCGCCGAATCCACATCGGCTGAGGTGTACAGCGGGCCGATCTCGGTCATCGCCCGGTTCTGCTTCTTGGCGCGCTTGGCGTCGTAGCGGAAGTCGTTCTCCTGGATATAGGCGCTGTCGGCAAGAAGGATCTCGCAGAGATCGAGCGTGGCGGGCGTGGCAAAAATGGGGCCGTGAAAGCCCTCCGCCACCAAGCGCGGGATCAGGCCACTATGGTCGATGTGCGCATGGGAGAGCACCAGCACATCAATGCTTTTGGGATCGAAGCCGAAGCGTCGGTTCAGCGCATCACTGGCCGGGCCTTCACCTTGGAACATGCCGCAATCCAACAGGACGCGCTTACCATCAGGGAGGTCCAGCAGATGCTTGCTGCCGGTAACCATGCTTGCAGCGCCGTGGAAGGTGATGGATAGTGCCATTCAATGAGGAATTCCAGTTGGCTACATCTGGCGCGAGCAAGGTACAGTAACCCGGTCAGACAGATCAAGTGTCAACCATCCGCAAGCAAAAGCCCCGGCCGTTCGTCGGTCCGGGGCTCAATGCCGGGAAGTTGCAGATGTCACTCCTTCTTCGTGCCGCGCATGTCCTGGCGCTTCCCCTTGCGCTGCTCCATGCGCCTTTCCTTCATGGCCTCCTGCTTGGCCACCAACTTTTCATATTGTTCGGCATCAAGCACCGCCTTCAGGTCTTCCATGCGCGCATCCTGAAGTTCGGCGCCCTTGCCCTTCGTCGATTCCGCATTGGCCCTTCGCTCCTTCCGGACCGCCTCGGCCTGTTCGGCGTACTTCGCATTGATCGCCTGCACCTTGGTCACCTGTTCAGCGTTCAACCCAAGTTCCTTGGTCATTCGCTCCGTCTGGTGCTTGGCGCGTTCCGCAGGAGTCATGTCCTGCTTGTCCTGTGCGTGCGCAGCACCGAGGGTGAATACCGCCAGTGCCACTCCGATCATCATTCGTTTCATGCTCTTTCCGCCATTAAGCCGACGGTGCTGTTGGTTGGTTATCGCGGGATATGACAGGTATCGTGCCAAAAGGTTTGATCACAAGGCCGGATGGTGGAATGTGAGGCTCCAGGTCCTTGAGTTCCCCGATCAGGCCATGCATCGAACAAGATCGCTCCTCATTCGGATCACCGGTCCGTATCGGGCCAGAGCAAGACCCCCGACAAGCGTAATGCATTCGGTCCGACGGAAGACCGGAAGAACGACCGGTCCAAGGCCACCGCCCTTGCAGGGGCATGCTCTCTTACCCGCATGCAACGATGGCCGGTTAAGGTTTCCACAATGGGGCGGTCTCTCCCCACCTCATCAGCCATGGAAGGGGACGGGATACGCCATTTTTTCGCGTCCATCGGGTGATGGCCGCATTCACGCCCAGTGCGGCATGATTTGGGTGCCCATCATGGCCCAAGTTCCTCCATCATGAACACAGGAAAAGCCATCAAGCAGGATCCCCGTTCAGCCCCCGACAAAGCGCCTTCGGTAGCTCCGGACACCACCGAAAAGCCCATGCCCGAATTCAACTTGGAGAAGAAGGAGCTGGTGTACCCCGGGGAAGGCGCTCCCTTTCCCGTGGCCGATGGTCGGCTCGGCCGAACCGGTGGCCCGCACCACCCCGGCACGCCGGCGCATCCGGCTTCGCCGCCCACGGAAGTGCCCCGGAACAAGCTTCACCTGATGCCCATCGAGTCCAAGGTATTGCTGGAAGCCTTGACCCGCTGTGCCACCGCATGCGAACGTTGCATCGCCGGTTCCAAGCAAGCCAATGAACCGCACCGATTCTCCAGTTCCATTGCGCTTGGCCGTGCCAGTGTGGACATCTGCATCCTGCTGCACAGCTACCTGGTGGAGTCGCACCATCCTGAGATCGCCGCGCTTTCGAAGGACCTCGCCCTGACCTGTGCGCGCGTTTGCGAAACCTGCGCCATGGAATGTGGAAAGCACCCCAATATGCAGGACTGTGTGGCCTGTGAGCTCGCCTGCAGAAATTGCGCCGAGGAGTGCCGGAGTTACGCCCGGTGAGCACGCCCGGACAACCATGCTCCCCTGCACTTCCCAGCGTGCCACCCCGAACGTGACGATACCGAACAGCAGGAAGGTGAACAAGGTGTACTCCAACAGGTCCCCGTAGCGCTCGCTCAGGCAATGCCGGATGCCATCCAGCAGGATCGATCGAAGTGAACCCGCGATGTGCCCGGCGAACCCGAATTCCTCGGGTTGGTGGATAAATAGTATGCACGCCTATCTTTCCGCATCGGAACGGCCTGCTATATTGCCTCCGTCCGTAAGCGTGCGATCAATCCACTTTTCACTTGAGGCTGCTCCCATCCTTCTTATTCATTGCCGGGTTCCTCCTCTGCACCACGGCCGATGCGCAGGTGCTCAACCTGAAGGGCACCGTGACCGACGCGGGCACTGGTGAGACCATCATCGGTGCGGTAGTGAAGGTGAAGGACATGTCGGGCGGAGCCGTGACGGACCTGGACGGGCGCTTCAACCTCAGCGTGGACCGGCCACCACCCTTCACGCTCACCGTGGTTTATTTCGGCTATGTCCCGCAAGAGCTGCCCATCAAAGATCTCCGCCAGGAAGTAAAGGTGAAGATGGTGGCCGATGCCGTGTTGCTGGGCGATGCGCAGGTGGTGCGGCAGCGCATCAGCGACAAGCAAAAGCAGGCACCGCTCACCGTGGAAACGATGGACCTGCTGGCGATCAAGGAGGTGGCCGGAGGGGATTTCTACGAGGGTCTCGGCAACTTGAAGGGCGTGGACATGACCGCTGCGAGCTTCGGCTTCAAGGTGATCAACACCCGCGGATTCAACAGCACCAGTCCGGTCCGTTCGCTGCAACTGATCGATGGGGTTGACAACCAAAGTCCGGGGCTCAACTTCTCGCTCGGCAACTTCCTGGGGGCCAGCGACCTCGATGTATTGAAGGTGGATGTGATCGCCGGTGCCAGTACCGCCTTCTACGGTCCGGGGGCATTCAACGGGGTGATCAACATGACCACCAAGAGCCCGTGGACCTTTCCCGGATTGAGCGCAAGCATAAAAGGTGGAGAACGCAACATGCTGGAGATGGCCGTGCGCTGGGCGGAGGTGATCGGGGATTCCACCACCAAACAGCGCTGGGCCTACAAGGTGAACGCATACGCCTTGCGCGCTGATGATTGGCAGGCTGAGAACTACAGCCCTACGGAAGACAGTCCTACCGGGATCGATAATCCGGGGCGCTATGATGCCGTGAACATATACGGGGACGAGGACGTGAGCGTGAACAACAACTACAACACATTCTCCGGCCGACGCAGCTATCCGGGTCTGGGCAAATTCCTCAGGAACGGATACACGGAAAGCGAACTGGTGGATTATGGAACACAAAACCTCAAGCTTGGCGGATCGCTCCACTACCGCATCAATGACAGTCTTGAGGTGATCGCAGCCAGCAATTTCAGCACGGGCAATACGGTCTATCAAGGTGACAATCGCTACCGCCTGAAGGACGTCAAGTTCTTTCAGCACCGGCTGGAGATCAGGCAAGAAGGCAAGTGGTTCGTTCGCGGCTATGTCACGCACGAGGACGCGGGGCAGACCTATGACATCTATACCACGGCCTTGCGACTACAAGATGCATCGGGGCCGACAGGCGGGGCCAATAGCTGGAACATCGAGTACAACACGTACTGGGGAAACGCGATCACCCCGCAAGTGCAGGCCATGCCCGGATACATCACAGCTACACAGGCCTACAATATGGGATGGAACCAGGCGCAATGGATCACTTGGCAGGACCAGTTCATCCAGAACAACCTCGGCACGTTCACCAGCTTCCATGAACAAACACTGGCACACTCCAACGCTGTGAACACGTCCTATATTGATCCCTTCTTCGTACCGGGCACGGAGCGCTTCAACGAAAAATTCGACGAGATCACCAGCAAGAGGTTCACCGATGGCGGATCGCTTTTTTACGATAAGAGCATATTGGCCCATGCCATGGGCGAGTATAAGTTCAAGCCTGCCTTCGGGGAGGTTACCGTGGGTGGCAACTTCCGCCAATACCTGCCCAATAGTGCCGGCACCATCTTCAGCGATACCGGTGATGTACACATCCGGAACAGCGAGTTCGGTCTCGTGGCGGGCTTGGAGAAGAAGTTCATGGAGGACAAGCTGACGGCCACTGCTACCCTGCGCATGGACAAGAACGAGAACTTCAAGGCGCTGTTCTCCCCCGCTCTCTCACTGGTCTACGCCAACACACCCGCCCATGTTTGGCGAGTCGGCTTCAGCAGCGCCATTCGCAACCCCACGCTGGCGGACCAGTACCTCTATTACAACGTGGGCCGTGCCCTCCTTCTGGGCAATATCGACGGGCAGTTCGAGGCGGGACGTGATTCGATGTTCACCATTGGGAACCTCTAAGAACCGACTTTGCCGGTGATTTTCATTTGAGTTGTTCCCCATCTCGATTTTTTATCAGTTGAATTGCCCGGAATTCGCTGATATCCGGGCCATTTTGGCCTTAAAGGTCACACGCTCCCCACGAATTT
>JAIOIH010000025.1 GCA_019912395.1 Flavobacteriales bacterium | reverse complement strand
GGGTAGTTCGAAGAACCTGTTGACAACTCAGCGGTTTGGGATCTTGACAAATTGAACTGCGATCGATCTCTTTGGGGCATGAAGAAGCGACCCTCGCGCAGCCTGTTTGATGAGCAGTTCAAGCACCAAAAGTTGGAGCAGATCAACGATGTGTTGCCGCGCCTGTCGCGGATGATCCGGTGGGAGGCATTTCGTGTGCAACTGGATTCGGCTTTCCCGGTGCGAGACCCGAAGAAGGGAGGACAGCCACGTTACGACCGTGTGATGATGTTCAAGGCCATCGTGCTGATGGAACTCTATGGGTTGAGTGCTGAAGCCTTGGAATACCAGATCAACGACCGCGCGAGTTTTCAGCGTTTCCTGGGCTTGGAGCCACAGCATCAAGTACCTGATTCCACCACGGTCCGACTCTTCGCCGAACACCTTACCAAGGCCAAGGCGATGGAGCAGCTCTTTGCCGCCTACCATGCTCGGCTAAGCGCGGCGAACCTGGTGGTCAATGAAGGCAAGATCGTTGATGCCAGCATGGTACATGCGCCCATCCAGCACAATGGGCGGGATGACCGGGAGAAGTTGGAGAACGGGGAGGTCCCGGAGAACTGGTCCTCGCGCAAAAAGGCACAAAAGGACCTGGATGCCGATTGGACCAAGAAGCACGGCAAGAGTTACCATGGCTACAAGAACCACGTGAAGGTGGACGCGGGAAGCAAGGTCATTGACCATTACGTGGTGACGCCTGCATCGGTGAGCGATGGCAAGATGGCTTGGGAACTGCTGGATGAGGCCGATCACGGACAAAGCTTCTACGGGGACAAGGGCTATGATTGGCAGGACGTGAAGGACGGGATCGCATTGGCCCAGATGAAGGACTGCGTGCTCAAGCAGCCCCGCAAGAACAAGCCGCTCAGCGAACAGGACAAGCAACGCAACAAGGAACTAAGCCGTGTCCGCGCACGGGTTGAGCACGTCTTCGGCAGCATGAACAAGCAACTGCACGGACTCAGCGTGCGGTGCATCGGCTTGGAGCGTGCAACCTTCCGCGTGGGGCTCACCAACCTGTGCTACAACTTCCTGCGCTCCTTGCATCTCATACCTGGATCAACCGTGGGGATCGTGTGACCTGACGAATCGAAATGGGCCTGAAACACGGCCTGAAAACCACAAAATGACCCATGGACAACTCAACCCCAATGCCCAGAACCGTCAACAGTGGTTCTTCGGACTACCC
>JAIOIH010000024.1 GCA_019912395.1 Flavobacteriales bacterium | reverse complement strand
CACCCGGGTCACCTCCACGTTGTCCAGGTAATACATCGGCTCGGTCCATTGGTTCGCGAACTGGATCTGTGCCTGGTCCGTCAGGTCGCTCTGGAAGTACATCTCCAGGTCGCGGCGCTCTCCATCGAACGGCAATTGCTGCTGCCATGTGGTGTAGGGGTTGGAGGAGGTGGACTCTCCTTTCACGCCAATGACCACATCCCCCGGAACATCGCTCTGCACGCTGCACCTTACGCGGTACCACGCCTGGTCCTGGATGGGGAACAGGTTCTCGTTGCGCATGATGAAGGTGGGGTACACGCTATTGTCCGGCAGATAGGCCTTGAGCGCTCCGTTGTCCAGGTAGTTGGTCACGCGGGTCACTTGTGCATTGGTGGGCCAGCCTCCCCAGCCGTTCACATGGGTGGTGAAATCCCCGTTCTGGACCAGGTTCGGGCCCAGCTCCTGCAGGGTGACGTGGTCGGGCAAGCGCAAGGGGCTTCGCGTGCTGCCGGCATCCTCGTTCTTCTCGGCCTGCCAGCGCTCCAGCGCGTAGTAGCGGTCCCCGGCAACGAAGTTGACCACCTTGATGCTCATCTCGTCGTATGGGCTGAAATAGTGGTTGTTGCTGTAGGTGCCGAAGTCCACCGGGGCGGCGCCATGGGTGTGGTACTGCAGCATGCACAACTGGTCCTTGTTGAGCGAGTACATCACGTTGCCGCTGTACACGTCGTTGTAGTTGGCCACGTAATAGGGCGGAGTGGCCCCTTCCCCCGTGGCGTTGGAGTAATCCGAGATGGCGATCTGCACGCTGTTGTTGAAGAGGATGTTGTCCTTGATCTGCAGGCCGCTGGTCACCATGGTGTGGTCCACGTGGATGCCGTACTGCGGGCAATTGTACACGGTGTTGCGCTGGGCCGTGGTGTTCTTGATGGAGGTGTTGCCGTAGTAAATGCCGATGCCCTGGTGCGTATTGTGGGGCATCATCAAGGGCGACCCGTTGATGAAGGACCCGATGGGGTCGCTCACGATGTTGTCCTGGATGATCAGCCCGTCGGCGTGGTCTATCGCGATGCCCGCACCATCGTTCATGGTGGCCGTGGCATGCCGTACCACGTTCCTTTCCACCAGGGCGTTCTTCTCGGCGATGATGCCGATGTAGCCGATGCTGTCCAGGCGATTGCCGCGGATCACCACGTTGGAGCCGCTGGTGCGGATGCCGAAATAGCCCCAGACGCTTTCGCCTTGCCCGTCCAGCAGAGCGATCCGTGAGAGGTTGTTGTCGGCGAACTCCGTGTTGTCGCCGAAGGCCACCGCACCGGTGGCGTAGGTGTTCCGGAAGGTGTTGCCCGAATAGAGGCTGTGGGTGCCCGCGCTGAGGATGCCATGGTACAACCACTGGAAATCGCATCCGGTGACGGTCACCTCGGATGCTCCATTGTTCAGCACCCCGGCCTTGCGCTGATGGCGGAAGGCGATGTTCTCCACGCGGAAGTGCTCGTTCTGCCAGGAGCAGATCACACCATTGAGGTACACGGCGGCCTCCACCGTTTGGCTGTTCGGGTCCCCGTTGTTCGGCGGCCAGAAATAGAGCTGCTGCGCTGCCCTGTCGTAGTACCATTCACCGGGGCTGTCCAACTCGGCGAGCTTGCCGGTCATGTAGAAGCCCCAAGGGTCACTGCCCAGTGTGTAGGTGGGGCTTGAGAAGTTCACCGTGCCATTGGCGTAACTGGTCACCAGCAGGGTGTCAAAGGACCAGCTGGAGCTTCTCAATACCATGACCGCCCCGTTCCAATAGCCATTGGGCTGGGTCAGGTCGGCGCTTTGCAGTTGTGTGCCGCCACCTTGGCTGTTGCGCAGCCAGCCCGTGTTGGGGTAGCGTGCAGGGGTCATGCGCTGGCCGCCCAGGTACAACTGGTCGACCTTTCCCGAGGTGACGGAAGCACGCCAGATGTTGCCTTGATGAACGGACCAGTCGGTGACCACCTCGCTGCCCTTGATCACGGGCATCGCTCCCGTGCCGTAGGCCCCCACGGTGATCGGTTGGGACTGGGAACCGGAGGTGGCCAAGTTCAGCTCGCCGCGGAAGACCCCTCCGCGCTCGAACAGGATCTTGTCACCGGGGAGAAAGGTGTACGCTTGGTTCACCCGTGCGATGGTCTTCCAGGCCGTGGCCTGGGAGGTTCCGTTATTGGCATCGTTGCCATTGGGTGAGATGTAGTAGTTGGTGGTGTGAGCGAGAAGGGCCGAGAGGCATCCGGCGAGCAGAAGGAAAAAGCGCATGGTCTGGTTGAGATGATCGTAAAAGCGGAGCGAAGATCCCTCGAAAGAGCAAGGAGCGCCATGGTATTGCCGATCAATGATCAACAATTCGACGACCCGCCCCCTGTTCCCGACAAGCCCCTTTTCAGCCCGACGAGCATGCAAAAAACGATCAGCCTCCGGCGCGGTCCCAATCGATCTTGCGGCTCACCCCCATCACGATCGCCAATACGATGAACAGGCCGATGCTGCCGATCAACAGCGCATAGTCCTCCTGGTTGATCACGGTGAACATGAAGCCGAACACCAGCACCATCACCAATCCCAACAGTTGCGTGGCCTTCATCTGCTTGAACACGCTTCGGGCATAGAACACCACCAAGCCGATCACGGCCAGTGCCGAGGCGATGTACGCGGCACCGAAACCAATGTGCTCGCTGAGCGCGATGAGCAGGGTGTAGAAGATGCACAGCGCCAAGCCCACCAGCAGGTACTGGATGGGATGGATGCGCAGCTTCTGCAGGACCTCCACGAAGAAGAAAACGAGGAAGACCATCACGATCAGCATCAGGCCGTACTTGGTTGCGCGCGTGCTCTTTTGGTATTCGTCCACGGGCAGGATCAGGTCGGGGCCGAACGCGCTGGCCTCCAGTTCCATGTTCCTGCCCCCTGTGAACTCCTGCGGGTATGGCCGGTTCAGGTGCAGCACGCTCCAATGCGCGTTGAATCCGTCCTTGCTGATCGTGGAACTGTCCGGCAGGAAGGCTCCTTGGAAGCTGGGGTCCGGCCAACTGGACCGCACGGTGGCGGTGGTGTTCCGCCCTATGGGCACCACCCGGAAACTGCCGCTGCCGTTCAGCTCCAAGGGGATCGAAAGGTCGAACGGCCTGCTGAGCGAGGCACTGTCCATGGGGAAGGCCACGCTAAGACCGGAGCCGATCACATCATTGGAGGGCACTCCCGGTTCGAACGCCAATTCCCTCCCGTCCACCTTCGCCCCCACCTGCTCCTTGATGCTGCGCAGGTCCGAGATCCCCAGGCAGAGGGAAGCCTCGCTCCAGCGCAGGGCCGAGGCCGTGGCCGGCAAGAGGCCTTGCATTGCGGGGAACGAAGCGGCGATCTCCATGTGCCCCTTGTACACGACCACATCATAGATGCCGCGGTGCCGCTTCTCCGGATCCAGGGTACTGACAACATCCAATTTCTCCGGAAGGAAATGGGCGTATTGCGTCACGTTCCGCATCTCGGTCCTGCCCTCGCCCATGTCCACCCGCACGGTGGCCTGGTAGGGCACACTGATCAACGGCCCGGTAATGGTCTGGCCACCGCCCCATGTGGCGCTCACCTCGCGCACCGCCTCATCCTTCCGATACTCCCGCTCACGCACCAGGTCCTGCACCATTGCCAAGGGGATCAACAACAGCAGCACGAGCACCGCCACCAAAATGGCGCGCATGGTCATGGACCGGCGGAGCCAGCCCAAGCGCTCCGCCCGGAGTGGAGGTGCATTGGAGGGATCCGCTGGAGATGGGTACGGGTTGGGTTGATCGGGCATGGTGCTGTGAAAGTGGTGGAGATCGAAAAACGCAGGGGTGGCTGAAGAAGTATTCCAAAGCAGCCTTCAACGGAGAAAAACAGCGAACTGTCGGGGGCATCGTACAAAAGCCTTTCTTTGCAGCCCGAATTCGGGGCGTAGCGTAGCCCGGTATCGCGCCTGCTTTGGGAGCAGGAGGTCGTCAGTTCGAATCTGGCCGCCCCGACGGAGAACGAGGGGCCATCTTGAAAAAGGTGGCCCTTCCCTGTTGGTCGGCAGGTTCACCGGGCCGGTTTGAAGGCGCTACAAGCACCGACCTTGCATGGTCCGGGCCGGAACCGCGGACCGGCATAAGATCTGCCGGACCCGCATGGATCACGGAATAAGGAGCAATTGAACATCTTTGCCGTCGTATCCGGTCCCGTAGCTCAGCTGGATAGAGCACCTGCCTTCTAAGCTGGCGGTCGTTGGTTCGAATCCAACCGGGATCACGAAGTTCCGCTCGGGCGGCTATATTTGCCGCCCGAATTGGAGAGGTGGGTGAGTGGCTTAAACCAGTAGTTTGCTAAACTGCCGTACGGGTTAAACTGTACCGGGGGTTCGAATCCCCCCCTCTCCGCCACCACGCAAACCGTCCGCCGAAAGGCGGGCGGTTTGTTCGTTCAGGGAACGCCAAGCGCAGCTTGAAGTGTTCCCTGAACGCACAAACCGAGGAGCGAAGCGACACGGATTGCGTGGTGAAGCCAACCCCGATCGGGAAAGCGCGCCCCGCGCAATCCCCCCCTCTCCGCCAAGTAGAACGCCCGCTTTCGCGGGCGTTTTGCATATCGCCCCACTGCCGAGCTAGCTCGAAGCAGTGGGGCGGTATGCAAAACAAGGGCGCGGAGCGCCCGTTTTGCTTGAAGCCTCCCCCAAAAAGGGAAAGCGCGCTTCGCGCAATCCCTTCCAGCGATCTGGTTGCCCCACTGATGTAGCCAGCCTCGCGCCATCCCTTCCACCAACTTCCCTCGGGGTTCCACCTCCTCACCGCACTCCGTACCTTTGCCGCCCAATTCAAAAACCCTTTCCCATGGCCCGTGAAGTCGTTATCGTTTCCGCAGTCCGCACTCCCATCGGCTCCTTCGGGGGCGCTCTTTCCACCGTGCCCGCCACCGAGCTGGGTGCCGTCGCCATCAAGGCCGCCGTGGAGAAGGCAGGCGTAAAACCGGAAGAGGTGAACGATGTGATCATGGGCTGCGTGCTGCAGGCCAACTTGGGCCAGGCACCCGCACGCCAAGCCTCCATGGGTTCCGGACTTCCGGAGAACATTCCCGCAACCACCGTGAACAAGGTCTGCGCCAGCGGCATGAAAGCCATCATGATCGCCGCGCAGGAGATCCTCCTCGGTGATGCCGAAGTGGTGGTGGCCGGTGGCATGGAGAGCATGAGCCGCACACCTTATTATGTGGAGAACGCCCGCTACGGTTATCGTTTCGGCGATGGCAAGTTGATCGACGGCATTGGCAAGGACGGCCTGCTGAACGTCTATGACCAAAAGGCCATGGGCGTATGCGCCGACCTCTGCGCTACCGAGGAGAAGATCAGCCGCGAGGAGCAGGACGCCTTCGCCATCGAGAGCTATACCCGTAGCGCCAAGGCGTGGAAGGAGGGCAAGTTCAAGGACGAGGTGATCCCCGTGACGGTGAAGGGTCGCAAGGGCGACACCGTGGTGAGCGAGGATGAGGAGTACTCCAATGTGAACTTCGAGAAGCTCAAGACGCTGAAGCCCGTCTTCACCAAGGAAGGGACCGCGACCGCTGGCAATTCCAGCACCATCAATGATGGTGCGGCTGCGCTGGTGCTGATGAGCGCCGAGAAGGCGAAGGCGCTTGGCCTGAAGCCGCTCGCGAAAGTGATCGGCTACGCGGATGCTGAGCAGGCCCCGGAGTGGTTCACCACCTCCCCGGCCAAGGCCGTCCCCATTGCCGTGAAGAAGGCCGGCCTGAAGATGGAGGACATCGACCTGGTTGAATTGAACGAGGCCTTCTCCGTGGTGGGCATCGCCAACACGAAGCTGATGGGGCTCGATCCCGCCAAGGTGAACATCCATGGTGGTGCGGTTTCACTGGGTCATCCCTTGGGATGCAGCGGTGCACGCATCATGGTGACCTTGTTGCATGCACTGAAGCAGAACGGCAAGAAGTACGGTGCTGCAGGGATCTGCAATGGTGGTGGCGGTGCCAGCGCGATGGTGATCGAGGTGCTCTGAGTTTGGGGGCCAGTTGTCCGTTGCCAGACTGACCGCGCCTGAATAGCGTTGACGGTTGTCCGGCCGCTTGAGCCAAAGCTGCGGCAAGCGTCCAACGCGCTTTATCCCTGATCTCGTGGCGAGGATGTTCTGCTGTAGATACTCCGGAACCTCAGGGTCCCTGGGCGGAGACCTTGAGGGAGCCATGCAGGCTCGGAACTATTCGTCAACTCCGACCGGCGCAAAACTTGGTGCGAATGTCCGTGCATGCCAGTGGCTCACGGCCCACCTTCGCCGCCATGAGCGATCTTGACCAAGCCATCTGCCCCTTGAGCATCGTACCGGTGCGCCGCGAGCCGAATGACCGGGCCGAACAGGTGACCCAATGGCTCTTCGGCGAGACCGCCGATGTGCTGGAACGAAATGCCAATTGGACGCGGTTACGCTTCCACCACGATGACTACGAAGGCTGGGTGGACAACAAGCAAATGAGCCTCGCCCAGGATGGCGTGGACCTGAAGCCGGTGCGTTCCATTGAGCAGTTCATGCACGTGAACACCGCCGCGGGCGCGATGGTAATGCCCTTCGGGGCCGTGCTCCCCGCCTACTCCGCCGGGCAGTTCGACATCGGTGCCGAGCGCCTGGCCTTTCCGGGTCGCACCACCGCGCAGCCCAACGGCACACCCGTGATGCGGATGCTGGCGGTGAAGGACCAGTGGCTGAACACGCCCTACCTCTGGGGCGGTCGCTCACCCTTCGGCGTGGACTGCTCCGGCCTCACCCAGATGCTCTTCCTCGTCGGCGGCCTCAAACTACCTCGCGATGCCTGGCAACAATCCGAGCTCGGCACGGCCGTGGACCTGATCGACCTCGCCACCACCGGCGACCTCGCGTTCTTCGACAATGAGGAGGGCCGCATCGTACACGTGGGCATCATCCTGGAAAAGCGAAGGATCCTGCACGCTTCCGGGCGTGTGCGCATCGACAGCATCGATCACCAAGGCATCTTCAACACGGCGGAGAAGAAGTACACGCACAAATTGCGGATGGTGAAGCGCGTAGTGTGAAGCGGGGCCATTCCTCCTCTCCCATCCGGAATGCCTCCATCGGATGAAGTTGGTAGACTTGTTCCCCCGAACATGGAGGAGCGCAAGATCTACACCCTACGCCAGATCGGCAACGCGATCAAGAAACGGATCGAGGAGGCCACGCAGGGAGCGTCGTTCTGGGTGAAGGCGGAGATCGCATCCATCAGTGTGGGCAAGCATGCCTATCTGGAATTGGTGCAGCACCAGGACGGCGAGAAGGTGGCCGTGATGCGTGGTGCGATATGGATGACCACATTGCATCGCATCCGGCAGGAACTGGGGGACGAAAGCCGCAACATCCTCAAGGATGGCGTGGAGATCCTCTTCCTCGCCAAGACCAACTATCACCTCGTCTACGGGCTCAGCCTGGTGATCGAGGAGATCGACCTGAGCTTCAACATCAGCGAGTTGGAGCGGCGCAAACGGGAAACGATCGCGAAGCTGAAGGAAGAAGGCCTCTACGATCGCAACCGTTTCATGCGGCTACCGATGGTGGTCCAGCGCATCGCCTTGGTCGCCTCCCACGGTACGGCCGCGTATGCCGATTTCATGAAGCACCTGGAACACAACGAGCACGGCTACCGCTTCCATGTACGCCTGTTCCGATCCGCCGTGCAGGGCGCCACGGCCGCTCAGGAGTTGCGCGCGGCCTTGGCAAACATTGATACGGACCGGTTCGATGTGGTGGTGTTCATCCGCGGCGGCGGCTCGAAGCTGGACCTGGAACCCTACAACGACCTGGAGCTGGCGCGCATGGCCGCACAAATGCGTATCCCCGTCCTCACCGGGATCGGGCACGATGTGGACATCTCCGTGCTGGACCTCATCGCGCACGGCCACCACAAAACGCCTACGGCAGTGGCTGATTTCATCGTGGACAAAGCCCTGTACTTCGAGACTTCAATGACCGGCATGCTGGTGCAGGTCCACAACGCGATGCTCACCTCCTTCTCAGATCGCAAGGACCAGTTGAGCACCTTCAAGGAGATGATGGCCATGCGGCCCACCGCGCTATGTCGCGCCGAACGGGGCAACCTCCATACCTATACCGGCCAGTTCGCGCGCAGCATCACCGACCGCATAGCCATCTCCGGCAAAATGCTGGATGCCCATGCACGGGACCTGGCCGTACTTCCGCGCAACAAACTGGTCCTTCTGGAAGCGGCACGGATCCGCGAGCTGAGCACCTCCCTGTCCGGCATTGCACAACGTGGCTTCCAATTGCTGCTCGGTCGGCTGCAAGGCATGGACGATGCCATCCAGTTCCTCTCGCCCGATAAACTGCTCCAACGTGGATTCAGCATCACGCGCAAGGACGGTAGCGCAGTAATGGATGCGGGCAGCTTGCAACCCGGTGACCGTCTGGAGACGACCTTTGCCCACGGAAAGGCCTGGTCCACCATCAACACGATAGAACCCGATGAAGAAGGTTGAAGAAAACCTCACCTATGAAAAAGCATTCGCGGAACTGGAGCGGATCATGCAGGACCTGCAAGAGGACAAGATCGGCGTGGACGAACTCACCAGTAAGGTGAAACGGGCCGTGGTGTTGATCACCTTCTGTAATGAGATGTTGCGGAGTACCGAGGCCGAGGTTGGGGCGCTGGTGAAGAAATTAGGGCTCTAAGAAGGTAACGGTAATGGCCAGCCGCGTTCATGCCCAGCCTGATCACTGCCGGTCCGCTCCCTTACTTTCACCGCTACGCCTGCCCGTGTGCCATGCCCACCCCCTCTGGAACGAATAATTCTCGCACGGCTGCCGTCCTCCGCCCCTTCCAGCGGCTGCTGGAGCGTTGGATCCCCTCCTCGCTCACCTTCGCGATATTGCTCACCGTGGTGGTGGCGCTACTGGCCTACTTCCTTACCGACACTGGCCCAGTAGCGATCATCCTGGGATGGGGAGACGGCCTTTCGGGGCTGTTGGCCTTTATGACGCAGATGTGCCTGATCCTGTTGTTGGGACATATCCTGGCCAACACTGCACCGGTCCGCAAACTGCTGATCGCCTTGGCACGTGTACCTACCAGGGCCGCCTCGGCCTATGTGTTCGTCTTCGCGGTGGCTGCGGTAACCAGCATGCTCAACTGGGGCCTTGGCCTTGTAACCGGTGCCCTGCTGGCGCGGGAAGTGGCCGTGCAGTTGCGGTCCAAAAGCGTGAAGGCGCATTTCCCGTTGCTGGTGGCGGCGGGCTATTCCGGCTTTGTGGTGTGGCACATGGGCTACTCCGGCAGCGGCCCGCTCACCGCCGCCACGCCGGGATCCTTCCTTGCCGAGGTGATGAACAGGAACACCGTGCCCTTGTCCCGCACCACGTTCGCCGCATGGAACCTGCTTGCCGCCTTGGCGTGCATTGCCGCATGCGGGCTGCTCTTCTGGCTGGTCGCACCGCGAAAGGGTGCCGCCGTGCAGGAGATCCCGGCCGGTATCACCTCAGGGTCATTGGGATCCGATGCGGAAGAGGTGGTAACGCCTGCCGACCGCGTCGATGCTTCGCGATTGCCCACGATGCTCATCGGGCTGGCCCTGGTGGCCTACTTGGCGATCCACTTCATCCGGGGTGGCAGCATGACGCTGGACATGGTCAACTGGACCTTTCTGGCGTTGATCCTGTTGCTGGTGCGCAGTCCGTTCGAGATCATCCGCCTTACCCGCGATGCCGCCAGCAATGTGGGCGAGATCCTGCTGCAATTCCCGCTCTACGCGGGGATCATGGGCATCATGGCCTCCACCGGCCTGATCGCGCTGTTCTCCAACGGCCTTGTCGCCATTGCGGGCCCGCACTCGTTCGGCGTGCTGGCGATGTTCTCGGCCGGAGTGGTGAATTTCTTTGTGCCCAGTGGCGGGGGGCAGTTCGCCGTGCAAGGACCGATCATGCTCGATGCCGCCGCGAAATTGGGCGTGGATCCGGCCGTGGCGATCATGGCCGTGGCGTACGGAGACCAATGGACCAACATGCTTCAACCCTTCTGGGCCCTGCCCGTGCTGGCCATTGCCAAGTTGAAAATGCGCGACATCCTTGGCTACACGGCACTCACCGGTCTGGTCGCTGGCACGGTGATGGCCGTTGCGCTGTGGCTGGTGAGTTGAACCGTTCCTTGGACGTGCATCCATATCGGATCTTCCGAAACAGCGCTGAGGATCCGGACGGGGTTTCCGCCACGGATGGAAGCGGCGGCTGGCCGTGGGCCCGGCCTTGCGGCGGCGTGGAGCGAGGAGGCGACGAAGGAGCCCCCACAGCCCCGCGGCCGCTGGGCGGGACAAGGACACCACAGCGGACAGCCGGTCAAGGCGGCCAACTGCATCTTCCGAAAAAACCGCCATCCCGTCACCCTGCGATCCATTCTTTCGGTCATTTGTTCAGGTATAGGGCTTTTTGCTTGCTTGGAGCGAACTTTGATCATCGCCCAGCACGCAGATGGAATTCCCATCCGCACACCGAATACCTACCTACATGGACTTGAACAAATTCACCATCCGCTCGCAGCAGGCCATCCAACAGGCGCAGACCATTGTCACCGGTCTGGGCCAACAGCAGATCGAGACGGGGCACCTGCTGAAGGGCCTCCTGGAAGTGGATGCCGACGTGACGCCCTTCCTGCTGAAGAAAATGAACGTGAACACGGCCACGCTGCAGCAGGCGCTGGACCGCATCGTAAATAGCTATCCGAAAGTGCAGGGCGGCGACATCGTGTTGAGCCGCCAGAGCGCGCAAGTGCTGAACAATGCCTTGGCCTCGCTGAAGGAGTTCGGTGATGAGTTCGCCAGCGTGGAGCACTTGTTGATCGGGCTGGTGGAAGGCAGCGACAACGTGGCACAACTGCTGAAGGACGGCGGCGTGAACCGGAAGGACCTTATTGAAGCGATCAAGGAATTGCGCAAGGGCAGCAAGGTGACCAGCCAGAGCCAGGAGGAGACCTACAACGCGCTGAACAAGTATGCGAAGAACCTCAACCAGCTCGCCAAGGAGAACAAGCTGGACCCGGTGATCGGTCGCGACGAGGAGATCCGGCGGGTGTTGCAGATCCTGACGCGGCGCACCAAGAACAACCCGATCCTGATCGGTGAACCCGGCGTGGGCAAGACCGCCATCGCGGAAGGCATCGCGCAGCGGATCGTGAGCGGCGACGTGCCGGACAACCTGAAGTCCAAGCAGGTGTTCAGCCTGGACATGGGTTCCTTGGTGGCCGGGGCCAAGTACAAGGGCGAGTTCGAGGAACGCTTGAAGGCCGTGGTGAAGGAGGTGATCGGTGCGGACGGCAACATCGTCCTCTTCATTGACGAGATCCACACACTGGTGGGTGCCGGCGGCGGCGAGGGTGCCATGGATGCCGCGAACATCCTGAAGCCGGCCCTGGCGCGCGGCGAGCTGCGTGCCATCGGTGCCACCACCTTGAACGAGTACCAGAAATTCTTCGAGAAGGACAAGGCCCTTGAGCGGCGCTTCCAGAAGGTGATGATCGACGAACCCTCCCGCGAGGACGCCATCAGCATCCTGCGCGGCCTGAAGGAGAAGTACGAGAGCCACCACAAGGTGATGATCAAGGATGCCGCGATCATCGCCGCCGTGGAACTGAGCACGCGCTACATCAGCGACCGCTTTCTGCCGGACAAGGCCATCGACCTCATTGACGAGGCCGCGAGCAAACTGCGCATGGAGATCAACTCCAAGCCCGAGGAACTGGACGAGGTGGACCGCCGCGTGATGCAGCTGGAGATCGAGCGCGAGGCGATCAAGCGTGAGGGTGACCAAGGGCAATTGGAAGAGCTGAACAAGGAGATCGCGGAGCTGACGAATAAGCGCGATGCGCTGAAGGCCCGCTGGGAACACGAGCGCGGCCTGGTGGAAAAGATCAACGAGGCCAAGGACCTCGGTGAGCAATTGAAGTTCGACGCAGCGCAGGCCGAGCGCGAAGGCAACTACGAAAAAGTGGCGGAGATCCGATACGGTCGCATGAAGGAAGTGGAGGACCAGCTCGCGAAGGCGAAAGCGGACCTCGCCGAGCTGCAGACCACCTCGAAGATGATCAAGGAGGAAGTGGACGTGGAGGAGATCGCCGCCGTGGTGAGCCGCTGGACCGGCGTGCCCGTTACGCGCATGTTGGAGGCCGAGCGCATGAAGCTGATCACCCTCGAGGACGAACTGCACAAGCGCGTGGTGGGGCAGGACCATGCCGTGCGCGCCGTGGCCGACGCCGTGCGCCGCAGCCGTGCGGGCATGGGCGACGAGAAGCGGCCCATCGGCTCCTTCATCTTCCTCGGCACCACGGGCGTGGGCAAAACGGAACTGGCCAAGGCGCTCAGCGAAGTGCTCTTCAACGACGAGCACGCCATGACCCGGATCGACATGAGCGAGTACCAGGAACGCCACAGCACGAGCCGCCTCGTGGGTGCCCCTCCGGGCTACATCGGCTATGAGGAAGGTGGCCAGCTCACCGAGGCCGTACGCCGCAAGCCGTACAGCGTGGTGCTGTTGGACGAGATCGAAAAAGCGCACCCCGACGTGTGGAACGTGCTGCTGCAGGTGCTGGACGACGGCCGCCTGACGGACAACAAAGGGCGCACGGTGAACTTCAAGAACACCATCATCATCATGACCTCGAACATCGGTTCGGAGATCATTCAGGAGAACTACGAGAAGATCGACGAGAAGAACCATCAGGAAGTCCTCGATAAAACGCGCGACCAGGTGATGGAGCGCCTGAAGCAAAGCGTTCGCCCCGAGTTCCTGAACCGCGTGGACGAGGTGGTCATGTTCGAGCCGCTGAGCCGGGCCAATGTGCGCGAGATCGTGAAGCTCCAGCTGGATGCCTTGATGGCCAAGCTCGCCGACCGCGACATGCTGTTGACGCCGAGCGAGGAACTGGTGGACCACATCGCACACCTTGGCTATGACCCGCAGTATGGGGCCCGCCCCATCAAGCGCATGATCCAGCGGGAACTGCTGAACGAGCTGAGCCGTTGGATCATCGAGGGCAAGGTGGAGCCGAACACGCCGATGGTGATCGATGTCTTCGACGGTCAGATCGTCTTCCGCAAGCCGCTGGAAGATGAAGTGAACGTGGACGGCGAGGAGAAGAGAAAGCCGAGGAAGAAGGACACCTCCACCAAGGCTACGGCGGCTGAGTAGCGGAGTTCCAGGGACGGAACGCTGATCACGCGTTCGGAGATGCCCCGTGTCCTCCGAGCAGGTTTCAGCCTATCTTGTTGTCACTTTCAACACCACAGCGAATCCCATGAACAGCTTCTTCAAGACCATCATCGCCGGCTATGGCGCCAAGAAGCTCGGCGGCGGTTGCCTCAGCACCGTGGTGGTGTTCATCATCATATATGCGCTGCTCGGCCAGTGCAACTGAGCACAGGCGTGATCGTTCATTGATCGTGCATAACCCGTCCTGCGGGAGTCCTCCCCGCGTGCCTTGCGCGAGTAGTTTGCGTCCCATCAGAGACGACGCAAAATGACCTTTACTTCCCAACTGGACGAGATGCTGATCGCCCTGCGCCAAACACAGGCCAGGCTCTTGGCACCGCTCGACCACCAGCAGCTGCTCTTACCGACGGACCCGGAGGTCTTCGTGGAGGACGTGCTGTATTACGTCATGGACGAATGGAAGGAGGACCTCCGCAAGGAAGGCCATGTCCTCGACGAGATCACCTCGTGGAACGACCCCGTGAGCCACTACCCGCGCTATGAACTGCGCATAAGAGGCGGTGCCGTGGTGGACCTGCTTTTCACCGGCACCTACCCGAAGAGCCTGCACTTGCACCTGAGCAAAGGCATGGCCAGCAAAACGCAGTTCAGTGATGCCCAGGCCGTGCAGGTGCCCCTGTTGGTGAGCAACGACCCCAATGCCCTGCTGTTCTCGATCATCGGAGGCTTGAAGGATTTCATCAAAAAGTGAGAACAACCCGCCCTGCCACATGCGGACCTTGTACATCGTGCGCCACGCCAAGAGCTCTTGGGCTGACGTTGGCATGCGCGATTTCGACAGACCATTGAACGAGCGCGGCCTGCATGATGCGCCCAAGATGGCCCGGCTCTTTTCGGCCCGGAATGAAGCGGTGGACCTCTTGGTGAGCAGCCCTGCGAACCGTGCCATTTCCACTGCCCGCTTCTTTGCCGGGGAACTGGGGAATGCGGCCGTACAGGAGGAGCAGGGCATCTACCTCGCTGATGTTCGCACGCTGATGTCGATCATCGGGAAGCTTCCGGACACGGCGAACCATGTGATGATCTTCGGTCACAATCCCGGACTGAGCGAGTTGGTGGAACACCTTGCCGACGGTCGGCTCGGCGATCTGCCCACCTGTGCCATCGTTCGCATCGACCTCCAAGTGGAGAGTTGGCAGGAGGTGGTGACCGGTACAGGTACCATGGCCTGGTGGGATACTCCGAAGAAGGATTAGCTGATCGCTGAATTGCTGATTGCGAATCAGCGATCAGCAATTTTTGAGATCCGCGTACATCAGTCCGATCAGCGTCATCTGCGTTCCATTTGCTCCCGATAAACCGTCCGCTTCTGCAACGAGCCGTACGGTCGCCAGATGTAGTAGACCCTCCCGGCATGCACCTGCACGCGCTCCGGATAGCTGTTCGCCAAGCGGAAGGGACCGCCCAACGCGCCGGTGACCGGATCGATGGAGCGGAGCCAGACCGTGCCGTTGCGTTGGAAAACGGCATGGACCTGTTGGGTCGCGCGGTCCTGGAGCAAGTTGCCCGACCAGTAGCGTCCCTCGGACTTGGCCTGATAGGGCAAGGCCACCTCCCCTGCCCCTTCAAAGGAACGATCGAACTTCCGGATGCGCCAGCGCACGTGGTCGAATACGAGCAACGTATCGCCCACAACGAACAGGGGCGCATACAAGGGCTTGTACCAGACGTTGCGACTGAAGCTGGTCATGTAGCCGGCCACCACTTCCTTCTCCACGCCCAGATCTGCGGCCAAGTTCATTGCCGCTACCTTCTCGGGCCCTTTCAGGTATTTGTACTCGCTGCGGAAGAGGTCCATCATGAAGGTGTCCACCACCGAGCAGATCTTTCGCGTGCTGTCATTCAATGGATCGAAGGCGAGGTGGTCCAATGCGGGATAGCTGGCATTGGCGTTCGAGCCCACGATCCAGTGGGGTATGGTGTCCGTCCATGGGAGCACCGCATGCCGCAATTCCTCCAGACCGAACGGGGCCAGTACAAGGTCATCGCCGATGTGCCCCACACCGAACGCATGCCGCGTGCCTTCGATCACCACAGCGTTCCGCAGGTCGTGCCGCAACCCGAACACGTCCTCCGGAACGGGGCAGGAGGCCACCTCATGGTACGCCGTATCCAGCAGCACCAACCGCACATCACGCAGGATCTCCTTGCTTGCATCACCCTCGGCGCGCAACATGCGCGGATGCTCGTATGCCAGCACCCACAGCCCCTCATCGTTGATCAGCAGGTCGGCAGCGTGCAGGTCAGGACGTTGGTAGATGATCTCCGGTTCGGCCCGGCCCACCGTGATCGGCATGAGATGAATGTCGCGCGGAACGATGTGTACCATCCATGGCCCTTCTTCCCGCGATGCCTCCGGGATGCGTACTTCCAGCGGCCGATAGCTCACATGCGCGAACCGTACGGTCGCGGAAGCCCCGCCGTGCCATCGCAACTGTGCCTTGCCCTCCCGGTCGGTGGAGCCTTGCGGCATGCCGTTCACGGTGATCTCCACGTCCGGTACCGGATGCTCGCTCAAGCTGTCCAACACTTGCACTTCCCGTTCGCTTTGTTGCGCAGCAGCTTCAACCTGCCCGAACAGGACAAGGACGACAACAGGAACAGCTCTCGCCAAGCAACGCACCATCTTCTTCGGAAAGATGCGATGCACCCATCAATTGCACAAGGTCCCATTGCAGATTCTGAGTCCCGCTGGGTCACGCCAACACATACCTCCGGCACTTAGCGGACCCTGTGACGGGATCGGTGCAGATCACGGAGCATGGCCAACAACGCTCCGCTGGCCAAGGCGCATGCGAACAGGAAAAGCGGCCACAGGAAGGCCTCGGGCACATAGTGTTGCAGCAAGTTCATCGCGGAGCCGCCCATGGCGCTATCCGCTGGAAGCGATCCCAAGTAGCGGACGGGTTCTTCCATGAAGGTGTACAGCATGATCGATCCGGCAGTCAACAACATGACCCATTGCCAGCGGGTCGGGCCGTACCCCGGCTTCACTTCGCGGCCGTGCAGGATCAATGCGGCAAGCATGAGCATGCCCAAGGAGACCATGCAGGGCGCCAGCACCGGCCCCACCCAAACGGTGGGGAGCAGAAAGAGGACGTCCCACGTGAGGAAGCTCTCCGGCCAGCCCAACAGCAGCTTCAGGAAGACGTAGTAGAAGAGGTCCCACACGGCAAAGGCCCAACAGAACCAGGCGAACCGTTCCATGCGCCCACGCGCCAGCATCGCCCCCGGGGCCAAGAGCATCACCAGCGTGGCGAACTCGCGAAGCAGCTCGGTGATCACAAGCGCCGGGTCCATCGGGACCAGCGGGAACGCGAAACCCTCCGGATAATAGATGGCCCGCAGATACACCACCACCGCGGATTCGAGGAAACCCATTGCCACCGCAAAGGCGGTGATCCAAGGCAGCACCGATCGCCAAGGCCGTTGCCCGTGCTCCGGTCGCGAACCTGTGGAGGGCATCACCGATCGCCGCAGGTAAACTGATGCGTTCACGAAGCCCGGACCACCCAGCCATGAGTGTCCGCAACGCGACCGCGACGGATATCATCGAGCAACTTCCCGATGACCAGCACTTCACTGTCCGCCTGCAGCTCGGGCAGATGGAGGTCCTCGCCCTTATAGCCCACCACCCGGATCGGCGCGATCGTAACGGCGGTACCGGCACCGAAGGCGGCGCTCACCTTGCCACTGCGAATGCCGGTGACCACCTCATCCACGGTCACCTTCCGTTCCTCCACGCGCATTCCCTTCCCACGCGCAAGCGCAAGGATGCTGTCGCGGGTGATACCGGGAAGGATCGTTCCATCCAGGCTGGGCGTGGTAAGCACCCCATCGATGATGAAGAAGACGTTCATGGTGCCGCTCTCCTCAATGTACTTGTGCTCCATGGCATCGGTCCAGAGCAGCTGGTGGTAACCGGCATCCTGGCCCATCTTGGAGGGATAGAGCCCGCCGGCATAATTGCCACCGCACTTCACTTCGCCCGTACCACCGGGAAATGCACGGCTGTACTTCAGTTCCATCCGCACGCGCAGGGGTTCCTGATAGTACCCGCGCACCGGGCTCATGAAGATCATGAACCGATAGCCGTCGCTGGGCTTAACGCCGATGTACTCATCGCTTGCGAACATGAAGGGGCGGATATAGAGCGCCGCGTCCTTGCCTTCGGGCAGCCATTCCCCGTCCATCCGCACCAACTCCTTCAGGCCCTCCAGGAAAACATCCTCCGGAAGCTCCGGCATGCACATCCTGTTGGCGCTCCGGTTCATCCGGGCGATGTTCGCCTGTGGGCGGAACAAGGCCACTTCCCCCTTCTCGTTCCGATAGGCCTTCATCCCCTCAAAGATGGTCTGGGCGTAATGCAGCACCAGCGTGGCCGGGCTCAGCTCCAGATCCCCGAAGGGCATGATCTGGGGGCGTTGCCACGCGCCATCCACATGGTCCATCAGGAACATGTGGTCGGTAAAGACGCGGCCGAATTTGAGGTTCTCAAGATCGGTCTCGGGCAGGCGTGATCGTTCGATGCGCTTGATATCCATCTCTGGTGCTGTACTTATCATGGCCATGATGTTTGTGCCCAAATGTAACCCTTGAAGCGGGTTTGGGCTGAACGCGCTGACCCGTATCCTTGTAGTGACAATGCCGCGCGATATTCACGATGTGCTCCGCGAAGTATGGGGTTACACGAGCTTCCGTCCAATGCAGGAGGAGGTGGTGCGCTCGGTATTGGGCGGTGCGGACACCTTGGCGCTGATGCCCACCGGCGGCGGCAAGAGCCTCTGCTTTCAAGTACCTGGGTTGGCCCTGGGGAAGCTATGCATCGTGGTTTCCCCGTTGATCGCCTTGATGAAGGACCAAGTGGAGCGGCTGAAGCGAAGCGGCGTGCGCGCAGTGGCCGTTACCAGCGGCATGGGCCATGTGGAGATCGATAATGCGTTGGACAGCGCGGCCCTCGGCAAGCTGGACTTCCTCTACGTTTCGCCCGAGCGGCTCGGATCGGAACTGTTCAAGGCGCGCCTTCCGCGGATGCCGGTGGGGTTGATCGCGGTGGATGAGGCGCATTGCATCAGCCAGTGGGGATATGACTTCCGGCCGGCCTATCTATTGATCGGCAGCTTGCGCGAAGTTCATCCGAACGTTCCGGTGCTGGCGCTCACCGCTTCCGCCACGCCGGAGGTGGCCAAGGACATCATGGTGCGGCTCGCCTTCCGGAAGCCGAATGAGATCCGGGGTTCCTTTCGCAGGCCGGAGCTCACGTTCTGGGTGAGCCGTGGCGAGGACAAGCTCGGACGGCTGCTACGCATTGCCGCGCACGTGAAGGGAAGCGGGATCGTATACCTGCGCGATCGGAGGGGCACGGTGCGCATAGCGCAGTACCTGAAGCAGCACGGCATCAGCGCGGAGGCCTATCACGCGGGCCTTTCCTTCGAGGATCGCGACCGGGTACAACAGCAGTGGTCCACAGGCACCATCCGCTTCGTTGCCGCCACCAACGCCTTCGGCATGGGCATCGACAAGGCCGACGTGCGTGCAGTGGTACACATGGAACCACCGCCGGACATGGAGAGCTACTATCAGGAGGCCGGACGGGCCGGGCGGGATGGAACAGCTTCCCATGCCTTCCTCTTGGCGCACGCCTCGGATGCGGACAAGATGCGTGAAAAGATGGAAGCCTCCTTCCCCACGCTCAACGAGGTAAGGCGGACCTGGCAGGCCTTCGCCGATCAGCACCGCATCGCATTGGGTTCCGGTGAATTCGAAGCGTACGAACTGGACCTGGCCGAGCTGGCCCGCCGGTCCACCCTGCCCACGGCCAAGGTGAACAGCGCCCTGAAAGCACTGGAGCTCGATGGCCGGATCGCCCTGTCTGAGAGTGCCCGTTCGCCCTCGCGCGTGCTGATGCGCGCGGATGGAGCCACCATCCACGGACTGCGCATTTCCGATGGCCGTGCCGGGCCCTTGCTGGAAGCCTTGCTACGGATGTACGGCGGGCTATTCGAAGAACCGTCGATCATCGACGAGGAACAGTTGGCCAAGCACCTCGGCAAGTCCGTATCCCATGTGCGCAACCTGCTGCGCGAACAGGCCCGCAACAACGTGCTCTTCTACCGGCCCCGCAACGATTCACCCACGCTTACCCTGCTCACCCCGCGAGCCGATGCAGCGACCATGACACTGGACAAGCAGGCCTTGCAAGCACGTGAGGAACGCGCCCGTTCGCGCATGGAGGCCATGATCCAGTTCACTTTCCACGAACGAGCGTGCCGCGAATCCGCCGTGCTTCGCTATTTCGGGGAGGCCGCAGTGCAGCCCTGCGGCAAATGCGACAACTGCAAGGCCGCACAGGGATCGAGCAGGGTGGAGGAACCATCCCCGCGTTGGATCAGGGATGAGGGACGGACCATCGCGCAACCGAACGATCGATGAACAGTCTGCCAAGGTCCTTCTACGCCCGCCCCGATGCGGTGGCCATAGCGCGCGAGCTCCTGGGAAAAGTGCTGGCAACCCGTTTTGACGGCACGATCACCTCGGGCATCATCACCGAGACCGAGGCCTACCTGGGTGCGCTGGACAGGGCCTCGCACGCCTATGGAGGCAAGGTGACCCCGCGGAACAAGGTGATGTACGGAGAACCCGGTGTTGCGTATGTCTACCTCTGCTATGGCATCCATCATCTCTTCAATATCGTCACCAACGAGCCCGGTACCGCTCATGCCATCCTGGTCCGTGCGATCCATCCCCTGGAGGGGACCGACACGATGCTCCGGCGACGCAAGACCAAGCTGCTCACCACGGACGGCCCCGGCACCCTTACGCAGGCACTCGGCATTCGTACCCTGCACACAGGGACCGACCTGATGGATGGTTTGATCACCATCGAGAACCGGAACATCACCATACCGGGCAATGCGGTCATCACCGGTCCGCGCATCGGCGTGGACTACGCCGGCGAGGATGCCCTTCTTCCCTATCGCTTTCATTTTCATCCACGGATCCTTCAATGAACAAGCGTATCCTTTTCATGGGCACACCCGCCTTTGCCGTTGCATCGCTCAACGCATTGATAGCGGCCAAGCTGGACGTAGCGGCGGTGGTAACGGCTCCGGACCGTCCCGCTGGCCGGGGGCAGCAACTGCGCATGAGCGCCGTGAAGTTGCGCGCCCTGGAATTGGGCCTGCCCATCCTGCAACCCGAGAGATTGAAGGACCCGGAGTTCCATGCTCAACTGGATAAGCTGGATGCATCCTTATATGTAGTGGTCGCATTCCGCATGCTCCCGGCCACTGTTTGGGGCAAACCCCGAAGGGGCACGGTGAACCTGCACGCATCGTTGCTGCCGAACTACCGGGGTGCCGCGCCCATCAACTGGGCGGTGATGAACGGTGAGTTGCGTACCGGCCTCACCACCTTCTTCATCAACGACACGATCGACACGGGGGACATCCTCCTGCGCGAAGTGGTTGAGATCGGACCAGCGGAGAATGCCGGTGCCCTGCACGACCGCATGATGATCATCGGTGGCGAACTTCTGGTCCACACCGTGAAGAACATCCTCGACGATTCCATCGAGCCGATCCCACAAGCCGAGTTCGTGGGCGATAACGCACATGATGCCCCAAAGCTTACGCCGGAGAACTGCCGGATCGATTGGACGCAACCAGCGCAACGGGTGCATGACCACATCCGCGGCCTGTCCCCTATTCCCGGTGCCTGGACGCTCTGGAAGGAGGAAGGACGGGCCGACCGCCAGTTCAAGATCCTGGCGGCGACCCCCGTGCCCGGGCTCAAGCATGGAACCGCAGGCAGTGTCACCATCAAGGCTGATCGCCTGTTGGTCCATTGCGGCACCGGTGCGATCGAAGCTCTGGAGGTGCAGATGCAGGGCAAGCGCCCCATGGACAGCGCTTCCTTCCTACGGGGGTTACAGCGCCGGTCAAGCATCACCTTGGGGTAGGCCACGGAGAAAGTTCCGCGGAGGTGTTCGTTCCGGATATGCCACAAAGGACTTCCTCGCGGGCAGCGAAACCCTTGGTATCAGTAGAAATGCGGGCGACTTATGAACAAACACCCCCATTTTTCAACATTTTCCGCTTGTCCCCTCGCAAACCCTTGACAGCAGGGGCTTTGCGGATACATTTGCGACGAGTTCTCAAACAAACACCCTAAACCAAACGAACATGGGACTGAACAAAGCAGAATTGATCGAGTCGATCGCCGCTGAGGCGAAGATCTCCAAGGCGGACGCCAAGCGTGCCCTGGACGCTTTCGTGAACAACACCACGAAGGCATTGAAGAAAGGTGAGCGTGTTGCCCTCGTTGGCTTCGGCACCTTCAGCATCACCAAGCGTGCAGCCCGCAAAGGCCGCAACCCACAGACCGGCAAGGAGATCAAGATCGCTGCCAAGAAAGTGGTGAAGTTCAAGGCCGGTGCGGACTTGAGCAAGAAGGTGAAATAAGGAACACCCATTTAAGATCAGGTCCTCCATTCGTGGGGGACCTTTTCTTTTGTACCCACATCATCACACACGCACTCCATGGTCACCGATGCCGAACGCTATGCCCAGCTCGCTCCGTTCATTACGGATAACAAGCGGGAACTTTTCGAGCGCATCGCGCACGAGCGGACACGGCATGTTACCGTGGTGCTGGAGGACATCTTCCAACCGCACAACGCCAGTGCCGTGGTGCGCACCGCCGAACTGCTCGGCGTGCAGGACCTGCACATCATCGAGAACCGGAACACCTACACGGTGAACCCGGACGTCACGCTCGGATCATCCAAGTGGACCGACATGATCCGCTACCGCGATCGCGAAAGGGACAATGCGGCGACCTGTGCTTCAGCCTTGAGGGCGAAGGGCTATCGCATCGTGGCAACATCGCCCACAGCGGATAGCGTAACGCCGGAATCGATCCCGTTGGATACGCCCATGGCCTTCTGCTTCGGCACCGAGCTCACCGGACTGAGCGAGGGGATGATGGCACATGCCGATACCTTTCTTCGCATACCGATGCACGGTTTCACGGAGAGCTACAACATTTCCGTATCCGCGGCCATTGTGCTCTATACCGTGATGCAGCGCTTGCGCAACAGCGATGTACAATGGCGCCTGAGCGAACAGGAACGCGATGCGCTCAAGCTTTCGTGGGCGCGAAGGACAGTACGTTCCGCGCAACAACTCGAAGCGCGCTTCGACCAGGAAGCACAAGATCCCTCCGTATCGTAAGCGCAAGGAGGAACGACGATCGTCCACATCAGGAATGCCTTCACTCGTTCGCTGCAAGGAACAAGTGAGCGGCATTCGCCACATGCCATCCGAACGGTGTTGCGCCGAGCGGATCGCATCTCGTGATCATCCCGTTCGCTGTTCGGTATGTTGCATGCGAGTCGCCGATCGCATCTTTTTTTCAAGTGATCGGCATCGAATGGTGCAATCATTTCGTGTGTCGTCCACACCATCGAACTCCATCGGGATCGGATCGCACTTCGCATCCAACACATCAAAGACCCCAGCATTCGCGTGGCTTGCAGCGAATGATCATTCATCGCACCCACTTCCTGCACCGTCCTATCCCGCCGATCTTCGTCGTGGTTCTCAACAGTTAAGCGTGGAGAAATGAAACCGACACGACACTGTGCGCGTTACAGGTTGCGGATAGATTTGGATCAAATCCTAAACACTCCAGACAATGGGTAAAGGTGATATGAAGACGAAGAAGGGTAAGCGTACCGCTGGCAGCAAAGGCAAGGCTCGTCCTGCCAAGCGCACGGTAGCAGCTGCCAAGAAGGCCGCGGCCAAGAAGGCAGCGCCAAAGAAAAAGGCAGCGCCGAAGAAGAAGGCAGCGCCGAAGAAAAAGGTAGCCGCTAAAAAGGCAGCGCCGAAGAAGGCAGCCGCTAAAAAGGCCGCAGCCAAGAAGCCTGCTGCCAAGAAAGCTGCACCGAAGAAGAAGGCTGCTGCCAAGAAGGCCGCACCGAAGAAGAAGGCTGCGGCCAAGAAGAAGTAAGCGGCACAGCGCTACAGAAGCAAAGACCCCCGAGAGATCGGGGGTCTTCTGCATTCCGGGGGTACCCCTTCCGTCTTCACATGGGCGATGCGGGCGAAAGGATCACGGCTGCAGCCGCATGCGCTGCCAACTTCCATCCTGGAAGCGCTCATAGGCGAACCGGTCGTGCAACCGGTTCTCGCGTCCTTGCCACAGCTCGATGCGCACCGGACGCACCAGGAACCCTCCCCAATGTTCAGGGCGAGGAACTTCCTTTCCCTCGAAGCGTTCGCTCCATCTCCGAAAACGCTCGTCCATGGTCGCGCGATCCTCCACCACTCGGCTTTGGTCACTGCTCCATGCACCGATCCGGCTTTCGCGCGGACGGCTGGCGAAGTAGGCATCACTCTCCTCCGCGGGAACCTTCACCGTCCTGCCCTCCACGCGTACCTGACGCTCCAGTGCCGGCCAGAAAAAGGTGAGCGCGGCGCGCGGATCACGTTCCAGGTCCATCGCCTTGCGACTGTTGTAGTTGGTATAGAACACGAAGCCGCGATCATCCGCCTGGCGCAGGAGCACCACCCTGCAACTGATGCTCATACTGCCCACGGTGGAGAGCATCATCGTATTGTGCTCCGGCTGGCCGGTGCGTTCCGCTTCATCCAGCCACGCCAGGAAAAGCTTCATGGGATCCATGCCCGCATCCTCTTCCGAAAGGGACGCCTTACCATACTCCGACCTCCCTTGAATTTTCCGTTCCTCGCTCATGCTCTCTTGTTTCTTTTCCGTGACGGCGAAGTTATCGGCTGGACCATCACCGCCGGATCGCTTACTTTTAATCCGTCACTCATGGCCCACGATCCGCTCGAACTCGATCCCGAGAATCCTTTGCCACCCCAACGTGGCACCCTGCTGGTGAGCGGCCCCTATCTCGCCGACCCGTATTTCCGACGGACGGTAGTGCTGCTATGCACGCATGATGACGAGGGTTCGTTCGGCCTCGTTCTCAATCGCCCGATCGACATGGGCGTGGCCGACCTGATGGAGGACATGCCGACCGTTCCGTCGCCGGTAGGCATCGGTGGCCCCGTGCAAAGCAGCAACCTCTTCTATCTGCACACCCTCGCCCCGCGCATCGAGGGAAGCTTGCACGTGGTGAACGACATCCACATGGGTGGCGACTACGAGCAGTTGCGTTCCATTCTTTCCGCGGCCCCCAAGCTGGCCCGGCACGTCCGCTTTTTCGTAGGCTACAGCGGATGGGAGGAAGATCAATTGCAGCGGGAGATCGAACAACGCTCGTGGTTGGTACATCCCGCCAACAAACGCCTGGTGATGCAGGCAGGCCCCTCCGATCTGTGGGCGGACACCTTGCGGTCCATGGGACCCGCCTTTGCACCGCTCGCGAATTTTCCGGAGGACCCTTCGCTCAACTAACCAAGCACCTTCTTCACCAACAGGTCCTGCAAGCGCAACGCCATGCGATGACCATAGCGCTTGGTGCGATAGGCTCCCACCCATTGCACCCCGGTTGCGGCATTGGTGAAGAAGAGTTCATCCGCCACCAGCAGGTTCTGCGGGTTCAAGGAGCTCTCGTACACCTTGATGCCGTTCTCCAGCGCGATGTTGATCACCTGCATCCGCATGATCCCGCCCAGGCAGCCATCGGTGAGCGGTGGTGTATACAGTACGCCGTTGCTCACGATGAAGATGTTGCCCGAGCTGCTCTCGATGATGTTGCCGCGATCGTTCTGCAACAGGCAATTGTCCAGATGGTGCTCGATGCTCCAGAGGCTCGCCATCACATAGAGCTGCGAGTCCAAGGTCTTGTGGACCGAGAGCAGGTTCACCGGCTTGCGCATTTCCGGATAGAGGTCCACGGTATGGCCGCGCTCGTTGAGGATATAGAGGTCGCGCTCCACGGGGAACAACTCCAGCGTGAACGCCCCCGCGTTGCGCTCCGGCCTGAAGTAGCCCGCCGAATCACGGAACACGGTGAGGCGGCAACGCGCATTGGGCATTTCGTTCCGTTCGACAAGCTCGGTGATCGCCTCCTCCAAGCGGTCTTGGCCGAGGTCCTTGGGCATGTCGATCCGCAGCACCTTGAGCCCCTGCATCAGGCGCACCCAATGGGCATCCAGAAAACAGGCCCGTCCGCGAACGATACGGATCGTTTCGAACACGCCATCCCCGTAATGGAACGCCCGATTATCCAATGATATCACCGGCCCGTCCGCCGGCAGGAGCTTCCCGTTCAAGTTCACATAGGCTCCCATCAGATCACACCCTCCATTTTCAACATGGGCATCAAGAGCTGGTCCGGCGGCACCAGCACCCCCCGAATACCCGCACTGTTGGCGGCGTCCACGTCGCGTTGCCGATCACCCACCATCAAGGATCGGGAGGGATCGATACCGAACCGGGCCACGGCACGCTCCAGGAGCAGGCTGCCCGGCTTGCGGCAAAGGCATCGGCCTTGGGAAGGGTGATGAGGGCAGTAGTACACGGCGTCCAATTGTGTGCCTTGCAGGGCGAGTTGCCGGTGAAGATAACGATGCAAACGCTCTACGTCCGCATGGTCGTAAAGCCCCAGCCCGATCCCGCTCTGGTTGGTGATCACGATCACAAGGAACCCTGCATCGTGTGCAGCCTTCACTGCTTCGGCCACGCCCGGGAGGATCTCGAAGTCCTCCAGCTTCCACGTATGTGTACCGCGCTCGCGATTGATCACTCCGTCGCGATCAAGGAAAAGTGCAGCTCTCCCCTCCTTCATCTCAGAAACCGACCACATCAAGAAAGTGGCTCACCACGTGCGGGCCGAGCAAGGCGGTGAAGGCAATGCCGTAGAGTGCGCCGAAGTAGTGGGCGTCATGCGCGATGTTGCCCTGTCCGCGCTTGCTCATGTACCACTCGTATGCCAAGTAAAGCCCGCCGAAGATCCATGCCGCCATGGGAATGGGCAGGAAGATGAGCATCAGCTTGGTGTCCGGGTGCAGCAGGATGAAGGAGAACACCACCGCCGATGTGGCACCGGAAGCACCCACCGCCCGGTAGTTGGGATTTTGGCGGTGCTTGAAATAGCCGGGCAGCGAGCTGAGCACGATGCCGCCCAAGTAGAGGATAAGGTAGGGCAACATCGGGTCTTTTCCGGTGAGTTGGCCATACGCGTCCTCCACCGCCGTGCCGAACATCCACAACACGTACATGTTCACCAGCAAGTGCATGATGCTGCCGTGTATGAAGCCATGTGAGATGAAGCGGTACCAATCCTTCCTCTCGTGCATCACGAAGGGCTGGAACAGCAGGTTCTCGAACAAGGCGCGGTTGTTCAATGCGGCCATGGAGACCAGTACGGTAACCGCGATAATGATCAGCGTGATCGACATGGGCGCAAGATAGATGCGGGTGAGGGGAATGCTGGACCGCCAAGACGCAAAGAGCGCAAAGGGAACGCAACGCTGAAAGGTATTGACCGCAACGGACGCAACGAAAGGAACCGGGTTGAGATGAACACGTCCAAGGCATCATCAGCTGATCAGCTCATCGGCTGATCATCCTCCTCCGTTGATCCGACCGGAACTACAGCCCCCTCAATACGTATGGTCGCGCAAGATCCTCCACCCTTCAGGCGTGCGCATCCAGAACAGGCTGAAGCCGCCGGAGAGCGTATCGCTTGTACGGAGCAAACGCCAAGTACCGGTACACCAGGCATGGTCCGCGCCCGCGCCGAGGATCTCCACTTGATCGAAGTCCAATCGCCCCATCGACTCCCGGTCCGGGTAGCGCTTTTCATAGCGGGCGGTCACCAGGGCCTTGCCGCAGGTCCGCACCGCCATGCCGATGAAGCAGATGCTGTCGGCATAGGCCGCCATGAAGCCCGGGATGTCGCCCCGGTTCCATGCCTCCTCCTGCTGTTGCATCCCGAAACGGATCGCGGCGTTGTCCGCCGACGTGAACACCGGTGAGGTGCATGCCACAACGATCGGAACGAGCGAGATCGCGAAGAGTTTGAAGGACATGGAAGAACTCATGGAGTGAAGGATATGCGGGGAGCGGTCGAAATTATACCCGGGACCGCAGCTCATCATGCCGCAAGTGCGCCCGCCACCGTTCGGGGCCAATGCGCCCTACTCCTTCACGAACTGCTCCACACGCAGGGAGCCACCGCCGAGCAGGCTGAGCGAAAGGGTGTACCTGCCCCGTGCCAAGCGGCTCACATCAAGCGCCGCGACCGGGCCGTTCCGGAACAGGACCAATTGACCGGTAGCATCGTACACGGCGGCGGAACGGATGGCACGGGCACTGGTGATCGTCAAGATGTCCGCGACCGGGTTGGGGTGCATGCTGATGGCATCCCGCTCCTGCTCCTGCGCAATACCGGCCGGAATGGAGGGTGTGCCGTAGCGCATCATGCTGCCATAGTCCCCCACGGTCCAGCCCAAGGTGTCGTGGAGGAAGAACAGGTTGTGAATGGTGGGAAGCGTCAGTGGTTCCGCGGTCCATGTTACGCCGTCGGTGGTGCGGCGGATGGGTTGCCCCCCGCCCAGGGATGCCGTGGTGGTGGCCCAGCCCGATCCATCGCTGCTGAAGTAGAGGCCGGTCTTTCCGGCATTGGTACCCGAGGCTACGCCCGTCCATGTGGTACCGCCATCCACCGTGTGCTTGAGGGTGGTTGGATCCCCACAGGCCCAACCCTCCGTTTCCGATACCATGAAAATGGTGTTCAGGTTGTAAGTGATGTTGGGTCCCGGGGCCACCTGCTGTGTCCAATTCATCCCGTTGGTGGTATGGAAGATCACGCCCAAGCGACCACATGCCCAACCCTGGATGTCCGATGTGAAATGAACTGATTCCAACGGGCCGCTCACAGTGGTGGTGGCCCATGAAGCACCGCCGTTGGTGGTGCGCTTACTGAAGCCCGCAGTGCCATTTACACCGACGATGTAGCCGGTGGAGGGCGATGTGAAAAAGACATCGTTGAACGCTGGGCTGGTGCCCCCGGTGGAAATCGTGTTCCACGTGCTACCACCATCCGTGGAGCTCAGTATGGTATTTGAACTGCCCACGATCCAGCCATCGGCCTCGGAGGTAAAGAATACGGAGCGGAGCGTTACGCCCGATACGTTGGAGACCTGTGGTGTCCAGCTATCGCCCCCATCGGCGGAGGTGAGTATCACCCCTTGGTCCCCCACGGCCCATCCCCTGCCTTCGGTGATGAAGAACACATCGCGCAGCGGCGTGGAGATGCCGGTGGAAAGCTCGGTCCAGGACTGCGCAAGGCAGCTCAAGTTGACCCCAAGGAACAGGGCGAGAAAGGTGAGAGCTGTCTTCATGGGTGATGGTTGCATGGTGTTGAAGGATGCTGTCAACTGCCACGGTCCGGATCGGGACAACGAGCAGAGCATCAAAGGAAGAAGTTGGAACGCTGGGGCACAACCCCAATTCGGGGGATGGTGAGCGGTCGCGGCCAAGCATCGAGCGCGATGCGCGCTAAGCGAGCGTTCGCATGTCACGAGTACGATACCCGGCCCCGATCCGGCCCCGTATCCAGTTCAGCGGAAAGGCGAACGAACACGAGCGGAGACGAGGTCCCAATGCTTCAGTGGCACAAGACACCCACCCGTTGGAGCGTGCAATTCCGAAGACGAAAGTCTCGCGCCAGTACGGGTCAATCATTGAACGTGAAGAAGCCCAAGCCGCCCGAATCTCGGATGATGCTGTTGTCCACTTTGCCCTCCTTGTAGAAGTGCGTGACCTCCTCGGTGATGGGAATGCCCGCCTTGCGCACGTACTCGATCACCACCGGATTTCCTTCCTTGCCATTGAAGTAGGTGAGCGACGGGTTGAAGAACAGGTGGGGACACATCATCGCCTTCATGATGCTCACACCCGGACAGCCTTCCGCCGAGAGCACCAACCAACCGCTTTCCGCCGTGCCCATGCTGATGGTGAAACCGAGTGCGGTCCAGAACTGAAGGGTGAGCGCCATGTCCGTGGTCTCGATCGAAAGACCCTTGCACTCGCCCAGTATCGTATTCGGATCAGCGGAAGGGCCGATCGCAGGTGGATCTCCATCCATCAAGTAGGTCCAAACGCCGTTCGGGTCAGCACACACATGACCACCCGGACAAGCATGTACGGGGGTGCCCAATGCAGGGATCACCTCGGCCCATGGCTTGCCGTACAACGCCATGCCTGCCCGCGCGGTACGCTCCGCGTTCACTTGAATGACCAGCTCACCGTCGCTGAAAAACGTGGGTCCAGCTTTGGTGACCCTGGTGAATCCCGATCGCTCATAGAAATCGATGCTTTTAGCGAGATCGGGTGTAGGGGTGTGGATATGTGCGGTCATGGTTCGAAGATCGGCACTTTTGTGTTTTGGCAGGTGAAAAGTGAAGGTAGTGCCTGAATGCATCCAATGCGGGTAGCCCGTGCGTCGGGGATGCAAGGCTGAAGGCCGGACTTGGATCTCCGTGGGGACTCCGTCTCGCTGGCACCGCTGCGAGATCGCTTCTTCGCAAATCCTCCCGTGCCTGCGGCAGGCCAGCTCGCGATCACGTTAGGGCATCATCCCACGTACTCTCCGATCAACGCCAAAAACTTTTCCGCGTACTGCTTCGTCTTGTGGTCCCCTACCCCGTTCACCAAGCGGAATTCATGGACGTTGCGCGGCTTCTTGGTGGCCATGTCGATCAAGGTAGCATCGCTGAAGACGACGAAGGCGGGCTTGGCGATCTCCCTGGAAATGGTGAGGCGCAGGGCCTTGAGCTGGCTGAGCAGGTCCGCGCTTTCCGGTGCCACGTGCGTGGGCGCTGGCAGTTTGGCCTTGCGGGTGCGCTCTTGGCGTTCCTTGATCGTTTCCGGCGTCACCAAGCGCACGGGGTGTTCACCCTTCAGCACGCGGTGGCCGAGCGGTGTGATCTTCAGGTGGTAGCGATCGATGTAGTCGATCTCGATCAGGCCCTGCTGGAGGAACTGCTGGATGAACATCACCCAGGCGAACGCGCTGACGTCCGCGCCCAGGCCGAAGGTTTTCACTTGGCTAAGGCCCTGCTGCTGCACTTCCGTGCTGTGCGTGCCCTTCAGCACGTCCACCAGCACGCTCATGCCAATGCGCTGGTGGCAGCGGAACATGGCGGACAGTGCCTTCTGCGCGAGCAGCGTGCCCTCGAAATACTTCGGCGGGTCCTTGCAGACGTCACAGTTTCCGCAGGGCTTCACCACCTCCTCGCTGAAGTAGCTGAGCAGCACGATGCGGCGGCAGACCTGCGCCTCGGCGAACTCCTTCATGCGGTCCAGCTTGGCGCCCATGATGGCCTTGTACTGTGCATCTTCCACCTCTTCCATGAAGTGCATGTGCGTCTGCACGTCCGCGTAGCTGTAAAAGAGGATGGTCTCGGCGGGCGCACCGTCCCGGCCTGCGCGGCCGATCTCCTGGTAATAGCCCTCCAGCGTTCCGGGCATGTTCCAGTGGATCACGAAGCGCACGTCGCCCTTGTCGATGCCCATGCCGAAAGCGATGGTGGCACAGACCACGTGAGTGTGGCCTTGGATGAAGGAATCCTGCACGCGGTCACGGTCGGCGGCGTCCATGCGGGCGTGGTAGTGCTCCGCGCGGACACCGATGCCTTGGAGCTGCGCGGCAAGCTTCTCCGTGCCCTTGCGGCTGCTGCAGTAGATGATGCCGCACTCGCCCGCGTGGCGCGCCATGATGCGCTGGAGCATGGCCCAGCGGTTCTGCCCCGGCAGCACGGCCAGGGATAGGTTGGGCCTATCGAAACTGGAGGTAAAGAGGCGCTCGTCGCGCATACCGAGGTGCTGCGCAATGTCGCCGCGCACCGTCTTATCGGCCGTGGCGGTGAGGGCGATCAGCGGGACCTTTGGAAAGACCTTTTTCAGAATGTCCAGCCGCTTGTACTCAGGGCGGAAGGCATGTCCCCAACTGCTGATGCAATGTGCCTCGTCAATGGCAAAAAGCACGGGGTTCCATTCCGCCACGCGATCCAGGAAGTTCTGCGAAAGCAAGCGTTCCGGCGAGACGTAGAGCAGCTTCATCGCGCCGCTGCGCAACTGGGCCTCGATGGCCTGTTCCTCGGAAAAGCTGAGCGTGCTGTTGAGAAAGGCGGCGGCGATGCCATTGGCCTGAAGGGCCTGCACCTGGTCCTTCATCAGTGCGATCAGCGGCGAGAGCACCACGGTGAGGCCGCTGAGCGCGAGCGCGGGCACTTGGTAGCAGAGGCTCTTGCCTCCGCCGGTGGGCATTAGCACCACGGCATCTTGGCCGCCGAGCACATGCTCGATCACCTCTTGCTGCTGCGGGCGGAAGCTCTTGTACCCGAAGTGCTTTTCGAGCAGCTGGAGCGGGCTGGCATCGGGGCCTTCCACCACCGAGGGGAAGGAAGTTGGGCTGACGTATTCCATGGCGATCGGAAGCGGGCAAGGTACCGGGCGCGGGCCGATCACATTTCGGAACATCAAGCAAGTTTTCCACGCTACGCCTGCACTACCCATTAACCGGTATTTTGCCCCGCGATCCCATTAACCTGAACGGGCTGGCCTACCTTTATCGTGGCTTTTAGATCCACCGACCATGAACAACATCCTATGTCCCACGGACCTGTCGGCAACGGCCATGCAAGGCGTAACCTATGCGGAGATCATTGCGACGCGCCTCAGCAGTTCCATCTCGCTGTTGCACGTGATGGACAACAAGGAGAAGAAAGCCGATCATTCCGCCAAGGCGAAGGCGGAACTGGAGAACCAACGCGCGTTGGTGTCACAGGCTCCCGTGGTGATGCACATCCGTGAAGGTGAGTTCATGCACGAGATCACCGAGGAGAGCCGGGCGGGACATTCGTTGATGGTCTGTTCCACGCACGGCATCCGCGGGCTGCGGCAATCACTTTTCGGTACCGACATCATCAAGCTGGTGCGGAAGGTGGCGATCCCAAGCCTGGTGGTGCAAAAGCAAAGCCCTCGCACCAATGATTTTGGCACGATCGTGATGCCCGTTGCCGCCCACGCGGAGATCGATCGGCTGTTGGACGCCGTTTGTCTGCTGGCCAAGAGCTTCGGAAGTACGGTCCATATTTATCAGCTGATCCGTCCCGGCGAGAAGGCCAGCGAGGAGCTGGAGCGGAACAAGGCGCACATGGCGGAACGGCTCACTGCGGAAGCTGTTCCCTTTAAGCAGGTGGAGGAGGCCAGCAAAGGGTTTTCCGTTGGTTTTTCGTGGCCCACCATTGAATATGCCCAGCGCGTGGGCGCCGGTTGCATCGCCATCATGTCCGTGGCCTCCGATGAGTATCGCTACATCGCCGATGCGGAGAAGGAGCGTTTGCTCACGAACGAACCGGGGATCCCGGTGCTGTGCGCGCACTGAGGGTGGGTCGGAGACTGTGCCTGTCCCATGCTCCTGCCACTCAAGCATAGGACAGGGGACAACCAGCCTGCACGATCTTCGCCCCATGGAATTGAACGCTGACTTTTGGGGGGAACGCTACGCCACGGGCGACACCCGCTGGGACCTCGGTACCGTGAGCACGCCGCTGAAGACCTATTTCGACCAGCTCACCGACAAGGACCTGCAGATCATGATCCCCGGCGGTGGCCGCTCCTACGAGGCGGAATACCTGCACCGGCTCGGCTTTCGGCATGTACATGTGGTCGACCTCACCGGTGCCCCGTTCGCCGACCTGCTCCGGCGCTGTCCGGATTTCCCCAAGGACCTCTTGCACGTGGCGGATTTCTTCACCCATGCGGGCCGCTACGACCTCATCATCGAGCAGACCTTCTTCTGCGCCTTGGACCCGAAGCTGCGTCCGCGCTATGTGGAACGGATGCACGAACTGCTCAACCCCGGCGGGATGCTAGTGGGGGTGCTCTTCGACGACCCATTGAACATGGACCATCCTCCATTCGGTGGAGATGAAACGGAATATCGGAGTCTTTTCAGTCCGATTTTCGCGGACTTTTCGTTGGCCCGCTGCCATAACTCGATCGCACCGCGAGCCGGTCGCGAACTCTGGATGTGCGCGGTGAAAGCGGGCTAACTTGCGCTACCCGCCATGTACCGTACAGTGCCGCTTCCTCCTCCCCCTGCTCCGACGCTAAGACCGCAGGCCCGTCCCTTGCTCACGGCATTGCTGCTGATGGCCTCGATGGCCGTATCGGCACAGGACTTCAAGTTCGAAATCTTTAGAAGTGGTGATAAGGTCGGGAACATCTTCACCTCGCGATCGATAAGCGCAGGGTCCACCTCCTACCTCATCACCTCCCACGCCGAGCTGAACGTGATCTGGAAGCAGGTGGTGCGGACGCGGTTGGGCGCCGAATACTCCGGGGGCATCCTCACCTCCTGCCGGTCCACCCTGCAGCTGAACGGGAACATGCGGGACTCCAGTGAGATGTACACCCATGGAGGCCGAAGCATAGCCTACGTACACCCGGCGGCTCCGTTCCTACTGCCCCGCACCAATGAATGGACCACCTCCCGGATGTTCTACGAAGAGCCCCTGGGGCAATCGTCCGTCCTGGTGGAAAGCGTGATGCAGGCATGCCCTCTGGTGCGCACGGGCCCCGGGGTGTACGAACTGACCCTGCCCAACAACGACCGCAACCGCTACCTCTACGTGGGTGGCCGGCTAATGGAGGTACAGGTGGACCGGCTGCTGGTGAACCTGGTGTTCCGAAGGGCTTGAGCGTGGCGGATCGGCCGGACCTATTGCCCGGTGAGGTGCAGGTAGTCCGCGAGCAGCGTCCGCAGGAATCGCTCCGGGTCCTGGACCACGCCCACGGAGAGTTCCTGCTGGAAGCGCCCCGCGAGCTTTTGTATGGCCGCGGGCCTGGCCCTGCTGGAGTTGCCCAAGACTTCCTTGATCAGGCGGGCGTGGGCATCGGTGAGCCGCGCAGCCTCGCGGAATTCCACCTGATGACCTTCCGGAACGTCCGCCAGCAAGGTGTCGGCCAGGGAGAAGCGTTGCTTGAGCGAGATCACCGTGGTGCCCGCCGCGATGTCGCCCAAGCGCTGTCCCTTGCCGTTGAAGAGGATCACCACCGCCCCGAGGAAGAACAGCGCATCGATCAGGCGGAGCATCCAGCGCAGCAGGTAATGCCCCGGGCCGGGCTGCCCGCCATCCAACCGGGCTACCTTGATGTTGCGCGCCCGCTTGCCCAGGCTTTGGCCATCCATCAGCAGCTCACTGACCAGGTGGTAGAAGGTCCACGGCACGCCGATGAACAGCAATTGGACCCAGCCGGGCATCCGCACATCGAGCTTCTCCATCAGCATGATCAAGGCGATGCTGTACCCGGCCAGCAAGAGCCAGTCGATCACCACGGCCAAGCCACGGTCCACGATGGTGGCCACTTCATAATGAAGCGAGACGTTCTGGCTGGTCTCGATGTGTACTGTTTCCATGCCGCGCCGCAAAATAGCGTAGCGCGGGAATGCTATGTTTGCTGTAGCCGGATGACCCATGCGTGAAGCAGCCTTCGTAAAACGGAACAGTGGCAAATGGCAACGGCTGGAGCAGTTGGTGGCCGGGCGCGGCACGGACATCACGCCGGACGAGACGAGCGCCCTCTACATCGAGCTGAACGACGACCTCAGTTATGCGCGCACCTTCTACCCCGGGGCGCAGGTAACGGCCTACCTCAACACCTTGGCCGCCGGGATGCACCGGCACATCTACCGGAACCAGCGCACGGGCATGGGCCGTTTCGCTTCCTTCTGGAAGACCGAGCTGCCCCTGCTGATGGCCGCCACGCGCAAGCAACTGGCCATCTCGGCCGGGGTCTTCCTCGTGGCCGTGATCATCGGAGGCTTGAGCGCACGCTTCGACTCCACCTTCACCCGCCTGATCATGGGCGACGGCTATGTGAACATGACCTTGGAGAACATCAAGGAAGGCAAGCCCATGGCAGTGTACGGCAGCTCCCCGATGGTGGACATGTTCTTCGCCATCACCTTCAACAACATCATGGTCTCCTTTTATGCCTTCGCCATGGGCGTGTTGCTGAGCTACGGCACCTGGCTGATCCTGGTCCAGAACGGTATCATGCTCGGGGCCTTCCAGTACTTCATGTTCGAACAGGGGGTGCTTCAGGAAAGCCTGCTGAGCATCTGGCTCCACGGCACCATCGAGATCAGCTGCATCGTGATCGCCGGGGCGGCGGGCATCGTGATGGGCAACAGCATCCTCTTCCCCGGCACCTACACGCGACTGGCCAGCTTCCGGCGCGGTGCATTGAACGGGGTGAAGATCATCATCGGCCTGGTGCCCTGCTTCATCCTGGCCGGCTTCATCGAATCCTTCATCACCCGGCGCAGCGCCACCATGCCGCCCGCGCTGAACATCGCCATCATCGGCGGCAGTCTCGCCTTCATCATCGGCTACTTCATCATATACCCCTACCATGTCGAACACACCCACAGACTACATCGAACTACGCCAGCAGCGTGATTTCAGCGCCGTGATCAGCACCGGGTTCCAGTTCGTCCGCCAGAACTGGAAAGCGCTGTACCGCCCCTTGTTCTTCATTTGCCTGCCCATTTATTTGCTGGCCTCCGTGCTCTTCGGCAGCTTCTTCCGCAGTTTCTACGGGAATGCCCTTGCCGGCAACCAGGAGCTGATGATGACCGGCATGATGGGCAGCATGGGCAGCATGTTCCTCGGTTATGTACTGATGGCACTCTCCATGTTGCTCCTCTACGCGATCATCTATGAGTTCATGCGGTACTACATGGAGAACAAAGGGCAAACACCCGGCATGGGTGAACTCTGGAAGGTGGTGAGGGGCCAATTGGTCTCCTACTTCGTCATCGGCTTTTTGGCGGGGATCATCGCCACGTTCGGCATGGTCCTGTTCATCATACCGGGCATTTGGCTCGCCATCGTCTTCACCATGGCCTTCCCCTTGCATGCCTTTGAACGCACGGATATCGGGGACTCCATCGGGCGTTCGTTCAAGGTGATCAAGGGACGCTGGTGGATGACCTTCAGCCTGGTGATCGTGCTCGCCATGCTGATCGGCTTCATCAGCTACATCATCTACCTGCCCTTCATGCTCCTTACCGGGCTCGGGGCCATGAGCGGGATCGGGAGCATGGACGACCCTGCGGCCATGGGTGAGCGCATGGGTTGGTTAATGACGCTGATGATGGTGCTGGGCGGCGTGGTGAACGTGATCTTCCAACCGCTGCTCCACGTGCCCATCGGCCTGCATGCACTTTCACTGATCGAGGAGAAGGAAGGACGCGGCCTGCTGCAGCGGGTCGATGACCTCAACACGGCCCGGCCAACGGCCTGAGCGCGACCCGCAAGCATCGATCTACGTGCGCCGCCTTCTACCGGTCCTTCTTCTTGCGCTGCCTTGGGCTGCTGCTTGTTCCGCCCCGGGTGCGCAGGACCCGGCCGGGCACACTGCCGCGAAGGAGCATGCCGCCGCGATCGTGCAGGCGGTATCGGAAGTGGTGGACAACGACAGCACGGGGACGAAGGAAGACCTGCGTGCAGACGGCATCGACACCGTGGCCGTGCGCTCCGTCCAGTTCGACGCGGCCGCGATCCATCAGCTCCAAGCCGATCCGCAGTACGACTATGATCGGGAGCTGCACGTGGAGATGCTGTGGTGGGAACGCATCAAGAACTGGCTGGGGCGCTGGCTCAGGGAGCTTTTCGGCAGCAAGGCGGGATCTTGGGTATTCAGCAATCTGCATTGGGGCATCCTGATCGGGGCTGTGATCTTCCTGCTCTTCTTCCTGCGGAAACGACTGTTCCATGGCGTCTTCACCCCGGAGGCCGAAAAGGCGAGGCAAGTGACCGAGGTGGAAGAGAACATCCAGCAATTGGACCTGGACCACCTGTTGGCCAAGGCCGAGCACAGCGGCGATTGGCGCAGTGCCCTCCGCTTCCAATACCTGAAGGTGTTGCGGCGCTTGATGGACGATGGCAGCATCGAATTCCAACCGCGGAGCACCGACCGCGACTACCTGCGCCAGCTACGGGATCCCGCTGAACGCGCACACTTCGGTGAGCTCAGCTTCCTCTTCAAGTGGGCCTGGTACGGAGATGCCCCCATGGACGAAGCGCGCTACCGGAAGCTCGCACCGACGTTCAGCAGCTTCCACACACCGATCCGGCAAGCCCCATGAGCCGCGCGGAAAAGACCATACTCGCCGCCACCGTGGCCTTGGTGGTGTTGATCCTTGTATTGGACGCCCTCGCGCCGCGCCCGATCAACTGGCAACCGAGCTATACGCGCTACAAGACCGATCCGTACGCCTGCGGCCTCACCTACGATCGGCTCGGCGACCTCTTCCCGCAAGGCATCAGCACCGTGCGCCAACCCATCTATGGCACCGCGCAGGAGCGCCTGGCCCTGGACAGTACCGCGCCCCGCGTGAACCACATCTTCATCAATGGCCAGTTCGCACCGGACGAGCTGGACCTGCGGCACCTGCTGCTGATGGTGGAGACCGGTGATGATGCGTTCATCGCCGCAGAGAACTTTTACGGACTTGTCAGCGACACACTGCAATTCAACAGCGGCTATCTCTGGGAGAAGCCCGACAGCCTGACACTAAGCGGGATGCAGCAGATCCTTCGCGGAGATACCGACCTGGTGCGCTTCACCGGCTGGCCCCTGCTGCATTCCGGTCCCTTCCACTTTGCGCGTGGCGGATTCGACAACTACCTGAAGGATCTTCAGGAAGACAGCATGCAGGTATTGGCCGTGAACCAGCGCGAAAAACCCGTGCTGCTCCGGATGCGCCACGGCAAAGGCTGGATCTACCTCTGCAGCGTACCGCTTGGCTTCACCGACTACTACCTGCTGAAGGATGAAGGGCGGGGCTTTATGGAAGCAGCCTTCAGCCTGCTGCCGGACCGACCGGTGCTGTGGGACGAATTCCAGAAGGTGGGGCGTTCCGGCGCGAGCACGCCGCTGCGCTACATCCTGGCCCAGCCCGCACTGAAATGGGCCTACTGGACAGTGATCGCACTGCTGATGCTCACGGTACTGGTATATGCACGCCGCCGCCAACGGGCCATCCCGATCGTGGACCCACCGCGCAACACCAGCCGGGACTTCGCCGATACCATCGGCAGGCTCTACTACTTCCGCGGCGACCATGCGGACATTGCGCGTAAGCTCGTGGTCCAGTTCAAGGATGAAGTCCGGAGGAAACTGCGCCTGCAACACACGGCCTGGGACCCTGAAGGGATCCGGGAGATCGCCTTGCGCACCGGCATCAGCGAAGAGGAACTGCAACACGCCGACCGCCTGATGGAATACTATACCGGCACCGAACACGTCAGCGAAGAACAACTGCTAACCCTGAACAAAACCCTGAGCAACTTGCGGAGCAGGCTGTGAGGCGTGGTATGGGCGATGCATGCATCGCCCATACCACGCCCATGCCCTTGCCCCAACGCACCTCAACCACCCCAAAAGCATGGGCGATGCATGCATCTCCCCAACAACATGGAAGAAGAAAACACCTCCGGATACTCCCCCGCCCTCCCGTTGGCCGAACTGCGCGAAGCGGCCGAGCGCATACGCACCGAGGTCCAGCGCGTGCTCATCGGCCAGGATGCCGTGATCGACCAGCTGATCATCGCGCTGCTCAGCGATGGCCATGTGCTGATCGAAGGCATGCCGGGCGTGGCCAAGACCTTGGCCGCCAAACTGCTGGCCCGCACCGTGGCCACCGGCTTCAGCAGGATCCAGTTCACTCCGGACCTGATGCCCAGCGACGTGATCGGCACCAGCATCTTCGATCCACGCACCAACGCCTTCATCTTCAAGCAAGGCCCGATCTTCAGCAACATCGTGCTGGTGGACGAGATCAACCGCGCACCGGCCAAGACGCAGAGCGCGCTCTTTGAAGTGATGGAGGAGCGGCAGGTGACCGTGGACGGCGTGACGCACCCCGCCGGCGTGCCGTTCATGATCGTGGCCACGCAGAACCCGATCGAGCACGAAGGCACGTATCGCCTGCCGGAAGCCCAGTTGGACCGCTTCCTCTTCAAGATCGACATGGGGCACCCCAGCGTGGAAGAGGAGGAACAACTGCTGCTGCGGGCACAGGAGGGCCTGCACCGCTTGGAGGTCGACCAGATCAAACCCGTGATCACGCCGGAAGAACTGGTCCGGTTGCGGGCATTGGTGTTCCAGGTGAAGTGCGATGCCAAACTGGTGCGCTACATCGCGGAGATCTCCCATGCCACGCGCAACGATGGTACCTTGATGCTGGGGGCCTCGCCACGCGCCAGCCTGGCCGTGCAGCGTGCCGCCAAGGCCGTGGCAGCCGTACAGGGCCGCGACTTCACCATCCCGGAGGATATCCAGCAGGTGCTGCCCGCCGTGCTCCGCCACCGCATCCTGCTCACCCCGGAGCGAGAAATGGAAGGCCTGCGACCGGACGAGGCCATCGCGCAGATCATTGCCAAAGTGCCCGTACCGCGGTGAAAAGCTTTTTCCGATCGCTCTTTTTGACCCGGCGCTTTTTCGGCATCGGGTGGGCCGCCGTGGGCCTCTTCGTATTGGCGTACCTCTTTCCAGTGTTGCTGCCGACAGCCCTGGTTGTCCTCAGCTTGTTGGTGGTGGGCACGCTGTTGGACATCGTGCGGCTCCATAGCGTGAAGGAGGGCGTACAGGCCGCGCGGCACACGTTTGCCAAATGGAGCAACGGGGATGAGAACCCCGTAACGGTGGAAGTGCGCAGCCGCTACCCCGTTCCCATCAGCGTGCGCGTGCTGGACGAATTGCCCGTGCAATTGCAGGAGCGCGGCCTGCACCTGCACCGCGACATCGGGCCCCGGGGTACGGCGCAGCTCACCTACATGGTGCGGCCGCTCATGCGCGGCGTCTACGCGTACGGTGCGATCAACGTGCTGGTACGAACGAGGCTCGGCTTGGCGGAACGGCGCTACAAGCAGGAACAAGGGCGCGAGATCGCCGTGTACCCGAGCTATATCCACCTGCGGAAGTATGAACTGATGGCCTTGGCGGACCCCTACAGCATGGCCGGGGTGCGCAAGGTGCGGCGCAGTGCCCAGCGCTCCGAGTTCGAGCAGATCCGCGAGTACATCCCCGGTGACGACCGGCGCACCGTGAACTGGAAGGCCACCGCGCGCCGGGCCAAGTTGATGGTGAACCAGTACCAGGACGAAAAGGCCCAGCAGATCGTTTCGCTGATCGATACGGGACGCACCATGAAGATGCCCTTTGGCGGCCTGAGCCTGCTGGACCGCGCCATCAATGCCGCGCTCGTGCTCAGCGACATCGCCATCAAAAAGGACGACAAGGCCGGCGTGATCACGTACAGCAATGTTGTCCACAACGTGCTTCCGCCCGCTCGCGACAAGGGATGCATGCACCGCGTGATGGAGCTGCTCCATGCGCAAGCGACGGACTTCGCCGAGACCGACATGGAAGCCCTCTTCCCCCGCGTGAAACGCACGATATCGCAGCGCAGCCTGCTGGTGATGTACACCAACTACGAAAGCCTTTCGGCGATGCGCCGCCAACTGCCCTACCTGCAATTGCTGGCACGCGCGCACTTGGTGGCCGTGGTGATCTTCCGCAACACCGAGCTCGACCAGCTGCTCCAGCGTCCGGACCGCAGCACCATGGACGTGTACGTCAAGGCCATCACCACCAAGTTCATCAACGAGAAGGAACTGATCGCCAAGGAACTCGAGCGCAACGGCGTGCTCACCATCCTTACCGCGCCGGAGCAGCTGAGCGTGAACGTGATGAACAAGTACTTGGAGATCAAGGCCCGGGGGATGCTTTGAACCGACCCCGGTACAGGCGTGTCGAGCGCTTGTTCGCGTGGAGCATCCGACGAAAAGGAACGAGCCCGGACGTGTCCGGGCTCGTTCCTTGGAACCGGATCGGCCCCCTATTGCTTGACAAAACGTTGCTGCGCGCGCCCTCCGTCGGCCTGGATGATGATCACGTACAACCCTTCCGTCAACCCGGAAACATCCACCTTGGAGTTGCTGAGATGCCCGGCCATGACGCTCTTGCCGGTTACGTCCATGATCGAGTAAGGGCTGTTGCGCATGTCCGGGCCGGATACTGCAAGCACGTCACGCACCGGATTCGGGAATACCCCGAAGCTTGGCTCATCGGTGTTGTTGCTGATCCCGGTCGAGAGCGTTTCGCCTTCCCGTATGGTGATGGATCCATCCACCAACGGCTCGGAAACAATATCGACGATGCCGGATGGCCATTGTACACGCACTTGCGCGATGGTGGAGTCACTGCCCAGGCCGAAATGGGCATTCAGGCTGCTCATGTACTTGAAGCCGTCGCCGCTGCGGATCTCCCGTATCTGGGAACCCAGCGCACTGGTCACCCGCACACGGGCACCGATGCCGTTGCGGTTGCTCACCGTCCCCACGAGGTTCACCGTGAGCCAATGGTTGTCGTTGCCCTGGTTCATCTTGGCAGTGCTGCCGTTGATGATGTCCAGGAAGCCGTCGTTGTTGAGGTCCCCGATGGGGCCGTTGTACGGGGCGGTGTCGTCCGGCGAGAAGGTGAAGTCGCCATTGTTGTACATGATGGCTCCGCCACCGATGATGTCCAAGTATCCGTCATTATTGAAGTCGCGGGTGTTCCATTCGATGCTCTGGCCGCCAAAGCCGTCGAAGCCCGAGCCGGCGGTGATGTTGGTGAAGGTGCCATCACCGTTGTTGCGCATCAGCTTGTGGTAGCTGCTGGAACTGGAACCCACCAGCGCGTCCATGTCCCCGTCGTTGTCGAAGTCGCCCCACGCGCTGGACCAGCTTTGGTGATTGTCCGCGAAGCCCAGTGCAGCAGCCACGCTCGTGAACGTCCCGTCGCCGTTGTTGCGCATGAGGATGTCCACCGGGTCGCAGCCGCACTTGGCCACGAAGAGGTCCATATCGCCGTCGTTGTCGTAGTCCACCCAGATGCTGCCGTAGTTCCCGCAGGTGGTGCCGAACTGCCCTTGCTGGAAGGAAAGTGTGCCCGTGCCATCGTTCATGAAGGCAACATTGGCATCCACATCGTGGCACATGAACGCATCGAGGTTCCCGTCGTTGTTGATGTCGACCATGTTGCCCCGCTGGCTAAAGATGTAGCCGGGCGGGCTTTGCTCGATGTATCCCGTCCCGGTCGCATTGGCCAGCATGAAGGTCACGCCGCCATTTTGCCCGTACTGCAGATCATTGAACCCGTTCCCGTCGATATCTCCGGCGGCCAGGCTCCAGGATGCCGGATGTTGCACAACGCCGGTGAAGTAGTTGTGGACCTCCCAATCGTCGCCGGGCATCTGCCGGAGAATATTGATGTTGGAGCTGGTGACCGAGACCACATCGTCCAGGAAGTCGCCGTTCATGTCCACTGCGGCAAAGGTGGTACCGGAAATGCCTGGCAGCCCCATTGTAGTGAAGGTCACCGTGCCTTCAGCGGGCGGTATCACAATCTCCGGCATCACCTCGGATAAGGTAAAGTTGAAGGAAGCGGAGTTCCATTTATTGTCAAAAGCGATGATGTAGGTGACCCCAGCGGTGACGTTGAAGGAGGCCAATGAGGTAAGCCCGGCTCCACTGTCGTCATCGCCAGCATGGCATTGCAACGCACCGCATCCTCCGGTGTACACATGGAACCGGGTATCGAGGCCGCTGGCCTCCGTGCTGACGGTCACTGCCGTGTCCAAGGCCGAGGTATAACTGAACCACGCTCCCATCGTGGCCCCCGGACCATACTGCGAGCAGATCGGCAACGGCACCTCGGACCCGGCCACGTAATTGACCGCGTACGTTCCGGGGACGATGGGCAGGGCCGTGGCGCAGGTGTTCTGGGCCTTGGCGACCGTAATTCCAGCGGAGCAAAGCAAAAGGAGGAGTGTTTTCTTCATGGGGATGGTTTCGCGGGTTTGGCCGGATCACGGAGTGGATCGCGGAGAGCGAGCAACTAGCGGAGTGACGAATATCCGGACAAAAACGTGGCTTGATGCAAAAATTTGATCAACTTTCAGCACGATACAGCGTTGAAAGTCCCCCATCCTCCCGTCATACCGCAAAGCATGTCACATCCCCCCTTCCTCAAGTGGCTCCACGAAGTCGAACTCAGCGACATCCCCACCGTGGGCGGCAAGAATGCCAGCCTCGGGGAGATGATCCAAAACCTCGGAAAGCTTGGTGTGCAGGTACCCGGCGGCTTCGTCGTGACCGTGGCGAGCTACGAGGCCTTCATCGCCCACAACGTACTGGACCAGAAGATCCGCGATATCGTGGCAGGCTTGAACGTGGATGACGTGGAGAACATCCGCCGCACCGGTTTGGCCGTGCGCACGCTGATCAAGAACGGGAAATTCCCGGAGGAGATCTGGAAGGGCATCATGCAACGCTATGACGAGATGTCTCAGAAGTACGGCCAGGAAGCCACCGATGTGGCCGTACGTTCCAGCGCCACGGCGGAAGACCTGCCGGATGCTTCATTTGCCGGACAGCAGGAGACCTTCCTCAACATCCGCGGGCATCAGGACCTGATCGCCGCAGTGCGGAACTGCTTTGCATCGCTGTTCACCGATCGCGCCATCGTGTACCGCGAGAGCCGGGGTTACGATCATTTCCAGGTGGGGCTGAGCGTGGGCGTCCAGAAAATGGTGCGCTCCGACGTGGGCAGCAGTGGCGTGGCCTTCAGTCTGGACACCGAAAGCGGCTTCAAGGACGTGGTGTTGATCAACGGCAGCTACGGCTTGGGCGAAATGGTGGTGCAGGGGGCGGTGAGCCCCGACGAATGGCTGATCTTCAAGCCCACGCTGGCAGAGGGGTTCTCGCCCATCATCGAGAAGAAGCTCGGCAACAAGGACCGTAAGATGGTGTATGGTGGCGAGCCCGGAAAGCCCACGTCGATCATCCCCGTCGAGCGTGCCCAGCGCAACCGCTTCTGCATCACGGATGCCGAGGCGCTGGAGATCGCGCGCAGCGTGGCAGCCATTGAAAAGTACTACAGCGATAAAAAGGGCCAATGGTGCCCGATGGACGTGGAATGGGCTGTGGACGGGCTCTCCAAGGAGCTGTTCATCGTGCAGGCACGACCGGAGACCATCCACAGCCGGAAGGCCACGGACCGCGTGGTGGAATACAAGATCGACAAGCCCGATGATGTCAAGGAGGTGACGCGCGGCATCGCCATAGGCGACCGCGTGGGCGCGGGCAAGGCGAGGATCCTCTTCAGCCTGGACGGGCGCGGCGGCGATGGCGATGGCAAGGATTTCCAACAAGGCGACGTGCTCGTCACGGACATGACCGACCCGGACTGGGAGCCGATCATGAAAAAGGCCAGTGCCATCATCACCAACAAGGGCGGGCGCACCTGCCACGCGGCGATCGTGGCGCGAGAAATGGGGGTCCCTGCCATCGTGGGTTGCGGCGATGCCACCGACCTGCTGGACACCGGCATGGAAGTGACCGTGAGCTGCTGCGAGGGCGACACCGGCATCATTTATCACGGGATCATCCCCAGCAACGTGGAGGAAACGATGCTGGCCGACATGCCGGAAACGAAGACGCCGATCATGCTCAACGTGGCCAGCCCGGACCTCGCCTTCAAGTTCAGCGGCTTGCCCAATGCGGGCGTGGGCCTGGCGCGCGAGGAGTTCATCATCAACAATTACATCCAAGCGCACCCCCTCGCGCTCCTGCAGCACAAGGAACTCGGCGATGTGGCCCTCAGCGGCAAGATCAGCTACCTGATCAACGGTTACGAGGACGAGGAGACCTTCTTCGTGAAAAAGCTGAGCTACGGCATCGCCAAGATCGCCAGCGCCTTCTTCCCCAATAAGGTGATCGTGCGCTTCAGCGACTTCAAGAGCAACGAATACAAGAACCTGTTGGGCGGCGAGCACTTCGAGCCGACCGAGGAGAACCCCATGATCGGCTGGCGCGGCGCCAGTCGCTACTACAGCGAAGCGTACAAGGAAGCCTTCGGGCTGGAGTGCAAGGCCATCCGCCGCGTGCGTGAAAAAATGGGCCTGAAGAACGTAGTGGTCATGGTGCCTTTCTGCCGCACCGTGGAAGAGCTGCATAGCGTTGCCGCCGTGATGAAGGAATACGGGCTGGAGCGCGGCAAGGAGGGCTTGGAACTCTTCCTCATGGCGGAGATCCCCAGCAACATCCTCATGGCTGAGGAGTTCAGTGAGCACATCGATGGCTTCTCCATCGGCAGCAACGACCTCACCCAGCTCACCCTCGGCCTGGACCGCGACAGTGCGCTGGTAAGCCATCTCTATGACGAGCGCAACCCGGCCGTGAAGCGCATGCTGAAGATGCTGATCGATTCCGCCAAGCGCACCGGCACCAAAGTGGGTATTTGCGGCCAAGGCCCCAGTGATTTCCCGGACTTCGCGCAGTTCCTGGTGGAGCTGGGCATCGATTCCATCAGCGTAACCCCGGACAGCTTGCTGAAGACGAAACGGGCGATCGCGGAAGTGGAGAAAACGATCGCGGCGAAGAAGGTGGTGAAGGCGGATGCCTAGGAAAGTGGATTGGCTGATCCGGCGATTAGCTGATGGCGGGCGTAGCGAAGTCGTCCGTGTACTGGACTCATCGCCATCCTCTTTGCTTCACGGCAATTTCATTCTTCCGCAGGGTCTCGCCGATCAGGATCTGCGATACATAGCGGACCCTGCGCTGAAAGGACGTTGAACTGGCCCATCCTCCAGTGGTTCATGAAGCATTCATTGGTTGCTCGATCCTACCCCAACGACTTCATATCGATCACGAAGCGGTAGCGCACATCGCTCTTCAGCATGCGCTCGTATGCGGTGTTGATCCGGTCCATGGGAATCAGTTCGATGTCGCTGAGCACGTTGTGCCTCGCGCAGAAATCCAACATCTCCTGGGTTTCCTTGATGCCACCGATAAGTGAACCAGCTAGCTGGCGGCGCCGATGGATCAATGATCCGGCTGCTATCGGTGATGCCTCCGGCAGGCCCACAAGAACCATCGTGCCTCCCCGGCCCAACATGCCCAGATAGGCATTGTAATCGTGGGCTGCGGAAACGGTATCCAGGATGAAGTCGAACCGCTTGGCATTCCTCTTGAACACATTCTCCTCCTTGGTAAGCAGGAAATCATCGGCACCCAATCGCTCGGCATCGGCTTGCTTGCTCGCGGAATGGCTGATCATGGTGACGTGTGCACCCATCGCCTTGGCGATCTTCACGCCCATATGGCCCAGGCCGCCGAGGCCCACGATGCCCACCTTGTCGCCGGCCTTCACCCCATGGCGATGCAAGGGCGAGTAAGTGGTGATGCCTGCACAGAGCAGGGGGGCCGTGCGGTCCAACGGCATGCCTTCGGGAATGCGCAGCACGAAATCCTCGGGTACCACGATGTGGGTGGAATAGCCGCCCTTGGTCACGGTGCCGTCGCCGTGCTTGTCGATGGAATTGTACGTGGCGGTCATGCCTTTTTCGCAGAATTGCTCTTCGTGTTCCTGGCAGGCTTCGCAGGTCCTGCAGCTATTGACCATGCAGCCCACGCCCACCGTTTGGCCGACCTTCCAGCGGCTCACTTTGCTGCCCACGGCGGTCACGGTGCCCGTGATCTCGTGCCCGGGAACGATCGGATAGCGCGTGCCTCCCCAATCGTTGCGCACGGCGTGCAGGTCCGAGTGGCAGACCCCGCAGAAGGCGATGTCGATGGCCACATCATGCGATCCGGGATCGCGGCGTTCTATGATCGTCGGTTTCAGGGGGGAAGTGGCGCTCTCGGCGGCGTATGCTTTGATATCGGACATGGTGGTACAAAGTTCGCCCTGCGTAACCATTGGTACGCGTCCCGTATTCATCAAGGGGCGCGCAGCCATCGATCCGGGCGGGTAGATGCCCATGGAAGCTGACCATTCCGTCTTCTACCTTTGCAGCATGACCGAAAAGAAGGCGCTCACCATGAGCAAGGCGTTCGCGGCCCTGCTGAGCGAAGACGATGCAAAAGCCCTGGATGCCTTGGCCGTGATCCATGAAAAGGGGGACGCGAGTTCCATCTTCCCGCTGCTGCACGCCTTGGCCTCCACATCCGACCCGGACCGCCAACGCCGGATCCAGGGCCTCCTTTATGAAGTGAAGGCAAAGGACGCAGCAGCCGAACTGGGCCGTGCGCTGGATGTACCTGAACTGCTCGACGTGCGGAAGACCGCCATCGCCGCATTCTGGAACGCCGGACTGGATGCCCGGCCCTACACCGAACGCTTGGTGCAGATCGCGGTGGAAGGCGATGCGGAGGAGACCTTTGAGGCGCTCACCGTGATCGAGAATCAGGAGCTGCTCCCTGAAAAGGCCGCCCGAAAAGGATTGGCCAGCTTGAAGAAGGCCGTTGCATCTGAAAAGGACGATTACAAAAAGGCCTTGCTGGAAGATCTGGCGAACGTGCTGAAGGACAGGCTCGGCGCTGAATAGCGTTTGATTTCACCGATGCGAACGGACCGAGCATGGCGATCCAGCCGGTGATCAGGAACATGGCGCCGAGAAAGCGCGAACGCCTTGCCTTCACCATTGTGGGCGTACTCGCCGTATTGGCGGTGCTCTGGGGTGTCAACGTCTACTATCTGCCGGAGCAACGGCTGGAGCGCGCCAAAGCCGGAAAAGCGCAACGAGCCTTGCTGAAGGAGCTCCGGAACGGCGACCTCATCTTCCAATCTTCCTTGTCGGGCCAAAGCAAGGCCATCCAACTGGCCACCCGTTCAACGTACAGCCATTGCGGAATGGTATTCCAAGCGGATACCGGGCGGCGTGAATGGTACGTGCTGGAGGCGGTGCAACCCGTGCAGTGGACACCGCTGGTGAATTGGATCGCTCGCGGTGAGGGCAGGCACTACGTGGTGAAGCGCACCCGGGTTGACCCTCCCCTCTCCGATCAAGCCCTCAGGGCGGTAAAGGATGCCGGTGAGCAATTCCTGGGAAAAGACTACGATCTGCATTTCGATTGGAGCGATGAGCGTATTTACTGCTCCGAGTTGATCTGGAAAGCCTATCACCAGGCCACAGGACTGGAGATCGGGCAATTGCAGCAGCTTCGCGAGTTCGACCTGTCCGACCCCGCTGTTGCGGAAAAGCTCAAAGCACGGTACGGCAAGCAGATCCCGTTGGACGAGGTGGTGATCTCACCGGCGAGCATCTTCGAAAGCCCGCTGCTGGTCACCGTGGCAACGCAGTGAGCATGATCAAGATCGGTAGTCAAATGTCCTCCAAGGACTGGATGCCGTTCTCCAACGACGCGTTCTACTTCAGCCAATCACTCAAGGCTCGCTGCATCCGTCGGTTGATATCCGCGGTGTCCGCCGGGACGAACTGGTCTCCGGTGATCCGCTCGAAGAGTTCCACGTAACGGTTGGTAACGCTTTGCACGAAGGCATCGTCCATGTCGGGGACCTGCTGGCCTTCCTTCCCCATGAAGTGGTTTGCGATCAGCCATTCCCGCACGAACTCCTTGCTCAGTTGCTTCTGCCGCTCGCCCTTCGCTTGGCGTTCCGCGTAGCCTTCGAGGTGGAAATAGCGCGAGCTGTCCGGCGTATGTACCTCGTCGATCAGCAGGATGCGGCCATCCGCAGTGCGTCCGAACTCGTACTTCGTATCCACCAGGATCAGGCCGCGCTCATTCGCGATGCGGCTTCCTTCAGCGAACAGCGCCAAGGCGTACCGGCTCATGGTCTCCCACTCCTCCGGTGTGCAAAGGCCACGTTCCAGGATCTCCTTCGGGGAAATATCCTCATCGTGGCCCACATCCGCCTTGGTACTGGGCGTGATCAACGGTGCTGGAAAGGCATCGTTCTCCTTCAAACCCTCAGGCATCGGAGCTCCGCAGAGCATGCGCTCACCTTGCTGATAGGTGCGCCAGGCATGGCCCGCCAGGTAACCGCGCACTACCATCTCCACTTTCACGGTATCGCAGCGGTGGCCAACCACCACATTGGGATCGGGCGAAGCCAGAGCCCAGTTCGGTGCGATGTGCGCGGTGGCCTGCAGCATCTTCCAGCTGAGCTGACTGAGCACCTGGCCCTTGTGCGGGATGCCGCGCGGCAACACCACATCGAATGCGCTGATGCGGTCCGTGGCAACAAGGATGGTGCGTCCATCGGTGAGGTGATACACGTCGCGAACCTTGCCGTGATAGACCTCCGCAATGCCGGGCAGGTCCAAATGGGAACGCATGAGGGTGTTGGACATCGAACAGGTGATTAGCTGATTTGCCAATTAGCGGATGATCGTGTTGCGAACAAAAATCGGTGTTCGGTGACCGGCGACGCAGCGCTCTTGCCCCGTTTCAGCTTTCAGCTTTCCGAACCGGTGGCCGGTTCTCCTCAATATCCTTGAATGCGGCGATCACCCGGGTTACCAGTTCATGGCGGATCACGTCCTTTTCGTCGAGTTCAACCACGGCAATGCCCTTCACATCACGCAGATGTTCCACGGCGGGCACCAGGCCGGAGCGCACCCGGACGGGCAGGTCCACTTGAGTGGTATCACCGGTGATCAGGAACTTGGCATCGCGCCCCATGCGGGTGAGGAACATCTTGAGCTGGGGCAGGCTGGCATTCTGCGCTTCATCCAGGATCACGAAGGCATGGTCGAGCGTACGCCCCCGCATGAAGGCGAGCGGGGCGATCTGGATCACTCCGATCTCCAGATATTCCACCAGTTTTTGTGGTGGCACCATGTCCTTGAGCGCATCGTAGAGCGGCTGCAGGTAGGGGTCCAGCTTTTCACGGAGATCGCCGGGGAGGAAGCCCAGGTTCTCCCCCGCTTCCACCGCGGGCCGCGTAAGAATGATGCGGCGCACCTGTCGTTCCTTGAGCGCACGAACGGCCATGGCCACTGCGGTGTAGGTCTTGCCCGTACCAGCAGGCCCCACGGCGAACACCATGTCGTTGGTGGCCACGGCGTCCACCAATCGTTGCTGGTTCCGTGTACGCGCCTTTACGCGCAGGCCGGCATTGCCATGCACGATCACGCCGCTTTCCTCTTCCCCGGATGCGGGGTTTTCCCCATCCCCGCTGGCCATGATCTCGTCCAGCACCTTGCGGGGCAGTTCGTTGTACTTCACCACATGGCGCTGGAGCTGCTCAAAGCGTTCCAGGAACACCTCGACCTGTTCCCCGGGCCCGATCACATGGATCTCATCGCCCCGCGCTATCAGGTTCAACTTGGGGAAGATCTCCCGGATGGCCCGAAGGTTCTGATCATTGGGGCCGAGCACGGTCACCGGATCGACGGCCGTGATGTGGATGGTGCGTTCGCTCAAGGGAATAGTATGGGGCCTGATCGGCTTGGTTGGGATCAGGCGGTTAAATTTGACCGGTCGAAGGTAATCCGGCAAATTGTTCCCAACGTATTATGGCCATCATCACCCTGATCTCCGATATGGGCACGCGCGACCACTACGTGGCTGCCGTGAAGGGGGCCATCCACACGCAGTTGGAGAACGCCGTGATCGTGGATATCAGCCATAGCATCGCGCCCTTCAACAACATGCACGCGGCCTTCGTGCTGCGCAATGCGTGGCATGAATTCCCCAAGGGGACCATCCACATCATTGGTGTCAACCCCGAGGCCGATGGGCAAACACCCCACGTGGTGGCCTCCTACAAGGGCCACTATTTCATCGGTGCGGACAATGGCATCTTCTCGTTGCTGTTCGATGGGAAGCCCGATGAACTTTTTGAGCTGACCCTGAAGCTGGACACCGATCATCTGGCCTTTCCGACCAAGAACATATTTGTGAAGGCGGCCTGCCACCTGGCCCGCGGAGGCATCGTGGGGGCGCTGGGCCGCAAGCTCACGTCCGTGCGCGAACAGACCAATGTGAGGCCGGTGGTAATGGACAATACCATCAAGGGCGAAGTGATCCATGTGGACCATTACGGCAACGTGGTGACCAACATCACGAAGGAACTCTTCCTGTCCGTGGTGAAGCATCGGGACTTCCGCATTTCGGTGGGCCGTACCATGAACGACATCAAGAGGATCCACAAGACCTACTCCGAAGTGCCCCCCGGCGAGCGGGTAGCCTTCTTCGGCGACTCCGGATATCTGGAGATCGCCGTGAACAAGGGCGTTACGGGTGCAGGGGGCGGTGCATCCCAACTTCTGGGGTTGAACGTTACCTCCGTTGTACGCTTGGAGCTCGATGCCGTGCCCAGCCGAACCCCGGTGTTTCCATGATCGTCCGTCTCGTAAAAATGAACTTCCGACCGGAAGAGGTGGGGCGTTTCCAGGAACTGTTCGAGGGCTGGCGGCATCGGATCATCGCCTTCCCCGGTTGTCGCAAGCTGGAATTGCTGCACGACACCTTGGAGCCGGGTATCTTCTTCACCCGCAGTGAATGGGATTCTCCCGAAGACCTTGAAGCTTACCGGACGTCCTCCACCTTCGCGGACGTGTGGCCCGAGGTGCGATCGCTCTTCGCTGCCCGGGCAGAGGCATGGACATTGCACAGAGAGCACCGGATGAACGCCGTGAACGCCGGGAAACCGGCATCCCCCGACACATGAAAATACCAGCCTCACTCGTCCTGCTACTGGCCGTTGGACCTGCTTTCGCGCAGGGAGATGCCCGAACCTGCATGGTTGCCGCCTCCGCCGAATATGAAGCCGGGCACTTGGACAGCGCCTTGGTGAAAGTGGACCAAGCCATTGCCTTGGACCCCGCATTGGCCGAGGCATTCAAACTCCGTGGCGACATCCACCAACATCAGCGTGAGTATGATGCGGCCATGGAGGACTATCGAAGCTCCGAGAAGCTCGACAACACCGACCCCCGCCTCTACGTCAGCCGCAGCGCGCTGCACATCACCGAAGGCAACGCCAGAGGGGGACTTCGTGACGCCGACAAGGCGTTGGCGCTGGACGCCAACGATGCCGATGCCTGGTACAACCGGGGCTGGGCGCTCTACCAGGGAGGCGACCAGGAGGCCGCACTGAAAAGTGTCCGCAAGGCACTGGACCTCAATCCCGGATTTCCCGAGGCCCTTTATCTCTCGGGTGTGATCAAAGGTGCCCGCTACGATGAAAAGGCAGGCGTGGAGGAGATCACGGCGGCCCTGAGCATGAAGCCCTCGATACCGGGCGGATTGATGAGCCTGGCCGTCCTGCTCTATGAGGACAAGCGGTACGAGGATGCCATCCCGAAATTCACCGAGGTGATCGCCATCGACACCACCGAGCTGGCCGCCGCCTACTACTACCGTGCCGACAGCTACTACAACCTCGGCGACAAGGAGAGGGCCTGTGCGGACTGGAGACGAAGCATGCGCCTGGGGGACAGGGATGCTGCGTTCATCAAGAAGAACTATTGCGATACGGACGCCACCAAGATCCCCAAGAAACCCAAGCGGAAGCAGCGGAAGACGACCATTCAGTTCTGAGCCCATCGCGATCACGGCTCAAGGGCGATCTGCGCGGACTTCATAAACTTTTCCAATGGCCTTTACCGTTGCTCGTGAAGGGCATGCCTTGCCCGTAGGGTGATGCTACCTTCGGCCCCCGCATCCGGCCCCACCTTTACGGCCTTGGTTGCAAGAGGAGCATGCGCGCATTGATCGGCAAGGAAATACAAGGCTTTCTGGGATCACTGATCGGCCACATCGTCATCGTGGTCTTCCTGCTCCTTACCGGCCTTTTCCTCTGGGTCTTCCCCGGAAACATCCTCGACAGCGGTTATGCCGACCTGGGCGTGCTCTTCCACATTGCCCCATGGGTGTTCCTCTTCCTGGTGCCTGCCATCACCATGCGCAGTTTCAGCGAGGAGCGGCGCACCGGCACCATCGAGTTGCTGCTCACCAAGCCCATTAGCGAACTGCGGCTCGTGCTGGCGAAATATCTCGCCGCCGTGGTGCTGGTGGTGCTGGCGTTGGTGCCCACGCTGGTGTACTGGTACAGCATTGGCAGCATGGCCGTGCCCGCGTGGAACATCGATAGCGGCGGCATCCGGGGCAGTTACATCGGCCTGTTCTTCCTGGCCTCCACATTCACCGCCATCGGCATCTTCGCCAGCTCGCTCACCGAAAGCCAGATCGTGGCCTTCCTGATCGCGGTCTTCCTGTGCTTCATCGTTTACGTGGGCTTTGATCTGATCGCCGACTTCAACGCATTCGGTGCAATGGAAGGTCCGATCAAGGGGCTGGGCATCCAGCAGCACTATGACAGCATGAGCCGCGGGGTGATCGACCTCCGCGACGTTCTTTACTTCCTTGGTGTGGACGCCATCTTCCTCTTGGCCACACGAACCGTTGTCCAAAGCCGTACCTGGTGATGAAGTTCACCAAGCATAGCACCCGAAAAGCGGCCGGGCTCCTGGAGTTGGGCATCGGTATCGCCTGCGTGCTACTGGTTCTTTTCATCGGCTCCTTCATTCGCGTACGCGCCGACCTCACCAGCGAGAAGCGCTATACCCTCACGCCTGCCACGAAGAACCTGGTGGACAGCCTGAAGGATGTGGTTTTCGTGAAGGTGTACCTGAGCGGTGAGCTCCCGGCGGACCTCCAGCGACTGAGCAGCAGCCTGCGCGACCTGCTGGACGAGATGCGGGTGCGGAACCCGGAACAGCTCCAGTACGAGTTTACGGACCCCAGCGCCAGTCTGGACGAGGGGACGAGGAACAAGGTCTACCAGCAATTGCAATCGGAGGGGCTGCAATACACCAGCATTCGCACGCGGGAAAAGGGCTCGCAGAGCGAGGTGATCGTATGGCCCGGTGCCTTGATCACGTACAAGGGCAAGACCATGCCGATGCAACTCCTGAAATCACAGTTGCGCGCCACGGACGCACAGATGGTGAACAGTTCCATCAACAACCTGGAGTACGAAATGGCCAGTGCCATCCGCCAGATCACCAGCCCGTACCGGGCACGCGTGGCCTTCATCGAAGGGCAGGGCGAACTGGGGAAGCTGGCCGTGCAGGACCTCACCGATGCGCTGAACGAGCAGTACGATGTAAGCCGGGTGCGCTTGGCCGGCAAGATCGACGCGCTCAGCGAGAAGCCCGATGGGGTGAACTTCCGCATCAACAATTTCGATGCGGTCATCATCGCGAAGCCCGACAGCAACTTCGCCGAAAAGGACCGCTTCATCCTCGACCAGTTCGTGATGAACGGCGGCAAGGTGCTCTGGGCCGTGGACGCGATGGACCCGCATCTGGACAGCCTGCGCACCAACCAGTTCTCCATGGCCACGCCGCTGGACCTGGGCATCGATAATCTGCTCTTCGCCTACGGCGTGCGCATCAACAAGGACCTGCTGCTGGACAAGCAGTGCGCACCCATCCAGATCTACACCCGTCCATACGGGGAGCAGCCGAAACTGGAGACCCTCCCCTTCCCTTTCGAGCCGCTGGTGCTGGCCTCCATCGATCATCCCATCGTCTCCAACATCGATCCAGTACATCTGAAACTGGCCAGCAGCATCGACACCATCGGACTGGACAGTGCGCACAGCACCATCCTCCTCACCACCTCGCGCTACACCCGCGTACTGCGGAACCCGGTGCGCGTGAGCTTGGCCGTGGTGGACATGGACCTGGGCCTGGAACGGAACAACACGCCGTACCGTCCCGTGGCGGTGCTCACCCAGGGGAAATTCCGCTCCGCCTTCGCCGACCGGTTATCCATGCCGGACAGCGTGCTGCGATCCATCGGCTTCCGCGAATGGAGCCGCCCCACGGCGCAGATCGTGATCAGTGACGGGGATGCGATCGCCAATCCGGTGGACCGTGAAAAGGGTACCTACTTTCCCTTGGGCTATGAAAAGGCGGCGCGGGCCAAGATCTTCGGGAACAGGGAGTTCTTTATCAATGCGATGAACTACCTGCTGGACGACAAAAGCCTCATCAGCATCCGCTCGCGGGCCATCAACCTGCATCAGCTTGACCCCCATTTCATTGAAGCGGACCGCGCCCGGATACAAGCGGCCAACGTCGTGCTTCCCATCATCATCGGCCTGCTCGGGGGTGCCGTATTTTATCTGCTGCGCAAGCGGCGCTATGCGCGTGTTCGATGAAGAAACGTTGGCTTCCCATCCTTCTTCTGGTGATCCTGTCCCTGGTGGCCTGGTGGCTCTGGAAGAACAATACCGAAAGCACCCTGGCAGGACCGCTCACCGATTTCACCGTGGCCGACACCGCAGCGGTGGACCGCATCTTCATCGCCGAAAAGACCGGAGGCACCGCCGACCTGCGCCGAACCCCCGATGGCTGGACCGTCAATGGGTTACCCGCCAAGGATTTCCACGTTAACCTGTTGCTGAGGACGTTCAAGCTGGTGGAGCTTCGCTCGCCAGTGCCCAAGAGCATGGAACCGAGCGTGCTCCGCGTGATGGCGGGCACGGCCAAGAAGGTGGAGATCTACCAAGGCGGGAGCAAGCCCGCGAAGATCTGGTGGGTGGGCGGCTCCAGCGCCGACCATTACGGGACGTACATGGTGTTGGAGATCCCGGGCAAAGGGCGCAGCAGCGTTCCCTTTCAAATGGGGATGGCCGCCTTTACAGGCGTGCTCAACACCCGCTTCCATACGGACATCGATGAATGGCGAAGCAGCCGGGTCACCTACTACCCGAAGCTCTCGGAGGTGAGCAAGGTGCAGGTGGAAATTCCCGCTTCCACGGAGGAAGGCTTCACCCTGACCTACGGAGGTGGCGAGGACCTGACCCTTTATGACATTCATGGAAAAGCAATGCCGATGGACACGGCCCGTGTGCAGGACCTGATGTTGGCGCTGCGCGCCGGAAGCTTCGAGGGCTTCGAGCGGGGCTTGGCGCCGGCGGTCCGCGATTCGGTACTGCATTCCACGCCCTGGTACGTCCTCACCATCACCAGCACCCATGGCGTGCAACGCATCCCCTTCTGGCGCAAGAACCCGCGACCGGATGAAAAGGACCTGAATTTCGTCCCTCTCACCGAGGACAGGGACCGGATGTACGCACTGGTGAATGATACGGCCCTGGTGGTGGTGCAGCGCTACTGGTGGGACCGGATCACCCGCCCGCTGGGCTCGCTGATGCCGCAGGAATGGCCCTAGGTCGGGAACGCAGCCCGGAAGGTGCCGTTGCGGAGCGTGGAGGAATGTGGATAAAGCCCCGCCGCTGTTGATAACACGCGGTCGATACAGACCCCGGCACGGATATATTTGCCGCCCATGACGCGCCTGCCCGTGAAGGCCCGTCAAAACCGAAAAAAGAACACCATCTCGATGAAATTCATTGTCTCCAGCAGTGCCTTGCTCAAGCAACTGCAAAGCCTCCAAGGCGTGCTCGCCAGCAGCAACACCCTGCCTATCCTTGACAACTTCCTCTTCGAGATCGACAACAAGAAGCTAACGGTGACGGCCAGCGACCTGGAGACCACCATTACCGCCACGATGCCCGTGGAAGCAAAGGACAAAGGCAGCGTGGCCATCCCCGCCAAGCTTCTTCTGGACACCCTGAAGGCCTTTCCGGAGCAGCCCCTCACCTTCAGCGTGGACGGCAAGCATTTCGGCATTGAGATCAGCAGCGACCAGGGGAACTACAAGATGACCGGGTTCGCCGGTGCGGAATTCCCCAAGAGCCCGGTACTGGAGGAGCCCACCAACATCACCATTCCTGCCGGCACGCTGGCCACGGCCATCAACAAGACCCTCTTCGCCACGGGCAACGACGACCTCCGCCCGGTGATGAGCGGCATCTTCTTCGAGCTGTCCGACGAAGCCGTGCGCTTCGTGGCCACCGATGCGCACAAACTGGTGCGTTACACCCGCAGCGACATCAACTCGCCCAAGGCCACCAGCTTCATTGTCCCCAAGAAGCCCCTGACACTCTTGAAGAACTCCCTTTCGGTCACCAATGCCGAAGTGAGCGTGGACTTCAATGAGAACAATGCGGCGTTCACTTTTGACAACGTGCGCCTGGTCTGCCGTTTGATCGATGGCAAATACCCGAACTACGAGGCGGTGATCCCCAAGCAGAACCCGAACAAGCTCACCATCGACAGGCAGAGCTTCCTCAACTGCATCCGCCGGGTGGCCCTCTTCAGCAACAAGACCACCCATCAGGTGCGCCTCAACATCACCGGCAGTCAATTGGCGGTGAGCGCCGAAGACCTCGATTTCGCCAATGAGGCGAAGGAGATGCTCACCTGCAGCTACGAAGGCGAGGACATGACGATCGGATTCAACTCCCGTTTCCTCATGGACATGCTCACGAACTTGGACAGCGAGCACGTGATCATGGAAATGAGCGCGCCCAACCGAGCGGGCATCCTGCTTCCCAGCGGAGGCAGTGAGCATGGTGAGGATGTGCTGATGCTCGTGATGCCGGTGATGTTGAACAACTAAGAACCTGTTCAGGATCCAAGTTTCCGGCAAGCCTTTTGCTTTCCGACACACATGAAAAAGCTGCACTTCCCTCTCGCGGTCCTGGCACTGGGTCTGGTCCTGAGCGCCAATACATGCTCGGATAAGAAGTCCGCCAAGGATGGAGCCGCTATCGGTTCGGCCCAGGGCAAATGGGTCCTGCTCTCCTTGGACGGCGCTGAAGTGAACATGCCCGAAGGGGTGGAAACGCCCTATATCAGCATTGACAGTACCGGGGAGAACCTCGTAGGCTTCGGGGGTTGCAACCGCATGTTTGGCACGGTGAAGATCTGGGGGGATTCGATCAGTTTCCCCGGCTTGGCTTCCACGCGGATGTACTGCGTGGAGACCCAACAGGTGGAGAACAGCTTCTTAGAGGCACTGAACACCGCGCACACCTATGCCCTCAAGGGGGACCAACTGGTGCTCTCGGGTGACCGGGAACGCGCTGTGTTGCGCCGTGAGAAGTAGGATGTTGCCGTATTCTCGATCCACGAGACCATTCGGGTAGACCATCCCCTGCACATCATCGTGCCGTTGTCGGGATCGCATGGACCAGCGGTGTCCCCTGGTCCGGACTGACCCCGTATGTCGCAAGCTCGGGCCCGGTCATCATGCACGACCTTCCAAACTGTTCGGCCTGTGTTGTTCGCGGCACATAAACGGACAGCGAACGGACCCCGTGCCATGTGCGCCCCCCCGAGCGACCCTCGGACCTTGGATGGCATGTGGAGGAAGCCTCCTTAACGAAGAAAAGCCCCCGATCGCTCGGGGGCTTTTCCTGAAGGTCAGTTGGATCAATGGATGATCTGCAGGCGCTGGGACTTCACCCAATCGTTGGTGGTGATCGTCACCACGTAGTTGCCGCCCTGGAGTCCTTTCAGGTCGAAGGTGTTCACGCCTCCGTTGGTGCTGAAGGTTTCGTGATGCACGGTACGACCGGACAGGTCCACCACGCGCAGATCGGCCGCACCGCGGGCGATCGATGGCAGTTGCAGGGAAAGCTCACCGGTAGTGGGGTTCGGGTACATGGAGAAGCCGCTTGACGCGATCTCGCTCACCCCCACTGCACCGCATTGCACCACCCAGTGCAAGGGTGGGAAGGCTTCCCCGGTTGCACACGAGTAGGCGGAATTGGACACCACGCGCATCAGCAATTGGCCGTTGTTGTTCAACGTGTTCACGGCCCATCCGGACAGGTTCCCGTTCAAGTTGCCCTGCCAGAGCAATGGAGAAGTTGCAGGGTCCCATCCATCGAATATCTGCACGAAGTCATCCGCAAGCAGTTGTCCCCAAAGGAATTCGATGGTCAACGGAACGCCCGCCATCCCTTGGTAGGCGAACCAAGCGGTGTCCGTATTGCTGTAGCAGTAATCATACGCCGTTGCAGCGCAGACCGTATCCACGCAGGCCGTGGAAGCGGCAGTGAATTCCGGGCTGTAGATGCGGCACAGGTTGTTGGTCTCGTTCATCACGGTCAACGTGACCACGCTGTCCATCGGGAAAGGTCCCACAATGGTGATGCCCGCTGGTACGTTGGTGAGCGTATCGGTGGAGAGGGTGTTGGCGACCCGTACAAAAGCGCCGCTGCCAAGGGAATCCACATTGACCGCAACCGAGAAGGCGTGGTGGATGCAGTCCTCCACGATGCTGAACGTAGCTCCCGGGTTCGTGCAGTCCAAGCAACCTATCTCCCACTCCCATTCCGTTTGGGAACCACTCGCACAACTAACCGAGCCGTCCGAGGAGTTGGTCATGTAGATGTGCGAACCAGTGGAGATGACCAATAGGCCCGTGAGGTCCTCGGCCGGCCCCACATGGTTGAAGAGGGTATCGGAATTGGCATCGGGCCCGTCATAGATGGTCAGGTGGTCGAAGGTTGCCGATTCCAGCGTACCGGCTGAGAACTGGAGTGCCAAAGGCTGACCGCCGGATGATTGCCAGTGCCAAACATGGTTGTCGTTGTTGATGTAGCAGTACGTCTCCTCCAAGGTGGCCCCGCCGCACTGGATCACCGTGGGGCACAAGGGGTTCACCAAGGTGGCGGAAGAAACGTTGCAGAGGACGTTATCGGGGTTCTGCACGGTCACGACCACCGGGATGTTCGCCGTGAACGGTCCCACCGTGTATACACCAGGTGTGGTAACCGTTAAGGAATCGGCGCCCCCATTGTTGGTGATCGTCGCATCGGCCCCACTACCGATATCGGTAATGTCCACCTCCACGCTGAACTCAAAGTTGTCGCAATCGGTAACAACGGTGTATGTGGCGGTAGCCCCGCTGCAATCCAAGCAGCCTACTTGCCATACCCATGGCAGGTAGGTGGTAGAACTCTGGCAGCTCACTGAACCTTCGGAACTGATCTCCATGAAAATATGGCCGGAAGGCGCGATGACCTGCAAGCCTGCCAACTGAGTGGTGCTGCCTGTCGGATTCACGTACAGTAATGGAGAAAGATTGTCAGGACCATCATAGATCCGAATTTGGTCGAACGTGGCCGATTCAATGGTACCAGCCGAGAAGATCATGATCAGGGCATCTCCAGTGGTGGATTCCCAATGCCAGGCATGAGAATCGTTGTTGGTATAGCAATAGGTATCATCCAATGGAGCGCCACCGCATGGCACGGGCGTGGGACACAACGGGTTCACCAGCGGACTGGAGGAAACGTTGCAAAGGGCGTTATCAGGGTTTTCTACAGTAACTATCACGGGGATGTTCGCCGTGAAAGGCCCTACCGTGTACACGCCAGGGGTTGTCACCGTCACGGGGTTGGCACCGCCATTATTGGTGATCGTTGCATCGGCTCCACTACCGATATCGGTAATGTCCACATCCACGCTGAAATTGAAGTTGTCACAGTCGGTAACAACCGTATAGGTAGCTGATGCACCGGTGCAATCCAAACAGCCTACTTGCCACACCCATTCGGTTTGTGCGCCGCTCGCGCAACTATTGGAGGCATTCGAGCTGTTCTCCATGTAGATCTGGCCGGAAGGCGCGATCACCTGTATCCCGGCAAGCTGGGTGGTACCAGTAGGATTCTCATAAAGCAATGGCGAAAGGTTGTCCGGGCCGTCATAGAGCCGGATATTGTCTCCGGTGCTCGATGCGATGGACCCGGCCGAAAAGATCATGATCAAGGCATCACCTGTGGTTGATTGCCAACGCCACGCATGGGCATCGTTGTCGGGGTAGCAATAGCTCCCATCCAATGGTGCGCCGCCACAGACCACAGGTGTGGTACACAAGGGGTTCACCAGTTCAGCGGAATACACACTGCAGAGAATGTTGTCACTGTTGAGCAAGGTGATCTGAACGGGGATGTTGGCCGTAAAGGGCCCCACCGTGTAAACGCCCGTGTCCGTTGCGGTGGCGAGCACCGTGCCCAAGCTGTCCGCAATGATGTCCAGGGTACCATCACTTCCCAGTTCAGTGATGTGTACTTCCACGGTGAACTGATAATTATCACAATCGGTGACAACGTTGTAGGTGGCTACGGCCGGGGTGCAATCCAAGCAGCCCACCTGCCATACCCATTCGTCCTGTGAGCCGCTCTGACAGCTAACCGAACCATCGGAGCTGTTCTCCATGTAAATGTGGCCACTGGCACCCACCACTTGGATACCCGCCAAGTTCTCCGCAGCTCCGACGTGTTCAAAGAGGGGTACTCCGGTGTTGTCGGGGCCATCCCAGATCTGTAAATGGTCATAGCTGGCCGATTCGATCGATCCCGCTGAGAAGATGAGGATCAAGGCTTCTCCGCCGGATGATTGCCAGTGCCAAGAATTCGCATCGTTGTTGATATAACAGTAGGTCTGGTCAAGCGGGGCACCACCGCATTGTATGATCGTGGGACAGGTGTTCTCGGAGACCAAGCCGTTGAAATGGACGTTGCAAAGGGAATCGCTGCTGTGTGCCACGGTCAAGTTCACCACATCACCCACCGTGTACGGCCCCACGGTGTAGGTGCCGACCTGCAATTCGGGCATGACCAACACGCTTGTGCCTACATAGGACAACAGGTCAACGCTCGTGCCGTCACCCAGGTCAGTCACGTCAACGATCAGGGAGAATTGGTTGTTCGGACAATCGTCCACCGCGACGACCGTTGCGGTGGGTGGTGTGCAGTCCAGCAGGAACTGAACTGTCGTGGTCTGGCATCCCGTGGTGGTTGTACACAGGGAGTCCACGGTCCAGTGCGCAAAGAGCGTATCCGAAGCCGTGGCCGTGGCCACCACGGGTGAGTATCCGTATGCGATCACGGGGCCGTCAAAGGTCCCTTGATGGATGGTGATGTAGCCGCCTCCCGAAACGGTGAACTCATAGCTTCCTCCGGCCGCCACGGGTGCGATGTCGGAATACTCCTCCAAGTAGGAGCAGGTGCTGATGGTCGTGACCGCTCCCATGGGATCGGGCACGGTCGTTGGGAACGGGTCCGCGAGCGCGTTGGTGCAACCCTGGGCCCTTAGTTCCGTCCCGAGAAGGAAGGTTAGTGCGGCCAATGCCGATGTCTTCAGGAGTAGGCGTGTGTTCATCAAATGGTTTGTTTGGCTCTTTTTGACGTGGGAAAGATAGCACCTCTCCTGCGATCGAATGATGCTGTGCAGGGTGATGACCATATCAATGGATGTCCATCGCCCCTGTTGCCCTGTGCAACTTACACGGTCTTGGCCTTTCAGGTCCGCCATTGAACCGTATTGGCGGGCATCCTTGGAAAGCTGCAACCCTCGGTTCCGAAGCACGTAGAACGCCCATCATGCGATCCGTCCTCATTCCATCGGTGGTGTTCGTCCTTCTCATCGGCACCAGCGACATGGCCCATGCCTCCCCATCGTCCGACCCCGGCCTCGACCCGGCGGCGAAGCTCACACAGCTTCGCGCGGAGAGCTTCGTGGCGGAAAGGACCGGACGCAACGACCAATTGCTGAAAAGCCTGCGTAGCCTGCGCGACCTCCAGATCCAATATGGGGCGATCGATTCGGCCATGAACACCTGCCTTCGCGTGGTACGGATCAGTGGGCTTTCCGATGACCGGTTCGCCATGGCCCATGATTGGCGGTCGCTCTCCATTGTGGCACGTCGTGCGGGTGATCTTTCAGGGGCGGTGGCAGCCGGGAAACGGAGGGTATTGATCCTGAAGACCACCGGCGACCGTGAGTTGGAGCAAAGAGCCTCGATGGAACTTCTGGACCTCCTGCTCGAGTCGAAGCGCTACCGTGAATTCAAACATCAGAGCGAAGCGAACCTGGCCGCCTTCAAACAGGAACGTAACGGGGCCGGGGAAGCGCAGGTGCTCTGCCGTCAAGGGGAATGCCTCACCGCGCAAGGGCGGCCCGTGGACGCACTGTCCCTGCTTCACTTGGCCTTGCGCAATCGGGACATGCTCGAGGATAAAAAGGAAACCGCGAGGCTCCTGTTCGCATTGGCGAAGGCGAACATGGACATCGCCAATTGGAGTGCGGCCCGCTCTGCCTTCGAGGAGGCCATGGACCTCACCCCGACGGCCCCTACCTCCTCCCCGGAACTGTACGGCCTTCTGGCCGGGATCCACGAGGGCATGGGTGATCTCCGGAGCGCATTGCATTACGAAAGAGTGGAAAGCAGGACCAAGGATTCCCTGTTCTCCGCCACCAAGGCGGAACGGGCAGCCCGGATCCAGCTATTGTACGGATTGCGGGCCAAGGACGAGGACATGGCCACGCTGCGATCGAACAACCAGGCAGCGGCAGACCAACTCCTGCGGGAGAAGACCAAGACCCGCTGGTCCTTGTTCCTCAGCGCCGGGCTTTCCGTGGGGCTTCTTCTTCTCGTTCTGCTGCGCAGGCGGGAGCTTTCGTCCGTTCGCCGAACACGGTTCAAGAACAGGCTGATCACCGACCGTGCCAAGGAAGCTGAAAGCAAGACCTCCGAACTGGAGCGCGAGATCCAACAGCTCTCGCAAGCATTGGTGCGAGCTTCGGAGAACCGGGAGGAGTTGACGAGCCGATCGCGGCCTAGCATTGACGAGATCCGCATGGTGGAGATCCTGGTGAAGACCCAGGCCAGGCATACCACGGACACGAACGTGGCCAAAACGCTCGGGCAACTGCAGTCCAGGATCGGAACGCTGAACCTGATCAACAAGCACCTGGGGCAGGCGGACGAGTTGGGCATCCTGCAGCTTAAGGCCCATTTTACAGCCTTGGCCGACCACTTGGTCCGCGAACGCGGCCTTCAGGGAACCGTTCAGATGGACATCAAGGTTGATGACGAGGTCGCTCTTGACCACCTCTTGCCCCTGAGCCTCTTGTTCAGTGAGCTGATACGTGTCAGCTTGGAGCATGAAGTGACAGGCAAGAAACCCCGTACCATCTCCGTGGGTCTTCGTCATCTGGGGCAACACCAATGCGAACTGCTCTATCTGGATGAGGCGGGCGCCATCAACGCGGAGGCCTTGAACAACAGTTCATTGGGTGCCGAGCTGGTCTTGGCATGGGCCCGTGCCCTCGGTGGGTCCATCCTTCTGCTGAAGGGCGAGGTCACCGCGTTCCAATACACGTTCGAGCAAGGGGCATCAGCAGCCATGCGTAAAGCCTCCTGAGCAGGTGCGCGTGCGGATACCTACATTCGCGCCTCAACCGCCGCATCGGCATATTTTCGAACATCACGTTGGACACAACAGCACCGGTCACCGATTTCACCGCACTCGGCCTCGACCCCGGCCTACTTCAAGGTCTGGATGCCATGGGCATCCGCACTCCCACTCCCATCCAGGCCCATGCGATACCCGCCGCATTGGACGGGCGTGACCTGATCGCCTGCGCACAGACCGGGACGGGAAAAACAGCGGCCTTCCTGCTCCCGCTCATCGAGGTGATCTTCGGCTACAAGCCCAAGGTGGAAGGATCCATCCGAGCGCTCGTGGTGGTGCCTACACGCGAATTGGCCCTGCAGATCGATCAGCAGATGCAGGCGATCGCCTACTTCACCCCCATCACCTCGATGCCCGTGTACGGAGGAAGCGACGGTGCCTCGTTCGATCAACAGAAGGCCGCCCTGAGCGGAGGCACGGAGGTGATCGTGGCCACGCCGGGCAAGTTGCTCAGCCACCTCAACCTGGGCTATGTCGCCATCGACGGCCTGGAGTTCCTGGTACTGGACGAGGCCGACCGGATGATGGACATGGGCTTCATCGACGACATCAACCGCATCATCAAGTTCCTTCCCAAGGAACGGCAAACGATGATGTTCAGCGCCACCATGGCCCCTCCCATCCGAGAGCTGGCCAAGAACATCCTCCATGATCCCGTGGAGATCAGCATTGCCCTGAGCAAGCCCGCAGAAGGCGTGAAGCAGGAGGCGTTCGTGATACACGAACCCCAAAAGGCCCCGGTGATGGAGCATATCCTCAAGACCAATGAGGCCTCCAGCATCATCATCTTCGCCGGGCGCAAGGTCGAGGTGAAGAACCTCGCACGCCACCTGCACAAGCGCGGCTTCAACGCCCAAGCCATGCACAGCGACCTGGAGCAGAGCGAACGCGAACAAGTGATGCTGGACTTCCGCAACCGCAAACTCCGCATACTCGTGGGCACCAACGTGGTGAGCCGGGGCATCGACATCGATGACATCGACCTGATCATCAACTACGACGTACCGCAGGACCCCGAGGATTATGTACACCGCGTGGGGCGCACCGCCCGGGCATCCAAGAAGGGCCAGGCGATCACCTTCGTGAGCGAGAAGGACATGCGCGAGTTCGGGAAGATCGAGCAATTGATCGGCTACCCGGTGGAAAAGGTATCCTTGCCAACAGGGTTCGGCGAAGGACCCGAATACCGCGCCGAGGGCGTGAAGCGTAGTTCCTCCAACGGAAACCGCCGCGGTCCCGGTGGTGGCGGGAAACGCGGCGGAAGTTCCGGTGGTGGCAGGCCCGGTGGTGGCAGGCCCGGAGGTGGTGGGCGCAGGCGCTAGCGCGCTTGGAACTTGGCCTTATCGGCCTCCAGCACCTTCATCTCGTCAAATGCCTTGGCAGCATCGCCGTTCGCAATGATCTTCAAGGTGGTGATGCCATCGCCTTGCTGAATGGCGTTCACCACGTCCTGCCCGCTTACCACGTGGCCGAAAACGGTGTGCTTCCCGTCCAGCCAAGGAGTGGGCACATGGGTGATGAAGAACTGGCTGCCGTTGGTGCCGGGACCGGCGTTCGCCATGCTCAGAATGCCGGGCTTATCGTGCTTCAAGCTCGGATCGATCTCATCAGGGAACACGTATCCGGGGCCTCCGCGACCCGTTCCGGTGGGATCACCGCACTGGACCATGAAGTCGGGTATCACGCGGTGGAATACGATCCCGTCGTAATAGGGTTGTCCCATGGGCTTGGCCCCGTTCTTCTGCTCCCCTTTGGCCAAGGCCACGAAGTTGGCCACGGTCATGGGCGTTTTCTGGTACTCCAGTTGGCATACGATGGTGCCTTTGGATGTGTTGAATTCTGCGAAGAGTCCTTCGCCAAGTTCGGTGTTCTGCACGGCTTTGGGGGGTTGTTGGGGTTGTTCGACTGCGTTTTCGGTGGTAGTGGTGTTCGAGCGCTCGGGGGCCGGGCTGGAACCGCAGGCCAGGACCAGGGCCATGCCGGCGAAGATGGTGGGTACGTGAATGTGGTTCATGGTCTTTTTTGAAGGGTGCGAATGTAAGGCTTGCGAAAGAGGTCAGTTCAGCATGGGGGCTTCCAGCGCATCGAGGCGGTCCACGGAATAAGGACCGGAAACATGCTCCAGAATGCGTCCGTCCTTGTCCAGGACGAAGAAGTACGGGATGTCCTTGTTCGTCATCCCCAAGATGTTGATCAGGTCCTTCACGTCGTCCTTCACGAAGAGCACGCGCCGTGCGATCTCCGGGTCCACCGCTTTCCGCAGTCTGTTCATGCTGGTACCGTACGCGGACCTGTTCAAGCCGACAAAAATGGGCACCAGGAACAGCTCCGCATGGTAGGTACTTGCAAAGAGGCCGTTCTTCGCAATTAACCGGGAGTAGGCCGGGCCATACCAGGTTTCCAAGAGGGGTTCCGCCTTTTTCCCGTACGCCAAGGCCACGATCGTATAGCCTTCGGCGGAATGGAGCGGCAGGGAAACCGTGGTACCGTCCGTGGTCTCACCCTCCATTTCAGGGAACACCGCCTGGGCGCATAGAACAGGTGCGATGATCGCGAAAAGGATGAACAGGGAATGGCGCATGGGCATGTTTGGTCAGGTGTTCCGCTCCAAGAACGGGGCCGATCTCCCCCCTCTTGCCTCAATTCGGGTTTTTCCCGACAAATGGCTTGAAGTACTCCGTCAGCGCGGCGATGTCGGTTTCCATGTCGTCCCCCACGTGGTACGGCTCGCTGAGCACGACCTCCTTGCGGCTGTAATCGAAGGAAGTAAGCACCAAGGGTACCTTGGCCTTGTGGGCGATGCGCCAAAAACCGGTCTTCCATGCATCCACTTTTGAGCGTGTGCCCTCAGGCGTAATGGCAATGGAAAAACCCGGCACCGTATTGAAGTATTCCACGACCTGGTCCGTGATGTTGGTGCTCTTGGAGCGGTCCACCGGGAAACCTCCCAACGCCCTGAATAGCCAGCCCAAAGGGGAGTCGAACAGGGATTTCTTCGCCAAATAATTGGCCTTGATCTTTCTGCCGCTGCGAGCCAAAAGCCCCACGAGGAAGTCCCAGTTGCTGGTATGCGGTACCACCAAGTAGATCGCGCTGCCCAGGTCAGCGGGCCGTCGGTCGATCACGCGCCAGCCTGCGAGCTTGAGAATACCGAGGGAAATGGAGCTCCACATAGCGGCGGGGAAGATAATTGAAGCAGTGGTGTATGAAGCGGAGGAACAGCGGATCCGGGAAGTGGGCAATTACCTCCGCACAGCACGAAAGGCGACCCTGGGGCCGCCTTTCGCACGTGATGTTCCCGGAGGATCAGCCCTCCATGTCGTCCATGTCGTCCTCGTCCTCGTCGCGACGGGACTTGCGTTTTGTGCGCTCCGTGGTCTCCATGGCGCTCTTCAGGTCGCTGAGCACGCTGAGATCACCGAGGGTGGACTTCTCCACTTTCTCGTTCACGCTGCGCACGCTGGGGCTTTGGCCTCCGCCATGATCATCGGAACCCTTGCGCCCCCGCTTGGCCGGTGCGCTTTCCACGGGATCCTCACCTTCCTCGAAGGTGCGGGTATGGCTGAGCACGATGCGACGCGCCTCGGAGTTGAACTCCAACACCTTGAACGGAAGCTTGTCCTCCACGTTCGCCTTGCTGCCGTCCTCCTTCTTCAGGTGCTTCAAGGCCACGGTGCCTTCCACGCCGTATGGCAGGGCCACCACGAAGGTACTGCCGGTGCGGCTGGTGATGGTACCCTCGTGCGTGCTGCCCACCTTGAAGGTATCGGCGAACACTTCCCACGGATTCTCCTCCACTTGCTTGTGGCCGAGGCTGAGGCGACGGTTCTCCTTGTCCACCTCCAGCACCTGCACTTCCACTTCGTCCCCGATCTTGCAGAAATCACTGGGGTGCTTCACGCGCTTGGTCCAGCTGAGGTCGCTGATGTGGATCAATCCGTCCACGCCCTCTTCCAGTTCGGCGAAGATGCCGAAGTGCGTGAAGTTGCGCACCTTGGCAGTGTGGCGGGAATTGACGGGATACTTGAACTCGATATCCTCCCATGGATCGGCGGCAAGCTGCTTCATGCCCAGGCTCATCTTGCGCTCCTCGCGGTCGATGTTGAGGACCTGCACCTGCACTTCCTGGCCTTCCTTGAGGAAGTCCTTCGGGCTGCGCAAGTGTTGGCTCCAGCTCATCTCGCTCACGTGCAGCAGGCCTTCCACGCCGGGGGCCACCTCCACGAACGCACCGTAATCGGTGATCACCATCACCTTGCCGGTAACATTGTCGCCAGCATTGAGGTTGGGGTCCAGGGAATCCCAGGGATGCGGGCTCAGCTGCTTGAGACCTAGGGCGATGCGGCGCTTCTCGTCGTCGAAGTCCAGGATCACCACGTTGATCTTCTCGTCCAGCTTCACCACCTCTTCGGGATGGCTCACGCGGCCGTAGCTGAGGTCGGTGATGTGTACCAGCCCGTCCACGCCGCCGAGGTCCACGAACACGCCATAGCTGGTAATGTTCTTCACGGTTCCCTCCAGTACCTGGCCCTTCTCCAGGCCACCGATGATCTGCTTCTTTTGTGCTTCGATCTCCGCTTCGATCAAGGCCTTGTGCGAGACCACCACGTTCTTGAACTCCTGGTTGATCTTCACCACCTTGAACTCCATGTTCTTGCCCACGTACTGGTCATAGTCGCGGATGGGCTTCACGTCGATCTGGCTGCCGGGCAGGAAGGCCTCAATGCCGAACACGTCCACGATGAGGCCGCCCTTGGTGCGGCACTTCACATGGCCCGTGATGATCTCATTGGTCTCCATGGCGGCGTTCACCTTGCCCCAGGCATTGTGGACACGGGCGGTCTTGTGGGAGATGATCATCTGGCCGGACTTGTCCTCCTGCTTCTCGATGTACACCTCCACCTTGTCGCCGATCGCCAGATCGGGCTTGTACCGGAACTCGCTCAGGGGCACTACCCCCTCGGACTTGTACCCGATGTTGATCACTGCCTCCTTCTTGTTCATGCCCACCACGGTACCCATGAGCACTTCCTTCTCGGTAATGCTGCTGAGGGTATCCTCGTAGGCCTTTTCCACCTTGGCCCGTTCCGCCGTGGCGGCGGGTGCAGTGCTTTCAAGGGCCTCCCAATCGAAATCGGCAGGGGGTTCGGCAAATACGACCTTGTTGTTCTCCACTGATGACATATACTGTCCGTTTGTATCGCGGGCCTGGGCGGCACGGCCCGAAAGAGGTTGTTGGGGTTGGCCCGCGGTGCCGCTGCACGGACAGTTCCCGAAATGGGGCCGCGAAAGTACAAAACATATCAATGCAATTTACAGGTCCGTGGTAGCCGCCGCTTCCCCGCCCTTCGGCACCTCGTTTTTACATTTGCGGCATGGCCGGATACGCCTCTGCGAGTTGACCGACCCGTCCGGCAATTTGATGGCGCAGGCTCCATCCCGTCCTTTCCATTAGCCAGTATGACCTTCCGATCACTTGTCCTCCTCTTGCCCTATTCTCTTTTGCCCTTCACGGGGCTGGCTTCAGTTTCCCCGGACACCGCGGTGCTGCGTGTAGCCGTGGCGGGTACTCCACCCTTTGTCACCAGCGGTATCAGCGGGATCTCCATGGAGATCTGGGATAACGTCGCCGACCGGATGGACCTGCGCTACACCACAAGCTCCTATCCTTCCGTACCGGATGCCTTGGATGCCCTGATGGCCGGAGAAGTGGATGCCGTGGTAGGTCCCGTGAGCATCAGTTCGGAGCGGGTGGCCCGGATGGACCTCACCCAACCCTACTTCCGGTCCAGCCTTTCCATTCTTTCCCGCAAGGACAAGCTGGGGGCCTGGGACCGGATACGTCCTTTCCTGAACGTGAAACTGCTCTATGCCTTGGCGGTGTTCCTCTTGGTCCTGGCCATTGTGGGCACACTGCTCTGGCTGGCCGAACGGAAGGCCTCCCCCGAACAGTTCCCGAGAGCCCCGCTCCGCGGCATCGGCAATGGCATGTGGTGCGCCATCGTCACAATGAGCACCACCGGTTATGGGGACATCGCGCCGGTTACCTTGGCCGGCCGCATTATCGCCGGAAGCTGGATGGTGGTCTCCATCGCCTTCGCCACCTCCATGGTGGCCGGTATCGCCAGTACGCTCACATTGACCGGACTCGGGCATACGGTGATCGATACGGCGGACAAATTACCGGGCAAGCGCGTGGCCGTCCTGGAGGGATCGCCCGCCGTGGATTTCGTCACCGATCACGGAGGGCGGGCCATCCCGGCGGCCAACCTGGATTCCTGCTATGCCGCGTTGAAGGACAAGCGCGTGGATGCCATCGTCTTTGACCGCCCCCAATTGCTCTACTTCTTCCGCAATAAACACGACAAGGAGATGGCCGTATCGGCCGCCCGGTACCAGCCCCAAGGATACGGGTTCGCCTTTGGCATGCATTCGCCCTACATGCCTCGCGTGGACGTGGAAATGCTGGACATGAAAGAGGATGGGGACCTGGAGCGGGTGCTGAAGTCCTGGTTGGGGGGCCGAGCGGAATAGGCACCGGGGGTTCTCGAACAGCCCCCAAGGACCGCTCCACTTCGAATACCGAACTTTGCCGGCCACCACGCCCCAACGCATGGCCCCGAACGCATGAAGCTCTACACGATCGATACCGGCTACTTCAAACTGGATGGCGGAGCCATGTTCGGCGTGGTTCCGAAAGTGCTTTGGGGCAAAGTGCATCCGGCGGATGAGCGCAACTTGTGTACCTGGGCCATGCGCTGCCTGCTGGTGGAAACGGACGGCCGACTGATCCTGATCGACAATGGCATCGGGGCCAAGCAGGACGCGAAATTCTTCGGGCATTATCACCTGCACGGGGATGCCACGCTGGAGGGTTCCCTGAAAAAGCACGGCTTCACCCCGGAGGACATCACCGACGTGTTCCTCACCCACCTGCACTTCGACCATTGCGGCGGCAGCATCAAGCGCGTAGGCGAAAAGCTCGTTCCCGCCTTCAAGAACGCCACGTACTGGAGCAATAAGTTCCACTGGGAATGGGCCACCCGGCCGAACCCGAGGGAAAAAGCCAGCTTCCTGAAGGAGAACATCCTTCCCATCCAGGAAAGTGGACAGTTGAAATTCGTGGACGTGGAGCGGAAGGACGCGACGGGAAATCCCTATGTCAGTGAATTGTTCCCGGGCTTCGACGTGCTGCTGGTGAACGGTCACACGGACGCGATGATGATCCCGCACATCGCCTACAAGGGGCACACGCTGATCTACATGGCGGACCTGATCCCCAGTGCGAACCACATTCCCATTCCCTGGGTGATCAGCTACGACACGCGCCCCCTGCTCAGCATGCAGGAGAAGGCACTGGTGCTGGAGGCCGCAGCGGACAAGGGCTCGATCCTCTATTTCGAACACGACCCGGTTACCGAATGTGCAGTGGTGGAGCACACGGAAAAGGGGGTCCGGCTGAAGGAAACGTTGAGGTTGGAGGACCTTTAGCACCTGTTCGGGATCGTAGGGGAGATCCCATTTGTGAAGCCGCCGATACGCTGAGGCGCGAAGAAGAGCAGATCCGGCGGAGTTCTTCCAGACCCCTTCATCAAAGAGGCACCACCTCAACCAAGGCATTCTCCGCGACTCTGCGCCTCCGCGTCCTCCTCTCCATCGGCATTCCCTGCGCCACTCCGGCCCATAACTGATGGCTTTCTCCGCGACTCAGCGCCTCTGCGTCCTGTTTTTTTTCACCACAACTCCACGCCGAAGATCTTCAGCGTGGTATACGCGAACCCGATGAAGATGCCGTCGGCGCGTTCCTCCACGGGGAACACCTCGGCACTGTCCATTCCCCCGCTGCGGCTGCGGCCCGTGGCCAGGTTGAAACCCATGCGATGCCTCGGGCAAATGAGGTCGCCCCCTTCGCACCAGCCCCCCATGAAACTGCTTCCTTGATGGGGGCAGCGGTCCAGCAGGGCATGGAGCTTGCCCGCATGGCGCACCAGACAGATCGCCTTGCCGCCGACCTTCACACGCACCGGCCTACCCTCTCCAAGGGCCTTCGGGTTACCCTCCTCCACGCGCTTCCAACGGATACCCTCCACGATCATCAGGGGCGAACATACGCTCCGGCCCGCAGCATGTCGAAGAGCGGAGCGTCCTTCGCGGCAGCCCATCGGCGCATCATCGCGCGCTGGCCGCCCGACATGTCCGCGTTCAGCACCCATTCAACCCCGCCCTCCTCCTCCAGCGTGCGGGTCTCCAACCAGCCTTGGCCGTGCAGGATGATGGTGGAGGGAGCGGACGGCCAATGGGCCGCTTGTGCGGTGCGCTCCACGGGGAGAAAGGCATATCGCCTGCCCCCGGCCTCCACCCAACGGGGAATACGGTCCGCCAGCTCCACGCGATAGGCTCCGGCCTGTCGGGCGTGCGCCTCGATGCTTCGCGCCGTCCATGGACTTCCACCTGAACTGAAGACATGGAGGGTACGCCCTTGCACGAAACCGGCCGATACCCCTTCGCGGTTGGTGTACACCGCAAAGCTGCTCCGGGAATTCCGTTGATGCGCGGTCCATCCCCACCCGAAGAGCAATACCGCGAGGGTTCCCAGGGTTGCCGATCGCGCCCATTTGTGACGCTGCATCACCCACATCGCAAAACAGGCCAACAGCAGATAAAGGCCCACCATGCCCCAGAACCCGACCCGCACGGCCGGATAGGCCCCGGGCAATCCCGCGAAGAATCCCGAGAGGAAACCCAACAGTAAAAGGAGCCATTTCATCAACGCGGTAATGATCGGTCCCAACACCGGAACGGCATGGACCGCGAGGAGGACGATGCCCCCGTACACACCCATCCCGACCAGGCCCACAATGGCCATGTTCGCCGGCAGGAACCACATGGGGAACGCTTGGAACATATACAGGCAGAGCGGGATGGTGAAGGCTTGCGCCGACAGGCTCACCACGATGAGCGACCAGAAAAAACGGGCCACGGCGTTCGGAGGTGCCCAAAGCAAGTGGATCGGACGATAGAACACGGCGATGCCCAGCACGGCAAGGAAGGAGAGCTGAAAGCCGAGCTGCCCCAGCATGTTCGGGTCCCACAGCAACAGAACGGCGGCGGCACAAGCCAAGCTGTTCAGTGATTCCGACCGCCAGCCGGTCATTTCCGCCACGGTGAAGAGGGAGAACATCACAGTGGCCCGCTGCACGGAGGGGGAGAAACCGGTGAGGCCCGCGTAGGCCCAGAGCGCGAGCAGGGCCACCACGCCGCGGACCAGGCGGCCTTGCTTGCCCTTCCCCAAAAAGATCAGCGCCCAGAGCACGGCCACATAGATGATGCCCACGTGGGTACCGCTCACCGCAAGCACATGGATGGTGCCGCTGCGAACGAAGGCCTGGTTCTGGTCGCGGTCCAGTTCATCGCGCATGCCCAACAGGATCGCCTTCACCAGGGCCCGCTCCCGGTCCGGCAGTCCCGATACGAGCAGCCAGCCCGCGATGCGCTCCCGTGCAAGCTCGAAAATGCCTTTCCCGCTGGAAGGCTTCCCCGAAAGCGTCCAGCGTTCCAAAGGTGCAAAGCACTCGTGCTGCACGCCGCGGCCAGCGGCCCATTGGCGCAGATCGAAGCCGCCTGGATCGGGCACCTTCCCGATCGGTTCCGCCCTGCTGGCCAGCATCAACCGCGTTCCCGGCTGCAATGCGCCACGGGTACTGTCCGTGAGGACCGTTACGAGCATGCCTCCGCTCGCAGGCCGGGCCTCCCCATCGATGATCGCTGCCCGGGCTGATGTCCATGCCCGCACGGAGCGCTCCTTGACCGAGGCCAGCTCCGTAACTTCCACCTCCCAGCCCGTTGCCTTGGCCGCCAGCTTTTCCACATGGTCCGAGCGGCCTTTGTCCGTATGCAAGCCTTGCCAAAACGCACCGAACGCGACGAGCAGTACCGACAGTACCACGCCGGAAGCCCAGCGGGTGTGGTATGCCTGTGCGCGGAAGGCCAGAAATGCCCAGCAGGCAAAGCACATTAGCAGGAGTGCCCAACCGATGCCCAAGGAGAGCGGTATCCAGCGCCCCAAAACCAAACCCGCCAGGAACGGCAGCGCCGTCCGGAGCAAGGGTGCGCGGATCAATGCGCTGGTGAGGTTACCGCTGCCGTGCATCCTGCATCAAGAGCATGCCCGCGCCATGGAATCGGCCGGGCTCCATCAACCGCACTGATCTTGGACAAGATAGGACCGGAAGCGGAAATCGACGCGTTGAACAACGGGACGAACGATCTTTGTCCCGACCATGTACCGAACGATCGCTCCGCTCCTGCTCGCACTCGGCCTTTCCGGGGCATGCGTGGCCCAGAACGGCCCCACGCCGGAGGACAATGCACCAACCGTGGGGGATACTGCAGTGGTATTGGATTGGCGGGCGCGCCACCAACCGGTGCGCGCCACCATCTATTCCGCCATCCTGCCGGGTGCCGGCCAAGTGTACAACCGCAAGTACTGGAAAGTGCCCATCGTACTGGGTGGCTTGGGGGTATCCTACTGGTTCATCCAGGACAACAACAAGGAGTACCAACGCTACAAGACGGCGTATCTGGACGTGGTGAACAACCGGGTGGACGAGTTCAATGGCCAGTACAGCGGTGACCAGTTGCGCAGTGTGGCGGACACCTACCTCCGGTGGCGCGACTTGAGCTACGTGGCCTTTGGACTGGTCTACGCGCTGAACATCGTGGATGCCTCGGTGGACGCCTATTTCGTGCGCTTTGATGTAAGCGATGATCTCACCGTGCGTGCGGGTCCGTCCTTGAACATGGCGGCGCAGGGGGCGTTGGGAATATCCTTGTCCATGCGTTTGTAAGTGAAGCTCCTCACCCCCTAGGAAAAGGCCGCCCGATCTGGACGGCCTTTTGATCTGAATGCCGAAATACTCAGCGCGCCACCTTCACCGCACGCTTCACCACCACGGCCCCGTCCACCATCAAGGTGCAGAAGTAAGTTCCAGAGGCCAACCGGCTTGTGTTCCACTCGTAAGTGAACGCACCGGCCTCTGCCTGTTCCTCGCGCAAGGTGCCCATGGGTTTGCCATCGCTGGTGCTCACCTGCAGGCTCACCTTGCCCGCCTGGGGCACGTAGTAGCTCAAGGTGGTGTGGTCCGTGAATGGATTGGGATGGATCACCAAGCGCTGCTCCTGCACGTCCTCCTTGGCGGGGGCGCTC
>JAIOIH010000023.1 GCA_019912395.1 Flavobacteriales bacterium | reverse complement strand
CAATGCTTCCTCCACCTGTTGAATAAGGGAATGCAGGAAATGCAACGTCCTGAACTCCGTTTTGGAAAAGCTTTGCACTACCTCTAAAAGAAAGGTCCCCCGGAAACTTCATGCTTCCTGAAATGAAAAGGCTACCGTCAGGGAAACTATAAATGGAATTTACATATTTGCTTTGGATCGTGGTTTTGAACGTTGTATCCAAAACAAAGGCATGTTGACAACATGCCACGGTGGCCGCCAACAAGGCGGCCACCGTGGACATGCACGGCAGGTGGAAGATGCGCATCACTGCTGCACGATCAACTTTTCGGTGTGCAGCACCTGCTTTCCATCCCGGAACTCAACTAGGTAAGTGCCGGGCGAGACCGAACGCGTATCCCACACCTGCTGGCCGATGGGGCCGTGCATGGGTAAGATGGCTACTACTTTTCCAGTTACCTCCCTTACCTTGATAGTACCGCCTTTGCTTCCCATATCCATGGTCTCAAAGTTAAACGTGACCAAGCCATGGGCCGGGTTGGGCTGAATGCTGAAATGTGAGCCGTGGGCCTCAGGTGGTGTTTCTGGCACTCCCGTGTGAATGTCCGACAAATACACCCGGCTCACAAAGCGCTGCAGCGTATCGTTCACCGTGCCGTCGTTGTAGCCGACATAGTTGCCCCAGATATAGAACGCCGTGCTGTCCGCCGTGGGGGCGATGCCAACGAAGGAAGCTGCCGTTTGGCCGTAATAGGTGAAAGGGCCGGGCGTGCAATTCTCAAAGTAGGGCAGCAACTGGCCGGTACTGTCCACCACGCTCAGCCCGCCGCGCGGCTCCCCATCCACTTCTTGATAGTGCCCTGCAATGAAGTACTTGTCCGTGCCCCACGGAATGATCCCGGAGGGTTTTGGTATGCCGGACAACTCCCCGATGCCGAATTGGTGGTGGTTATCAAAAGTCGGGTCCAACGAGCCGTCCGGCAACAAGCGGACCAGTTGCAGCACCTCGTCCGGAGCTGCGGCACGTTTGAAGTTGCCGCCCACCAATACCCGACCGTCCGCCAGCGGTGAATAGGTATAGATGTTCCCATAGTTCACGTCTGTATGGAAGCTGGTATCCAAGGCCCCGTCCGCCTCGATGCGGAAGAGCTTGTCCACGGGCTGGCCGTCGTATTGGGAGCAGGAGCAGGTGCAGATGAAGCGACCGTCCGGCATCTCGGAGAATTCCCATAAGGGGCCGTTGGCCTGCCGGTGTGTGCGCGTGGTGTCCAAGTAGCCCGTGTTGGTGATCCACACCAAATTGTATTGGCCCTCGTAGCCACGTACAGTATCGCTCAGTAGATACTGGCCGGTGAGCAGCACCCGGCCATCCGGGAAGACGTGGTAGTCGCCGCCTTGTTGGATCAAAAAATAGGGGATGGTGGAGTAACCCACCCGGAACGACTGATCTAAATTTCCTGACGGTAACAGGATCCTGCGAATGAGGCCCGCGTCCACGTATAGCTTATCCTCCCACGGGATGATCTTACCCCCGCCGAGACCACTGTTATTGAAAGATGGGTCGCGAGAGCCGTTGGGAAGCAATCGGACTAAGCGTTGATCACTGAACTCTCCGGGGAACCTCATTATTCCCGATGCGATCAACGTTCCATCCGCTCCCGGCTGGACCGAATTCACGGCCTTCTGGGTTATTGCTGTCCGAAAGGTTGTATCCAGTACAAAATGTTCCTGCGAACATGCCACGGTGGCCGCCAAAACAGCGGCCACTGTGAACATGCACGGAACTGAGAAGGCACGCATCGCTACTGCACTATGAGCTTCTCCGTATGCAGCGCCTCCTTGGCATTCCTGAACTCAACGAGGTAGGTGCCCGGTGCGACCGATCGCGTATACCATACTTGCTGGCCAATGGGGCCGTGCATCGGCAGTGTGGCCACCACTTTCCCGGTCACTTCCCGTACGGTGATGGTGCCATCTCCGGGTGCCACCTCCTTGCGGTCATAGTTGAACGCTGCCCAGCCTCTCGCCGGGTTGGGCAGTACGCCGTAGCTGCTCGGCAGGGGTGCTGCTTCGCTGTCCCTGTGTACCATCCGGGCCTGCGGCTGGTCCTTGGCCTCACCCGTGTACGGGGCGCGGCATTTGCCGTACACCGCGCACAGCAAATTGCTCGCCCAGTTGCTGGGGCGGTCGTAGTTCAGATCGATCATGGTCTCCAAGGTGGCCACCTCGGCTTGGTTCAACTGGTAGGCGTTGCGTTCTTGGTCGGCGGCCACGGCCAGCACGTCGATATAGGTGATCATGCGGCCGCGCTCGTCCTCTTCCTTGGGCTTCAGTTCCTTTTCCAAGGGCATGTCCAGTATGAGGTCCTTGGCCTCGCTGTAGCGGGCCTGCCCCAGCAACAACGCGGCTTCCGCATAGCGGGCGGCGGGAGTGCGCACCTGTTGCCACACCCAGCGCACGGTGTCGGGGTCCACGGTCTCCTCGGTGGTATGGAGCAGTTCCAAGGCATAGTTGGCCGCTTGGGTCAGCCCCACTTGGCTGTCCGCCACGTGTTCCTCCAGAGTAGTGCGGTAGGTCTTGGTGTCCCAGCTCGCCCTGATGTTGTTCAGGATGTAGCCGGGAAGGGGGGGCACCGCCTCGAATTCCGCCCATTTCAAAAAGCCCTCCTTCTGGGTCGCCTCGGGGTTGGCAATGCAGATCTCCGCCTTTATCGCCAAGGGGATCTCGGGCTTCTTCACCACCTCTTGCAATACCTCTACGCTGAGGTAGGGGCTTTCATTGAGCAATTGGTCCCGCAGCTGCCAGATGTCCTCCGGCCAGGCACTGATGATGTCCAGCACCACCTCGTCGGTATGCCCTCCGTCGATGGCCTGGTCCAACAGATAGCGGTTATTGCCGTAGGCTAATTTGCGGGCCACGATCGCGGGCCTCACCTCGCTGAACCGGTCCCCTGCGGGCCTGTGTACCGGTCCAGTAGTTTCGCATCCGCCGGAGCTGGGGGTGCTAACGGGTACGAGGTAGTTGGCGTCCGGATCACCCGGGTCCTCATGGGTGTAGGTGACTGGCGCATTGTACTCTGCCGAGAAATAGTTGAGGAAGGGGGTCAGTGGACTACGCGTGGCCACCTCGAAATGCATGGGTCCATCGAAACTGTTGCCCGCGTCATAAGTGAGCGTGCCTTGGCGGCTGCGGATGGTATGTTGATCCGCGAATTGCGGATCCCCCTCCGCGATCCGGCTCTTGATGTCCACGGCGTTGTTGAAGTTTTCGTTGCATTGGAATTGCAGGCCCACGAGGTCCGGGTTGTCCCCCACGCAGATGCCCTCGCCCACAAAGCCGATGTCCAAGTTGGAGGCCTGGTTGCGGTAGACCACCTCATTGTTGTCGCGCGTATAGCCTACTACAATGCCTTCCAAAGGCGTGGTATTACCCGCACTGCGGTCCAGCGTGTTGTCCATGATGGAGAAGGCGTAGCCGCCGGTGGAGAAGATGCCACGCTGGTAGTTAAGAAAGCTCGGGTCCTCGTTTCCGGTTAACTGAACATCCTCCCACTTACCCATAGAGAAGACGTTGTCATGCACGGAGAAGCCGGGTACATCGGCGAGGTAGACGCCGCAGATGTTGTCGATGAATTCGCTGTTGCGAACCTCGGTATAGTGATCGGCGCTAATGCCGGTACCGAAACTATGGATCGCGTGGTCCAGGTTGCGGAAGCTGGAGTTCAGGTCCTGTGCATCGCCCGTAACGATCAGGTTGCTGTTCATGGCCTCAATGCCCAGGCCCATGCGTTGGCTCTCGGTATGCGTACCGATATCATTGGCGAACTGGCACCGCTGTACGACCACAAAATTCCTATCCGCCATTCGGATATGGCTCATAGGGTCCAGGTCGGGATAATTCAAGTGGTTGGCGGTTGTGAACTGGCAATCCGTGAAAAACGAAGCGCCGTACGGACTGGTGAGCATGCCATTGGGTAGACCCTGGAGCACCACATCATGCAGGTTGTTCTCAAAAGTACAGCCACCGGCATGAACCACACCGCCCGGTACGGGTCCGCTCCAGCCGGGGTTCATGGGGTCACCCTCGCCACTGAGGATACCTGTAAGCGCATTACGGATGGTACCCGTGAGCACTTCAGCATCTCCCTGAAGACCTTGTGCGTTCGCCAGCACCTTCACCCCGTCCCACATGCTGGTATTGTCGCAGGTGCTAACGGTGGTCAGCACGCCACCGTTGGCCAAAACAAATGTTCCGCCCGGCTGCACCACGATGTTGGTGAGCACGCCGGTCTGGCGGCTATCCGCAAAGCCGATGGTCGCTCCATCCACAGTAAGGTGCCCGTATGGGTCCACCACGATGCTGCCCTTCACGTTCATATCGGTGTTCCACACGGTATAGCCCGTTATGTGGTGTTCACCGTTGGCGTCGAGGGGGAGGTCGGCGTATTCGGTTATTTGGTCGCAGGGGCGCAGTTTTGCGAGGTATGCATCGTCGAAGTTGTGGCCGGTATTGCCGCATACCACAAGACCGCCGTCCGGGGCCTCTATCACGCGGAAATTGCATTGGCGCCTGCGCACGTTGCCGGGGAAGCAATCGTCGGCCGTGCTTCCATTTTCATTGTAAGGGTAGTTCCATTGGTAGTGCCAGATCTCACTGAGATCGCTGCCGTTCAGCTTGGTGGCGTAGCTCTGGCTGCCCCAGTAGTAATAGAATCCGGTGACGTTGTTCCAATAGGCAGTGTCCGGGTTCACCGTAAGCAAACATGCTCGTTGTGCTTGTGAAAGATCACCGTACCCGTACAAGGAGTCGGGCACGGCCTTTCCTTCGGGCCATTTGGTGCAAACGGCGGCCACATTGTTGTCCGAGGTGATGGTGACGCCCAATCGGAGATCGAAGGCATGGAGCTCGCCAAGGTCCGCCGTAGCTTCCACGGTGTTGGGGTTTGCACTGGGTATCTTGTAGATCAGGCCATTGTCCGCCCAATGGTCGCCAGCATAGGGCACCCCGGTAATGTTGGCCACCACGGGCCAGATCACCTTTTCCACGCCTTGCTCCATCATGAATTTCACATCGGTGGAGATCTGCAGCTTGTCCGTACGGATGTCCGGGAATTGGCTATTGTCGTGGTGTGAGTCCCGGACCCAAGTGGGCTCCACAAAGCCTGATGCGCTGATGGGCTCGTTGATGTACATCACCCACGCCTTTGAGGTGGGAGGGGCATAGGCGAACCCTGAAACCACGAAATGTTCCTCCTGCGTGTTCTCGTCCACCCGGTGTTCCATGGCACTGGGTTCGGTGCGCAATGATGTGGCATCCCAATAATTGGGTATGCTATCAACAATATGGTCCCAGAGGAGATATCCGTCCAGGTCCACCTGCACGAACCATGGCCGCAAGCGTCCATTGTTTACCGTGGTATCATTCACAAAAAGCGCGGCGCTCCCTGTCAATCGATACCCTTTCGCGCCGTTCTTGTTGGTTTCTACCAGGTCGGACCCATACGTTCTTCTTGAAATAGCAAGTTCAGGTGTAGAATTGGGATTGTAGGCATCAGAGACAGGGTTGAACAGATGGTTCCAGAGGAGGTTCCCATCCGAGGTCAATTTGATCAACAACATCTGTCCTTGAACCCCGTTCGGACAACTCGAGAGTACTGTCGTGTCAGATGGACTGGTGGGGTTCAGTAACAAGGGTTGATCATCGGCAACGTCTTGAGGGTTCACAATGTCCGCGAAATAGCTCCCCGTGGAATTCTCGCACGGGCCGATAGCCACGATGTTATTATCGGAGTCTATGATCACGCCTGAAAGGATCCCTCCGAAAAAGGAACGGAACCACACCAGCGATCCATCCAGGTTGTAGCGTGCGATGGCACCGCGTGATGCACCTTGCAGCCTTACCGGGGTTTCGAGAAACTGGGCATGGGGCGCGCCCAGACCTATGCCCCCGTAACAGCCGTCCTGGTAGTTCCAGTTCGGGGAACCGCTGTTCCCTACGGCCACATAACCCACCACGATGCCATTTTCCTTCAGTTCCACCAGATCATACCACCAATCGTGCCCACTATCGTCCGGTGTCTGAGTTTCTGAAGAATCGTGCGGAGTTGGCACGAGCACACCACCAACATCGCTGTATGTTGTGCCTGTTGAGAGTGTGGGTGATGCCGTGTGGAACTGCCACTCCACTACCGGCGTTGGTTCTTGGGCTTTAACTCCGCCAAAAGCCATGAGGGCTACAAGGGCTAGGAAGGAAGGAAGGAAGGAAGGAAGGAAGGAAGGAAGGAAGGAAGGAAGGTCCCTTGTCGGACCTTAATGCCGATGGTGTGGACAAGCGCGTCATGGGTTTGGGGTTTGGGTGGGAGTGGATGACCGGGGGCGGTCGTTAGCGGAAGTGAATGTATACGGAATCATTTTGAACAGTCGCATGTTTTTATTCACCGAGCCCCCGATCCTCTGTCCGGCATCTGCGATAGGTAGGCCCTCAATGAAGATCCGAAGATCGGATTCGTCCTTCGATCTAACTTCGCCGCCGGAAATAGTGACACATTCCATTGACATGAACGACATTTTTGACAAGATCCGCAAGGATGCCGGCCCCATCGGTCGCCACGCCAAGGAGGCGCACGGCTATTTCGCATTCCCCAAGCTCGAGGGCGAACTCGGCGCGCACATGACCTTCCGCGGCAAGGAAGTGCTGGTGTGGAGCCTCAACAACTATCTGGGCCTGGCCAACCATCCGGAGGTCCGCAAGGTGGATGCACAGGCCGCTGCGGATTGGGGCATGGCCTACCCGATGGGCGCCCGCATGATGAGCGGCCAGACCAAGTACCACGAGCAATTGGAGGACCAGCTGAGCGACTTCATGCAGAAGGAGGACACCTTTCTGCTGAACTATGGCTACCAGGGCTGCATGAGCTGCATCGATGCGCTGCTCACGCGCAAGGACGTGCTGGTGTTCGACAGCGAAAGCCACGCCTGCATGATGGACGGTGCGCGCCTGCATGCCGGCAAGCGCTTCATGTTCCAGCACAACGACATGGCCAGCTTCGACAAGCAGCTGGAACATGCGCGCAAGCTCAGCGAGCAGACCGGCGGCGGCATTCTGGTAATGACCGAGGGCGTGTTCGGCATGGCCGGCGACCAGGGCAAGCTGAAGGAGATCGCTGAGCGCAAGGCCAAGTACAACTTCCGCCTCTTCGTGGACGATGCGCACGGTTTCGGGCAAATGGGCGAGCACGGCCGCGGCACCGGGGACCATCAAGGCGTGCAGGACCAGATCGACGTTTACTTCGGCACCTTCGCCAAGAGCATGGCCAGCATTGGCGCGTTCATCAGCGGTCCGGAGGACGTGATGATGTACATGCGCTACAACATGCGCAGCCAGACCTTCGCCAAGAGCCTTCCACTTCCCATCGTGATCGGGGCCATCAAGCGCCTGGAGATGATGCGCACCATGCCCGAGCTCGGCGAAAAGCTCTGGCAGGTCACCCATGCCCTGCAGAACGGGCTGAAGGAGGCCGGGTTGGACATCGGCACGACCAACAGTTGCGTGACGCCCGTCTACCTGAAGGGCGGCGTGCCCGAAGCCACCAATGTGGTGGTGGACCTGCGGGAGAACCACGGCATCTTTTGCAGCATCGTGGTATACCCGGTGATCCCGAAGGGCGAGATCCTGCTGCGCCTGATCCCCACGGCAGCACATTCCCTTGACGATGTGAAGCGCACCATTGAGAGCTTCAAAACGGTGAAGGCGAAATTGGAGGCCGGCGAATACAAGTCGGAGACGATCGCGAGTTTTTGAGGGTGTATTGCCGGAGGTAGCGGTTTTGGTTTTACCGCCAAGACGCTAAGAGCGCCAAGTTCACACCACGCATTTCAATGCGTCTGATGCATATCGGACCGTTGCGCCCGTTGCGGTTAACTCTCTTGTCGGCTCCTCCGGCCAACCCCTTTGCGCTCTTAGCGTCTTGGCGGTTGTAGACTCCCGCGCTCTTCCCCCTACCGGAAGCTCAACCGGCCCAGGCTGTACTTGCCGCTTCCGATGAAGAAGATCACGATGAAGGCCATCATGTACAGGAACGCGAGTTCCTGCTTGGCAAAGGGCTCATCGCCATTCTTCATGAAGGCGGCTACCGCCATGCCGATGACCACCGGAATGGTGGCAATGCGTGTCCAGAGACCGAGCACCACAAGTATCGCACAGATCACCTCCGCGAAAAGGATGAGCGAGAGGCTGATGGCATGTCCCATTCCTATCGGATCATAGAACGTGCCGGAAAGCTCCCCGAACTTCATGAGCTTCACCATGCCATGCTGCCAGAGCAAGGTACCGCCAGCGGTAAGGCGGAGCAACAAGGCACCCAGATCAAAGGAGACTTCGTCGGAATTGAGGAACATGAGCGGTGAGGAATTCGCATCAAACCTAGTGCGTGCGGCTGATGCGAAAAAAAGCGGGAGGCCGGATCATGTCCACAGCTCATGGTGAAGATCTCTGTTGGAAATACGCATATCCACATGGCGTTCCCTCGTCGAAGAGGCCCATCTTTGCACCAACAAAACCAAGAAGATGGAACTGAAGAAATTGCTCAAAGGCGTGGGACTTCTCGCAGCAACAGCCTGCATCCCCGTGGTGGCCAATGCCCAATTCGACGAGGGAGCCAATGTGCTCGGCTTAGGAGTGGGCATCGGTGGTAATTACGGGATCGGTTTCTCCGGAAGCGGAGTGAGCCAAACCCCGGCCATCGCCCTGCATTTTGACCATGGCATGGGCGACCTCGGCCCGGGCACTTGGGGACTTGGCGGCTTTCTGGGCTACAAGAGCTACAAGTACAGCTATGACAACAACTACTACTTGAACAACTACAGGTCCTCATACAAGTGGACCTATACCGTGGTAGGTGTGCGGGGCACCTGGCACTACAACGAATGGCATGGTCTGGACAAACTCGATACCTACGGGGGCTTAATGCTGGCCTACCGCATCTCATCCTTCAAGGACGAGACCAACTATCCCTCCGGGGCGGTGAAATTCAACGCCGGCACCTATAGCGGCGTCTCGTTCACGGGCCTGCTGGGTGCCCGCTACTACTTCACCGACAAGATCGGCGCATACTTGGAGGCCGGCTTCGGGGTTTCCGTATTGCAGCTCGGCCTTGCCGTGAAATTGTAGACCACTGCACACACCAATGATAAAGCGCTCCCGCCGAGCGCTTTACTCATTTACGGCCCTTGGCGTTCTATCTTCGCAGCCCTTTTACCGCCGCTTGTAGGGCGGAAAAACGAAGCAATGAAGATCAATGTGACCCTGCCGGACGGCACCATCCGCGAATACGAACAAGGTGCAACGGCCATGGATGTGGCCCTCAGCATCAGCGAAGGATTGGCACGCAACGTGCTCTCGGCAAAAGTGAACGGCGAAGTGCGCGATGCCAACCGCCCCTTGCCCGGCGACTGCACCGTGCAATTGCTCACCTGGAAGGACGACGAGGGGAAGGCCACGATGTGGCACAGCAGCGCGCACCTGCTCGCCGAGGCCGTTGAAGCCCTGTATCCCGGAACCAAATTCGGCATCGGGCCACCCATCGAGAACGGCTTCTACTACGACATCGACCTGGGCGACAAGGTGATCGGCGACGGTGATTTCAAGGCCATCGAGGACAAGATGAAGGAGCTGGCCGCGAAGAAGGAAACCTTCGTCCGTCGCGAAGTGCCGAAGGCGGAGGCCATCGCCTACTTCAAGGAGAAGGACGACGAATACAAACTGGAGTTGATCGATGGTCTGGAGGACGGCACCATCAGCTTCTACACACAGGGCAACTTCACCGACCTGTGCCGCGGGCCGCACCTGCCGGACACTTCCCCCATCAAGGCCATGAAGGTGCTCAGCGTGGCCGGGGCGTACTGGCGCGGCGACGAGACGCGCAAGCAGCTCACCCGATTGTACGGCATCTCCTTCCCCAAGCAGAAGGAGCTGGACGAATACCTGGTGTTGTTGGAGGAAGCCAAAAAACGCGACCACCGCAAGCTCGGCAAGGAACTGGACCTGTTCACCTTCAGCGAAAAAGTGGGTGCAGGCCTGCCGCTCTGGTTGCCAAAGGGTGCCGCACTGCGCGAACGGCTGATCAACTTCATGAAGACCGCACAGGAAAAGAGCGGCTACGTGCAGGTGGCCACGCCGCACATCGCACTGAAGCAGCTCTACATCACCAGCGGCCACTACGAAAAATACGGGCAGGACAGCTTCCGGTCCATCAGCACCCCGCACGAGGGCGAGGAATTCATGCTGAAGCCCATGAACTGCCCGCACCACTGCGAGATCTTCGCCAGCCGCCCGCGCAGCTACAAGGACCTGCCGTTGCGCTTGGCCGAATTCGGCACCGTGTACCGCTACGAGCAAAGCGGCGAATTGCACGGCCTGACGCGTGTTCGGGGCTTCACCCAGGACGACGCCCACCTCTTCTGCCGACCGGACCAGGTGAAGGAGGAGTTTGTGAAGGTGATCGACCTCGTGCTGCTGGTGTTCCGGGCGCTGGGCTTGAACGACTACGAGGCCCAGATCAGCCTGCGCGACAAGGTGGACCGGAGCAAGTACATCGGCAGCGACGAGAACTGGGAGAAGGCGGAGACCGCCATCATCGAAGCTGCGGCGGAAAAAGGACTGAAGACCTTCATCGAGTACGGCGAAGCCGCGTTCTACGGGCCGAAACTGGACTTCATGGTGAAGGATGCCCTGGGCCGGCGCTGGCAGCTCGGCACCATCCAGGTGGACTACAACCTGCCCGAGCGTTTCGAGCTGGAATACGTGGGCAGCGACAATGCCAGACACCGGCCCGTTATGATCCACCGGGCACCTTTCGGCAGCCTGGAACGCTTCCTTGCCGTGGTGATCGAGCACACCGCCGGTCGCTTCCCGCTATGGCTCGCGCCGGAGCAGGCGATCATCCTTCCCATTAGCGAAAAGTTCAACGAAACGGCCCATCGGGTGGGAGAATTGCTCAAAGAGTGCGATATTCGCGCCGTTATTGACGAGAGGAACGAAAAGATCGGTCGCAAGATCCGCGACGCGGAAATGGCCAAGACGCCGTTCATGCTCATCATTGGCGAAAAAGAAGCCGGAGCAGGCACCATTTCCGTTCGCGAACATGGCCAGGGCGACCTGGGACCCATGTCGCCGGACCAGTTCAGGATGCTGGTGGAGGAACGCATTAAGGCCAGCCTTTCCGGTGCCGTGCATTGATCAATAAAAACGAATCAACAACAAGTTTGGCAAAACGACCCCCCTTCCGCCCTATGGGCC
>JAIOIH010000001.1 GCA_019912395.1 Flavobacteriales bacterium | reverse complement strand
AGGAGATCTTCGAGCAGCCGGATACCGTGTTCAACGCCATGCGCGGCCGCTTCGACGAGAACGCGATGACCGCGCACCTCGGCGGCCTCGACATGTCGGACGAGGCGCTGCGCAACGTGGAACGGATCGTCATCACGGCGTGCGGCACCTCGTGGCACGCCGGCCTCATCGGCGAGTACATGCTGGAGGAGGTGGCGCGGATCCCCGTGGAGGTGGAGTACGCGTCGGAGTTCCGCTACCGCAACCCGATCGTGAAGCCGGGTACGCTGGCCATCGCCATCAGCCAGTCCGGCGAGACGATGGACACGCTCTGGGCCATGCGCGAGGCCAAGATGAAGGGCGCACGCGCTCTCGGCATCTGCAACGTGGTGGGCTCCACCATCGCGCGGGAGTCGGACAGCGGCGTCTACACGCACGCCGGTCCCGAGATCGGCGTGGCGTCCACGAAGGCGTTCACCGCGCAGGTCACGGTGCTGGCCATCATGACGCTGGCGTTCGCGCGGGTGCGGGAGATGGACCGAGCGCACGGCACCACGTTCATCGAGGAGATGAAGCTGCTGCCCGAGCGCATCCAGCGCATCCTGGACAAGGACGTGGAGATCCAGGCGCTGGCCAAGGCGTATTCGGAGAACGACAACTTCCTGTACCTCGGGCGGGGCTACAATTTCCCGGTGGCGCTGGAAGGCGCGCTGAAGCTGAAGGAGATCAGCTACATCCACGCCGAGGGATACCCCGCGGCGGAGATGAAGCACGGTCCCATCGCGCTGATCGACAAGAACATGCCGGTGGTGTTCATCGCGCCGAAGGATCGCGCGTACGAGAAGGTGGTCGGGAACATCGAGGAGGTGCGCGCGCGGAGCGGCCGCGTGATCGCCATCGCCACGGAAGGGGACGAGGAGATCGCCGAGAAGGTGGATCACGTCATCCACATCCCGAAGACGATCCCGGCGCTCATGCCGATCCTGTCGGTGATCCCGCTGCAGCTTCTGGCGTATCACATCGCCGTGCTGCGCGGCTGCGACGTCGACCAGCCGCGGAACCTCGCGAAGAGCGTGACGGTGGAATAGCATGGGCGGCCACGGAAAGAGGATCGTCTCCACGGACGCGGCGCCGGCCGCCATCGGTCCCTACAACCAGGCCACGGTGGCGGGCGGCTTCGTGTTCACGGCCGGCCAGATCGCGCTGATCCCCGGGGAGAAGCGCATCGTGGACGGCGGCGTGGCCGAGCAGACCGAGCAGGTGCTGAAGAACCTGGCGGCCGTGCTGGAGGCGGCGGGAAGCTCGCTGGACGCGGTGGTGAAGACCACGGTGTTCCTGGCGGACATGGCGGACTTCCCGGCCATGAACGAAGTGTACGCCCGGCATTTCACGGGGGACGCGCCGTCGCGCTCCACCGTGGCGGTGCGGACGTTGCCGATGAACGTGAAGGTCGAGATCGATGCGGTCGCGCTGGCGCGGTAGCGTGGACACGGCGGAGTCCGCAACGGGCCGCGGACGAAGCGCCGGAAGGCGGGACATCGTGGGAGTGGGTAGGTTCTGGTGAACCTCGAGGACTTCAAATCCTTCTGTCGGGTGCTCAAACCATCCGAGGTGGGTTCGATTCCCACACATTCCCGCCACCCGTATCCCGCCGTTTCCCGGGGGTTCGCCGCCGGGGTCGCCGCCCTGCTGGCCGCGGTGTTCCTGGGCGGCGGCGGCGCGGCGGCGCAGGAAGGGGCCGGAGCGCCGGAACCGGAGCCGGGCGAGCCCATCGAGATCACACCGGAGCTCTTCGAGACGCTGCCCGTGACGCCGGTTCCCGATCCGGGGCCGACGGAGCCCGGTGCACTGGAGCGGGCGTTCCGGAGTGCGCTGTTCCCGGCCTGGGGGCAGCTGACCAATGACCGGCCGCGGAAAGCCGTGGTCATCTTCGCGGTGCAGACGTACATCTACTCTCGGGTCGTCCTGGAGACGCGCAAGGCGCGGGAAGCGCAGCGGAGAGCGGACCGGTTCGCGGCCGGGGATCAGGCGGATCCGGACGTCGTGTTCGCGATGGAAGCGGCCGAGACCTCGGCGCAGGAGCACTTCGACCGGCGCCGGGACATGTTGTTCTGGGCGGTCGTCGGCGGGTTCTACGGGGCCATGGACGCGTACATCGATGCGCACCTGGGCCACTTCGAGCGGGACCTGGACGAGGACCGGACGCTGTTCGGGGATGTGGACCCGGTGCGGGGCGAAGCCACCCTCGGCCTGAGATTCTAGGGAAGGAAGCGGAGACGGATGAGCAAGCGGAAGAATGCCGAGGGCGGGAGCGGCGCGCCGGCCGGCGGCAAGGGCGGTCGCGGCGGAAAGAAGGGCCCGGGGCCGCAGACGCCCAAGGACGCGTTCGTCGACAACGTGCGCACGCTCGTGTACGCGCTCGCCATCGCGTTGTTCATCCGGACGTTCCTGGTGCAGGCGTTCCGCATCCCGTCCGGCTCCATGGAGCAGACGCTGCTCATCGGGGACTTCCTGCTCGTGGACAAGATCACGCTCGGTGCGCGCGTGCCGGGCACGAACTGGCGCCTGCCCGGCTTCCGGGAGCCGCGCCGCGGCGACATCCTCGTGTTCAAGGACCCGCGCACGAACCGGGATTTCATCAAGCGCTGCATCGGGGAAGGCGGGGAGACGCTGAAGGTCGTGGACAACCACGTGTTCATCGACGGGCACGAGCTGCCGGAGCCGTACAAGCACGTGGGACCCGGCGGCGGCATCGACCTCAGCAATTTCCCCTACCGTTCCGCCGCCCGGCGGGACGTGAAGCGGTGGGTTCAGGCGGAGCGGATGCAGCGCGGCATCTCGCCCACCACGCCCCTGCCGGACGGCTACCGCATCCCGGACGACCGGATCTTCATGATGGGCGACAACCGCAACAACAGCGCGGACAGCCGGGAGTGGGGCTCGCTGGACAAGTCCCGCGTCGTCGGCCGCGCGTTCGTGCTGTACTGGTCCTCCGATCCGGAGCACGCGCCGGGCTGGGTCCGCCGCATGCCGGAGAACTGGGTGAAGGGGTTCTTCCAGCTCTTCCTCGGTCGGCCGCGCATCCGGCGGCTGGGCACGTGGCTCGCCCACAACTACACGGACTCCTACGAGAACGCACTCCACGCGGCCACCACGGCACCCGGGAACGAATGATCGACCTCTCTCGCATCCGCAACTTCTGCATCATCGCCCACATCGACCACGGCAAGTCCACGCTTGCCGACCGGTTGCTGTCGCTCACGGGTACGCTCACGGATGCGCAGGCGCAGGGGCAGGTCCTGGACAGCATGGACCTGGAGAAGGAACGCGGCATCACCATCAAGGCCCACGCCATCCGTATGGACTACCGCGATCCGGCGTCCGGCGAGACGTACATGCTCAACCTCATCGACACGCCGGGGCACGTGGACTTCTCCTACGAGGTGTCGCGCAGCCTGGCCGCGTGCGAGGGCGCGCTGCTCATCGTGGACGCCAGCCAGGGCGTGGAGGCGCAGACCATCTCCAACCTGCATCTCGCCATCGAGAACGACCTGGAGATCATCGCGATCCTGAACAAGATCGATCTTCCCGCGGCGGATCCGGTCCGGATCAAGAAGCAGGTCGTGGATCTGATCGGCGGATCGCCGGACGACATCCTGGAGATCTCCGCGAAGGCGGGCATCGGCATCGACAAGGTGCTGCCGGAGATGATCCGGCGCATCCCGCCCCCGGTGGGCGACGCGGACGCGCCGCTGCGCGCGTTGATCTTCGACTCCTCGTTCGACCAGTATCGCGGCGCCATCGCGCTGGTCCGCGTGGTGGACGGCGTGCTGCGGCCCGGGATGACCATCCGCTTCTTCTCGAACGGGAAGGAGTACCTCGTCGACGAGGTCGGCTCGCTGCGGTTGACCATGCAGAAGCGTCCGGAGCTGCGCGCCGGCGAGGTCGGCTACGTCGTGGCCGGCGTGAAGAACATCGCCAACGCGAAGGTCGGCGACACCATCACGGACGCGGCGCGTCCCGCCTCCGAGCCGCTGCCCGGCTACGTCGAGGCCAAGTCGATGGTGTTCTCCGGGTTCTATCCGATCGAGAGCGAGGACTACGAGAACCTGCGCGACGCGCTGGACAAGCTGCGCCTCAACGACGCCTCGCTGCACTACGAACCGGAAACGTCCACGGCGCTCGGGTTCGGCTTCCGCTGCGGCTTCCTGGGCCTGCTGCACCGGGAGATCGTGCAGGAGCGGCTGGAGCGCGAGTTCAACCTGGCGCTCATCGGCACGGTGCCCACGGTGCCGTACCACGTGTACACGACGTCCGGGGAGATGATCGAGGTGGAGAGCCCGTCGCTGCTCCCCAAGCCCGGCATCATCGACCACATCGACGAGCCCATCATCACGGCGGAGATCGTCGTGCCGGTGGACTACATCGGCAACATCATGAAGCTGGGGCAGGAACGGCGCGGCACGCAGAAGGGGATGGAGTACCTGGACCCCACGCGCGTCCTGCTGCACTACGAGTTCCCGCTGGCGGAGATCATCTTCGACTTCTACGACAAGCTGAAGTCCATCACGAAGGGATACGCCAGCTTCGACTACGAGTACGCGGGCTACGAGACATCGCCGGTGCAGAAGCTGGACATCCTGCTGAACGGCGATCCGGTGGACGCGCTGTCCATCATGGTGCACCGCGACAAGGCGTACGAGTGGGGGCGCAGCCTCTGCGAGAAGCTGAAGGAGGTCATCCCGCGCCAGCAGTTCCAGGTGGCCATCCAGGCGGCCGTGGGCGCCAAGGTGATCGCGCGGGAGACCGTGTCGGCGCTGCGGAAGAACGTCATCGCCAAGTGCTACGGCGGTGACATCTCGCGGAAGCGCAAGCTCCTGGAGAAGCAGAAGGAAGGAAAGAAGCGCATGCGTTCCGTGGGTTCGGTGGAGATCCCGCAGGAGGCTTTCCTGGCGGTGCTGAAGTTGGATTGAAGGGGAAAGAATGGAACGCTGATCGCGCAGGTCGAGCTGATCTGCACTGATGATTTCTTGGTGATGCTGAAGTTGGTCCGAGGAGGGCCTGTCCGCGGGATTCATCCGTGGCCATATGGCAGATGGCTGAAAGGAGACCATGCGCTTGGAATACCTGGAGCGTTTGTGGGACCCACATCAAGCCGATCTGCGGCTCCATCAGCGAGCAGTCAGTGGCTGGACATAGGCGGTATCACCGAGGTAGGCTCCGATCCACCTTGATCCGCGCATCGCATTTCGGATCTTCACCCTGACGTTGCCGAGCACATGCGGTGGTCCTCAATGCCGGGGCGGCGGAGGATAGGGCCAAGGAATACCAACCTGGACAAGGTCGCCATTCGCCGAAGGCGCGGTGGCACAGGCCACCATGGTGCCACCCGTACACATGTTCCAGTGGATCATGTCGGCATCGATGTCGCGACCGAAAGCAGGCGTTTCATCGAATGCCCGGGAACGCACGGCGACATACATGGCACAGGTCCTCTGAGCGATATCGAAGGCAAGCACGTCCGGTCCGGGGCCTGCCGCACGCTCGTTGATGCCAACCAAGCGGGTTGGTCGTTGCGTGTCCGCGATCAACGCTCCATCCCGTTCGTACCCGCAGGAGAGCAACGAGAGGATGGGGAGGAGTACAACAAGGCTTTTGATCCGCATGGTCTTCAGCGTAAGGGCTTCAAGGTTGGGAACGTGTGATCGGCCCTCGCCGAATTATACAGTCTTTAACGGTTGCCGGGGGGCTGCTCACGCTATCCGGATGTTCGTGATCACCAGCTTTCGACAAGTACGAACAGCACAGGACCGGACGAGGTTCATGTGGTTGTTAGCTGCACACAAGCCCGGGCAACTTTACGCTGGTAGAAACGTCAGTAGTATTGGAATTGATAGGAATAAGATCGTTCATTCCTGACCGGTATCCACCCAACCCCTTCCCATGTTCCGGATCTTGCCCTCCAGCCTTCTGCTCCTGCTGCTACTATGCCTGTCCCGGCCGGTCTCCGCACAGACCTTTCCGTTCACGAGCGGTCCCATTCCGCCGTGTGATACGAGCACCTTCACGGCCACGGTAAGCGGTGTAGGGATTTTGATCATCCCGGACGGCTGGAATTGGGGGCCCTATTTGGACAATGTGCTGATCAACATCACCTCGAACCACCCGCATACCCTGCAGATCTCCTTGACCTCCCCGGCCGGTACCACGCTGCTGCTTTCGGCCTTCAATGGTGCCGGAGGGCAGAACTACACGAATACCAGTTTCACCGATTGGGCTTGGACCAGCATCACCACCGGATCGGCGCCCTTCACAGGCGATTTCCTTCCACAAGGCGGTCAATTGAGTTCCTTCGCTGGTGAGAATGCGGACGGCACCTGGACGATCACCGTGATCGATACCGCGTGCGCCAATGGCGGTACCGGACCCGGCGGCATCTGGGTCCCCGGCTGGTTTACCGGCGGTGCGGGGAGCGGGGCATTCGCATTCGGGTACAGCAGCCCGCCGCCTCCCTGTGAGATCGATATGGGCTATCCAACGACCTATCTCTGTCCGGGCGAGACCGTGGACTTCATCAGCTATTATACGAGCAATTGGGACCAGGGTCAGGGCGTGACCTTCAGCTACATGGACCCGAATTGGAACAATGTGGCCGATCCATCTGCCGTGAGTACTCCCGGGTGGTACACCATTCAGGGATGGGACTGGTCGGGTTGTAATTATTACGGCAGTTACGAAATCGTCGCATCCCCGCAGATCGCGCTTGGCCCCGATCAAGTGGTGGACCAATGCACCGGTGCCGGGCCGGTGGACCTGAACTCGTTGTTCCCACTGGCGGGGGTCACACCGGTCTGGTCCTTGGACGGATCGCCCATAACTACAGCCACCGCCGCGACGGCCACGGCACCCGGCGTGTACCAATTGATCGGACAGAACCCGGGCGGCTGCAATGACACCGCCCTGGTCACGCTCAACAACACGGGAGGTGTTCTTCTGGGAAGCGATCAGTCGATGAGCATTTGCCCCGGCAGCAGCGCGGACCTGACCACGCTCTACTCGACCGCCGGAGCTACGGTCGCTTGGTACTTCGGCGGAGCAGCCTTCGCCACGCCCACTGCCGCCAACACCGCTGGTGTGTACACGCTGGTGGCCACCTCGTCGGCCGGTTGCACGGACACGGCGGAGGTAACACTGACCGTTCAGCCGCTGGCGTCATTGGGTGCCGACCAAGCGCTGGACCTGTGCAGCAACACATCGCTGGACCTCACATCGCTCTATTCCACTACCGGACTATCCACGGACTGGACGTTGAACAGCCAGCCCGTGGCCGATCCCTCGGCAGTAAGCACCGCCGGCACCTATCAGTTGGTGGCATCGAACGGTACGGGCTGTTCGGATACGGCCTTCGTTGCCGTGGGTCTTACCGCGCCCCCGGCGCTTGGACAGGATGTGACGGACGGGACCTGCGAGGGTAATACGGTGGACCTCACGACCAACTTCAACACCACGGGACTTGGCACCACATGGACGTTGTCCGGGGCAGCGGTGCCGGATCCATCCTCCATTGATGCCAGCGGCATGTACACGCTCGTCGCGACCAATGCGACCGGCTGCTCCGATACCGCACATGTGGAGGTGACGATCCATCCCAACCCGGTATTGGGCGCCGATCAATCAGTGACGGGTTGCTCGGGCCTGGCCGTGGACCTGACAGCGCTCTATGCCACGGGATCCAATGCCACTTCATGGACGAAGAACGGTGCTCCGGTTCCGGACCCGACCTCCGCGACCACGAACGGCCTATACACCCTTACCACTACCAGCCCTGCAGGGTGCACCGCCACCGCGTCCGTTACGTTGACCTTTATTCCGGCACCGGTGCTGGGACCGGACCAGGCCATATCCATCTGTGACGGCTCCTTGTTGGACCTCACGTCCTTGTATAACACCGGCGGACTCACCGGGGTATGGACGCAGAACGGAGCAAGCGTCACCTATCCCACCGGGGTAGGCTTGGCCGGTATGTATCAGGTCGTGGTGTCCAATGGTTCCGACTGTACCGACACGGCGTTGGTCACGCTAACGGTAAACCCGAACCCTTCGCTGGGCGGAGACCAATACTTCTCCCTTTGCCCCTGGCAAACGGTGGATCTGAGCACGGTTTTCCCCACGGCCGGGATGAGCACCACGTATGCGCTGAACGGTCAACCGGTCAGTGATCCCACGGCCGTACATGATCCCGGAGGCTATTCGGTGATCGTGACCGATGCGAACGGTTGCACCGACGGGGCCATGGCCACGGTGGTGAACGTGGAATGCTTGTGTACAGCGGACTTCTGGGAGGATGCCAAGTGCATCGAGGATCCGGTGCAGTTCAAGCTCCTGGCTGATTCCACGGTGTTGGGGGTCCATTGGGATTTTGGCGGCGCCGCGGCCAGTACAACACAGACCGATCCCGTGGTACGCTTCTCCGCTGAAGGCAATGTCCTTGTCAAGATGCAGGTCACGCTCAGTTGTGGCGTGGTGGACGTACAACGTACCATCCGCATGCAGGACTGCTCCGATTCATGCAACGTCTGGGTCCCATCGTCCTTCACCCCCGACAAGGACGGTGTCAATGACACATGGGCCTGGAAGGGCGATTGCGAACCGGAGGAATTCTCCATGCAGGTCTTCGACCGCTTCGGCGAGCTCATATTCGAGACCAAGGACCCATACGGTGCATGGGACGGCACCTACCGTGGCGTGGACTCACAGCCCGGTGTCTATGCCTATCGTGCGAAATACCGCTTGCCTTATCAGGACGAGAAGAAGGTGATGGGAACCATCACGTTGTTGAAGTGAGGGAAGGCCACGACACCCTTATGGGGCACTGATGAAGGAGTTCAAGGAACTTTGGAAGGCCTATTCCCATTACTTCCTTGACTTCTGGCAATACCTCGTGATCATCCTCTGCTTCATCATCGCGGCGCTGATCTTCCTGTGAACCTCCCTCGTTCCAGGTCTGGATCCCCGATAGTGGGATGGTGATGGCCCTCCGGCATTGTCCGAAAGGACTCCGGCACCGTTCTTCGAGGCACCCAAACGCAAGCGCCCCGCCCTGAGAACATCGGGCGGGGCGCTTGATCAAGGGTCCTATGCTCAGTTCAGCACGATGCGCACCACGCTGGAAACCTGCCGGCCTTCCGTGCGCAGGAGGTACAGTCCGGATATTTGGCCGCTCAGGTCCATGGTGCTACGGATGCCCTGGAGCGTTCCTTCCAGCACGAGCTTGCCTGTGGCATCGAAGATGCTGAAGCGGTCGCCGACCTTGGCTCCTGGAAGGGTGACGGAGAAAATGCCGGTGGAGGGGTTGGGCGATACGGTGGCTTGTGCCGATGCAACCTGTGCCACGCCCGTGTTGATGAAGGCGTAGTCCTCCGAGGTGCTGGAGCAGCCGTTGGCATCGGTCACGGTCACGGTGTATACACCCGAAGCCTCCGGGGTGAATGCCGCGTCCGTGGCATCCGCGATGTCCACACCGTTAAAGGCCCACTGGAAGCTGCCGGCGCCCGAGGCGTTGAGCACGCCATCCAGTTCCGTGATCACGGGTGCATCCGGCAGGGCAAGCACGGTCACTTCCATGGCGGTCACAGCGCTGGTGGAGCATCCGTTGGCAGCGACGGCCTCCACGCTGTAGCTGCCGCTGGTGGTCACATCCAGTTCCTCACCGGTGCTGCCGTTGCTCCAGAGAAAGCTCACGTCGTCGGAGCCGCTCGCGGCAAGCGTTACCATGCCACCTTCGCAAAAGCTGGTGAGGGAGGAGGCGGTGATCACGGGTGCGTCAGGTGCGGGCAGGACTTCCACCAGGACCACGTTGGACGGGAGGCTGGAGCATCCCAGATCGCCGGTGGCCCACACCGCGTACGCGCCGCTGGCATCAACCTCCAAGCTGTTGCCGGTAGCCCCGGTGATAGTGGCCCCGTCCAGCATCCACTGGTAATCCGAGGCTTGTCCACCCGCGTTCAACAACACCGTTCCCCCTTCGCAGAACGCCGGGGCGCTGGCCGCAGTGAGCACGGGGCTCGCAACCGTTTCCGTGGTCACTGTTACGGTAGCGGTGGTGAAGCTGCATCCCGTGGTGATGTTGGATACCTCCAAGGTGTATTCGCCGGCATCCATGGTGGCGAGCTCCGCGGATGTGGCATCGGCGATGGGTGCCCCATCGAGCATCCACTGATAGGACAGCACGGTTTGGCCGGAGGTGTTGGTGGCGACCAGGTTCACGGCATCCCCGTTGCACGCGAGCAGTTCGGTGAGGTCCTGCTGGTGTACCGGCAGCGGGTTCACCACCACGTCGATCGCTTCGGAGACATCATTTCCGCAGGCATTGCCCACCTGTACGGAATAACTGCCCGGGGCATCGGTTTCCCAACTGGGACCCGTGGCGTCGGTGATGGCATCACCATCCAGGAACCACTGGAAGCTGAGGCCCGGAACCGCATCCGCCATGAGCTCCACCGTGCCTCCGGCACAGAAGGTGGTGGCACCGTCCGCAGTGACCAAGGCAACGGGAGTGGTACTGACGGCAATATCGAATCCATTATCCGCACCGATGAACGCCGGACTGGTGGAGACCACGCGGATGCGGTAGCCGCTGCCCATCGGGGTGTTGGCAGGAATAGTGGCATTGATGCTGCCGGAACTGGTGGAAGTGACCGAGCCGATGTTCACTGCGTTGGTGAAATCGCCATTGGCATCGGAGAGTTGGGCGCGGAACACATTGGAGGGGACAAAAAGCCCACCGCTGTTGTACACCCCAGTGCGGTCGTATGGCACGGTTACTTGGGACCCGGCGCAAAGCAGGTCGGCCAGGGGCTGTTGCACGGTGATGGTGTGCGGCTGGTCGTAGAAGAAGGTCCCCGTGACCACTTCGGCACCGAAAATTTCCACCGTGTTGATCTGTAGTACCGGTACGCGGATCCCCTGGGCGAGCCATTTGTATTCACGGGTCGTGGGCCGATCGATGGTGAAGCCCAGGCTGAGCGTGTCGATACTGATGGTGTCCTTCGCCGTGATGGTGGTCTTTACGCGCAGGGCATCGAAGGTGCCGCTGGGGGTGGTGATGCTGCCCCAGCCGTCCACTTGGTTCTGGCGGGTCTGCATGTAACCGTAGTAGGCCAAAGTGGGCAGGTTTATTTTCCAGGACGAATGGGAAACGCTGCTGTTGCCATAGTTCAGCGGTAGCTCGTACACCACATCGTGCTCATCGAAGATGATCGGCAAGGGGATATTGGACACTTCCGCCCCGTAGCCAACGGTGGTATAGGCCGATGCGCTTTGATGACGGAACGTGTACGCGTTGCCGATCGGAAGCAGGTCGCTGAAGGCGATGTCCGTACCGGAATTGGCATGGTTGGCACGGTTGGGATTGAAGAAGATGTCGGCATAAACAAGCGCATAGACCAGATTGGTCGATGAGACGCTGACGTACTCCGTGCTCTCTTCACCCGCAGCCGAGAGTGAACCGAAGTTCCAGGTGTGCCCGGCACCCGTGGCACCGTAGTTCACGAAGGGGTTGATCGTGGCCTGCGTTCGGAACAATTCGTCCCCGCTATGAGGCATTTCGTTCTGCCCGATCGTGATCTGGGCATGTACCGAGGCGCACAAGGCAATGCTTGTGGCGAGTGTAAAGAGTTGTTTCATGGCAACCAATTTGCGGCCAAGATATTCCCATTCGTCGATCAAAGTCAAGCATTCGTCGAAACATTGCTTGAGCTGGTCCAAGAATTATGCGTCCGAGATCGAACCCGTTGGAGCACCCCGGTCCTTGCTCCCCCATCCGTGCTCCACATGTTCTTCAGCTCCACGGTACTTGTCCCTCCTTCAGGGAATGGACGACCCCATGGCCGCCCCCATGCTTCCCTCCCATCCTTTCGGACACTCACAGAATGATGATCAACAGCAGGATGATGATGATGATGGCCGCAGTGGACAGGTAGATGGTGGTGCCACCGCGGTCATAGGTCTTGGCCTCGGCCCTCAAGGCTTTCACCTCGGCACGCAGCTCCTTGCGATCGGCCCTGTCCAGGCCGGAGCGGTCCATGTTGGCGATGGCATCCCAGCGCGCCCCGATCTCCAGCACCCGCTCCTGCTCTTGTGCGTTCAACTTGGCGAAATTCTCTTCATTGATGCGGAAGTTCGGCTTGGGCTCGCTGGCGAACGTGGAGGTCGAAAGCAAGATGGATGCTGCGAGGGCAAGCATTGTGGCCTTTGGTGAGGTCTTCATCATTTCGTGGTTTAGAGGGGATAGGCGAAAAACCGTGCCCCTTTCCCATTAAGGTCATCTGAAGCCGGATGCACCCATTGTTTTCCCGCTTCGCTCTATCAGCCATGCACATTTCGGGGCTAAAACACCCCAAGTTCGTTCAGCTTGATCGCGCGATCGCCTTTCCGGCATACCGGCCCATTGCAAAGCAGCCCTGTAGGAGGAAACCGCCCGTGGGGGCGTCCCAGTTCACCATCTCGCCGATGGCGAAGAGATGCGGATGACGCTTGAAGGAAAAGTCGGGGTTCAGTTCTTCCGTGGGAATGCCTCCCACCGTGGAGATGGCCTCGCCGATGGGCCGAAGACCCGACACCGGGAGATGAAGTTGCTTGACATGTTGCGCGAAAAGCCGTGCTGAAGCGGAGACCTCCTTCGGGGTGAAGGCCTTCAACAAGGCGAGCTGCGTGCGGTTCAGATGGATGGCCGCCGCAAAGTTGCGGGGTTCCTTGGCGCCGATCCGTTCGATCAACCTTTCCACGGGGCTGTCCGGCTTGAGGTCGATGCGCAATTCCGTTGCGCCTTCCCGGAATGCGCGCACCACCGGATAGATGGCGTTGCCTTCCAGTCCGTGCCGTGTGATGGTGGCTTCTCCCAACGCGTCCATCCCGGCCGCACTGATCCGGACGTTCTTCAAGGGCTTGCCCTCATGGGTACGGAGGAAGTCCGCAGGCCAAGCGATCTCCACCCCGCAATTGGAGGCTTGGAACGGTTCCGTCGGAATGCCCACATCGGCGAACAGGGGCGGCCAAATGCCGGTGGAGCCGGTGACCGGCCATGAGGCTCCGCCCAAGGCGAAGATCACGCGGTCCGCCTCCAAGGTGAAAGGTCCGTCACGGTTCTCCATCTGCACCAGCCCGTTCCGGTCAAAACCGGTGAAGGCATGTTCGGTCCGGATGCGCACCCCGCGCTGGAGCAAGCGATCCCGGATGCGTGCCAGCACGTCGATCGGCTTGATCCCTTTCGCGGGAAAAACCCGTCCGCTGGTGCCGACAAAGGTTTCCAGTTCCATTTCGGCCATCCAATCACGCAGGTCCTTGGTGCCGAACGCGCCCAAGGCCCGGTCCATAAAGCCCGGAGGGAAGTAATGGCCCGCCAGATCAGCACCTTCCACGCTGTTGGTGAGGTTGAAGCCACCCTGCCCGGCCACCAGGAACTTCCGTCCGATCTGCTTGCCATGCTCGTAGAGGTCCACTTCCGCATGCGGTGCCAAGGTGTCCGCGGCCATCAGACCGGCAGGCCCCCCTCCAATGATCGCGATCCGCAACCGTGTTGACATGGTGCAAAGGAGGTGAACATTGGGGAAGCTCGTCCGGTTCCCTTGTTGATCGCCACTTTTGCACGCTCCATGTCCCGCTATTCCCGTTGTGCTTTCCTGCTTCTTCTTTCACTCTCCCTGCTTGGCGGTGCCCGCGCCCAAGTGGTGAACATCGAAGGCCGACGCTTCATGCAGGATTCCGTGCCCTGGACCGGGTTCGTGAACGTCCGGTTCAACGTATCGGAGAGCGGGCAGCGTTCGCTGAACTTGGGGCTGAACGGGGCTGTTCAATACCTCAACGGCCGGGATCGCTACATGTTCATCAGTGATCTCGCCTTCAGCCAGGTGGAAGCGAACGATTTCCTCAACACCGGATTCCAGCACCTTCGATACAACTACCGGAAGGATTCCCTGTGGACGGGCGAGGTCTTTGCGCAAGCCCAGTACAACAAGCCGCTCCGCTTGGACCTGCGGCTGATGCTGGGCGCGGGGCCGCGCCTCACCGCCGTGGACAATACCAGGATGCGCGTGAACATCGGCACCGCAGTGATGGTGGAAAATGAACATGTCACCAACGGACCCACCACCACCATTGGTCGCAGCAGCAACTATGTTTCCGCCACGCTCAAGTTCACCGATATGGCCAGCCTCACCACCGTGGTCTACTATCAGCCCAAGCTCTTCGATGCCAGCGATCACCGCATCGCATTGGAGGGAGGCTTACTCATCAATGTCACCAAGCGCATGACGGTGGAAAGCCGCTTGAACCTGCTGAAGGACAGTGCCCCGCCGGAGGAGGTGAACGCACTGAGCTACAGTTGGAGCAATTTATTCGGGTTCCGGTTTTAACCTTCCGGAAGCTGCAGGGACGGACACCCCCGGCCCCCAGATCGCATCGATCAAGATGCGTTGCGCCGTGGTGGTCAGGTGCAAGGGATCGCGCCAGAGCGAGGGATCGTCCGGCAGGAAGCCGGGGCGGTCCAGATCGATCGTCTCGGCAATGGTGGACAGGCGGGCCAGGTATTGGTCGCGCAAGGGGTCCAGCCCCGCCTTGGCATAGATGCGATGGGCGTCCGGATGAATGGGGAATTCCACGAAACGCAAGCGTGCATGGGCGGTCTTGCACTGGTCGGCCAGCTGTTGCAATCGGTCATAAATGGTGGTGTCCAGCACAAAGCTGTCGGCATTTCCCTGGTCCATGGCCAGTACGATCTGCCATTGGTCGGGCGGGAGCGAGTCGTACACCAGCGTGTTGGGGGCCCACCTGCTCCGGAGGTTCAGGGCGGTGGCGCGCAGCACCCGGCCATCGGTGAGGTAGTACAGCGGATTGTCCATCAACATGCGCGGCTCCGAGTACAGGTCCCAGTCCGTGATGCTCATGTTCCGGAAGGAAACCTGCACCACGACGTCCTTCAGCGCAGTGAGGCTGTCCGCGTATTCGAACAGGTCGAATATGGAGTTGTAGTCGCCTCCCGGGATGCCGAGGTTGGCGTAGGCATGGCCGCTCACCTGCCGCAGATAGTCCACATCGAAATAGGCCAGCCGGGAATCGCCGAGCAGGATATGGTCCTTGGGGTTCCGCCGATAGCTCTCCAGGTCCCACATCATCACGCTGAACGGCATGGTAGCCCCGGAATGGTAGAGGTTCTTCTCCTTCAGGCTATCCGGAACGGCCTTGCTCCAGCCGAAGTGGTTGTAGGGGTCCACGATGATCACCGTGGAAGTGATCAGGGCGAACGGCGCCGCTATGGCCGCGATCCAGAGGAGGAGTGTGCGCAGGCGCATTCAGAACTGGAAATAGATGAACTGAGTGGGATTGTAATAGCTCCCGAAATAGATCACGGAGCAGACGAGGCCCGTGTAGAAGGCCCAGCGCTGCCATGGGGGACGGGCGGAGATCCATTGAGTTGCACCGCGACGCAGATCGATGCGCTGCACCAGTTCCATCACGGCGATGCCGAGGAGGGCCAGCGCCATTTCCTTCCTGCCCACACCAAGCAAGGGCGACCAGAAGGTGAAGGCATCGCGCGTGAAGAACCCGCCCAGCCCCGTGAAGAGGTTTCCAACGATCTGGAAGGCATCATGGACGCTGCTGGCACGGAAGAAGATCCAGGCAAAGTCCACCAGGATGAAGGTGATCAAGACCTGAAGGACATGGTTCAGGCGGGGCACCTTTTCCAGCCCGAGCCATCGGCCCAGGCCACTGCGCACATCCTTGGACACGATGGCGAAGATCAGGAAGAAGCCATGCAGCATGCCCCAGATGATATAGGTCCACGCAGCGCCGTGCCAAAAGCCGCTGAGCACGAAAGTGACCATCAGGTTGAAGTACCACCGCCACTTCACCACGCGATTGCCGCCCATGGGGATGTACACATAATCGCGGAACCAGGTGCTGAGGCTGATGTGCCAGCGGCTCCAGAACTCGCTGACGTTCGCACTGTAGTACGGGGTGCGGAAGTTCCGCATCAGCGAAATGCCCAGGCAGCGTGCGGCACCCAGTGCAATGTCGGTATACCCGCTGAAGTCGCAGTAGATCTGGATGGCGAAGAAGAAGGTGGCCAGGATCAAGGCCGGCCCCTCGTGGTCGCCCGGCGCATTGTACACATGGTCCACCATCACCGCCACGCGGTCCGCTATGATCAACTTCTTGAAGAACCCCCATGCCATCAAGCGCAGGCCGCTGGCGACCGTGGCGGCGTTGAACTGGATCTTCAAATGCAGTTGGCGCAGCAGGTTCCCCGGCCGTTCGATCGGTCCGGCCACCAGCTGCGGGAAGAACATCACGTACAAGGAGAAGATCCCGAAATGGCGCTCCGCCTTCTGCCGTCCATAGTACACCTCGATCGTGTAGCTCAGGCTTTGGAAGGTATGGAAGCTGAGGCCAATGGGCAGGATGATCCCGAGTTCGGGCAGCGGGTGGTCCAGCCAGCCGATGCCCTGCATCAAGGCCTCGATGTTCTCCGTGAGGAAGGCGTAATACTTGAAGAAGGCCAGTACGCTCACGTTGGACAGGACGCTCGCGGTCAACCATCGCTTGCGGGCCGCACCCTTGCTGCGTTCAATGAAGATCCCCCCGAAATAGTCCACCCCGATGGTGAATGCCAGAATGAGGATGTACGCCGGCACGAAGGCCATGTAGAAGTAGCAGCTCGCCGTCAGGAGCAGGGGCCAGCGCCACCGATGGGGCAGTACGTAGTACGCCACCACCACCACCACGAAGAAGATCAGGAACGGGATGGAGTTGAAGATCATCGAAGGCGACTCCTACGCAACCGGAACGGGCTGAGTTCCGCTAGGGAACCCAATGGAGGTGGGGGCGAAGATGGTATTGGCAGGACCCAAAAGGGGAAAGACAAGGCCCTCGGTATCAACGGTGGCGTGTTGAAGCGTCGGACTTACCGCGGCACCCAGCCGGAGGGTGTACCCTCGCTGAACTATAGCTGGAACAACCTGTTCGGGTACCGGTTCTGAATGCATTCACCACCCGCAGGTTCCTCTTCTCGCCGCAAGTCCCGCCATGAGATCCTCTGCGTGAGTTCAAGCTTGGTACGCATCGCAATACGGCTGCGGAACTTTATCTTGGGGCGCGATCCCGGCCCCATGCGATCCATCGTCCGCTCTCTTCTTTTTGCCTTTGCCGGCATTGGAATGACGGCTTCCCAAGCACAAGTTGCAGTGGGCGTCCGAGGCGGCGTGAATTGGGCCAAGTTCGCTGCCGAGGCCGGTAGTTTTGAAGGAAGTGGGACGCGACTTGGTCCAACAGGTGCGATCATCATCGGGGTGACTCTGTCGGAACGGTTCAGCTTGGTGCCGGAGATCGGTTTTATACAGCGCGGGTTCAAACAGGACACGCCGGGCGGGGCGCTAAGAACCGGGTTTGGCTACGATGCCAATGGAAACTACAGCTATGGTTATTTCTATAGCCCCGGCCCGACCTACCTCGACCACCATTTGGTGTTGGACTATATGGACTTGGCCGCGCTGGCGAAATTCCAATTAGGCCATGCTCCCGCACGCCCGCATCTGCTCGCGGGTGTTACGGCGGGATGGATGACAGGAGCACGACAGTACGAAGCCGGACAGGAAGGCCATAAGTACGACGGACAGGTACTGGACCCGAAAGCACTGGACATGAACCGGTTCAACCTCGGCCTGTGCGGGGGCGCGGGCTTCACCTTCACGATAGGCAGCTCACACCTTTTTCTGGAAGGCCGCTACCTCTACGGCCTCACCAATGTGTGGAACGGTGTGGTGGTGAGGGACATCAATGGTGGCTTGGTGGGTACGCTCAATGGTTACGACCGCAGCATCCAGTGTACCGCAGGGTGGATGATCCCATTGGGGAAACGGGTAGTTGCGGATGGCGCGAAGGCGGCCCCGACACAATGAACGCGTGGGGTGATCGGCGTTCGTAGGGGCCGAGGATCTTCGGCCCCTACTTGAACGCCGCCAACCCTGTCACGTCGTGGCCGGTGATCAACAGGTGGATGTCGTGGGTGCCTTCGTAGGTCACCACGCTTTCCAGGTTCATCATGTGGCGCATGATGGGGTACTCGTTGGTGATGCCCATGCCGCCGAGGATCTGGCGTGCTTCCCGAGCCACGGTGAGGGCCAAATGGACGTTGTTGCGCTTGGCCATGCTGATCTGGGCCGTGGTGGCGCGGTCCTCGTTCTTCAATACACCCAAACGCCAGGTGAGCAATTGCGCCTTGGTGATCTCGGTGATCATCTCGGCAAGCTTCTTCTGCGTGAGCTGGAACTGCCCGATGGGTTTTCCGAACTGGATGCGCTCCTTGCTGTAACGCAGCGCGGTGTCGTAGCATTCCATGGCCACGCCGAGGGTACCCCAGGAAATGCCGTATCGCGCGCTGTCCAAGCAGCCCAGCGGTGCGCCGAGCCCGCTCTTGTTCGGCAAGAGGTTTGCCTTGGGCACTTTCACGTTGTCGAACACGAGCTCGCCGGTGGGGCTGGCCCGAAGGGAAAGCTTGCCATGCGTGGTGGGCGTGGAGAAACCCTCCATGCCGCGTTCCACCAGCAGACCGTGGATGCGGCCATCGGTGTTCCCCTCCTTGGCCCACACCACGGCCACATCGGCGATCGGGCTGTTGCTGATCCACATCTTGGCACCGTTCAGCAGGTAATGGTCGCCCTTGTCCTGAAAGGTGGTGACCATGCCGCCGGGGTTGCTGCCGTGGTCCGGTTCGGTGAGGCCGAAGCAGCCGATCTTGGTGCCGGCGGCGAGCTGCGGCAGCCATTTCTTCTTCTGCTCCTCACTCCCGTACTTCCAGATGGGGTACATCACCAAGCTGCCCTGAACGCTGCACAGGCTGCGCAGGCCGCTGTCCACGCGCTCGATCTCCTGCATGATCAGGCCGTAGCTGATCTGGTCCAGGCCCATGCCGCCGTATTCGGTGGGGATGTTTGGGCCGAACGCGCCCACCTCCGCCAGTCCCGGGATGATCTCCGGATGGAACTCGGCCTTCTCGAAGCTCTCCTCGATAATGGGCTTGATGTGCTTGCTCACATGCTTGCGCGTGGTGTCGCGGATCAGCTTGTGCTCCTCGGTGAGCAGCTCGTCCATCAAGAAGTGGTCGTGGGCTTGATAGAGGTCGGTGGCGGTGCGCTTGGAGGGAGTGGACGTGGTGCTCATGGGAGGGGGGGTGCGTAGGAGGCCGCGAATTTAGGCACGCTGCCGCCCACCTGGTCCGGCGAACTATTTTCGCGCTGCAATGGATGAGCTACGGGCGGTGGATGCCTTGGGGTCCGGTTGGCTGGCGGGGATCCTTGGCCTGGCCTTCGGCGTGCTTGCATGGGTACAGATGGTATCGCCGCGTCAATGGGTGGTGCTGGCGCGATCCTTCGGCGCGTTGCGGCTGGGCCGGCACCGGCTACGGGAGGAACTGGACATGCGGGACCGCACGTTGACGGGCCTTGCAGTGCTGTCCGCCGTGGTGATCGCCATGTTCGCCTACCAGGTCCTGTTGTACCACCACTGGATCCTGCCGGGAATGCTCGGCTTCCTGCGGATCCTCCTGGTGGTCGCGGCGGTGGTGTTGGCCCAAGTGGTGTTGCTGCTGGCCATCCGCCAGCTACCTGCCGAGGATGGAGGGCAGGAGGAATACCTCTACACACTGATCGTGTTCCATGTGGTGCTGGGCCTGTTGCTTCTGCCGGTGGTCACGGTGATGTCCTTTCCCGGTCGGGTGGCATGGCGGGAGTGGATCTGGCTGGTGGGCCTGGCCATCGTGGCCGCCACGGTGATGTTCCGATGGGTGCGTGCGGTGGTGGTGGGCGTGAGCAACGGTACTCCGCTCCGATATATTTTCCTCTACCTTTGCGCGCTCGAAATACTCCCGGTCGCGCTTGCTCTTGAACAAGCGCGGAATTTCGTTCCTCCTTTGCATCACCCCTAAGCAGCGCGGAACTTGAAGATCAAGAACATTCTCGTCACTCAGCCAGCGCCTACGGACGAGCGATCCCCTTATTTTTCATTGGCGAAGAAGTTCGGCCTGAAGATCGACTTCAAGCCGTTCATCAAGGTGGAACCCGTACCGGGACAGGAGTTCCGGCAGGAGCGCATCAGCATTCTGGACCATACGGCCATTGTGCTCACCAGCCGCAATGCGGTGGACCACTTCTTCCGCATGTGCAAGGAGCTGCGCCTTACGGTGCCCGAGTCCATGAAGTATTTCTGCGTGAGCGAGAGCGTGGCCTACTACGTGCAGAAGTACATCGTGTACCGCAAGCGGAAGGTCTTCATCGGCAGGCTCACTTTCAGCGACCTGATGGATGTGATCAAGAAGCACAAGAGCGAAAAGTTCCTGGTGCCGGGATCCGACATCCAGAAGCCGGAGATCCCACGACGGCTGGACAAGGCGGGGGTGGATTACACCAATGTGGTGTTCTACCGCACGGTGGCCAGCGATCTGAGCGACATGCGAGATGTCCATTATGACATGCTGGTGTTCTTCAGCCCCGGTGGTATTGAAAGCCTCCGGAAGAATTTTCCCGAGTACGAGCAGAAGAACACCGTGATCGCAGCATTCGGACCCACCACGTCCAAGGCCGTTCGCGATGCCGGACTGCGGCTGGACATTGAAGCCCCATTGCCTGAAGCACCTTCGATGACGGGAGCGATCGAACTCTACCTCAAGCGGAGCGAAAAGGCCGATGCCAGGAGTGCCAAGGTCCCGGCCAAGGCCGCAGCACCGGCCAAGAAAAAGGCTGCACCGGCAAAAGCGGCGAAAAAGCCCTCGAGGAAGTCCGCGTCCGTCAAGGGAGCCAATAAGTGAACCGGGGTCGATGACCGGTCCCGGTCGCACCGTTCCGAATGACCGGTCAACAACCCCTGCGCGCCACCTTTCGCAAGCACGAGCGCCTTACCGGCCGCGACCGGCTAAGGGAGGTGGCCACCACCGGGCAGGTGGTGAAGGACCATCCCTTCCGGCTCGTGGGCCTGCTGATGCCGCTGGATACCATTGCCCCGGCGCAGGTGGCCTTTGCGGTGCCCAAGCGCCACGTGAAGCTCGCCGTGGACCGCAACAGGGTCCGGCGACACATGCGCGAGGCCTATCGGCTGAACAAGCACCGCTGGTACGAGCGGTTGCGCGCGGCCGATGTCCAATGCGCATGGCTCCTGATCTTCCAAGGCACAGCCCCCTTGCCGTGGGAGCGGTCCTCGGAGAAAATAATCAACCTCTTCGACCGTTGGACCCAACAGCATGTCGGCATTGATCGGTAAACTGTTCATCGCCCTCATCCGCGCCTATCAAGGAATGATCTCCCCCTTGCTCCCCGGTTCATGCCGCTACACGCCCACGTGCTCCGAGTACGGCGTGCAGGCCCTGCGCAAGCATGGCCCTTGGCGCGGGGGACTGCTCACATTGAAGCGCTTCCTATCTTGCAATCCGTGGGGCGGCCAAGGGCATGACCCGGTACCCTGAACCTTACAACGCACATGAAGAATCCGTTCACATCCTGGAAAAAGCCGGCGATCGTCCTGGCCATCGCTGCCGGGGGGGCGCTCACCATCGCCGCCGGTGACAACTATTTCGAGGTGGGAAAGAACCTGGAGATCTTCAACGAGCTCTACAAGGACATCAATATCTACTACGTCGATGACGTGAACCCCGGGGAGCTGATCGGCACGGGCATCGAGGCCATGCTCGAAAGCCTCGACCCCTACACGCAGTACATCCCGGAAAGCGACATGGAGAACTATCGCATCATGACCACCGGGCAATACGGCGGCATCGGGGCGATGATCCGCAAGAAGGACGACGGGGTGATGGTGAGCGAGCCCTACGAGGGCTATCCGGCGATGACCAACGGCATCAAGGCCGGCGACCTCATTCTGGAGATCGATGGCCGCAGCACCAAGGGCATGGACACCGAGGAGGTGAGCAAATTGCTCAAGGGCCAGGCCGGGACCAAGGTGAAGGTGCTGACCAGCAGCGATGATAGGCCACCGGTGGAGCATCTGCTGACGCGCGAGGAGATCAAGATCCCCGATGTGCCCTACAAGGGCATGATCGACACCCTGAACAAGGTGGGCTACATCAAGTTGAACAGCTTCACCCAGACCGCCGGCCAGGAGGTGCGCAACGCCTTCAAGGAGTTGAAGGAGAACGGTGCCGAAAAGCTGGTCCTGGACCTGCGCGGCAACGGAGGAGGTTTGCTCCGTGAAGCGATCAACATCGTGAACATCTTCGTGCCCAAGGGGCAGACCGTGGTGGAGACCAAGGGGAAGATCACCGAATGGGACAAGACGTACAAGACCCTGGGCGAACCGATGGACATCACCATGCCGGTGGTGGTGCTGGTGGATACCGGATCAGCCTCGGCCAGCGAGATCGTTACCGGGGCGCTGCAGGACCTGGACCGTGCCGTGATCGTGGGTCATCGCACCTTTGGCAAGGGCCTTGTCCAACAAACGCGCGACCTGTTCTACAACAGCAAGCTGAAAGTGACCGTGGCCAAGTACTACATCCCCAGTGGCCGCTGCATCCAGAAGGTCGACTACGCGCACCACGACAAGGAGGGCAATGCGGTGATCAAGGCCGACTCCACCATCCTCGCCTTCAAGACGGCGGGAGGGCGATCGGTATATGACGGCCGGGGCATCGCACCGGACATCGAGGTGGACCATCCCTTGATGCCCAAGATCGTCGGAGGGCTGTACAGTGCCGACCTCTTCTTCGACTTTGCCAACCTGTACCAGTGGACCCACGATTCCATTGCACCTCCCGGGCGGTTCACCATCACCGAGGAGATCTTCCAACAGTTCCTCACCTTTACGAAGGACAAGAAATTCGAGTACCAAACGGCCAGCCTGAACGACCTGAACAAGCTGGTGGAGGATGCGAAAAAGGAACGCTATTACGATCACGCCAAGGATGCCATCGACGCGCTTCGCGCGGAACTGGACCCGGACCGTGCGGAGGAGTTCAAGCGCTTCCGCCCGGAGATCGAGGACGTGTTGAAGAGCGAGCTGGTGGGCCGCTATTACTTCCAGACCGGTCGCGCCAAGGCCATGTTGGGTTCAGACCCCGCCGTGCTGGAGGCGCTCACCGTGATCAACGGACCCGCCTACAAGGAAGTGCTGGCAGGAACGTACAAGGCGAACTAAAGGTCCGGGGATCCGCGCCGCGGGCCACCGGTGATGCGCACCATGGACAGGAACGGGAGCGGGATCCACCGCCATGTCCACCTCGGGGCCATGGCCATGGCGCTGGCAGTGCTGCCCTGGTCCGAGTTCCTCCTGAGCCTCTCGCAGATCATCCTGATCGCGAACTGGCTCTGGGAAGGGGTTGCGCAGCGCGGCCTCGGTGGCCGCTTCAAGCGTGCCTTCACCACGAAGGAGAGCGCCGTTTTTCTTTCCTTTTTCGGTCTGCACGTGCTGGGGCTGCTGTGGACCACCGACCTGCAATGGGGGCTGGACCTGTGCCGGATCCTGTTGCCGGTGCTGGTCTTTGGCGTGGTGCTCTCGACGGTCCCCCGATTCACGGCAGGTGAATTGCGGAAGCTGCTGCTGCTGGGCGCGTGGAGCGCCACGGCGAGCACCTTCGCCTGCTTGGCACTGCGCTACGATGTACTGGCACAAGGTCAATACCGCGACCTCTCACCCTTCATCAGCCACATCCGGCTCTCGTTGATGCTCTGCTTCGGCATCGCCGTGCTTGTTCACTACTGGCCCAGGACCTGGCCGATGCGGGCCGCGCACATCGCAGCCATCCTGTGGTGCCTCTGGTTCATGGACCAGCTCAGTAGCTTGAGCGCCCTGCCGGTACTGGCCGCATTGTCCCTCTATGCCATTTTGCGGATGGTGAGGCACAAGGGTGCTCCATGGCGCCTCGCTGCGTTGGTGGTGCTGCTCGGAGGCATCATCGGAAGCGTGCTCTTCCTGCGGGTTGTCGTACACGACTATTGGCATACGGACACCTCACAGCTCCAGCGGCTGGACGAGCGCAGCGCAGGCGGCGAAGTGTACTATCACGACCTGCGCGACCCCCAGCGTGAGAACGGCCATTACGTCTGGATCAATGTGGCGGACAAGGAACTGGAGCGGACCTGGGACCGGCGCAGCGAGATCCCTTTTTCGGGTACCGACAAATTGGGCCAGTCCCTGCGCTCCACCCTGGTGCGCTACCTCGCCAGCATGGGCGAGCGCAAGGATTCCACCGGGGTGCAAGCCCTTTCCCCGGAGGATGTGGTGCGCATCGAGAACGGGATGACCAGCGTGGTGGAGGGGCGGCAAGGGGCCATGCGTGCCCGTTTCGAGCAGGTACTCTACGAATTGGACATCCATCGCACCACCGGCGATCCCAACGGGCATTCGGTGACCATGCGCCTGGAGTTCCTGCGCGTGGGAACGATCATCGCGAAGGAACACTGGCTTACCGGCGTGGGGACCGGTGATACGCAGCGTGCGTTCGACGACGCATACGATAGGGTAGATAGCCCCCTCGCAGCGCAATGGCGGTTGCGCGCGCATAACGAATACCTCACCCTGTTCATCAGTTTCGGTGTGCTTGGTCTGTTGTGGAGCCTGTTCTCCTGGTGGTGGCCTGCATGGCGCTTGCACGCGTTCCGCAATCCGCTGTTCGTCGCCTGGGGCATCATCTTCCTGCTTTCCTGCCTCAGCGAGGACACGATCGAGACGCAGATGGGGGCCACCTTCTTTGCGCTCTACTACGCACTGTTCGTCTTCGCAGCGCCTATTGCGGCAGCAGGACCAGCACGCGGCGCGGATCGATCCGCTTGATGCAGTCGCAGTCCAGACCTCTTTTGCACTGCGGGCAATCCGCATCCACCAGCACATGCACGTCCGGGCCCAAGGGTGCCCACCGCCCGGGATGCAACGGCCTTTTCATGTTGAAGAGGCCGATGGTGCGGATACCGCTCGCGGCCGCGATGTGCAAGGGACCCGTGCTGGCCGCCACCAGGGCATCGCTGGCACCGATCAAGGCCATCAATTCATCCAGGGCCAGTTTGCCTCCGGTGTCCGTGACGTGCGCCAGTTCCACGGGCAGGGCCTTCCCATAGGTGGCCGCTTCGCTCTTCGTACCGGTCAGCAGGACATGGAAGCGCTCCGGGGCCAAGAGCCTGATGAGCTGCGCGAAGTTGTCCAGACCCCAGGCCGCGCCGGTCACCTTCATCGGGTGGAGGATGATGTTCTTCCGGTCCGGTCGCAGGAGGCGGCGCACGCTTGCAGAGGGTTCGGGCACCTGCAGGCCGGACCAGGGGACGAGGTCCGCAACCATATCGGGCACGGCGATGCCAAAAGGGGCCAGCAGTTCGATGTTCAGCTGCGCCTCGTGCAAGTTGCTGTTCTTCCGCGTGAAGTCCACGCGTTCGTTGCAGGTGGTCCAGTGCCACCAGCGATGGCTGGTACCGATGCGTCGCGCGATTCCGGCCCTCTTCGCCCAGTGTGCGACCTCCCGGTGCGGGAACACGTGTACGATCGCCCCGGCCCCCAGTGCGCGCAGTCTGTCCGTCGCTGCGCGATCCCCGGCGGCCTGCAATTCCTCCAGGGTGATCACCGCGTCGATGTGTTCGCAATGTTCCCAAACGGGAGCGGTGTACCGCTTCACCAGTGCGATGATGTGCGTGCCCGGCGCGTGGTGCTTCAGCCATCCCGCCATGGGCAGGCTCAGCACGGCGTCGCCGAGATTGTCGGGCCGGCTCAGGATCACCGTGCCGGGAATGTTCATGCCCGTTCGCGCCACAACTGCTTCAGCTTGGCATATTTGAGAAAAGTGGCGTGCGCGCTGATCCGCGCGATGACAAAGCCGTGGAACCCGTCCAGGAAGCCACCCCGGATAAGGTAGTCGCCCACGAACTTGGCGATCGGGCTGAGCAGCAGTTTGACGGGGCGTGCCTGTTTTCCCTGTGCAAGAAGCACCTTGGAGGAGATGTCCGTGAAGTAGTTCACTTGGCGAAGATGGTCCGCGATCGAGTGGTAGCTGTAGTGCAGGATGTCACCTTTCAGCCGCGCGGTACTTGCCCCTGTATCCAGTTCATAGCGGTCGTGCGGGTTCGTTCCGCCCCAGCGGCCCTTCCGGCTATTCCACAGGCGCAGCTTGATGTCCGGGTACCAGCCGCCATGCTTGATCCATGTGCCGCAATAGTTGGTGAGGCGCGCCATGGCATACCCGTCGGCCGATGGTGTACCACGCTTCACCTCCTGGATGGAACGGACGAGTTCCTCGTTGAGCGCTTCATCCGCATCCAAGGACAACACCCAGGGATGCTTGGCCTGCGTGATCGCCCAGTTCTTCTGTTCGATATGGCCCTCGAACGCATGCTCCACAACGCGTGCACCGTGTTCCCGAGCTATCGCTCCGGTGGCGTCCGTGCTGAAGGAATCCACCACCACGATATCGTCCGCCACGGCCTGCACCGATGCCAAACAGCGCGCGATGTTGCGCTCCTCATTGAAGGTGATGATGACGACCGAGAGTTCCACGGCGCCGAAGTTAGACGGGCAAGGCGTTCCGGATCAGTGCGCCACCAGGAAGCTGCCGCGAGCCGAAAGCGCCCCTTCCCCTTCAACCTGAAAGAGGTACATGCCCGCACTCAACTGCCCGGTGCCCACCGAGGTGCTGCCACCGCTGAATTGGTGATGCAACACAGCTCTTCCCGTCATGTCCGTTACCGTCAGGTCCAAGGTGCCCTTGTATGCCGTGGCAATGTTGAGGAAGTGGTCCGCAGGTTGCGGGAACAGCTGGAGGGGCAGGTCCACGACGGGTCCCTCGATACCGGCGGTCCCATCGATCAGCGTTACGCAATAGTCTTCCGTCTCTCCATAGTCATAGCTGGTGCAGCCGTTGCCGGGTGCTGTGCTGTACTTCATCACCACACGCATCCGAGTGAGGCCCGGCACCGCACCGAGGGGCACCGTGAGCGTGCCGTTGATGGGAGTGGTGGTGGTGCTGCCCGCATCGAAGATCAGTTCGTCGGCCGTGAACTGCCCGTCGCGGTCCAGGTCGATCCATACCGTGAAGTATTCGGGGAAGGAGAAGCTGGAGAACCCCGGGGCCAAAAGAATGGGGTATGGCAGGCCGATGGACAGGCCCGTGCTCTGCCCGGTGACGTCGATGTCCGCATATCCCCCATCGTCCGCCGAGGTCCGGTCGATCCCGTTCAGCTGTACCCTGGCGATCCATTCCGTGTTGGAGTTGTTTCCACCGCTGTTGCAGAAGTCGCCCTCCACGCAATGCCCGCAGCCCGGAACATGCATGGGTACGGAGGTGGACCAGTCCGCTTCGGTGCCGCCACAGGTGCTGCGCATCTGCACCTCGAGGTCCGTGCAGGGGGTCAAGCCGCTGAGCATGGCGCTGTTGCCGTTCAGGCCGTCCATCTGCGTCCACGCCGTGCTGCCCTCTTCCCTGTAGCGCAGGTCGTAGGTGGTGGACGCGAGCACGGTGGCCCAATCCACCGTTCCGCTCGTGGTATCGATCGGCGTGGTGGTGATGGTGATGGGCGCTGTGCAGCAACCTTCGCTGGTCCAGGACCAGATGGGTCCGTAGGCGCTCACTTCGCCTCCGCAATCCGCCGCCATTTGGAACTCGTAGACTTGGCAAGCGCTCAGGCCGGCAATGTCCAAGGAGAAGCCATTGATGCCGGTGGTCTCGGTCCAGTTGCTGCTGCCCTGTGGCCGGTAGCGCACGGTATAGGTTCCGGGCAGTGCGCTCCAGACGAGCGTGGCTGACCCGATGGCCGCGCTGGAGGCGGAGAGGTTGTACGGCGCCGGGCAGGCCACGCAGCTGTCCATCAGCAATTGCACACTGTTGAAGGAGTTGATGCGGCCTCCGGTCACGGTGTTCCCGGGCAGGTTTCCCACCTGGTCCACCCCGTTGAAGAGGGCTTGGCGCACACGCAGGGCCGCCTCTTGCGGGTCGTTGTGGGCGAGGGCGGCCAGGCTGGGACAGGGCACGCTGTACATCAGGGCGACCACCCCTGCCGTGAGCGGGCTGGCGAAGGAGGTGCCGCTGGTGTTGCCCGTGCCACCGCCGCTGGTGGTGGTGAACACCCCGTCGCCGGGTGCGCCCACATCCACCGTGGTGGCCCCGTAACCGGAGAACGTCCGGACATCATTGCTATTGGTGGCGGTCACGCTGATCATGAAATCGCTGGGGCAGGCCGTGGGCAGGTCCCCCACCACGTCCACGTTCGCATTGTTATTGGTGGTGGACGCGCAGTTGAGCACGCCGGCCGCACCCAGGGTGTCGTATACGGCGCACCAGATGGGAGCGTCCTCGGGCTGCCCGCCATCCACGCCCCAGCTGGCATTGGTGGCCACCACGAAGGCACCCCTGCTGCCAGCACTGCTGTTGTACAAGCGGCGCATCACCAGCGGATAGGTGTATGCCGCCAATACGGCGGATTCCTGCGTGTTCTGGTAGTTCACCGGCATCATCTTCACCTGCCAATTGGCACCCACCACCTGGGAACCGTTGTTGCCCACGGCCCCGATCATACCGGCCACGCGCGTTCCGTGGGAACCACTGTAGACATTGTCATTCTGCGATACGGGATCCCAGCCCCGCACATCGTCCACATAGCCATTGCCATCATCATCGATCCCGTTGTTGGGGACCTCGCCATGATTGATCCACGCATTGGCCGCGAGGTCCGGGTGGGTCAGGTCCGCCTTTTCGATGATCGCCACCACGATCGTATCGCCCGTGGCCGTTACACCGCCGGTGGTGATGTCCCAGGCCAGCTCGCTCTGAATGTTCTGGTGGAACCATTGCTGATCGTACTGGTCATCGTTCGGCACCAGCCGCTCCGTCACCAGATGGTTGTTCTGTGCAAGCTGCACCGAGGGATGCGCCCTGAAGGCACGCAGCATCACCGCTTGGGGAATGCTCCCCGGATCGAACCGGAACAACCAGGTGCGCATGGGTGCCGATACTTCCTCCATCGCCTGCACCCCCGTGGGCACCCCGTCCACCCGGACGAGATCGGCGGCGATGGCCCTGGCCGAGGCCCCGGCCCGGAGCATCACCAGCGCGTCGCCCGGCACGATGGCGGCTTGCGGACGTGCAACGATCGACAGGGTGAGCAGGAACAGGAAAAGGACGGACTTCTTCACAAGTTGACGCATGATCCAAAATTAGACGGTACGGCCCACGCTTTCGTGGCTCGGGTGGGGACAAGGGTAGCATTTGTATTGGAAAGCTGCGGACTTATCTCGCGCTCACGTCAGCTATGAGCAGTAGGATGGTGATGCAGGATTCCATTTCCCCTCCGGGTCTCACGAATTGGACCTGAGGTTCAGAAGCGCTCCTCCGCCATCAACCGCACGGCATGGCGCACGCCGTTGGGTTCTACGAGCAGCAGGATGTACGCCCCGGCCGGGAGTCCACCGCGCTGGACGAGCAGTGGATCGCGCGCGAACGGCGTTTTCGGGATCACCACACGGCCACAGGCATCGTACAGGATGAAGTGACCGCCCTTTGAGAGCAGGGGTGAGCGCACCGCCACCTCATCGCGGAACGGATTGGGATGTACGCTCAAGCGGGGCACATCGTCGGGCTCCGCGATCGCGGTGAAACCGCACTCCAAGGACACCCGCACCGGAACCAATGAATTCGTGTTCGAACCGATCGCGAGCTGCCCCCATTCGTTGTTGCCCCAGGCCCAGATCCCTCCATCAGCGGTACGTGCAAGGCTATGCCCGGCACCACCGGTGATCTCCACCACATTGCCGAGGCCGGTGATCTGCACCGGGGCATGGCGATCCATCTGGGTGCCATCACCCAAGCGGCCATAGAGATTGTAGCCCCATGCCCAGGCGGTGCCATCGCTCTTCAGTGCCAGGGAATGGAGCACGCCCGCCTTCACGCTGGTGAAGCCACTGGTGGCCAGCGAGGGCACCGGGCCGGACTTGTCCACGATACTGCCATCACCCAGTTGGCCTTGGCCGTTGGCCCCCCAGGCCCAGATGCTGCCATTCGCACGCAACAGCAACGAATGGTTGTTCCCTGCGGCGACGGCCGTTGCCGTGGGACCCACCACGTTCACCGGGCTTGGGCGGTTCTCCACCGTCACATCGCCCAATTGCCCATTGGCGTTCAGGCCCCATGCGCGGATGCTGCCATCATTGACCAGTGCCAGGGTATGATAGCCGCCCGTGGCGATCGCTGTAACACCCGTCAGTCCCGGCACCTGCACCGGTGATAGTGAGACCGTGCCAGGCCCCATCACCCCTTGGCCCAACTGGCCAAAGAGGCCGCTGCCCCACATCCACACGGTACCATCCGAGCGAAGTGCTGCCGCATGTGCGAAGCCCATGGCCACTTGTATTATCCCGGCAAGGCCGGGCACGTGGTAGGGAATGCTGTCATACACATCCACGGTACCCACCCGCTGGCCCCATGTCCAGACCGTGCTATCCGCACCCAATGCGATCGCCTGCTGCTGTTGCACGCTCACCATCGTCACTTCATTCGTCATGGCCACCGGGGCCGCGGTGTTCCAGTCCTCCGTGGAATTGTTGCCCAACTGGCCGTAATGGTCGGAGCCGGAAGCACTGAGCACCCCGGGCGCACATAGGAATACGCTGTGCTGGTTGCCCGCGCCGATCGTTTGGCCCTCCACGGCGAGAGGGGCATGGGCCAAGGTGACCAAGAAGAGGAGAAAGGAGAAGCGAGAAGAGGTCATGGTGATCTCGCGGAATAGCGGAATGGTGGCCCACTGGTCCAGCGTGCGAAGGACGATGATGGAACACGGTCCGTTGCCCATGGTGGTCGGGATGAAACGGTTGCGTCCATTGCGGATGGACCTTTCAGAGCGCTGCTCCGGTTGCGGACAAAACCCTGTAGTGGCGTTGGGGTCCCGGCAAGCCGAAGCGTCCTTGCGGTTAAACCTACCCGCTGCTTCTATCTTCGCTGCATGGACAAGCGAGTAACCGATGCCGACGTGGCCCTGATGGGGTTGAAGGATGGCATGACCTTGATGGTGGGCGGCTTCGGCCTCTGCGGCATCCCGGAGAACCTGATCGCGGCGCTCGCACGCAGCGGCGTGAAGGGCCTTACGTGCATCAGCAACAACGCCGGGGTGGATGACTTCGGCCTGGGCCTGCTGCTGAAGTCGAAGCAGATCAAGAAGATGATCGCGAGCTATGTGGGCGAGAACGCGGAGTTCGAGCGGCAGATGCTGAGCGGTGAGCTGGAAGTGGACCTCATTCCGCAGGGCACATTGGCTGAACGCTGCCGCGCCGGTGGTTCAGGCATTCCCGCATTCTTCACCCCGGCGGGCTACGGTACCGAGGTGGCCGAAGGCAAGGAGACCCGGGAGTTCGACGGCAAGATGTACGTGATGGAGCGCTGGCTCCGTGCGGATTTCGCCTTGGTGAAAGCCTGGAAGGGCGATACCAACGGCAACCTGGTCTTCCGGCACACCGCACGCAACTTCAACCCCATGATGGCCATGGCCGGCACCATCACCATCGCGGAGGTGGAGCACTTGGTGGAACCCGGCGCCATCGACCCGGACCATGTCCACACACCCGGCATCTTCGTACACCGCATCTTCCAAGGGAAGGACTACGAGAAGCGCATCGAGCAACGCACCGTGAGACAACGGGCCTGACCACATGTTGGCGGGCATCACTCCCCGCACGGAGCGCATCGCGTTCCTCCTGCTTTCCGCGGTTGTTCTGGCCTACGTCCTTGCTCGCGCGGTACTGGTGCCCGTGACGCACGATGAAGCAATGACCTTCTTCGTGTACGTGGAAACGGATAATTTCCTGCCCTTCCAAGCCCACTGGGACGCGGGCAACCACCTGCTCTGCACCGCGTTGGCGTGGCTGAGCTATTCCGCGTTCGGCCTCAAGGCATGGGCGTTGCGTTTGCCCAGCGTGCTGGCCTTCCTGATCTATGCGGCCTACGCATGGCACTGGGGCCTTCGGCTGCGGACACCGATGATCCGCTGGTGCCTTTGGGCCGCGCTGCTGCTGATGCCCTTTCTGCTGGATTTCTTCTCGCTCTTCCGCGGCTATGGCCTCACCTTGGCCTTCTGGACGATGGCGCTCTACGAGCTGTGCGCACTGTTGGAGGAACGGACCACGAAGAGGCTCTTGCTCACCCTTTTGGCGGCGGCCGGTGCCACGTTCAGTTCCTTGAGCTTGATCACGCTCTGGGCCGCCGTGCTCGCCATTACGGCAGTGGTCATCCTCCGCCGGCCAATGCAAGTGAGGCCACTGATTTTAAGGATCGCAGGCTGGCTGCTCCTTGGCGCCGGACCGTTCCTCCTTGCCGCAGCATACGCGCAAGCGCTCTCCGTGCATGGGGCGCTCTACTACGGGAGCGCCAACGGAATCCTGGGTGCCACGCTCCCCTCGCTGCTGCATGCGATGTTCGGGGGATCGAGGCTGCTTGCCGAAGGTGCAGTAGTGCTGATCGTCCTTGCCGGAACATTCGTCGCATGGAGGGCGGTCCGAGCACCTGGACCTGGCTTCCCGAAATGGGCGCTGATCGTTGCCACGGGCCTGCTGTGGGCGGATGTGCTGGGGAGGGTGATCCTCTTCCATTGGAACGGGACCCTCTACCCGGAGGACCGGACGGCACTGCAGTGGGTGCCGCTCTTCCTCCTCCTGTTCGCGTTCGCGCTGGACCGGCAGGCGGTGTCAACACCTGCGTGGAAATGGCTCGCCTTGGTACTCTTGGCCTTCCCGCTGCGCACCATCGCCACCGCCAACCTCCGCACTACCACGTACTGGCCCGAACAGGCCATCCCCGATGCGATCTTCCACGCTGCGGCAACCCAACAAGCCCGATCGCCTCGCCTGCTCACCATCGGTGCCCATCACCAGATGCCGGCGTGCTGGGGCTTCGGGCTGCGCCAACGCGACCTCCACCTGAACGCGGTCGATGTCTCCGCTTTCCCGCACGGCGGGGAGGACCTGCTCCTGATCGAACCGCAACGCGATTCCGTTCCTGCGGGGTACCATGAAGTGACAATGGCTCCGAGCGGAAAGCTGGCCCTTTATGCGCACGAACAGAACATCTCCACTACCCTGTTGCTCGACAGCACCTTCACCGGCGAGCGCTCCGACGCGGAATTCAAGGAGCTCTGGCATCCGGCGATCCGGAGCGTCCAAGGACGCTCCTTTCTGGTGGAACTGAACATGGTGCTCCGGCCGGACCACGAACCCATGACCGGCGACCTTGTGGTGGAGACCAATGCATCGGACACCACCGGACACCGGAACGACGTGCTGTTCCAGTTCATGCGAAGTCCCGCCCGCAGCGACAGCATCCATGTAGTGCGCCGCATACCGTGCGTACCGATGGACGCGCAACGCGTGGTGGTCTACCTCTGGAATCCCGGCGGGCTTTGGTATTCCTGCTCGGGCCGCGTGCGGATCCATCTGGTGGACAATGGACCCGTGCCTGAAGCTTCCCTGAAAGATGACGATATTGGCGATCAATAAGCGAACTTGAAATGGCATTGGACAAGAACCAGATCGCGAAGCGCATCGCCCGCGAATTGCAGGACGGCTACTACGTGAACCTCGGCATCGGCATCCCCACGCTGGTGGCCAACCACATCCCACCCGATATCAACGTGACGCTGCAGAGCGAGAATGGACTGCTCGGCATGGGGCCCTTCCCTTACGAAGGAGAAGAGGACGCCGACCTGATCAACGCCGGCAAGCAGACCGTGACGCTGCTGCCCGGCTCGGCGATCTTCGACAGCGCCACCAGCTTCGCCATGATCCGTGCGCAGAAGGTCAACCTCACCGTGCTCGGCGCGATGGAGGTGGCGGACAACGGCGACATTGCCAGTTGGAAGATCCCCGGCAAAATGGTGAAGGGCATGGGCGGTGCCATGGACCTGGTGGCCAGCGCACAGAACATCATCGTCTGCATGATGCACACCAACAAGCACGGCGACAGCAAGCTGCTGAAAAAATGCTCCCTGCCCCTCACCGGCGTTGGCTGCGTAAAACGCATCATCACCGACCTCGGCATGTTCGAGGTGACACCGGAAGGCTTCAAGCTGACCGAACGCGCACCGGGGGTTAGTGTGGAGGAGATTAAGTCGAAAACAGAAGGTCGATTGGTGGTGGAGGGCGAGGTGAAGGAGATGGTGTTCTGAGCCGGGCGGTTCGTAGGCCTTGGCCATGGAACACTTGCCAATAACTCCGCCTGAAGGCCAGCGCTTGGCTGCGCGAACGACCATACTCTGTTGCGCGGTAGTACTGCTGTGCTACTCGGTGGTCCGCGCCATCACGGTGTCATTCACCTGGGATGAGAGCTGGAGCTTTCTCCATTACGTCATCCCCCGTGTATACTTCCAGAACGCCTTTGACGCGATGGGGGCCAATCACCATATGCTCAATGTGTGGGGCATGATCGCGGCCAGCCACCTTTTTGGGAATAGCGAGCTATCCTTGAGATTGCCCAATTTATTGGCTCATGCGGTCTTTCTATATGCAACCGCCCGGATCGCATTACGGTCGCCTTACTACATCGTGTCCATTACGGCTTTCCTCGTCCTGAACCTTGATCCATATCTGCTGGATTTCTTTTCACTTGCCCGAGGGTATGGCCTTGCCATTGGCTGGATGATGCTTTCCCTATGGATGTTCACCCGGTATTTCACGGAGGGCAGGCAGTTGAAATGGCTCGCCTTGGCCATGCTCACGGCCGCGTTGTCGGCGCTGTCCAACCTTATCATGATCAACTACCTATTGGCGCTGGCCACTGCTTTTGCCGCCCTGTGGGGAATGGACACCTTGCGAGGCCAAGGTACCTCCAAGAGGCATTTGGGGGTGGTGGCAGCGGGCACCGCTCTGGGATTGGCCGCCACCTTGCCATCCGCCATCGCTCTCTCCCAGGGTGGATCCCTTTTCTTCGGTTGTGGTTCGATCTGGGATTGTGCGCTCAACTCGCTTGCCGAAAAACTCATGTACCTGGTCCACTATGGATGGCCGGCACGAAGCATCCTGCTGGTGTTCTTTGCATTCGCCGTAGTATGTGTTACGGCCGTGGTGTTCTCGGCTTGGCGAGGCAGGTGGATGAAAGAACTGCAGGTAATGCTTTTCGGGGCCTGCGTGACAGGGGCCTGCATAGCCTTCAATATGTTGCAACACGTTCTTTTCGATACACCCTTTCCCAAGGACCGCACTGCCCTGTACTTGGTCCCGTTGATCCTTTTCGTCCCGGTCTCAGGCTTGGTGGCGTGGCCAAGAGGATCATTCACCCCCGGGGCCTTGGGCACAGTGCTCGCCCTACCCTTGCTGTTGCACATGGCTCGAAGCGCTAACCTCACCCATTGCGTTGAATGGAAGCCGGAAGGGGAAGTATCGAAAATGCTTGCACTGATCTCCCATGACCATCTGCCGCTCGGCAAAGACCGTCCCGTGGTCTCGCTGTCCACCAGTTTCGAAAGTTGGGGCTGCCTCCCCTATTATCAGGTCCGGGATAACATGCAATGGCTGATGGCGACCCCCAGAGAATACCCCAAGCCGTTCGCGACCGCCGACTATTACATCGTGGAGAGTGACGGACAGGACCAGGTGGATCCGTTGAATTGGGAGTTGCTATACCATTCCGCCGCCACCGGCACGGACCTGTACCGTGACAAGCGGATGCGTGCGCTCCACAGGAAAGCGGAGCGTATAGTGCTGGACATGGAGGCCCCGGATGTGATAGGCCGCAGCAATGAGCAACATGTAAGCGGGCGTTTTTCGGTACGGTTTGATGCAGCTACCCGTTCAACCAACCGTATCTATTGGGTCGTGCCCGACACTATTCCGGCGGGCATGGTCCTTATCTATGGTACTGGCAGCACCCTCCAACCCGAAGCCAATAATTGGATCGCTCTGGTATTACGTGTGGCACGAGGTCAACAGGAATTGGCCATGAGCAATATGGGGCCGACGTTGGAGGCCAGATATCCTGGTCAATGGGCCAAGCTCGCAGTATCGTTGGTTCCCATGGTGGACTTGTTGCCCGGGGATACCGTGCAGATGAGCGCATGGCCCATGTTCGACCTCAACGTGATGTATCTGGACGACATGGTGCTAAGCGTGATACATTGACACGGGTCTGGCCAATGCACATTCAACGACCCTGATCCGCCCCAACACGATCTGCCGAACATCGATCGTCCAAGTCGCAATGCTCGGAAGATGCCCCGAAGAAAGACAGGGCAATCGCCTCATAATTCCACAGTGGGTGGTTGATCGATCCTCTTGCTGGGGGCTTGACCCCTGGTGATCAGGGTTGGTTCTTGCGGTGAAACGCCGCACCATGACCACATTGCCGATCTACGTATCCGTACAATGAACATGCTTTGCCAATAATGGGACCCGCTCTTTGGGAGAAGTCACACAGCCATTTCTTCGCTGACTACATTTGGGCGGAACGCCCTCATAATGTGAACGGCAGGCCGAAACCTTCGTGGAAATACTAAGTTTGTCCGGATGTGCATCAATTCACGGAGTTTTCTCCCAGCCCTGCGGGAACATGGAGGAGATCCAAGGGAAGACGGAAGGGCGGTTGGTGGTTCCGGACGGGGTGAAGGAGATGGAGGTGTAAGGTCTGCACACTGATCTGCATCCGGCCCCGTGATGTTTGGATCGTACTTCAGCCCCTTGGACCAAGCGGTGATCGCAGGTTCGGTGCTGGCCTGCTTGGCTGCGGTTTATGCGCATTTGAGGGAGAAGGATGGCTGGGCATTGGGCCTGATCCTTCTGGCAGCTTTTTCCATGCGGCTCATGGTGGCCCAATTAGACCCGTTCCTGAACAGTTGGGACGAAAGCGTCCATGCCGTTGTCGCCAAGCATATGGCCAGCCACCCGTTCACGCCGATGCTGTACTCGGACATGGCGATGGAACTGGGCATTGAGTCTTGGGACCGTACACATATATGGCTACACAAGCAGCCATTTTTCCTATGGATGATGGCCATCTCCATCAAAGTGTTCGGTAATACGATCTTCGCATTGCGCCTGCCCAGCGTTCTGTTCACCACTGCGCTGGTATTCTTCACCCATGGTATCGCCCGTGCCATGCATGGGCGTACTGTGGCCTTCATTGCGGCGATGCTCATGGCCTGGTCATATTGGATCATGATGCTGATCATTGGTGCGGTCACGCTTGATCATAATGATGCCATTTTCATTTCCCTTGTTGGTGGAGCCTTCTGGGGATGGATGCGGTGGCGGGGTTCCATGTCCACGTGGAAATCCGTGGCGATCGGGCTCTTCATGGGCTGTGCTGTACTGACCAAATGGCTTCCGGGGTTCTTGTTGATGGGTGGATGGGCTGTAGTGGCCATGACCCGGCGTGAGGGACGTGCGAAAGAACTACGTTGGATGACCATCTCCTTCCTGACCGGACTTGTCGTTGCCATCCCTTGGCAGATCAGCGCATGGATGCGCTTCCCGGTGGTCATGGCCCACGAAATGGATCTGAACGCTTTGCACTTTACAACGGTCGTTGAACAGCATGGTGGTAATCCGGATTATTACCTCCAGTCCATTCGTGATCAATTCCATGCCTTCCCAAACTGGCTCATGTTCGGTGCATTGGTATTGTGCATCGCAATGACCAGGAACAGGGAGCTTCGCACAATGGCATGGGTAAGCGTTTTGGTAACCTATGGTTTTTATTCCGCGGCAGCAACCAAGATGAGCGCCTTCCCCATGGTGGTCATCCCCTTCTTTTTTGTTGGACTTGCCCATTTGATCAAATGGGTCTCCTTGCCACTGGCTTCGCACAAAGCACAAAATGCGCTCATGATGGGATTGATGCTTTTGGCTGCGGGGGCCATGGTGGATGTGGAGCGCATTCAAAAATGGCATACGGAACAAGCAAGGCATGATGCGTTCATCTGGTCATTGCGCGGGAGCAATCTGCATAACCTTGAAGTGATCGATCACCTCGCCGAGTTCATGAGTCCTGGGCAAAGCACTGGTGTGGTCATATACAATGTCCCGTTTCCGGCCTGCATGAACATGATGTATTTCCATGACTGCCAGGCGACCTTACTGGTTCCTTCGGCAGAGTTGGTGAAATCCTTGTTGGCCTTGGGTCGCAAAGTGATCATTGTAGATCCGCCGGAAGGTGTGGAAGCTGAGATGCCTCCTGGTGTGCTTTATTACCGAACAGACGGAAATGGATTCCAACAGCCGCCGGTCTGACTTGATGGATCAAATGGGCCCAAGGCTAAGTTATTTGCGTCGGCTGCTTTACTTGATCGGCACAACCTTCCTGATCGGTGCCCTGGCCTTCTACAACCGCTATCCGTTGGTCTTCTCGGATTCCGGCACCTATATCCGCGAGGCCTTTCTACTGGAACCACCACCGGACCGCCCGATAGGCTATAGCCTCATCATCCGGGCCGTCACGTGGCAGAGCACGCTGTGGACAGTGGTGCTCTTCCAGTCGGGCATGCTGGCCTGGCTGCTCTGGGAGACGCTGCGGAAGGTGCTACCCGCGCAGGTAGTGCTTTGGCGTACGCACCTGTTGTTGGTCCTCGTCCTGGTGCTTTGTACCAGCATGCCGTGGTATGCCGCGCAGATCATGCCGGACATCTTCACGCCGATGATCGCGTTGATCCTCTACCTGCTCTTCCGCGCGCCGGAGCTGGGTAGGGTGAAGCGCGGCGTCCTGTGGGTCTGCCTGTTCTTCTTCCTGATCACCCACAATGCGCATGTGGCCATGGCCGCCCTGCTGTTGGTGGGCATGGCACTGATCCATTTGCCATGGAATAGCAGGCGTGCATGGCCGCGCTTTTGGCCGAACCTCGGTGGAATGGCATTGGTGCTGGTATCGGGGGTCGCTTTCATCGCTTGGTTCAACGGGCAGAACGGCATGCGGCCTGTGTTCTCCCCCAGCGCGAACGTCTTCCTTTCCGCCCGCCTTTGCGAGAACAATCTGCTTGCCGATTTCCTGAGCGAACATTGCGGCGACCGCAACTATGCGATCTGCCCCTACAAGGACGAGCTTCCGATGGTGCCCGTGGATTTTATCTGGGGCGACAACAGCATCACCACCAAGATGGGGCCGAAAATGACCGTGGCCGACACGCTTCTGGCTCCCGTGGTACACGACCTGCTCACCGATCCGGTGTACCTGGGCCGCTTCCTCCGCAGCAGCCTCGTTGCGTCCATCACCCAGCTGTTCCAAGTGAACGCCGCATCGGGACTTTCGTCTTACCAGCTTGGCTCCGCACCCCACCGCGAAGTTGCGGACCGCTTGCCATGGGAACTCTCCACCTACAACAGTTCCCTACAGAACAATGGTGCGTGGAGGGACCTGGGGGTCAGCAACCGCGTGGTACAGCTCGCCCTGCTATTGGCCGTCTGTGTGTTGCTCTGGATCCGGCGGAACTGGATGGCACACTCACAACTACGGACATTGATACCCCTGCTCCTGACGTGGGTGGTGTTGAACGCGGTGGTCACCGCCAGCTTGGCCAACGTGTACGATCGGCTACAGTCCCGCGTGGCCTGGTTGGTGGTGTTGGCCGCCTGCTTGGCGTTGACGCAAACCGCTTGGGGAAGAAGGTTGTTGGAAATGTCCGACTTTCGCAGCGCATGAAAACCCTCTCCCTCATCATCCCTGCCTATAACGAGGAACGCACCATCCACTTGATCCTGGACAAGGTGCGAGATGTTTCGTTGATCAATGGGATCGCCAAGGAGGTCATCATTGTGAATGATGGCAGCACGGACGGTACGGTGGCCGCCGTGGAACGCTACATCGCTACCAACCCCGCCATGGGCATCCGCTTCATCGAGCAACCGAAGAACATGGGCAAGGGTGCCGCCATCCACCGCGGTATACAGGAGGCCACCGGCGAATACCTGCTTGTGCAGGATGCCGACCTGGAATACGATCCGCGTGAGTACAACGATCTGCTCCGACCCGTGGTGGAGGGCTTCGCCGACGTGGTCTTCGGCTCCCGCTTCATGGGCCACCATCCGCACCGGATCCTCTTTTTCTGGCACAGCATCGGTAACCAGGTGCTCACTTTCCTGTCCAACGTGTTCAATAATTTGAACCTCACGGACATGGAGACCTGCTACAAGCTGATCCGCAGCGACATCGCCAAGGGACTTGTGCTGAAGGAGAACCGCTTCGGCTTCGAGCCGGAAGTGACGGCGAAGCTGGCCCGAGTGAAGGGTATTCGGATTTACGAGGTGGGCATCAGCTACTACGGCCGCACCTATGCTGAAGGCAAGAAGATCGGTTGGAAGGACGGCTTCCGGGCGATATGGTGCATCGTGAAATACGGAATAGGCTGATCGCTGATCTGCACGATGTTCAGGCTCTTGCCCTCGATCTTTGCCAGTCTATTGCTCTATGGCTGCACTGGTACTACGCCATCCACTTTCGTAACGCTGGAGAATGGTGCCTTCGTGGAGAACGACGAACCGTACTTTCCCTTGGCGATCAACTACATCGCTGATCTGCAGTGGAACGATACGGCATGTTGGGCCGCCTCCTGCCGCAATTACGAGCGGGCCGATCGCTTCCGTTTCAACACACGCGATTCCTCCTTGATGCAGATCGAGGGAGAGTTCACCCTCATCAAACGCATGGGCTTCAATACGGTACGGATCGTGGGCATTGCATCGGACCTCGTCTTCCCTCCGGGCAACGACACGTTGCACCTACAAGGACGCTTCGGCATGGGGGATGATTCCCTGTACACCTTCGCCGGGGACCACGAGCAACGCTACCTGCGGGCGATCGACGAGCTGCTCCAAGTGGCCGAGCGCACAAAGCTGAAGGTGATCCTGTTGGTGCGGCTGGTGCCCGGTGAGAAGCCGTATGAAGATCATCTCGTCCGCCTTGCCGACCGCTTCCGGGACCGTCCTGCGCTGTTGGCCTATGACCTCTTCAACGAGCCGCTCTACTTCGATATGCCGCACCATCGCCCCAAGACGGAAGTACATGAGGTGGTGAAGCGATGGCGACAGCTGGTGAAGGAACATGCGCCGCACCAGTTGGTCACCATCGGCCTGGTGGGCGTGCCTGAGGTATTCGCATGGGACCCCAACATCCTCGATGTGGACTTCATCTCCTTCCACCCCTACGAATACGAACCTGAGCAGGTGCGCAACGAGATCCGTTGGTATGGGCAGCACGTGGACAAGCCATGGATCATCGGCGAAACCGCTATTCCCGCCGACAATGATTCGGTGCTCTACGCGGACCAGCTGGCCTTTGCGCGCAAGACCCTCGATCAAACGTTGGCGTGCGGCGGTATCGGCTACTCCTGGTGGCAGTTCAAGGATGTGCATTGGGGACGTTTCCATGCGGACCACATGGGTGTGGTGGACCGTGCAGGATGGACCGAGGCTGGACCGGGAATGCCGCCGATCGAGGGCACGGTGAAGCCGGTGGTGGAAGCCTTCACCTCCTTCGACCGGAACACCGATCACGGAACCTGCGTGAAATTGCCCAACTACTACAACTTCTCCTCGCTCCACGAGGCCAAGCTTACCGGAAGGTTGGTGGACCAGGACCGCAGGCCCATTGAAGGCGGCGTGGTGCTCGGCTGGAACGAGCACTGGACCAGATCCTATTACACGATCTCCAAGGCGGACGGCAGTTTTGACCTGTTCGGCGACTTCCGCTTCCACCACTGGATGGCCTCAGCCACCCGGTATTCGATGGTGCGGGGCGATTGCCGCCCGAACGCCTTCCTCACCAGGGCGGATAGCGTACCTGCTTATTATCTCGGCGACCTTGTTCTGGACCCTTTGCGTTTTGCCCATTAGGGCAGTGTCAACGTGGAGTCCTTCGTGAGAGTGTCACTCTGAACCGATCATCGAAACCGGGTGAACTGCTGGTGGCGAAGAGCTGGCCTGAATCCCAGTTGAGCGAAAGGAAGCGCCCGTTGTGCGCCTTGAAGGACACAGAGCCATCGGCTTGCATTTCCACTGTAAAAAGGCCGAAGTCCCCCAGGTCCAGGCCCGTGGCGGCCAATCGACCGCCATCCTCCTCCTCGGCACTGAGATAATTCCCATTGTGCGCCAAGAAGGCAAAGCGCCCGTCCGTCGTCCGCACCCGTAGAAAATTCTCCCAAACACCTGTTACGGCCCGGTCCGCGATGATCAGGGCATCCTTGGATTCGTCACAACTGACATAGCGCCCGTTGGGGGCCTGGATCAACACCGTATCGATAGCCGCCACCGGGATCCCCAGTCCATGAACCTCTTGGATACGATCAGGTTCCATCCCGTTGAACCGGCACCAATCCGCAAGGGTGCGGTGGTCCATGTTATCGAAGAATGAAATGTAATTGCCTGGATACGAACCGGAATACGCGTTGACGACCGGTATGCCCAATTGTTGTGCGGCAAGCATGGTACTGAGCTGGATCGTGATGGTCTCAAAATGCCAACGTTCATGGTCGTCCCAGACCGGCCTGAGCGGTTCGTAGGCGATGGCATCCCAAGTTTCCGAGCCACCATATTCCCGTGTGATGCGCCGCTCCACATCCTGTACGAGCTTCCGGGACTCATGCTTGTCGAACCGCTTGGTCCAGTCCACGGCCCAGCGATTGTCCTGCACCACCAACAAGGGAAGTACCAGGCTTAGTGCCAACGCAGCTCCCGGTTTCCGGAACAATGGACGCAGCACGGCCACGAACACCAAGAGAAAAAAGAGCACTTGGACATTGATGAAGCGGTCGATGGCGCGAAGTGCTGAAAAACCCGGCAATTTGAAGACCAAGGCATACAAGGTGTGGCCGTCCAAGTTCAGGCAGAACAAGGTGCTCAACAGGAGAGCGATCCCGAACGCCATGATCAATTGGCGGGATGCACGAGGGATCCGCTTACTGAAAACAAGCACAAGTGACATGAGCAAGGCGACCCATGGGACCGCACCAATGAACAAGAAATGGCTCCACCAGAGCGGGAAGGCATTCTTCCCCACCTCGTTCAGGGCCCGCCAGGAAAGGGCCGCAGGATGCGTAAAGAAGTAGGAGCTCGGGCGAGGTATGGAATCCACCACCTCCGCAAAGCTCCGCGTACCCAGGTCCTTCGCCACTTGAATGTAGGGGAGCATCATCGGCATCAGGAGCAATAGGCCCACCACGGCACAGCCAAGCCAGCCAATGGCAAAGCGCCATTCACGGAAGCGGCCGATATAGGACGGTGAGCGATAGATCACCACATGACCGATGAAAAGGAAGAAGAGCGCATAGGCCAACATGAAGCCCAGATAAACCCCGCAATAGAACTGGTACACGGTTGCCAGCACAGCTAAGAGCAAATACTTCCAGGAACCCTTGGAGAGGTGCTTCCAAAAGAACAGGAAGGCCAAGGGTACCATGAACTTCGGCAGCATTTGCAGATTGTTCATCTGCCCGATGTTGTAAATGCCGAAGGCGAAGATGTATGCGGAGCATGCGGCCAGTATCCAGTTGCCTCCCCACTTTCGGAACGCGATGAGGCAGCACCAATAGTTCAGTGCGAAGAGCGACAGGATCCATGCTTGGAACGCGCCTTCCCTGCTGAACCCCTGCGTGCGGAAAGCTGAATAGAAGGGTGCCGTGCCCAACAAGTTATCGGACAGGGCGATCACGTTCTTCCACGGATACATGAACGGCGCATCCCAATATGATCCGGTCTTTCCGGTAATAAAGAGATGGAAGTGCTCCAGCATGTAATTATTGAACCGGGCATCTGCCAGATCGCCGGGGATCAATGCCCGGTCCGGCCCGAAAATGGCTAACGGCACGGACCAGATGCCGATCAGGAACAAGACCAAGCAAACAACGATGCCCAAGGACGACAGCCACTTGGGTCCGGAGTGTTCCTTCCCATATTGTAGATCACTTCTCATGCGTTCATCATTGCCCATCTGCGATCTTTCCCACTACATCCATCAATGCGGGCCATGAGCCGTTCGCGCAATACACGTCATAATCCCAGTGCTCTATCATTCCGAAGTTCAACCTCACGAAAGCCCAAAGCAACACCATCGTAAATATGCGCAAGGCCCAGGAACGCCGCATCACCGAGCGGAAGAACCACGCAAAGGGAATGGCGAACAGGCCGTATAGGTCGATCATACCGCGATACCCGTACGCACCTCCGAGCCACCAGCACCACCATGCGCTGTAGATGAGCACGGTTAAGGCGAAGATCAGCAGAATAGACCGTGCCGGCCGTCTGCCGCGCCAAGCTTGAACGAGCAAGGTGCCCATCACGATGAGAAAGATCGGGCTATAAACAAACCATCCGTTCCGTGGGCTGAAGAGCACCATGCCCGGCACCATTTTGCCGAACTCGAAGGACTCTCCCACATACGAATAGCCATTGGCATACCAATCCCCGGTGATGTAGTGCCAGTAGACGGACTGGAGCACCCAAGGGATCAGGCCAAGGACCAGCCCGAGAACTAACGCACCGCGGTGGCGGATCAGGTTTTTCCAAGCGCCCCGGATCCCGGAAGGGGAATTCCACGCCATCAAAAGCGGGAAGAGGGCGACCACGATATTCAACTGCCGCACCAGCACCATCAAGGCTCCGGAGACGAGGAACAAGAATACATGCACCCGTCGCGGTCCGTCGATAATGCGCAAGCCGCACCAGCAGAACAGGGAAATGAGGAAATAGGAATAGACATGCGACATCAGCGGCTGGCTGGTCGAATAGTAGTAGAGGTTGCTGCCCGCGTAGATCGCGATCACTGCGAGCAGAGCCGCCGGGATGGTGCTGTAACGCCGTGCAAGTTTGAAGCTGAGCACCGCTCCAGCACCGGCATAAGTGGCCGTGCTCGCCATCATGCAAATAGCGTTCGTGGGTGCGAAACCCGTATTGGGATAGTCGAACATCCAAGTGAGCCACTGGGAGAGCAGGAAAAAGGGAAGTTCCAATACAGCCACTCCCAAGGTATAGAGGCTTATCGCGGAGTGGTCCGAGATCTTCTTGCACCAGAACATCCAATCGAACTTCCCCGTGATGAATGCAGAAGGTAACCATTGGTAATACCCCAATCCGTCCCAAGACTTCCAGAAGAAATCGTAGGTGTTCGGCTCCCCGATGATCCAGGCCTCCCGCAAAGAGAGGAAGGCCACCAGCATAAAGAGCAGCCATTCCAATAAATGGCGATCGGTATTGGTCGCGAGTGTATGCTGCTGCTGAAACCTGTTTCGCTGGCTCATGCAAAGGGAAATTCCATAAGCATCGTTTGGGGTCGAAAAGCCGAAGGTTGTCCCAAGCGCACTAACATTCCGCAGCCAAAGTAGCCCATCCGATGACTCGCCATTAATTCCACCGCGTTGCTCAACGCACAAGCCAGTCTGCCCGGCCCGGATCTCCTTCCCTTCACACCAACGCCACATCCTCCTCCTTCACCACCGCCTCCCCGCGCAAGCGCAAATACAACTGCGCCGTGGCCACCACGTCTTTCTTGCAATAGGTGGCGATGCGTTCGAGGTCCTTGTCCTCATAGTACACGCGCGCCACATCGGCTCCGCTGATGTCGTCCTTGGGTGTGGTAATGCCGAGGATGTGGGTGAGCAGCGCGAGCGAGGTGAAGTTCTTGCGGTCGCCGAAGCTCCATAGGTTCATGGTGTCGAGGAAACCCACTTCCCACGGTTTCAGGCCCCCAACGTCCAGCAGCTTCGGCAGTTTAATGCCGTGTACGATGCAGCGCCGCGCGATCCATGGAAAGTCGAACTCCCTGCCGTTGTGGCCGCAGAGCCAGTGGTCGTCCGTGTTATAGTTCTTGTCAAGCAGGTCCGCGAAACGCTGGAGCACATCGCGTTCATCATCGCCATGGTACGAGGTGACGCGCAACGCATGGCCGTTGCCCTCCTTCTTCAAGCCACCGAAGCCGATGCAGATGATCTTTCCGAACTCCGCAAGGATGCCGCCACGCTCGCCATAGATCTCCTCGGCGGTCTTCCCACTTCGCTCCTGTTCGAAACGTGTTTTATCGCCAAAGAGCTTTGCGCTGCGCTCATCCAACTCGCTGAACGCCCGGACAGCAGCGACGGTCTCGATGTCCAAAAAGAGGATCTTGCTGATGTCTTTCACGTCGTTTGCACGCATGGGGTGGGGTGTTTCTATGTGGAACGCGGATGACGCGGATCTTTATGATCCACGCTGATATATTCAGCGCCGTCAAGGTAACTTTTAGCAGGAAAGCTGAGCATCGGAATTTCAGATCATCCTTCATCATAGCCATCTGCGTTCTATTCCTCAGATCAGATCCGCGTGGATCATCACCATCTGCGTCATCTGCGTTCTATTTCTCCGCTGCCAAGGCCCGCGCAATTTCCGTGTAATCAAACACATCATGCGGATGGCCCACTTCATTGTGTACCTCCCACTTCATCCCGGTGCGCACCATGATCAAGCGCTCCTGCGGGATCACCACCACGTACTCGCCATGGAAACCGCGGCAGTAGTACATGGGCATGCCGTCCACCTCCGCCAGCCACCAGTAATAGCCGTAGCGTGCATTGGGCTCGCCCTTGTCCGTCAGCTTCGCCGGGGTGATCGAGGCCTGCCAGTATTCCTCCGGGACGATGCGCGTACCGTTCCATACGCCGCTGTCCAACCATAGCTGCCCGATGCGGCCGAAGTCGCGGGCGGTGCCGTAGAGGCAGCAGAACGCCTTGAAGTCGCCGTCCTTGCGGTCCTTGCCCCAGTAGGCCGTGTGCTCCGCGCCCAGCGGCTTCCAGATCTTCTCGCGCACCAGTTCGTTCAACGGTTTGCCGTAGATCTTCTGCAGCACGTCCGACATGATCTGCGTACTGCCGCTGATGTAGTCGAACTCCTGGCCCGGCTCCTCGCGGCACGGCTGGTCCATCGCCAGCTTGCTCACCTTCGTGCCGTAGTACCCTTTCGCGTTGTCGCTGAAGGGACTCCTTCCGCTCTCGCTCCAGTCCAGGCCGGTGCTCATGGTGAGCAGGTTCCACAGCGTGATCTTCTTGTGGCATTCATCGAAGGTGTCGAACTCCGGCAGGTAGCGGCCCACCGGCGTGTGCAGGTCCGTGATCCTGCCCTCCTTCATCGCCACACCCACGAGCACACTGATGTAGCTCTTCGCCACGCTGAAGCTGTTGCTCACGGAATCATCGCGCCAGCCCTCGAAGTAGTCCTCGAAGAGCAGGCTGTCGTTCTGGATCACTACGAAGCCCACGGTGTTCAACTTTTGTAGTGCTATGATCTGCGGATCCGTGAGGGAGAGCTTTCCGTAGCGCGCGCTCTTCGGCCAGGGCTGCGGATCGTCAGCGGGGATGGTGCCGTAGGGGAAGAAGTTCCGGTCGTCGATCTCCGGCCCGCTGCGACCGATGAGGTAGGTGTACCGCACGCCCTTCACGATGTGCGCGTTGCCGGTGATGTAGCACAGGGCGACCAACGCGGCGATGATGCCGACGGTCCAGAGGAGGATCTTGAGGAGGATGCGCATGGGGGTGGATGTCGGAGACGAAGATAGCCGGTGGTGTTAACGGGTGTTGCGTGGAAATATGGGATCACCCCACCAGCTCCACATCAAAAAGGTCCGCCAGCTCCAGCTTGAGCCGGTCCTTCACGCCTTGCATGTCCAGCAGGCCACCGAGCTCCTTTGCCATGCAGGTGACGCCCTTGTCCGCGATGCCGCAGGGTACGATGTGGTCGAAGTAGCTGAGGTCGGTGTTCACATTGAACGCAAAGCCGTGCATGGTGACCCAGCGGCTGGCCTTGATGCCGAACGCGCAGATCTTCCGGGCCTTGGCGGGATCATCGCCATCGAGCCACACACCGGTAAGCCCGTCGATGCGCCCCGCCTTGATCTTGTACGCCTCCAGCGTGCCGATCACCGCCTCCTCCAAGGTGCGCAGGAAGCGATGGACATCGGTGAAATAATGATCGAGGTCGAAGATGGGATAGCCCACGATCTGGCCCGGACCATGGTACGTGATGTCGCCGCCGCGATCGATCGGGAAGAACTGCACGCCCGCATCCCGCAGACCCTCCTCGTTCATCAACAGATGCGCTGCCTTCCCGCTCTTCCCCAAGGTGTACACGTGCGGATGCTCGCAGAACAGGAGATGGTCCTCGGTGGGCACGTGCTGTTCCGCTGGCAGTTCCCGGTTGGCGACCTTGCGGGCGATGGTGGCCTGGAAAAGTTCCTTCTGGTAGTCCCACGCCGTGGCATAGTCAATGGGGCCGAGGTCTTGGAAGTGGATCGTTCTCACGGGGCAAAGGAATGACTTAACCGCAGAGGTCGCATAACCACCGCTTGGTCCGAATTCCAATTGCGGAAGCGTGCCTCGGCATTTGAGCTTCCACTGGTCTAGGGCCGCGAAGGAATCCGCCGAGCCGGAACCACGGATCGACACGGATGATCTACCGCAGGTTACGGCCGGGTTTTGCCGCTTGGCCTACCTACGGCATCCCGATCCGGGGAAGGATGCACCGTGACGCCCCGGTGCGCTGGTCGCGGCCAAGGCCGCGAAGCGTTGCCGACGTTGCCCGCTGGTGGTGGCGAAGAACATCATCCAAGGAACTCACGCGCACTGCTCACTGCCGCACCACCCGCTGCACCGTGCTGCCGGATTCAGCACCGATGCGGAGCAGGTAGCTCCCCGGCGCGATCCCGTCCATCGTGAGCACCATCCCGGCATGGGCCGTGTGGTAGCGCTCCTTCTGGAAGACCACCCTGCCGGTCATGTCGGTGAGCGTGATCAGCAGCGATCCCCGCAAGCCGGTATGGATGGTCAGTTCGTTGGTGAAGGGGTTCGGGAAGGCGGACAGCTCCTCAGCGCCATCCTCGGCATGCACGCCCGTGGAACCCACGCAGATGCACTCGGCCGACCATGTTCCCGCGTCACCGCCGCCGGTGGTACAGGGTCCACCGGTCCACACCTGATCATCGCCATCGTTGCAATCGTCGGCATTGGTCACGTAGCCTGCCGGGCCCGGTGTGCATTCCACCACGGCATTGGAGGGGTCACCGTATCCGTCGTCATCCGTATCGGCATAATAGACCGCCTGTTCACAGCCTGTTAGCGCGAACAAGGAACCACGGACCTCCAGCTCCACCTCCTCGAAGCCACCGCCAACGAGGACATGATCGGACCGCAGTGAAATGGAGCGGCAATACGCGTTGCTCCCGAACCGCACTTGCGCAGGGGTTGCTTCCCCTGTCACGGCATCCACCACGGCATAGGCTCGGCGCGGTTCGCCCGCGATCGTGCTGAAATTGCCTCCGATGTGGACCAGTCCGTTGCGCGCAACGAGGTCCCAGATCTCCGTATCCGGTGAGCTGATCTGGCTGGTGCCCGAAGCCTGCGGATCCCACCCCGCTAACTCCCCGGTCACCAGGTCGATGGCGCCGAGCTTGGCCCTGGGTTCACCGCCCAGCGTGGTGAAATTGCCCCCGAGGTAGAGCGTGTTGCCGCTCAGTTCCAGGTCCCACACGGCGGACTGCGCCGGGATGTCCAGCGAAGTAGCCAGTGCCGTGACGCCATCCAACGCCGCGAAGCGTTGACGCGGTTCGCCACCGATGCTGGTGAATGAACCACCCACGTAGACAATCCCATCCTGTGCGACAACGGAGGATATGGCATGCGACGACTCCGGATTCCAGGGCAACAGATCACCTGTGCCCAAGGACAGCGCTGCGCCATACTCTCTCGGCTGGCCATCCACCGTGGTGAAGGTGCCCACCACATAAACCACACCATTGTCCACGGCAATGTCATGTACCTGGTTGTTGAAGGACACACCCCAGGGGAGCACGGTACCTGTAGGAATATGTATGGCTGCGATGCCTTGGTGGTTCACGCCGCCCATCTGGCTGAACGTGCCACCGATGAGGAGCGTATCGCCCACCACCTGCAAGCTCTTGATCTGCGCATTGCTCGAGGGGGTCGGAAAGTCGGGCAGCAAGACACCGGTCGCACGATCCAAGGCAGCGAGGCCATTGCGGTCCATACCACCGAGCGTGGTGAAATCACCCGCCAACAGGAAAGCATCCGCATTGCCCGCGATCGCGCTCACCCGGCAACCAATTGTGCCCAGCGGTGCCCAATCCAAGAGTGCTCCGGTGGTGGCATTCCAGGCCTTTACCGGGGTTTCCGCAAAACCGCCCACGATCACCACATCGCCCACCACGCCGATGGACTCTGCCAATAACCCTTGGAGATTGCCCGGTTCGAACGACCGGGGAGCCGCGGTCTCCAGGTCCGCAGCGGCCGTGCTCTGGCGCGGAACACCGTTCACGGCACTGAAGCTACCCGTGAAATAGAGCGCACCGTCGTGCGTGGTCATGGCATTCACGCGCACGCCGGACGGGCTGGATAGGTTCGCGTTCCATGGCAGGAGTTCCGCCGTACCGCGATCGAACGCAGCGATCCCCAAACGCTCTTCATCACCGGCCAGCGATATGCCGCATGCGAACACCCCGGCGGATGTGGCCAACACTTGGTCGGGTATCTCACCAGCCAAGTCGGGGCTCCAGGGAAGTACCTCACCCGTGGCGATATCGCATGCCGCAATGTAGGGGCGTGCCTGGCCGTCCAAGCTGTCGAAATAACCGGTCATGTAGAGGCTACCGCCCATAGCGCTCAGGCTGGTCACATAATTGTTCGCGGCCGGGGCCAGGTCCAGCAACTCGCCCGTGCTCACCCGGAAAGCGGCCAAGCGCTGCGCGGCCTCACCATCCACGGAGGTGAAAAAGCCACCAATGAACAGCGTGTCACCAGCCCGCTCCATGCAATTCACCACACCCCCCACTTGAGGTGCCCAGGCCGTGAGCGCACCGGAAGCATCGACGTGTGCGATGCGCTCACGCGGCATGGTATCCACTCTCGTGAACGCACCGGCGATGAACCATCCTCCGGCACCATCCTCCTCCACGGCGTACACGACATCGTTCGGGCGAGGAAAGGCCAACGAGGGCCGCTGAATATCGAAGTTCATCATGGCCACATAAGGCACGGGTGGCCCAACGGTGGCGAACGATCCGCCGATGAATACTGTGGACCCGTCGGCACTGGCAGCAGTGGCATATACGATTCCGGGGGCAACATCGTAGTCCCGTTGCACGGTTTGGGCCAGGACATTGATCGTGAGCAGCAGGGTGCCCAAGGTGATGGCGGTGGTCTTGTTCGGCTTCATGACGGTGGGGGTTCGATGGTGATGGATGGCGCCTTCTGCGAAGGTCAAGGTGTGAACGACGTGCGCATTGGGTATGCGGGTGAACGGGATGGCCTGCACATGATGCACACCGGATGCAAGGTCCGCAAGTTAAAAACGAACATCCGGTTCCGGGTCATGGACCTGTTCATCGGGCAGCACCTGTCCACCGGGATCAAGCAGCCGCACCTGCGGGCCCATCCGCCGGGAACACGTGCCGTACGGAAGGTACCGGGCGGGGCGGACTGAGACAACATGGGGGTTCAGCGCTCATCCTGCAACCCGGTGCTGCCGGTACAGGACACCACCGCTACCGTGGCCCCCGGCTCGCTCCCGGTATTGTCCGTAAGGACCGACCACGTGAGCAAAGGCAAGGGGCAGCCGGACTTGAACCAGCGCCAGCTTTCCTCCTGCATCTCGGTGACGACGGTAACCCCATTGATCACCGCAGTGGTTGTCTCCGTGGACATGGAGCGTACACGAAGCACGTCGGCATGGGTCGCATTGGGCAGGATCAAGGTGCCATGGGCATCCACGTTCCACTCCATAAAGCCCGTGGTACTCGAGGGCGACATGCTCTCCGTGGTCGTGTAGGCATAGGTGTCCGTTCCACTGTCCCCGAAGGTGATGGGCACGGCGCAGTAAGTGATGGGGTCGGAATAGACCTCGGCGTGGACCGTGCCGCCACCCGTGATCAGCGAGCCATGTTCACTGAAGCCCCCGGAATACCCGAAGAAGTCGTGTTCCACGACACCTTTGGCGGCCTCCAACCGAAAGACGGCGCTCGCATTGGGGAAGCGGTCCGCACCGGGGGCCTTGGCGATCCCCTCGGCAGTAAAGGTGTACAGGTCCGTGCTGAAGGCGGCACTGCCATGATCCCAGGTCACATGGGCACCGGAATCGCCGGCCGAGGTGATGGGGAATTCAGCGTCAACCACGATGGTAACATCGGGGCCATAGCCCAGTTGCGAAATGCCGGGTTGGGCGCACAGGCCGGTGATGGCAAGAAGGGAGAAGGGGGCAAGGATGCGTCTCATGCGGCGTTCGTTTCAGGTCCGGTAGCAGGAGCGCGTTCCCGTGACAAAAACGAAATGCACACGGACGTGTTGCTGCCAGCGGGGAAAGATAGACCACCCCATCGCCCCGCGACCCTCATTCCGGACCCGGGCCCACTCCCCCTCAATTGGACCACACCGCGTACCCCTTCCGCCTCAATTCCAGCGTAAGTCCCTTCTCCACCTCCAACGCCTCCGCGCGGCTCAGCGGTCCGATGTCCTCGTAGAGGCTGGGGCGCAGGTAGCGGCCGTACTTCTCCACGATGGGGGACGAGAGCTTCCGTCCCTTCGCATTGCGGTATCCCGTCCTATGCTGTTCGAACCGCTCCTTCGGTGACTTGCTCGTCTGCCCCACATAGAGGCATTCCAGCACACCGTTGTACTGCGGGTTGGCCTCGCGGAACTTGCGGTCCTCGGTGAAGACCCTCCGGCTGAGCTCGATCACATAGACGGTGTACACGGTAGGCATGGTGGCACAACTGCTCACGTACGCAAGAGCGGTGCAAAGGTCCGGTGATCTTCCGGGATGAGCAGCTATTCCCTGCATGTCCGGGACCGCGGATCAACGAGGATGATGTACGGAGAGAACGGACTTGATGGTACCGCAATGTCCGCAACCGTTTCATGCCGACCTTCACGGGGGAACACGAAGAAATGCCAGTTGCCGAAGCGAGCGCAGCGGATCCCGCGTTCCAATACCGGTTCCGGCCGGATGGCTCAACCGGCTCTTACTGCTTGTTGAAGCGGATGGTCCTATCCATGCCCTTGGTGCTCATCATCAGGATGTAACTGCCGGTGGCAAGATCGCTGGTCTGCAGCTGTTGCAGCTCCACGCTGTTGAAGGTGCCCGTGCGCAAGGTGCGGCCCTGCAGGTCAGTGATCTTCCAAGAGGCATCCAGCGCTCCTTCCACCAGCAAATGGTCGGTGCACGGGTTGGGATATGCCTGCACCGCAGCCCGGTCCCCAGCATCCGAGATGCCCACGTTGCCCGGTACGAAGACCAACATGCTGTTGCCATCAGCGATCACAAGCGGATAGAGGGGTGAGGTGTTCCACAGGAGCACATCATCTTCCGTGCTCACCACTTTGGCAATATCCGCAAAAGTGCCCAGCGGGGTAATGGCCGTGCCGTGGCCGGTGTAGCTCCATGTAACCGAGGCGGGGCCGTCCATATCCGTATAGCTGTCGGTGAAGCTCTGTGCCAGGCTCATGGGGAACTGGAGGACGCGCTTGGGGTCGGTGTAATTGTTGGTTTCACTGGGCACGTCATCGGCGACCACTTCAATGCCACTGGCGGAGATGTTCAGGTACACGTAATCGGTCGCCATTCCCGTAGGGGCTTGCGCCCAAACCCAGTTGGCGCTGGGGTAGGTTGCGGCGTAAGGCGTATTGGTGGACGTGACAAAATCCAACACCCCCACGGGCTGCACCGTGATGGTGCTGAGGTCCCATGTCTGGTTGGCACCGTCAGAGGGTTCGGTGGCGCTGCCCGGGGCGGTCACCATATACATGTCCAGGTGTATACCGCCGGGGGCGATCATGCTTTGCTGCAGGGTCACTTGGGCCTGAAGCATGGCAGTGAGCAGGATGGCAAAAAATGTAGCAGTTGGTTTCATGTTGTGGTGCTTTGTTATGCAGCAAAACTCCGGCAATGCCATCGCCCGTGCCATACCACTTTCATGTGAAATTGCTACCGCCCTACCGGGGATAGAGCTTGTTCAGCGCATCGGTGCGCGAGCTCACCTGCAGCTTTTCGTAGAGGTTGCGTACATGGGTGCGCACCGTGTCGATGCTCAGGTGCAGGTCGTCGGCGATCTCCTTGTAGCGCTGGCCCTTGGCCAGTTCCTCCAGCACCTCGCGTTCGCGTTCGGTGAGCAGTTCGAACTCCTTGGCCTGCTTGCGCGGCTTGGCGAAGCTGGCGATCACGCGCCGTGCGATCCCCGGGCCCATGGGCGAGCCACCCGCGTGCAGGACCTTCAGGGCCTCCAGCACCTGCGCCGGTCGCGCATCCTTCAGCAGGTAGCCGGTGGCACCGGCACACAGCGCGCTGAACAGGCTTTCATCATCATCCTGCACGGTGCATACCAGCACCTGCGTCGCGGTGGGCCTTTCCTTGATCCGGCGGATGCATTCGATGCCACTGATCCCCGGCAGGTTCAGGTCCATGATCACCACGTCCGGTGGTGACCGGAACACGTGCGCGAGGTATTCCTCCGCGCTGGCGAAGGACCCGCATACCGCGATGCCCGGATCGGCCTGCAAGGTTTCCTCGAACGCCTCGCGCAAGATGCCGTCGTCCTCCACGATCGCCACCGCAATGATCCCCTGCTCAATCATCCAGGCACGAAGGTCGGCCAAAGACGCGGACCTCCGTCCCTCCGGTGTTGAGGGTGGTCCGTTCGAATTCCGCGTGTACTTCCCCGGCACGTTGGCGCATGTTCCCGCTGCCCTGGCCACCGCCCTGCACCTCCCCCGTACCAAGGCCCACGCCATCGTCGCTTACGGTGAAGAGGAATCCTTCCCCCTCCATGCGCCACATCAGCGTGATGTTCCGGGCACCGCTGTATTTGAGCGCATTGTGCAGGGCTTCGCGCCCGATCAGCATGAGGTTGCGGCGGAAGGCCCCACCGATGGTCGTTGTGGGCAGTGGTTCCGGGAAGTCGCAAACGACCGTGGCACCGCTGCCCTCGAAGAGGTCCAGGGCGAATTCACGCAGGCGGATCAAGAGCAGGTCCAGTGTGCCGTTGCGCGGATCGTTCATCCACACCACGTCGCGCAGGTTGTCCAGCAGTTCGCTGCTGATGGCCTCCATCCTATCGAAGCGCGACTCGGCATCGGTGCTGCGCTTGGGCGAACGCGCCAGGGCGGCCACGCGGGCCAGACCGCTGCCCACATCGTCGTGGATGTCCTTGGCGAGGCGGGTGCGCAGGCGCAACTCCTTCATCTCCTGTTCCGCCGCAGCCAACCGGGCACGCATCCGCTTGCGGTAGGCCAATGCCCACAGCCATGCCACGATCGCGATCAGCGCAGCGGACAGTAGTGCGATGAACCACGGCGCGGCCCAGAACGGGCGCAGCACCTTTACCGTCAGCAGCGTTCTTGCCGGCCCTTCCACGCCATCGCCGTTGATGCCGATCACCTCCAGGGTGAAGGAACCCGCAGGCACGTTGTTCAGTTCGATGGGCACCGTGGATGCCGCCGTGGTCCACTCCTCGCGGTAGCCCGGCATGCGCCACTTGTAGCGGTTGCGTTCCGGCGCGGAGAACTCCAGTACGGCCATTTCGATGCGCAGGGTGTTGCGCGGATAGGGCAGGTCCACCGCCATGGCCCCTTCCTCCGTGGGCAAGGGGATGGCGGCCTTCGCATCGGACAACGCCACGGGCTGCACCATCGGCACGTCCATGTCCATGGGGATGGATCGCGGATCGAAGTGGTTGAAGCCGTTGACCCCGCCGAAGTACAGGCGGCCACTGGCGGAGCGGAAGTGCGCGTGGCTGTTGTACTCCTTGCTCTGCAGGCCGTCCGCCGTGCTGAAGTTGCGGAAGGTTTCCGTGCGCGGATCGAAGCGGCACAGGCCGTTGTTGCTGCTGAGCCACCAGCTGCCATCGCTGCCGGGCTCCATGCCGTAGAGGAACTGGTCCGGCAGGCCGTCGTGTACGGTGTAGCGTCTCAGGATCCGCAGGCTCGTGCGCTCCAGCAGGAACAGCCCATCATTGGTGCAGGCCCATAGCCGGTCGCCGTCCTCGTGCAGATCGGTGAGGCGAAGCAACTGCAGGCTATCGGACGCACCGAAGGGCGAAGGCAGGCGCTCCTGCCCGGAGAACAGCGTGATCGGCAAGGCATCGCTGCACATCCAATAGCGGCCCAGCCCGTCCTGGAGCAGCACCGCAGGCATGTTGTGCGCGTCGCGGATGGCGGTGAACGGTGCGTTCATCCGTTCCATCGCGAAGCGCACGGGGCCGCTGCCGGGGAGCAGGCGCTCGGGTGCTTTGCACGTGGAGATCCGCCAGAGCTCACCGCCTTGTAACCGCACCATGCGATCGCCGCAGGTACCGATGTACTGATGCACCACCTGCCGGGTGCGCGGGTCCACGCAACGGATCGCCGACCCTTCCTGCATCCAGATCCTTCCCTCACCATCGCTCAGCGGAGTGCCGTGGTTGCTCGTGGGGTGGAAGGTCCGCGCATCCAACGGTGCGGGGCCGAGCGTGCCCGTGCGCTCATCGAACAGCGCCGATCCGCCCTGGTAGAAGTTCACCAGCACGCGGTGTGCATCCCACTGCGCAAAGCCGCGCACGAACCAGGAATCCGGTTCCCACGGCAAGCCCTGGCCCGGCATCATGCGGCCCACCTTGATCCGTTGGGGTGCGATCTTGAACACCCCCTTTCCATCCGTGCCCACCCAGGTGTTGCCCTGCCGGTCGAAGGCGATCAACGTGATGTTCAATGGCCGCTGTTCGGGCGGCAGCAAGGGATAGCGCTGCACGATGTTCAACACACTGTCCAGCACCACCACGCCATGGCCGGAGATCCCCAGCCACACCTTCCCGTCCGGCGCGCGTTCGGCGTGCTTTACGCCGGGGTGGCCACGCAACAGGCCGGCCAGTTCCGCCGGGAAGGGCACCTGCCGATGCTGCCCATCCATGCGGTACGATGCGTATTGGCCGAAAAGCAACCAGCCCTTGCCTTCCCGAATGATGGAGCTGATCTCGCTCGTGATATCCATCGGCAGCTTGATGGCGGTCGACGTTCGATCCCGGGTGCGTGATACGACCAGCGTATCGTGACGCTGGAACTGGTAGATCGTGCGGCCATCGTCCTCCACGCGGTGGGTGTACGAATCCCAATGCCCGGTGGGCCAGCGGTGCGTGCCCTGTTCATCGATCCGCAGGAATTCCTTCAGCAAGGGCGAGTAGAAGAGGCTGCCCTCGGGGCGCACATCGAACACCTGCCAACAGCCGTCCGGCTCGCCCACGCGAACATGCTCGAAGCGGCCGGTGCGGCGGTCCAAGCGGTCCAGGCCGGAGCGCGTGCCCACCCACAGGTGGTGCGCATCGGCCTCGGCCAAGCCCCAGATCCGGTTGTTGGAAAGGCTGGTGCTGTCCTGCCCATCGTTCTTGTACACCACGAAGTGCTGGCCATCGAAGCGGGCCAGGCCATCGCCGGTGCCGAGCCAGATGAAGCCATCGGCATCCTGCACCACATGGTTCACCATGCTCTGCGGCAGGCCCTGGTCCACGTCGTAGCGCGTCACCTCCACCTGCTGCGCCCAGATGACGGGTGGAAGCCAGCACGCAAGAAGGACGGTGAGGTGGGCACGGAGCATGCGTTGCGAAGGTCGGTGATGGAGGGGTTGTTCCCTCCGGAGGCTGCGGAATATGCTTCATCCGCAAAGACATGCCTGCAGCAGCCGGGAGCGCATTCGTTCTTGGCATGATCCTTTACGGGAACACCGTGGACCGAACGGTGCTGGTGCATGGAGGCCCGAACGGCAACGTTGGTTTCCGGGACCCGTGGTCGAGGTGGACATCCGCATTCTGCGGATCACGTGGCCATGTAAGCGGTCGGAGAAGATGCCGGGCTTGAGGGTCCGTGAGCCAGTTAGGGTCGGAAGGCATCCTGTTCTCCCACGTTGCGCTTGGGGGTCATTTCACCAAGAGGGTGCCTAGTTTAGCAACCGCCACTTTTCCGATGGACCCCCATGAAAAACATCGCCACCTCCCTGATCATTTGTCTTCTGCTATTCCATGGCCACCTTGGTGCACAGAGCCTGCAATGGGCCGGGCAGTTGGGCAGCCCCGGTTCGGTGTACACGCAAGCCATCGCGCTGGACGCCGATGGGAACACCTACACCACCGGCTGGTTCTCGGGCACGGCCGACTTCGATCCCGGTACGGCGATCACCAACCTCACCGTGGGGGTGGGCGGCAACACGGACATCTTCGTCAGCAAATTGGATGCACTCGGCCAGTTCGTGTGGGTCAAGCAACTGGGAGGCAACGGCTACGACTATGCGCGGGCGATCGCGCTGGACCAGGCCGGCAACATCCACATCGCGGGCGACTTCCAAGGCACTGCGGACTTCGACCCCGGACCGAACACGTTCCCGATCACCAGCAATCCCGGTGGGCAGAACGACATCTTCGTGTGCAAGCTGGACCCGTCGGGCAATTTCATCTGGGCCAAACGCATGGGCGGCACGGGCAGCGAACGCGGCTTCGGCATTGCGGTGAACAGCGCACAAGAGGTGTACACCACGGGTAATTTCTCCGGTACCGCCGACTTCGATCCCGGTACTGCCGAGGCACCCCTTACCAGCGCTGGACCGGACATCCACGTGAGCAAACTGGACGCCTTCGGGAACTTCGTCTGGGTGAAGCAAATGGGCGGTCCGGGCGATGATGCCGCGCTCGCCATCACGCTGGCACAAGGGGGTGATGTGCTGCTCACCGGCTACTTCCGTGGCGCGGCGGACTTCGATCCCGGTCCGGATACCCAGGTCCTCAATGCGGCCGGTGCACTGGGCGAGAGCGATGCCTTCGTCTGCCGTCTGAGCGCCGCGGGAACGTTCGTGTGGGCCGGTGGCATGGGTGGTGAAGCGCGCGACATCGGATACGCGATCGCGGCAGGACCCGCCGGCCAGGTGTGCTTCACCGGTTCCTTTACAGGTACGGCCGACTTCGATCCCGGACCTTCAACGGTCGAACTGGTCAGTGCCTCGGACCTCGATCGCAGCATCTTCGTAGCGCAGCTCAACGGCGCGGGCAGCTTCCAATGGGCGGGACAGTTGGGTGGGCCCAATGCGGGCGACGGACTGGGCATCGCCGTGGATGCCGGCGGCGGTGTCTACAGCACCGGTTTCTTCAATGGTCCGGTGGACTTCGATCCGGGCACCGGGGAACTGACCCTGACGGCAGAGGGCATCGCCGATGCCTACATCTCGAAGTTGCATACGGACGGCACGGTCGACTGGGCCGCGCGGCTCGGTGGTGCCGGGCAGCTCGGCGGCAGCGCGATCGCCGTACTGCCCAATGGAACGGTGCATGCCACAGGCTTCTTCTTCGGCACTGCCGACTTCGACCCCGGCCCGGACATCTTCAACCTGACGGCGCCGCCGAACACCGCCAACAGCTATGTGCTGCAGTTGGTGGATCCGACCACGGGGCTCTCCTCTGCGACCGGACCGGACGATGTGCTGCGCATGTATCCCAACCCCAGCGCGGGGCCCATCACGGTGAGCGCCACCGGTACCCTGGATGAACTGGTGGTACATGACGTGTTGGGGCGAACGGTCCACCGCAGCCGACCGGGCAGCAACGCGCATACCCTGCACCTGCCCGCACCGGGCGCATACCTTGTTCGCGTCACGGTGAACGGGAACACCTTGTACCGAACAGTGCTGGTGCATTGAGCCCTTGCGAACGGCAGCGCTAGGTTCCGGGACCCGGTGCGGCCTTGGGCGCGGTTCCCAACAGTACCCGCCAAACGATCGACCCCAGCAGAAGGGGTACACCGATGGGTATGGTGATCAGCAGCAGCCAGTGGTACGTGAAGTCCACCGCGTAGGCCAACGGGATCGGCAACACGACCACCACGGCCAGCACAATGATCAGGATGTTGAGGAACTTGCGGAGCATGGCGCGGCGGCAAGGTAGGCAGCCCCGACCCGGCCTTCGCGTGGAGCGGTGATGCACTGCCGAACGGGGTGCGCAGTGCCGAGGAATCGTGACCTTGGTACGGCAGATGCACTTGCGTCCGCAGCGCCACGCACCCACGGCGTTGCGCGGGTTCCCGATCACCGTCAGGCAGCGTTCCATCACCGGATCGCGTCATTATCCGTGAACGCCGATGCGTATCCCGATCTCCCTGATTGCCTGCCTGCTCGCCTTTGCCTGCTCCGCGCAAGCGCAGCACCACTTCTGGCCTTTCGGCTTCAATGCCGGGCTGGATTTCAGTAGCGGAACACCTGTGGCCATCACCACGCCCATGAGCACCGACGAGGGCTGCACCAGCATCTGCGACGCCACCGGGCAACTGCTGTTCTACAGCAACGGGGAAACGGTGTGGGACCGCAACAACAATGCGATGCCCAACGGCACAGGGCTCTTCGGCCATTTTTCCACCAGCCAGAGCGCGCTCATCGTGCCGGTGCCGGACGACCCGCAGCGCTACTACCTCTTCACCGCACCGGCGCAGGGCGGCGAATGGACCGGACAGCCCAACGCGGCCTACAGCATCGTGGACATGGTCGCGAACGGCGGCAACGGCGATGTGGTGACGGCCAATGTGCTGCTCGACGGCCCCGTGACGGAGCGGCTCACGGCCACCTACCATGCCAATGGCCGCGACGTTTGGGTGCTCTACCACCGCTGGGAGAGCGATGCCTACATCGCCTACTTGGTAACCTGCCAAGGCGTGGAGGGTCCGGTGGTCAGCCACATCGGCCAGGCCATGCACGGCAACCCCGACGGCTCGGGGGCCAGCCCCATCGGTTGCATGCGGATGAACCAACAGGGCGACCGGCTGGCCAACGCCTGGGGGCGAAGCGTAGCGATCACCAGCAGCGATTGGCAGAGTACGGCCTACTTCGATGTGCTGGACTTCGACAACGGCACCGGGCTGCTCTCCAACCTCCGCAGCGATTCCATCGGCGGCACCCCCGAACTGTTCAGCCGCGGCTACGGCGTGGAGTTCGCGCCCAACGGCAGCTTGGTGTACATGAGCGACCATGGCCTGCTCAACGGGGGCGGCTACAGCACCATCCGCCAGTATGACCTCACCAGCGCGGACCCGATGAACAACGAGGTGGTGCTGGCCAATGAGAACCGGGCCTTCGGCAGTTTGCAGCTCGCTCCCGATGGCAAGATCTACGCCGCGCGCCTCAACGGCGCCACCTACCTCAGCGCCATCACCAGCCCCGACGTGCCGGGGCCGGGCTGTGGTTTTGTGGACAACGCCGTGAGCACCGGCACCCACCCCAGCACCTGGGGTCTGCCCAACCACTGGGACACCTACCCCACTGCGCCGCCGGACGACCCCATCGCCCTGCGCGATACCCTGCTCTGCTCCGATGGCGGGCCCGTGACCCTGGACGCAACGTGGACCCATCCCTTCCACACGCCGAGCTACCTGTGGAGCACCGGGGAAACCAGCGCGAGCATCACCGTGGCCGGCAGCGGCCGATACACCGTGGAGGTGCAATTGCCGTGCAGCACGGTGGTGGATACCGTGGACGTGCGCTTCGGGGGCACGCCCTTCACCCTTGGCGCCGACCGGAACACCTGCGACGATGTGCCCGCCACGCTGGACCCCGGCCCCGTGAGCGGCAGCCTGCTCTGGAGCACCGGCGATACCACGCGCAGCATCACCGTGCAGGCCACCGGCACCTACACGCTGTGGCTCACCGACAGCCTCGGCTGCACCAGCAGCGATGCCGTGGCCGTGATCACCCGCAATTGCCGCTGCCCGCTCTACCTGCCCAACGCCTTCACCCCCAACGGCGACGGCATCAACGACGGGCTGGCCGTCAGCATGGACTGCACGCCCACCGCCTTCGAGCTGGAGGTCTACGACCGCTGGGGCCGCCGCATCCACCGCACCACCGACCCCGCCTTTGCGTGGAGCGGTGATGCACTGCCGATCGGGGTGTACGCCTACACGCTCCGCTACGCCTGGCAAGCAGAGGACGGCGAGCGGCGCGTGCAGAGACAAGGCAGCGTGACCTTGGTGCGCTAGTGAATTGTCATGTCGTGCGCCAGTTGTCGTGTGTCATGTCGAGCGTCGGGGTGTTGTCATGTCGAGCGTGTCACATCGAGCGAAGTCGAGATGCGAGACACGAGACACGACAACACTCCGTTCAACACAGGACCTTTCATGCACTGGAATGTCCTTCGCGTCTGGCGCTCAAAGTGACAGGATTTCTTGAGCGGGCTTTCCAACCGGTTGTCATGTCGAGCGCAGTCGAGACACGACAACACTCCCGTTGAATGCAGGACCTCTCATGTAGCTGGAATGTCCTTCTCGTCTGGCGCTCGAAGTGACAGGATTTCTTTAAGCGGGCTTTCCAACCGGTTGTCATGTCGAGCGCAGTCGAGACACGACAACACTCCGTTCAACACAGGACCTTTCATGTAGCTGGAACGTCCTTCTCATCTGGCGCTCCATATGACAGGACTTCTTTAGCGCCTTTCAACCAATGGCTCCATCGGGATCACGAGGCCCTCAAACTCGCGCAGGATGATAACTTTACCTGAAATCCCACTGCCATGAAGCACCTGCTCTGCTTGTTCCTGGCCTTCTTTGGCTGGAGTGTGATTACGGATGCCCAAGTCGACAAATTGCTCGATCGGGCCAAACGGAAGGCCGAACAACGCGCCAACCGCAAGATCGACCAAGGCATCGACAAGGGCCTCGACGAGGTGGAGGATTCCGCGAAGGGAGGAAAGAAGAAGGACAAGAACAAGGACAAGGAGAAGGGGGAAAAGGAGAAGCAGGAGCCGGAGGAGGGTGCGGAAGAGGGAACGAAAAATGATGGCACATCCGCCACCAAGGATGGATCCGCCAAGGCGGACGCCACCATCGCGGTCTGGACCGAGCGTTACGATTTCCAACCCGGTGCGGAGATCATCTTCTATGATGATCTGGAAGGGGAAAGCAGCGGGGAGATCCCCAGCAAGTGGGCCTATACCAAGGGGGTGCTGGAGGTGGCAGAGATCACCGGCACGGGCAAGGGCATGATCGGTGATCTGCACACCCATCCGAATTGGGAAAAGGGCTTCCTGTTACCGGAACAGTACACCATCGAATTCGATGCATGGATGACCCCGGACCGTTTCCCGAACCAGTACACCTACCGCGTGGATTTCATGAGCGGCACCTATGACAAGAAGGTGATCGCACTGACGGTGCGGCCCGGTGAGCTGGACATGGGCAACCTGTTCAATGGCAAGGTCCCCGGCAGCAACAAGGAAAACACGATGGGCAAGTGGGCGCACATCTCCCTCTCGGTGAACGGCAACAGCGTGAAGGGCTACTACGACCAGTACCGCCTCTTCAACGTGCGCATACCGGGTGATGCGCGTCCGGACCTCTTCCTGTTGAGCGCCTGCTGTCCGCACGACGACCACCCTTACGCCTTCCTGATCGACAACGTGAAGGTGGCCGCGGGTGCCCATGCGAAGTACAAGGAGGAGGTATTGAAGGGACGCATCGTCACGCACAACATCCTCTTTGAAGTGGACCGTGCCGACCTGTTGCCGCGCTCCTATGCCGAGATCAAGCGCATCGCCGATCTGATGAACGAAGATCCATCATTGGAGTTCACCGTGGAAGGACACACGGACAGCGATGGCAGCGAGGCGCACAACGCCGAGCTTTCGCTGGCCCGGGCACAAGCGGTGGTAGAGGCGATGACCGATATGGGCATCGAGGCGAAGCGCTTGAAGACAAGTGGCAAGGGCGAGCAGGAGCCCATGGCCCCGAACGATTCGCCCGAAGGCAAGGCGAAGAACCGCCGTGTCGTCTTCGTGAAGATGTGAGCACCAGCGCCGTAACCCGTTACGGGCGCCACATGCAGGCACGCCCGGTGCTTGAAATGACAGTGCCTCTGAGCAGTCTCATCAAAGTTGTCATGTCGAGCGCCAGTTGTGGTGTGTCATGTCGAGCGTGTCACATCGAGCAGTAGCGGAGCGGCACTTCGCAACGCACGCAGCGCGTGAGAAGTCGAGATGCGAGATGCGAGACACGACAACACTCCCGTTGAATGCAGGACCTCTCATGTAGCTGGAATGTCCTTCTCGACTGGCGCTCGAAGTGACAGGATTTCTTGAGCGGGCTTTCCAACCGGTTGTCATGTCGAGCGCAGTTGTCGTGTGTCATGTCGAGCGTGTCACGTCGAGCGAAGTCGAGATGCGAGACACGAGACACGACAACACTCCGTTCAATGCAGGACCTTTCATGTAGCTGGAATGTCCTTCTCGACTCGCGCTCGAAGTGACAGGATTTCTTTAAGCGGGCTTTCCAACCGGTTGTCAT